>DATDPU010000013.1:0-245528 GCA_035292585.1 Anaerolineae bacterium | reverse complement strand
GGATTTTACCGCAGAGGGCGCGGAGGACGCAGAGATGTGCTAGGAAATCCGCTCCGCGCTCTCCCCGCACTTGCCGCTACGCGGCAGCGTGGGGCAAGTGTGCGTTCTCAGCGGTGAAATGGTCTTTTGCGTAAGGTGAGTGGCGACTTCAGTCGTCAGCCGAGCGACTGAAGTCGCCACTACGGATGACTTTGTAGCCAGGAGGGTTAGATGACAACCGGTACGTTGAGCGCGACCCAAGCCACACCGGCGCAGTTGTTGACCTTTAAGCTGGACGAACAGGACTACGCGCTCGATATCGCCAACGTCGTGCAGGTGGTGCGCATGGTGGCCGTCACCCGTCCGCCGAACACGCCGGAGTATGTCGAGGGCATGATCAATCTGCGCGGCAAAGTGATCCCCGTCATCGATACCCGCAAGCGCTGCGGGCTGGCGGCCCAGCCCCACGATCTGAATACGCAACTGTTGATCGCGCGCGCCAACGATCGCACGCTGGCCCTCATCGTCGACGTCGTCTCGGAAGTGCTCACGCTGCCGGCCGACAGCCTCGAGTCGCCGGAAGCGATCGGGGTGGCACTACAGCACCTGGCGGCCGTAGGGAAACTGGATGACCGGCTGTTGCTCATTCTCGATCCCAACACGCTGTTGGCGGACAACGAAGATATTGATTCGCTACAGGTTGCAGCACGCTAAACCATGACCACGCAACCGCTGCGCCCGTTCGCGCAACCTGGCGTGAACGCAACTGAAGCCCCGCCAGCGAACGGCAAGGGCATCCCGTTCACCCAGGCCGATTACGAGCGCTTTCGAAACTTCGTCCTGGAGCGGATCGGGTTGAATTTCCCCGAAGACAAGCGCGCCATCTTGGGCCGGGGCCTGGCCCAGGTGATGCACGACAGCTCGTGCGCCAACCTGGATCAGCTCTACACCCGGCTGCGGAATAACTCGACCACCAGCGAGGTGTGGGAGCGCCTGATCAGCGTGTTGACCGTCGGCGAGACCTACTTTTTTCGGAACAGCAGTCACTTTGTTACGCTGGCCAAACACATCCTGCCCGAAATCATGTCACGCCAGGGGCATTCGTCTCGACGGATTCGCATCTGGAGCGCCGGCTGCGCGACCGGCGAAGAACCGTACTCGCTTGCCATCCTCTTGCGCGAGCTCATTCCCAATCTCGACAGTTGGAACATCCTGATCCTGGCAACCGATATCAATCGGGAGGCGCTGGTCAAAGCGCAGGCCGGGCAGTATAGCGCCTGGTCGTTCCGGGGCGTCGATAAGCGCATCCAGGAGACCTACTTCCATCCGCAGGACAAGCTGTTGGTGATCGGCGATGAGATCAAGCGGATGGTAACCTTCGACTACCTGAACCTGGTGGGCGACCCCTATCCGTCACTCGCCAACAACACCACGGCGATGGACTTGATCCTGTGCCGCAACGTGACGATTTACTTCAATCCCACGATCACCGTAAAGGTGGTGCATGACTTCCACACTTGTCTGGTCGACGGCGGCTGGCTGATGCCGGGGCCGGCCGAGCCGAACATGGTTTTCTACGGCGACTTCGACGCCCGCAACTTCCCCGGAGCAGTGGTTTATCAGAAATCTGCGACCCCGCGCGTGCCGCTCAAGCCGACCGGCCCATTGTTGCCGCACGTGCCGCCGTTCGTCGTCACACCGCCCGAGAGGCGCCAATCGAGTTCGGCAGCCTCGCAGCCGATCGCGGCCACCGCTCAACCCAAGCCGGCAGCCATTCGGGCGACCGTAGATCAAGCGGTCACAGCGCCCGCCGGGCCGCAACCCGGCCAGCCGCCCGCACCCGATCGCTATGCGCGCGCGCTTGAGCACCTGCACGCCGGCCGCATCGATAAGGCGCTGAGCTGCCTGTATCGGAAGCTGGATGAAGATGCCCGATTCACGCCGGCGTACTACACGTTGGGCAAGATTTACGCCAACCAGGGCGATCTGGGGGAAGCGCAGCAGTGGTGTGAGCGCGCGATCAAACTCGACAAGCTGCTGCCCGAACCCTACTACACCCTCTCGATGATCTACCAGCAGAATGGCCTGCTGGAGCCGGCGCTGGAGTCGCTGAAAAAGGCGATCTACCTCGACCGTCAATTCATCCTGGCGCACTACAACCTGGCGCAGATCTATCAACGGCAGGGTGAGATCGCCCTCGCGCGCAAATCGCTCCAAAACGTGCGGCAACTGTTGGATGGCAAGCCGCGCGAGATGCTCATCCCGGAAGGGGACGGCCTCAACGCAGGACGCCTGCTCGAACTGATCAATGCGCACCTGGAACAGCTCGCTTAGCCAATGGCCGAGTGCAGGAGCTGAGACATCGATGACCACGACCCTTCAGATCAGGAGCGCCCTCATGGCGCATCGCAAGTGGAAAGAGCGCCTGAGGCAAGCGCTGGACGGCGGCGCGAGTGACTTTCGACCCGGCCAGGTCCGGCTGGACAACCAGTGCGACTTCGGAAAATGGCTATACCACCAGGTTCCCGTGGAAGCGCAAGGGTCGCCGCATTATCAAACCATCAAACAGTTGCACGCCAGCTTTCATCTGGAAGCAGCCGGGGTTCTCGAACTGGCGCTGCAAGGCCGGCGACACGAGGCCGAGCGCGCGCTCGGCTTCGGGAGCGCCTTCGATGTCGTCTCGACGGCGTTGAATTCGGCCCTGGTGGCGTGGCACCTCGACGGGTTGAAAGCTCAGGCTTCGGGTGAAAAGAGTGTCTCGGCTGAGAAAACCCAATCGATTTTAACGGAGCGGGCGAAGGCGCTGGCCCGGTCTACCGAGGCGCAAGCCGGCGCGACGCAGGGCGTGCCTTTGGTCGTCTTCTCGCTCGGGGGCGAAACTTACGGTGTTGCCACCGACTGTGTGCGTGAAATTCAGCCGTTACGCGACGTCACCCCGGTGCCCTGCACGCCCGACTTCGTCGTCGGCGTCATCAACATCCGGGGCTCGATTTACTCCGTCATCGACATTCGCGGTTTTTTCGGCGTGCCGAAGCGCGCGGCGACGGCTTTGACGAAGGTGATCCTGGTCAACGCCGCCGGTCTGGAAGTCGGCATCCTGGCCGATGACGTGGCGGGCGCGACGAGTGTGCCGCTGGCCGACATCAAGCCGCCGCTGGCCGCGCAGATCGTGACCAAGGAAGAGTACATCCAGGGCGTGACCAAAGAGATGCTCATCATTCTCAACCTGGAAGCGCTGCTGCGCGACGAGCGCATCAGCGTGCGGGAAGAAGTTGGCTGAAGCCATTTATCCGATTCAAAGGGGAATACCATGTCCGCATTGAGCAACATTCACATCCGATCGATCCAGGCGAAGATCGCGCTCTGGGCAGGCTGCTGCCTGACCTTCGTGGCCGTCATTCTCACCATTTACTCGGTGACGACGGCGCGAGAGAAATCGATCAACGAAGAGCAAGAGGAAGCGCTGACGGTGGCGCAGGCGCAGGCCGGGGTCATCCATGCCGAGATGGGGGTCGCGCTCGATGCGGCCCGCACGCTGGCGCAAAGCCTGTCGGGGGTGAAGACGGCCAACCTGGAGCTGACCCGCGCGGAGGTCAACGCGATGCTCCGGCAAGTCTTGAAGGCCAATCCGCGCTTCCTGGCCGTGTACACGCTGTGGGAGCCAAACGCCTTCGATGGCAACGATGCGGATTACGTCGGCCAGGAGGGTCACGACACGACCGGGCGCTTCATTCCGTATTGGGTTCGTTCCGACGGTCAGATCATTCTGGAACCGCTCCTAGATTACGCAGCCGAGGGGATCGGCGACTATTACCTCATACCGAAGCGAACCGGGCAGGAAGCCGTGCTTGATCCATATCTGTACCCGGTCGACGGCGTGGATGTCTTGATCACGTCGCTGGTCGCGCCCATCGTCGTGGACGGCCAGTTTTACGGCATCGCCGGAGTGGATGTGCGGTTGGATTCCCTGCAAGAAGTAGCGGACAACATCGAAGTCTTTGAGGGATCGGGACAGTTGGTCCTGGTCAGCCACAACGGGACGCTGGCCGGGGTCACCGGCCAGCCGGAGCTGGTCGGCCAGCGGCTCGACGTGTTGCACCCGGATGATTTTGAGGAAGACCTGGCTCTCATTCAGGGCGGCGAAGCGGGTGTCGATGTTAATGGAGACGCGATCGAGGTGTTCACGCCGATTCAGTTTGGCCGAACGGAGACACCCTGGTCGGTCAGCCTGCTGATTTCTCAGCAGGCAATCACGGCCGGCCCGAACGCGCTCATGTTGCAGATGATCGGGATCAGCGCATTGCTCATCGTCGCGGGTCAGGCCTTGATCTGGTTTGCCGCGGGCCGCATCGCTCGCCCCATCAAGCGCATCGCGGTCGTCGCCCAGGCGCTGGCCCGGGGCGACCTGAATCAGCCGATCGAGATTCAGCTGCACGACGAGCTCGGTCAGCTCGCCGAGGGGTTCCGTAGCATGCGCGAGGCCGTGCGCGGTCTCGTGGCCGAGGCGAAAATGCTGACCGAGGCCGCGGTCGCGGGCCGGCTCGCCACCCGCGGGGATGCGAGCAAGTTTCAGGGCGCGTATCGCGAGGTCGTGCAAGGTGTGAACGACACGCTCGACGCCGTGATCGGCCCGCTGAATGTGGCCGCCGAGTACATGGATCGCATCAGCCAAGGCGAGGTCCCGCCCCAGATCACCGAAACCTATCAGGGCGACTTCAACGCGATCAAGAACAACTTGAACCTCCTGATCAAATCCACACACCAGATGGCCGGAGTGGCGCAGAACATCGCCGCGGGCGATCTGTCGGCGCACGTGGAAGTCCGCTCCGAGAATGACGTGTTGGCGAAGAGCATGGGTCTGGCGCTGGACGCGTTGCGCAACGTGGTGAACGAGATGCAGACGTTGACCGAAGCCGCCGTTCAGGGACGACTGGCGACGCGCGGCGATGCCGGCAAGTTCCAGGGCGCATATCGCGCCATCGTCCAGGGCGTGAACGACACGCTGGATGCAGTGATCACCCCTATCAAAGACACCCAAGAGATTCTCGGCCGGATTGCGCGCGGGGACCTGCTGGTGCAGCTGAACGGGCATTATCAAGGCGACTACGCCCTGCTAAAGTCCAGCATCGAGTCGATGGCCGAAGGGCTGAAAGCGGTGGCGCTTCAGACACAGCAGACTGCCTCGAACACAACCTCCGCCACGGCGGAGATCCTGGCCTCGTCTACGCAGATGGCCGCCAGCACGCGCGAACAGGCCAGCGCCGTGAACCAGATCACCAGCACGGTGCAGGAGATCAAAGCCTCGGCGGGGCAGGTGGCCCAACGCGCCCAGGCCGTCGCCGAAACGGCCAGCCAGGCGATGGGCGCTGCGGAAAAAGGCATCCGGTCGATCCAGGATACCATCACCAGCATGGAGGACATTCGCAGCAAGGTGGAGGCGATCGCCGAGAACATTCTGGCGCTGTCCGAGCAAACGCAGCAGATCGGCGACATCATCGACACCGTCACCGACATCGCCGGGCAGTCCAACATCCTCGCCCTGAATGCGGCCATCGAAGCGGCGCAGGCAGGCGAAGCGGGCAAGGGCTTCCGGGTGGTGGCGGACGAGGTGCGCAGCCTGGCCGAGCAATCGCGGCAGGCGGCGGCGCAGGTGAAAGTGATCCTGGGCGATATTCAAAAGGCGACCAACCTGGCCGTCATGGCGACCGAGCAAGGCACTAAGGGCGTGAACGCCGGCAGCGAACGGGTGAACAGCACCGATCAGACCATCCGCGAGATCGCCCGCGCGGTGGAGGTTTCCGCGCAGGCGGCGCAGCAGATTGTGGCCGGGGTGGAGCAACAGACGATCGGATTGGATCAGATCGCGATCGGGATGAGCGACATCAACCAGGCGGCGCAGCAGACCGCCATCGGCGCCCAACAATCACAAGCGGCTGCGCAGGAACTGAACCAATTCGCCGAGCAGTTGAAGCAGGCGGCAGCTCAATACCGGCTGTAGCCGTGCAACTGCCGCCCATCCTTGCAATCAGGACGGAGGGTGGCGGCCGGCCCACGAGCGCAGCGAAGAGGGTTGCGCCATCCGAACCCTATGGTTCAAGTACCAGGAGCGCTCGATCGATGAGCTGGAACTCTCTGACACCGGAATCCACCCCGCAGCGGAATGCGCGCCCGACGATCGGCTTGCTCATTCAGATGCTGGCCGGCCTGCACGGGTACGTAGCATCGCTGTGGGCCGGCGTCCTCGACGCGGCTGAACAGTACGACGCCAATCTGTTCTGCTTGGTCGGCGGAGGGATCAACGGCTTCCCCACCGACAAGTATCAAGTTCAAGGCAATGTGCTGTATGAGTTGGCGCAGCGCGGGAACATCCATGGGCTGATCGTGAATCCGACGCTCAGTCACTACGTCTCGCCTGAGCAGTTTGATGCTTTCTGTCGACGCTATCGCCCGCGCCCGATCGTCGGCGCGGGTCTGCGGGTGAAAGGCTCGCCGAGCGTGCTCGTGGACAACGCCGGGGGGTTGCGCCGCGCAGTGGAACATCTCATCCAGGCTCACGGCTACCGGCAGATCGCCTTCATCGGCGGCCCCGCATCCAACGCAGAGGCCCGGCTGCGCTATCAAGTCTATGCGCAAGTGTTGGCCGAGCACGGCCTCCCGCTTGAACCCGCGCTCGTCGCGCCCGGCGACTTCACCGTGCCCGCCGGTGAAAAGGCAATCCCCTTATTGCTGGACGAGCGCCAGGCGAAGTTTAGAGCCATCGTCGCCGCCAACGATAACATGGCGCGCGGGGCGATGGACGCCTTGCAGGCGCGGGGGATCCGCGTGCCGCATGATGTGGCGATAGTGGGATTCGACGACACGGAGGAGGCCCGCGTCTGCACCCCGGCGCTTACCACGGTGCGGCAGCCCATCTCCGAATTGGGACAGCGCGCCGTTGAGATGCTGCTGGCGTTGCTGGCCGGAAAGCCGGTAGCCGAGGAGACGACGCTGCCGACCGAGCTGGTGGTGCACGAATCTTGTGGTTGCCTGGACCCCGTGACGGTGCAGGCGGCGCAGCAGTCGGCGGAAGGCGCGCAACAGTCGCAACACGCCGCCCAAGACTTAGCACAACTCGCGGACCAGTTGCAGCTGGCCGTAGCGCAGTATCACACCTGATGCGCGCGCGGGCCGGCCCGCGCACGGAGCACGCGATGTTTACACTCGATGACGATATCATGCGCCAGCTGCGCGCCACCTTCAAGGTGGAGGCCGCCGAGCACCTTCAGGCGCTGAACCGCGCCCTGCTCGCGATCGAAGACAACCCGGACGCGGACGAGCGCGCCGCGCTGCTGGAAGAAATCTTCCGCGAGGCGCACAGCCTCAAGGGCGCAGCCGGCGCGGCCGATGTGCGCGAAGTCGAAGCGCTGGCGCACCAGCTGGAGAACGTGTTCGGCGCGGCGCGCGCTGGCAAGCTGCACCTCACCCGCGACCGGTGCGACGTGCTGTACCGCGGCATCGACGCGGTGGGCGTGATCACCGAAGCGGCGCTCGCCGACCAGCCCCACGCGATCGATCTGCCCGACCTGTATGCCCAGCTCGCAGCCGTCGAAAAAGGCCAACCCGCTCCACTGAGGGCCGAAACTCTCCCAACGATGGCCGAAGGTCTTAGCGCAGCACTCCCGGAGCAGAACGCAGACGGCCCGACCGAAGCCCCTGAGGCGACCCACACGCAGGCTGAAACCGTCCCCGCGACAGTTGAACAGCCGCAACCCGATGTCAAGAGCAAAACCCCCAAGGCTGACGACCGTAAAACCCGTCCCGCGACTGTGGGGCCGGCGATCGAAGAGACGATCCGGGTCGCCACGGGCAAGATCGATGCGCTGATGACCCAGGCCGGCGAGCTGCTCGTCGCCGGGTTGAAGATCGACCAGCATCTGAAGGAAGTGGAACAGGTCAGCCAGACGTTGGAAGACTGGAACCGCGAATGGCTACAGGTACGCGCCTCGCACACCCAACTGCTGCGCGAGACGAATCACGAGCAACTGCGCCCGCTCGTCCGTTTCTTGCAACTCAACCAAGACACGCTGCGGAGCCTGTCCGGGCAGTTGGCCGAGCTACGGCGCGGGCTTTCGCGCGATGCGCTGCACCTCTCGCGCGTCACCAACGATTTGAGCGAGAGCGTGCTGAAAGTGCGCATGCTGCCCGTCGCCGCCGTGTTCGACACGTTCCCGCGCCTGGTGCGTGACCTCGCGCGCGAGAGCCAGAAGGAGATCGAGCTGAAGCTGGAAGGCGCGGACACCGAACTCGATCGCAAGGTGCTGGAAGGCATCAAAGACCCGCTGGTTCACCTCTTGCGCAACGC
Source organism: Anaerolineae bacterium (assembly GCA_035292585.1). Classification (GTDB taxonomy): domain Bacteria; phylum Chloroflexota; class Anaerolineae; order Fen-1058; family Fen-1058; genus DASSFZ01. Next base: position 237,208 of record DATDPU010000013.1, on the reverse strand, counting down.
CGTTGATCATGGCCTAGAGCCGCCGGACGTCCGTGAGAAAACGGGCAAACCGCGCCAGGGCACGATCACGGTGCGCGCCTTCCAGAAGGGCAACAACATCGTCATCGAAGTGGCCGACGACGGCGCCGGCATCCAGCGTAATAAGGTTCGGCAGGCCGCGGTCAGGGCCGGTGTGATCGGCGCGGACGAGGTTGGCGCGTTGAGCGAGGACGAGGCGCTGCGCTTGATCTTCACGCCGGGCCTGTCCACCCACCCGATCATCACCGAGACCTCCGGGCGCGGGGTGGGTATGGACGTGGTGCGCAAGAACGTGGAGGCGCTGCACGGGCAGGTGGATATCGATTCGACGCCGGGGCGCGGCGCGACGATCGCGCTGACGCTGCCGCTCACCCTGGCGACGACGCAACAACTGCTGGTGCAGGTGGGCGATCAAACTTTCGGCATCCCGATTTCCGCCGTCGAGCGCATCGAGCAGATCGACCCGAAGGATATCGGCGCCGTGGCCGGCCGGCCGGCCATCGCGATCGACGACGAACCGATCTCGTTGGTCCGCCTGGCCGACGTGTTGGAGCAGTCGAAGGGGAAGCCGGCGGTTGAGGTCGGCGAGGCCGCGCACACGCCGGTGGTGATCTTGAGCGCGTTCAAGCGGCGCGTCGCCTTCCTGGTCGATGCCGTCGTCGGCCAGCAGGAAACCGTGGTCAAGGGCCTGGGCAAGCAACTTGCCCGCGTGCGCAATGTGGCCGGCGCAACGATCCTGGGTTCCGGCCAGGTGGTCATGACGCTCAACCCGGCCGACCTGATGAAGTCGGTGCGGGTGATAGAAGGCCGCTCGGCTGCGGGGCAGTCCGCCAACGGCAAGGACGGCCAGCAGGCCCAGCGCCCCACTATCCTCGTCGTGGATGACTCGCTCAGCACGCGCACACTGGAGAAAAACATTCTGGAGACGGCCGGCTACAAAGTGGTGATCGCCACCGACGGCCTGGAAGCGCTGAACCTGCTCAACTCGAACGGCGGCTGCGACTTGATCGTGTCCGACGTGATGATGCCGCGCCTGAACGGCTTCGAGCTGACGGCGGCGGTGCGGAAGCATCCCAGCCTGAAGAAAACCCCGGTGGTGCTGGTCACCTCGCTCGATTCGCCAGCCGACAAAGAGCGGGGGATCGAGGTGGGCGCGGACGCCTATCTGGTCAAGAGCAACTTCGATCAGGCGAATCTGTTGCAGACCATCGCGCAGCTGATTTGAGTGAACGGTGTGCAGTGAGCACTCATCGGCGGCGTGCGAACAACGAGTGAGTCGATTACTGACTACCGATTACTAATCACTGATTAGCGTTTACTGAATGCAGGCAAAGGAGCAGCGTGATCCGAGTGCTGGTAGTCGACGATTCTGCGGTACTGCGGCACATCACGAAACTCATCCTGGAGAGCGATCCAGAGTTGAAGGTGATCGGTGAAGCGCGCAACGGCCTCGAGGCCGTCGCGCAGGTCGAGCGCTTGCGCCCGGATGTGATCACGATGGACCTGCGCATGCCCAAGATGGACGGGCTGGAAGCCATCCGCCAGATCATGGCCGGGCGTCCTGCGCCGATCGTCGTGGTGACCGGCGTCGATCTGGAGCGCGAGCGGCATCTCGCTCAAGCGGCGACCCAGCTGGGCGCCGTCTCGATCGTGAGACGACCCGACCCCGCTGCGCCCGAGCACAAGACGTTTGTCACCCAGCTGATCCAACGGGTGAAGCTGATGAGCGCGGTCAAAGTGGTCCGGCGCGTGCGGAACCAGACCACTCCAGCACCAGATAACGGCCAGGGTCGGCTGCTCGCCAAGCCGGCGCCGGCTCGCTCGATTCAAGTGGTTGCGATCGGCTCATCGACCGGCGGGCCGGCCGCGCTGCACTGTATTCTCAGCAACCTGCCGGCGGACTTTCCGCTGCCGATGCTCGTCGTGCAGCACATCTCTTTCGGTTTTGTCGAGGGCCTGGCCAGTTGGTTGAACAACGCCAGCCCGCTGACGGTGCAAGTCGCCCGTTTGGGCCAACGCATCCAACCGGGGCAGGTTTACGTCGGCCCCGACGATCAGCACTTGCTCGTCGATCGCTTCGGCCGGATCGGGTTGAGCCAGACAAACTTGATGGACGGACACCGGCCTTCGGCTACGGCGTTGTTTCAGTCGGTCGCGCAGGCTTACGGGCCGGAGGCGCTGGGCGTCATCCTGACCGGCATGGGCGCTGACGGAGCAGCCGGCATGCAGACGCTCAACCAGGCCGGCGCAATCACGATCGCGCAAGACGAGGCCAGTTGTGTGGTGTTCGGCATGCCGAAAGAAGCGATTGCGCTGGGCGCCATCCAGCACGTAGCACCCTTGGATCGGATGGCGCAGACGATCCAGAGACTTACCGCAAACGTGATGCGTGAAGCATGAGGTTGCAAACTCTCCCGCAGGTATCAAACCTGAGGAGCAAAGACTATGATTAAAGTTCTGGTTGTCGATGATTCGCCCACGGCGCGCCAGGCGATTGCCGCCATCCTGAATAGCGCGCCGGGCATGCAGGTGGTGGGCGCAGCCGCCGATGGGCTCGAAGCCGTCGCGCTGGCGGCCCGGCTCAAGCCCGACGTGATCACGATGGACATCAACATGCCGGGCATGGACGGCCACCAAGCCACCCAACAGATTATGGCGCAGACGCCTACCGCCATCGTCGTCGTGACGACCGTGACGCGCCAGGAGCTGGTTCATCGCGGTCTGGACATTTTGCTCGCCGGCGCGCTGGACATCGTCCAGAAACCGAGCAGTCTCACATCCCAGAGCCTCGACGCGATCCGATCGGAGCTGATCGCCAAGGTGGAGAGCGCAGCGCAGGTGAAGTTTGCAGCGCGGGAGTGAGCGCCGCTATCCGAGAGTCGATCCCTATGCCCAAACACATCCTCGTCATCGAAGATAGTCGCACCGAAGCGCTGCGCGCCCGCTTGCTGCTGGAGCGCGAAGGCTTCAGAGTCAGTCTCGCCGCCGACGGTCACGAGGGCCTGTCCAAAGCGGCAGAGGAGAAACCCGATCTGATCCTGCTCGATACGATCCTGCCGCGCATGAACGGCTACGAGACGTGCGGCCGGCTCCAGATCGATCCCCGCACGAGCGCCATCCCGGTGGTGCTGTTGGCCCCGGCTGACGAGCTGGCGGGAATGTCCGTGGAATCCGGGCTAAATCGGTTTCTGCCGAAGCCGTATGACCCACACTCGCTGGCAAGCCGGGTCAAAGAGCTAACCAACGGCCACTCGGGTGCAAAACAGACGGCAAGCCCGGCTCGGGCCGACGAAATCAGACGCGACCAGGACGAACTGGCGCAAGCGCGGGGCGATTTCCTGGCGAACATGAGCCACGAGCTGCGCACGCCGCTGCACGAGTTCATGGGCATGCTCGACCTGGCGCTCGGCACGGCGCTGACCGATGAACAACGCGCTTATCTTGACACGGCCAAGGCATCGTCCAACACGCTCTTGACGATCGTCGGCGACATCCTGGAATTCTCCGAGATGGAAGCCGGGCAGCTGGCGCTGGATGAGCGCGAAGTCGATCCGTGGGAGCCGGTCGAGAAAACGATCGAGATCATGCGGCCGCGCGCCGAAGAGAAGGGCCTCAATCTCACCGCGCGCCTATCGCCGGACGTCCCGCGCGCCTTGCTGGGCGACGGGAATCGCCTGCGCCAGGTGCTGGTGAACCTGGTGAGCAACGCGCTCAAGTTCACCGAGCAGGGCGAGGTGGAGGTGAAGGTAACGCGGAACGATGAAGGCGGAACGCGGCATGAAACATCCGATGCCATTCAGCATTCGGCATTCTGCATTCTGCATTTTAGTGTGCGCGATACCGGCATCGGCATCCCACCCGACAAGCAGGGCGTCATCTTCGAGCCGTTTCGCCAGGCCGATACGTCTGCCACGCGCCGCTACGGCGGGTTGGGGCTGGGGCTGGCGACGGCGCACTATCTGGTGCAGCGGGTGGGCGGGCGGCTGTGGGTCGAGAGCGCCGGCGCGCCGGGGCAGGGCAGCGTCTTCCACTTCACCGTCACGCTAGGTAAAAAACAAAGCCAGACGCCGATAGCGCAGCCTGCGGTTCAAGCGCGTTCGCTCCAAATTTTGCTGGCCGAGGACAGCCCGACCAATCAACTGATCGCCGTCTCGAATCTCAAGAAAGCCGGCCATACGGTAGTGGTCGCCAACAACGGCCTGGTCGCCGTCAAAGCCTTTGAAACAGCAGGGCAGTGCGGCTCGCGCTCGGCTTTCGACGTGGTGCTGATGGATGTGGCTATGCCGGAGCTAGATGGCCTGGATGCGACGCGGGCGATCCGCGAGCGGGAAAAATCGAGCGGCGGGCACGTGCCCATCATCGCAATGACCGCGTTTACGACCAAAGAATATCGTGACAAGTGTATGCAGGCCGGGATGGACGCCTACGTCTCGAAACCGGTGCGCATCGACGAGTTGAGCAAGATCATCGAGCCGTTCCTGACGGAGCGCGCCGAGCCGGTCGCGCCGCCGGTCGATCTGAAAGAGGCGCTGGAGGTGGTGGGCGACGACGTCGATATTCTGCGCAACGCCGTGTTGCTGGCGTCGGACGAGATCCCGATCCAGCTGGCGCGGCTGAAAGACGCACTGGGTCGGCAGGATGCAGCGGCGGTCGAGGCCGGTGCGCATCGCCTGAAAGGTGTGATGGGCAACGTGGGTGGGCTGGCCGCGCACGAGGCGGCCCAGCAGCTCGAAACGATGGCCGAGCAGGGTAACCTCGCTGGCGGGTTAGCGGGCGCGCAAGCGCTGGAAGATCACATCGGCCGCGTGATGGCTTTTTACGCGAACCCGACCTGGGAGGAGCTGGCTCGAAAGCGCGTGGAGGGCAGCCATGAGTAAAGCGCGCATCTTGTGCGTCGACGACGACAAGCCGACGGTGATGGTCATTGCCAACGTGTTGAAAAAAGAAGGCTACGAGGTGGAGACCGCGCTCGACGGCTTCGAGGGCGTGAGAAAGGCGCGTGCGTTCAAGCCGCATCTCGTGGTCCTGGATATCATGATGCCGGGCATGGATGGGTATCAGGTGTGTAGTTATCTGAAGGGCGATCCGGACACCGCCAAAACCGCGATCCTGATGCTTACCGCCAAGGGCGGCATCGATAATCCCACCAACGATGGCACACGTTTTGCCTTCAGAGTTCAGGATCGCTTGAAGGGGTTTGACGCCGGAGCGGTGGAGTTCCTGACCAAACCCATCAAAGCGAAGGACTTGGTGCAGCGGGTGAAGGCCGTGTTGTGGACATCGGGCCTGGCCGTATGACGGGCGGGGATCAAGGCGGGCGACAACGTCGATACCGCTCTCAATGCATACCAAGCGCTGAAAAAAGCTCGCGGGTTCAAGCCGGACATCGTCATCTTGGACGCGGTGCTCTGGGCTGCCGGTCGAACGAGATAAGACCCGCCCGGCCCTTTCCGCTGAAATGGGGCCGTAACCGGGCTGAAACCCGCTCCGGCGACCTTTGATGCTATTCTGGACAGCGTGCGACCGCGCTGCCGACGTATCCGGCGCGCTTGAAGGAACGTGAAACTATGAAAATCAGCATTGCACACGGACATCGTCCAACACGGGAAGTCCTGGCCCGAGCCCTGGCGAGCCAGCTGCAGGCGGAGGTCACGCCGTTCTCCTCCGTCGAAAATGTGCTGGTCTCTTCGCTGGACTACGACATCTTCGTGGTCTACAACAACTTCGAGCGCAACATGGATGGCATCACCGGCGTGTCCAAGATTCGCGAGCAGAAGCCCCACGCTTTCATCATCGGCGTCAGCTATAAGCCGTATTACGAGAAGAAATTTCTCCCGGCGGGCGCGGATGCTTTCCTGCTGCGGGCTGGAAATGAGATCGAAGAACTGGTCAGGATCATCCAGACGCACCCCAAGTCCCACGCAGCCGATGATCGGCGCCGGTCTGCGACCGCACCGGAAGAAAGACCGTAGGTCTCGATGTGGCCTCGGTCAAGCCCTCACCCTAGCCCTCTCGCTTGAGGGGACGGTAGGGATGGGGGTGAAAGTCTGGAATAGAGCGCAGTCATGGCGGATAACGCAAAAAAGGTCCTCATCATTCAGAACGATATCCAGCTGACCGAGCTGATCCGAGCCCCCCTGGAGGAGGAGGGCTATTCCGTGATCATGTCTGCCGACGGGCCGGATGGACTGAAGAAGGCCCGGCAGCATCAGCCCCAGCTGATCATCGTGGATTTCAAGCTCCCCACGATGAAGGGCAACGACGTCTGCAAGACCATCCGCAAAGACTACGCGACCGATCATCAGCGCCTGTTGATGATCGCCGACGAGAGCCAGCTGGAGAGCCTGGAGATCGGCCCCGGCTCCAGCGTCGATGATTTCCTGATCAAGCCGTTTGGCCCGGTCGAACTCATCACCAAAGTGAAGCCCCTGCTGATCAGCGCCGACGATCAGCAGACGGTCATGATCTCGACGGGCAACAGCGATCTGGACAACAAAATGGGCGGCGGTGTGCCATTCGGATCGCTGACGCTGATCGAAGGGGATTCGGGCGCGGGCAAGTCGGTGCTGGCGCAGCAGATGATGCACGGCTGCCTGGTCGACGGGTACAAGCTGTCGATCTTCACCAGCGAGAACGCGGTGAAGAGCCTGGTCAAGCAGATGCGCAGCCTGAACCTGGACATCCTCGACTATCTCCTGCTCAATAAGCTCCGCATTTTCCCGCTCCAGACCTCGCGGTTGGGCCGGGAGGCCCCTTCCACGCTGATCAAAGCGATGAAGAAGGAAAAAGGGCGCAGCATGATCTTCGTCGATTCGCTCACGGCCTCTATCCCCCAATCCTCGGACAAGGAAGTCCTCGCGTTTTTCGAAGAGGGCAAACGGTTGTGCGGGGAAGGCACCACCGTCCTGATCGTCATTCACTCGCACGGCCTCACGCGCGAGCTGCTGGCGCGCATCCGCTCCCTGTGCGATGCGCATTTGCAGCTGCGCACCGAAGAAGTGGGCAACAAGCTGGTCAAAACGCTCGAAGTGACGAAGGTGCGCGGGGCCGAGCAAACCACCGGCAACATTGTCAGCTTCGAGGTCGAGCCGGGTTGGGGCATCCGCGTCATCCCGATCAACAAAGTGAAGGGGTGAGCCGCACATGGCGAGCGTGACATTCCCCTTCACCCACGAGGCAGAAGCGGTCGCCTGCGATCACGGCCCGGCGTGCAGTCTCAACGCGGTATTGCCCAAGCCGCTGCAAGCGGCCTGCCAGGATAACGTCACCCTGTCCGAATATCTGCATTGGGTACCGCTGAGTGAAATCGGCGTACCCGAATACTACCCCAAGATCAGCCGAGACCTCTCGTATCTCGAACGGCGCAACCTGATCTACCCGATCTCCGGCGACCTGTACGTGCACATTTATCCGAACGACCGGGGCGACCGCGATCACTACATCCCGATCGAGCCGCATTTGACCGTCAATCTCGACGCCATCGTCCCGCAAGTGGAATCCAAGCTGTTGGGTTGGGTGAAGGAAATCGGCGCAGCGGAAAACGACGCGGAGAAGAAAACGGCGCTGCTCAAGGCGATCGACGCCAGCGTCAGCGACAACGGCTCGACGAACAAGATTCAGGTGACGCCGCGCGAGATGGCGGCGCTCAAGTATCTGCTGGTGCGGGACAAGGTCGGCTTCGGCCTGCTCGCGCCGCTGCTGCAAGACCCCAACATCGAAGACATCAGTTGCAGCGGCGTCGGGCCGATCTTCATCGAGCACAAGGTTTTCAAAAGCATCGAGTCGGCCATCACCTTCGGCGCCGAGGAAGAACTCGACGACTTCGTGATCTGGCTGGGCGAGTGGATCAAGCGGCCGGTCACCGTGCGCAACCCGATCGTCGACGCGGTGCTGCCCGACGGCTCGCGCATCAACATCGTGTACGGGACGGACGTCTCCAAGCGCGGCAGCAACTTCACCATCCGCAAGTTCGCCGGCATTCCGACCAGCGTGATGGAGTTGATCGATTACGGCACGCTGGATTACATGATGGCGGCCTATCTCTCCTTCATCCTGGAAGAGGGCCTGAACCTGTTCGTCGCCGGCGCCACGGCCTCGGGCAAGACGACCACGATGAACGCCATCACCACCTTCATCCCGTCCGACAAGAAGATCGTCAGCATCGAAGACACGCCGGAACTGCAAGTGCCGCACAAGAACTGGATTCGAGAGACCACGCGCGGATCGAGCAAAGAGAACACCGGCGCGGAGGTCGGCATGTTCGACCTGTTGAAAGCTGCCCTGCGCCAGCGCCCCGACCGGATCGTGATCGGCGAGATCCGCGGCGAAGAAGGCGCGATCGCTTTCCAGGCCATGCAGACCGGCCACGGGGTGATGTCGACCTTCCACGCCGCCTCCGTCGAAAAGCTGATCCAGCGTCTGACCGGCGACCCGATCAACATCCCCAAGGCGTACGTGGACAACCTCGAAGTGGTGTTGATCCAGCAGGCCGTGCGCGTGCCGGGGCGCGGCATGGTGCGGCGGGTGACCAGTGTCAACGAGATCGTCGGCTATGATCCGACCAGCGAGAGTTTCTCGTTCATCGAAGCGTTCCGCTGGAACCCGGCGACCGATACGTTCGAGTTCCCGGGGTTTATGAACAGCTACCTGCTGGAGGAGCGCATCGCCTCCAAGCGCGGCATCCCGCCGTTCAAGCGCAAAGTGATTTATACGGAACTCAAGCGCCGCGCCAAAATCTTCCAGCGGCTGCACGTCGAGCGAAAGTTGAAGAATTTCTATGACGTCTTCCAAGTCCTTGCAGAAGCGCAACATCAAAAGCTACTTTGAGGAAATCTCGAGCTTCGATCTGTTCTACCAGCTCACCTACATGTCGGCCACGGCGGCGGCCGGCATCTCGCGCTCGCGCGTGTTCCAACTGGCGCGCAGCCTGCCGTGCTCACCCGCCAAGTACTTCGAGAGCATTCACGACGTGGCGGAGAACCTGCGCTACAACTACCCCGATGCCGTGCGCCTGGTCGGCGGGCAGACCCAGTCGGAACAGACCAAGACCTTCTTGCTGCGCTTGTCCGACGCGCTGCGCTCGGGCGAGCCGCTGGCGCCGTTCCTGGCGCGCGAAGCCGAGGTGCAGGGCGAGCAATACGCCAACGATTATCTGCGCCGCCTGGAAAGCCTGAAGAAGTGGAACGACGCTTATACCGCCGTCACCGTCTCGATCGCGCTGATCGTGATCATCAACATGGTCTCGACGATGATCTACAACCTGGGCACGACCACCATGCTGCTGATGACGCTGGTGGCGATCGGCGGCGGGTTCGGCGTGGCCTGGGTGCTGTATCGGTCGGCGCCGCCCGAAGTCAAATGCGTGCCGCTCAAGCTCGGCTCGGAAGACCAACGGCGCAGCCGCCAGCTCTTCTTCATCTGTATACCGTTGGCGATCGTCGCCTGCCTGGTGCTCATCGTGTTGCAACTGAATACCGGCTGGATCATGATCGCCGCCGGGCTGTTCACGCTGCCCATCGGTTGGGTCAGCCGCCGGGCCGACCAGCAGACGAGCAACAAGGACATGGAAATCAGCGCGTTCCTGCGCTCGATCGGCGGGACGGCCACGTCACGCGGCACCACGCTCAAAGATGCGCTGGCGAGCATCAAACTCGATTCGTTTCCGGCGCTCCAGGGCGACATCCACATGCTGGACTTGCGGCTCAAAGCGTTCGGCAAACCGCCGCTGTGCTGGAACACGTTTGGGGTCGAGACCGGCAGCAAGCTCGCCGATCAATCCGTCGGCGTCTTCCACGAAGCCGTCAACCTGGGCGGCGACCCGGAGAAGGCCGGCAACCTGACCAGCGCGTTCGCCTTGAAGACCGCGATGCTGCGCGCGCAACGGCGCGGCGTGAGCGGCACGTTCGTCTGGCTGACGGTGGTCATGCACACCATCCTGGCGGCGTTGATGGTGTTTCTGCTGGGCGTGCTCGAACAGTTCGCCGCCAGAATGGCGGAGGCCACGGCGGCGCTCAACGAAGGGGCAAGCGCCTCGGCCACTTTGGGTCTGGGAGAAATGTTTTCGTTCAGCGCGCCACAAATCCAATTCCTGTCGACGCTCACCGTGGCCATGATCGTGATCCTCACGCTCATCAACGCGTTCGCCATCGTCGGGAGCGAGGGCGCGCATTTGATCAAGATGACGCTCTACACCTCCATGTTATTCATCCTGTCAGGGGTGTGCTTTCTGATCGTGCCTCCGATGGCGATGGCGATTATCTGAGAGAGCATGGCACTGACACCGGCAAGGCCACAGCCGATAAATGAAGACTTCGCAACCACGCCGCGCGAATCCGATGCGCAGGACGATGCGCTCCTCGCGCTGCGGGCCGCGCCGAAACGCAAACGGTCGCGCCGGCTTCCGCTCTGGCTCGTTTTTGTGGTCGGCTTGCTGCTCGGTTGGTTTGCCATCGGCTGGTGGCTGTGGCCCATCGAGTGGACGAACTCCACGCCGTGGCAGTTGCGGCCTAGCTACCAAAAGACCTACGTCACGCTCGTCGCCGAGGAATACAATCGAACGGTGAACCTGGCGCAGGTCGAGACGGCGCTGGCGGGTTGGAGCCGACAGGAGCTGGCCGGCCTGCTCTCCGAGATGCAGAACGAGACCACCGATCCCGATCGCCGCGCACACCTGGCCGAGCTCGCCCAGGTGCTAACCCTGCCCGCCGTCCAAACCTCGCTGCTCGAATCGCTTCTCAGCCAGAATGGTATCCTGATCGGCATGCTGTTGGCGATCGTGCCGCTGTTGGTGGCGCTCGTCCTGGCCGTCGGGCCGCGCCTGCGGGCGCGACAAGCGCAGGCAGAGGCACAGGCCGAAACGCTGGAGCTGGAAGAAGCGCTGGGAGGGATCGACGCGCAGCCCGAGCAACCATCCCCGGATTCGCTGGATGAGGTCGTGATCGGCGGGCAGCCGGACGAGGGCGAAACAGCGCTTGAAGGGTCTGGCGCCTCCCAGGAGAAGGGGGACGAAGAGCAAGACCCGGAACAGGTGAAGGAGCAAGAAGCAGAAGAGCCGAGCGCCGTGCTGGGCGATCTGGCTAGCCTGTTTGAGGAAGAAGATACCACCTTGACCAGTCTCGAAGCGTTGATAAAAGACCTGCCGGATATCAGCGCGGACGAGTTATACAAAACCGGCACCAAGGTGGCCGATCAGCTCCGCAAGGGTAGCCGGAGACGCACCGCTGAGAAACAAACCTGATCCACGCCGGTACACGAAGTCACCCGAAGAAGGAAGGCCATCTTCGCGCCCCTGCGTGTGATTTCGTGGAGGAATCCCTCTGCGGTGAAACGCAAACTGAATTAGGCAGTCAAGGCAGTAGAGATAAGCAGGAGTAACACCTAGTGATTCTTGTGTATGCCGTTGTGGGGCTTGCGGTGGGAACACTGCTCAACTGGGCTGCCGACTGGCTGCCCCGTTACGCGACGAGCCGCCCACGTCCTCGCGCGCCGTCTTCCGCTGGATGTTTTCCAGCCTGGTGGCGTCTGCTCGCGAATATCGTTGCCCGGCAGAGTCAACGTTCGCCGAGACTGAGAGCAGGCGTGGCCGTCGAGTTGTTCACCGCGCTGCTGTTTGCCGGCCTGTGGCTACGCTTCGGCCCCTCGCTCGACCTGCTCCTCTTTGCCCTCCTCAGCGCCTTTTTAATGCTGATTGCCGTGATCGACGTGCGATACCGTCTGGTGCTCAACGTGCTGATCTACCCGGGTATTGCCCTGGCGCTGCTGATCACCTTCATATCCCCGCAAGCCGATGCGCGGCTGGCGCTCCTCGGCGGTGGGATGGGGCTAGGGATGTTTGCTCTGGCCGCCCTGTTGCGCCCCGGCGGGTTGGGCGGTGGAGACGTGAAGCTCGCGGCATTCATCGGTTTGCTATTTGGTTTTCCGGGCGCGCTGTGGGCGCTGGCGATCGGCATCCTCGCCGGCGGCGTCGCGTCAGCCGGGCTGATCCTCTCCCGCCGTATGGGCGCTAAGAGTCAAATCCCCTACGCGCCCTTCCTGTGCTTCGGCGCGCTGTTGGCGCTGTTCTATAACCCGCTGGCACTGCTGCTCGTTCGTTGACCTCAGCAACCTGGTCTTTGTGACGTGGCTCATGGGTAAAACAAGTGCACGCCTGTAGTTTAGCCCCCTGCTTGCGCCCCCTTGTGGGGTTGTGGGCGCACTACGGGCACGAGTTAACCGGGCCAACACCTCACCACGCTAAGCCAAGTAGCTTAGCCCCTTGTGGGCGCACTACGGGCACGAGGCCCTAGACTACTACGCACTAGTACCCCAACCACTTAATTTTGCGGGGTTCGGACGGCAGTTGCACTGCCGTCCGCCGCAGTTCTGGCCGCCGCCCTACATGGGATGTGGGAGGATGGGCGGCGGTCATGCGGCGGGAACTACGCAACTTCAGATTGTTGAAGCACTAGTTCAGTACATGAGCGTTTGACGCTTACAGGCTCCCTACGATGATGTTGGCAATATCGTCCATAGCGCGGTTGAAGTCGGGCGCAGAACCGTCCTGGTACACGGGGCGTCCTGCGTTCAAAGCGCGCCGCATCAGATCGGTTTCATCGGGAATGGCTCCTTTCACGTTGATCCCCAGTTGTGAAGCCACTTGTTCTTGTGGAATGTCTTCAGCGATACGGTAGCGATTCAGAATCGGCCATAAATCGTGACCTGTGGTAGCCGCCGTCTGCGTGACCTGGACGGCGCGCTTGATCCCGATTGGGTCGGGAGTCAACACGCATAAGTTAAGCCCTTCGTCTTTGGCCGACAGCGGCGGATCGGCCCAGCTGAAAAAGGCGCCGGCATCCACCAGCACGTAATCGGACATGGTCAGGCCGATTTTCAGCACTTCGATCAGCGTCCGCTTGTTCACCTGTCGGGTGGAAGCTGGATCGAGCGCGCCGATGATGACCGACACGCCGGGTGTGTATTCCTGCATGACGCTGGCAAACAACTCGTCGTCCAATTCATGCGTGTGCGCGAGCAGCAAGTCCACGGCTGGGGTCTCAGGCAGGCTCAACAACGACGCCACGTCTCCCAACGGCCGTTGATAATCCACGATGAGCACGTTCTTCTGCGAGAGCTGGCGCAAGGCCAGCGCCAGGTTGACCACGACCGTCGTAGTGCCCACGCCCGATTTTCCGCCGAACACCGTCACCAATTGGCCCGAGACGGCGCTGCCCGGTCGCAAATGGGCTTCGATCCGCGCCAGCAACTCCCCGGCCCGGACTGGCTTGGTCACATAGTCGGTCGCGCCGCCGCGCAAGCCTTTCATCTTGGCTTCCACGTCGTCCATCGCCGAGACAAAGATAATCGGGATCAGGCGGCCATTGGGTAAGCGGCGAATCAACTTCGTCGCCTGAAAGCCATCCATGCCGGGCAGCATCACATCCATCAAGATCAGGTCCGGGTTTTCCGTTCGAACCATCTCGATCCCGGTTTCGCCCGTGCTTGCCATGAGGACCTGATATCCGGCGCGGGACAGAATCAAATTCACCAGGCGCAGTATTCCCCGGTCGTCATCTACCACTAAGACCTTTTGCCCCGTCATAGCGTCACCGGCATGCGATCGTCAGAGCAGTTCCCTTGACGACTGATGCCTCCTTTCTGTGGTTGGCCCGTATTCTACACCACGTCGCACCAAAGCATAAAGAGCCTGGTGGGCGCCCTGCGCTGAAGCCGCGCTCGCCGGCGTGCTATAATCCCCCTCGCTCGCTTCAGCCAGACATCTCACCCACTGAGCATGAAAATGACATTCAATCCAGAAGTGCGCCAGCCCCGCCCATCATTCGGCTGGTGGATCGGCCTGGCGGTGTTGTTGGGCGCGCTCGTCCTGTTGATCGCCCGCGCCCCCCAAACCTCCCCACCGGCTACACTGACCCAGTGGTCGGGCACTGAGCGTTTCAATATCCTCCTCCTCGGCATTGACGAGCGCACCGTCGAGACCGGCCCCTGGCGCACCGACACGCTGATGCTCGCGTCGATCGATCCGGTGAAACGGTCAGCCGGCGTCCTGTCCATTCCGCGCGACCTGTGGGTGCGCATCCCCGGCTATGAGGTCGAAGGCAAGATCAATACCGCGCACTTCATCGGCGAGGCCCAGGGCTACCCCGGCGGCGGCCCGGCCCTGGCGATGGCCGCCGTCCAGTTCAATTTCGATATCCCGATCCACTATTACCTCCGCCTGAACTTCGGCGCCTTCGAGCAACTGATCGACCTGATCGGCGGCGTCGACATCTACGTCGATCAAGTCATCGACAATCCGTTGTATCCCGATGCCGGATTCGGCTACGACCCGCTGTACATCCCCGCCGGCTGGCAACACATGGATGGCCGGCTCGCGCTGAAGTATGCGCGCACGCGCCATACCGCCTTGGGCGACTTCGATCGCATCCAGCACCAGCAACAAGTCATCCTGGCCGTGCGGGACAAGATCGTTCAAGCCGAGATGCTGCCCACCCTGATTGGTCAGATCGGGCCGCTGCTGGAAACACTGGGCGACTCGTTCAAAACCAACCTCACGCCCGAACAGCTGATCCAGCTGGCGAACCTCGGCGCGCAAATCGATCCGGAGAACATCGAGTGGATCGCGATCGAACCGTCGATGACGACCGCCTTTCTCGCCCAGACCGAGCCGCCGCAGGCAGCCCTCATCCCGCTCCCGGCCGAGTTGCGCAAAGTGCGCGCGCGCTTGCTGAATCTGGCGAACGCCACACCCAGCACAACCGTCCTACCCACGCCGCAACCGGCGCTGCACCTGGTACAACCCGGCGATACCCTGTTTTCATTGGCCCAGCGTTACGGCGTCACCGTGGAAGCGATCATGAACGCTAATGATTTGACAACGTTTGATATCTACGCCGGGCAAGAGTTGGTTATTCCACCCCCCTGAGCACGTCGCAACCTCGTCGTTCTCAAAGCGTAACGGGTCTGCAACGCGCCTGGTAATTGTCCTGAGGGTGGCTTTGTGGTAGCATAACGCACAATGAGCGCACAACGAGGCAGAGCGGGCGCAAGCCTGGCAAGCGGTGAGCAGGCCGGCCGTAGAGTGGTATCGGTTCCAGGGCAAGTACAGCCGCGTGGCCTGCCCCGCACTGTGCTCGTTCTGTGGTTGGTCGTGCTCGGCCTGGCCATCCTCTTCATCCCGCTCTACCTGTCTGCTACAACGATCCAGACCGATGCCGAGCGCCTACAAGCCGAGCTCGCGGTGATTCAGGCCTCGCTCACCAGTGTGCCGACGCCTATACCCGAAGTGCAAGCGCTGCTGAGCACGCTGACGGTGGTGGAGGGGCAGATCGGCCAGGCGGAGGCGGTCAGCCCCACGCTGACTGCGGCGAACCTCAACTGGCCGGCAGTGATGAGCGCGATCGGCAGCTACAGCCCCGGCCAGATTGCCATCACCTCGCTCACCCAAACGGGCAGCCAGCTCACGCTCAACGGACGGGCCACCGACGAGCTCGCCGTCGTCAACTACGCGCGCGGACTCGAAGCCTCCACGCTGTTCTCGCGCGTCATCGTGCAGTCGATCCGCGTGATCGCTACGCCGTTTGTCACGCCCAGCGCCACTATCACCGGCACGCCCACTCTCACCGCCACCGCGACGCCTACGCCGACACTGACCAGCGTTCCCACCGCCACGCCCACCCCTACGCCGAACCCGCGTGACGAGTACGAACCGGACGATTCGCAACCGCGCGCGATCGCATTCGGCCAGCCGCAGTCGCGCAATTTCTATCCGAGCGGCGATGTGGATAACGCCAGTTTCCTCGCCAAGAATGGGCGCTTCTATCGTGTCTTCACCTCCGACCTCGCACCGGGCGTCGATACACTGCTCACCGTGAGTGTGGGCGATGCCGTCCACGTCAACGACGACGCCAGGCCCGGCCTGCTCAGCTCCGAGGTCGCGTTTCAGGTCACCGGCCCCGATAGCATCGCGCTGATCCGGATAACGAATCGCGGGCAGTTCGGCCCCGATCAGCGCTATACCTTGAGCGTTGAAGAGATTGTCCCCACGCCGACCGGTACCACGCCGCCGACGCCGATCCCGCCGACGCCCACCCCCACTAACACCAATGTCCCGCCGCCCACACCGACGAATACCGGCATCCCCAGCGTCACGCCCACTCCCACATCTGATCTGCGCGACAGCTACGAGGTCGACGATGTCGTCGCGCGCTCCATCGCCATTTCCGAAACGCAAACGCACAACTTCTATCCGAATGCCGACCTCGACAAAGTCAGCTTCATCGCCAAAGCCGGCCGCCGCTATCAGGTGCTCACCTCGGACCTGGCGCTGGGCGTCGATACCTATCTCGTGGTCGATGGCGGCGGCGGGGAAAACGACGACTACGACTCGCCCGGTTCAGGCAACTTCGCCTCGGTGGTCTGCTTCCAAGCTACGCTGGATCGAACGACCACGGTGACGATCACCAACGTCGCGCGGCAATACGATCCGGCT
Organism: Anaerolineae bacterium; assembly: GCA_035292585.1. Lineage (GTDB taxonomy): Bacteria > Chloroflexota > Anaerolineae > Fen-1058 > Fen-1058 > DASSFZ01. The sequence goes on along the minus strand of DATDPU010000013.1, from coordinate 220,707 downwards.
AAGACGTACAAGATCACTGTCAGGGAAATCCCCAACCCCAACACGCCGCCGTGCCCCGCGCCACCCTCGGCGGCCGCACCCGCCAGGGCCTTCGGCGCAGCCGGACTGGGACCAAGCCTAGTCTGGACGCAGGCAGCCGGACTGTTGCCGATCGCATTGCAGCCCGCTTACCTGTGGCCCGCGCTCGACCCGCCCGCGGCGGATCGGCAGACGCAGCCGGGGCCTTCGGCGGTCGAGTTTGTCATCATCGTCGAGATAAGGGTTCCCGCACCGTGACACTCGTGCAGAATTGGCGCGAATTCATCCTGCGCAACCGCTACGCCGTCGCCGCCGTGGCGATGATCGTCGTCCTCGGCCTCGGCTATTTGGTCTTCCTCGGCGCAGCCATCATCCCCGGCCTTCAAGTTCGCGCCGAGTTGACGGCTGAGGCGGCTCAAGCCCGGCAAGCGTTGGTCGAGGCGCAACGGATTGAGGCGGAGACGCCCGACACCTTGCGAACAGAACTGGCCGGCGCGCAGGCCCGGCTGTCGGAGTTGGTGCGGGCCTTTCTGACCGAGACACAAGCGGGCCAGATCATCAACGCGCTGTATCAGTATGCAGCCGCCAGCGGCGTGACCATCACCGACCTGCAAACACAACCCGACCCCGCTGCGGAGACGGACGCCGTGCATGTGGCGACCGCTCGCCTGGAAGTTCAGGGCGAATCCCGCCGGCTGGTCGAGTTTGTATCGCGCATCCAGGAAGATGCGCTGTATAGCGTCGTGGTGAACAACGTGAACATCACCGAAGGCCCGCCCGGAACGAATACGCTCACGCTGGATGTCGGCTTGTATACGTCGCCTTATGCTACGGGCGAAGCGCTGACGACCGGCCCGCTTCCGCCTATCGCCACGCCGCCGGTCAACCCGCTGGACCCGCTGGTGCAGCGCCTGGCCGACGTGTGGGCCGCCGAGAATTGGGTCGAAGTCATCAACGTGATCGAGCAGATTCGCGCGATCGATCCGAACTATCCAGAGCTGACCGAGAAGCTGTACGCCGCGCATGTCAACTATGGTTATCAGTTGCTTGCCCAGGGGAACGTCGACGGCGCGCGGGCGGAGTTCAACGCTGCGCTGGCGGTCAAACCCGATGGCGGCGAGGCGATCCAGGCGCTCAACGAGTTGAACCCGCCGCCCACGCCTGTCCCCCCAACGACGATCCTCCATACGGTGCAGCGTGGCGATACGCTGTTCTCGCTGGCCCGCCGTTACGGCACATCCGTCCAGGCGATCATGGCTGCAAACGGCCTGACCAACTTCAACATTCGCGTCGGGCAACAGCTGATCATCCCGCTGCCTTAGAACTTGTTGGAAAGGCTCGCTGGTTTGCCACTAAGCCATCAAGCAATTGCAAATTTTCTGTTTGATCTTGTGAAGACTCACCAAAATCAGCGCCCTAAAGTTTGGTATTTGTGCCTTGACAGCGCGCCGCCGAATATGGTATACTTACCGCACAACTTCATCCAGAACGACGGTGAAGAGGACGAGTACGCGCCAAAGCGGCGGTTAGAGAGTCGGGCACACCGGTGCAAGCCCGATCCGAGCGCAGGCGCGGAATGGCCCTCCGAGTCGCACGGGCGAAAGGTTGAAGCCGATTAGCCCAAGCCGGCACTGTCCCGTTACCAAGACAGAGGATATCAACGGCGTCTCAGCCGGGCGTATCCGAAAAGAGTGAGGCTGGCTTTCAACCCTGTCGCGTGCATCACCGGCAGGGTTTTCCCTTCCTCCCCTCTCCTGACAGGAGAGGGGTTGGGGGTGAGGTCGCCTAACCTGGGTGGCACCACGGGCGCACAAAGCGCTCGTCCCTGACGCGAATTCACGCGCCGCTGGGACGAGCGCTTTTAGTTTTGTCGTGCCTGGGCGGAAGCCTTGATCGCGCTACTTTATGCTCTGCGATCTCGGCGTGCTCTGCGGTGAGTATGATTCCGTTGAAACTGAAAGAGCCAAACTTATAAAGGATAGACCGATGATCGCCGATACCGTAATCCTTCAACAGACTGATTTGCTTACTCGCCCAACGCTCGCTGAAGTGTTAGCGCTGACGGCGCACGGCAATCTTGTCCCGATCTACCGCGAACTGTCGGCCGACCTTGAAACACCCGTCTCGGTCTACTTGAAGCTGCGCGGTCACGGCGCTTCGTTCCTCTTGGAAAGCGTCGAAAAGGGCGAGCACATCGGGCGCTATTCATTCATCGGCGTGGAGCCGGAGGTGCAGCTCGCTTTTCACGGCCGGCGCGCGGCCCGCCGCTCGGCGCAGGGCAGCTCGCAATTCACCTTAGCGCCGGGTCTCGATCCGCTGCACACGCTGCAAGCGGAACTCGATCGGCTTCAGCCGATTGCGCTGCCCGACCTGCCGCGCTTCGTCGGCGGCTGGGTCGGCTACCTGGGCTACGACGCGGTGCGTTTCTTTGAACCTAAGCTGGACGGCGTCGCCGCTGGCCCGATAGACACGACCTTGCCCGATACGTCGTTCATGCTTACCGATACGTTGGTCGCCTTCGATCACGCGCGCGGCCGCCTGCTCGTCATCGCCAACGCCCATCTCGACGGCGACCCGCTTGGCGCGTACCATGACGCGGTTCGCCGCATCGATCGCATCACCGAGCGGTTGTCAGCGCCGCTCGATCAACCCAGCGCCCGGCGGATCGTCGAGCCGACGCCGTTTATCTCCAACTTTACGCCGGAGCAATTCGAGGACATCGTGCGACAGGCCAAAGAGCACATCGCCGCCGGTGACATCTTCCAGGTCGTCTTGTCACAGCGCCTCTTGCGCCGCAGCTCGGCCCACCCGTTCGACATCTATCGCGCATTGCGGCGGCTGAACCCCTCGCCCTACATGTTCTTCTTCGATTTCGGCGACGTGAATGGCGCGCCGTACTACGTCATCGGCGCTTCGCCCGAAGTACATGTTCGATTGGAAGGCCGGCGCGCGCTGCTGCGCCCGATCGCCGGCACGCGCCGGCGCGGTCGCGCGCCCGCCGAAGACCTCGAACTTGAGCGGGAACTGCTCGCCGATCCGAAAGAGCGCGCCGAACACGTCATGCTAGTGGATTTAGGGCGGAACGATCTGGGTCGGGTGTGCGAATATGGATCGGTTATCCCGACGGAACTGTTCGTGGTCGAGCGATACTCGCACGTCATGCACATCGTCTCGCAGATCGAGGGCCAGTTGCATGCGGGACTGACCGCGTTCGATTTGCTGCGCGCGACATTCCCCGCGGGCACGGTCAGCGGCGCGCCGAAAGTGCGCGCGATGGAGATCATTCGCGATCTGGAACGGCTCCCGCGCGGGCTATATGCCGGCGCAGTCGGTTACTTCTCGTACGACGGCGCGATGGATACGTGCATCGCCATCCGCACGCTGCAAATGCATGGTGACACGGTCAGCCTCCAGGCTGGCGCGGGCATCGTCGCCGATTCCGACCCGGCGTCGGAGTACCAGGAGTCGCTGAATAAAGCGAAAGCGCTGATGAGGGCCATCGACCTGGCGGAAAGAAATTTCTGATTTTAGATTATTGATTCAATCAGAATTCCGCAATCATCAATCATAAATGGAGTGTGCTCATGATCGCGGTAATCGACAACTACGATTCCTTCACCTACAACCTGGTGCAATACCTGGGCGAGCTGGGCGCCGAGCTGCGCGTCTTCCGCAACGACGCGATCGCGCTCGACGAGCTGGCCGCGCTCCGGCCCGATCGCATCGTCATCTCGCCCGGCCCCGGCGATCCAAACGACGGCGGCATTTCGAATCAGGCCATTCGACACTTCAGCGGCGCGTTGCCGATCTTAGGCGTGTGTCTCGGTCATCAGTGCATCGGCGCCGTGTTCGGCGGCGTGGTCAAACGCGCGCCGCGCCTGATGCACGGCAAGACCTCGCTGATCCATCACGACGGCGGGGGCATCTTTGCCGGTCTGCCCAACCCCTTCGAAGCGACGCGCTATCACTCGTTGATCGTCGAGCAGCCGCTGCCCGATTGTCTCGAAGTCGCCGCCGTCACCGACGCAGGTGAAGTGATGGCGCTCCGCCACAAGCAGCACCCGACCATCGGGGTTCAATTCCACCCGGAATCGATCCTGACACAACATGGCAAGCAACTCTTGAAGAACTTCTTGAATTGCTGATCGGCAATCCGCAATCATCAATCATCAATCAAAACGGGAGGCTATCATGATCAAAGAAGCACTGGCTAAAGTCATCCAGCGCGAAAACCTGAGCCAGGCCGAAGCAGAAACGGCCATGCTCGACATCATGTCCGGCCAGGCGACGCCCGCCCAGATCGGCGCGTATCTCGTCGCGCTGCGCATGAAGGGCGAGACCGTCGACGAGATCACCGGCAGCGCGCGCGCCATGCGGGCGAATGCCGTGCCCGTGCCGCTGGCCGCGCGCAATGGCAACCGCCTGTACGATACCGCCGGCACCGGGGGCGACGGGCGCGGCACGTTCAACATCTCGACGGCGGCCGCGTTCGTCATCGCCGGGGCCGGCCATAAGGTGGCGAAGCACGGCAACCGCGCCGCCTCGTCGCAGTGCGGCAGCGCCGATGCGCTCGCCGCGCTCGGCGTCGATCTCGACCTGACGCCGGAGCAGGTGGGCCGCGCCATCGACGAGATCGGCATCGGTTTTCTGTTCGCGCCCAAGTTCCACCCGGCGATGAAACACGCCGCCGGCCCGCGCAAGGAGATCGGGCAGCGGACGCTGTTCAACATTCTCGGCCCGCTGAGCAATCCCGCCGGTGCGGACGTGCAGTTGATCGGCGTGTACGATCCGAGCCTCACCGAACCGATGGCGCGCGTGCTCGGCGAACTGGGCGCGCGCGCGGCGTTTGTCGTGCATGGCTACGACGGCCTGGACGAACTTTCCCCGGCCGGCCCGAACCGCGTCAGCCACTTGCGGCCCGATCGCTCGGTCGAAACCTTCAACCTCGATCCAGCCGATCTGGAGCTGTCGTACGAAGGCCAGACTGATCTGCAAGGCGGCACTCCTGAAGCCAATGCCCGCCTGCTGCGCGGTCTGCTCGCCGGCGACGGCCATGGATCGCGGCGGGCGGCGGTGTTGCTGAACGCGGCGGCCGCGCTCGCCGCTGAAACCGGCGATTTGCGCAGCGGTCTGGCGACGGCTCGCCAATCGTTGGAATCGGGTGCGGCTCTCACTAAACTTGACGCGCTCGTCGCGTTCTGCCAGGCATGATTCTCGATACGATCCTGGCCCACAAGCGCGAAGAAATCGCGCACCTCGATCTGCCCGAACTCAAGCGCCGCGCCGCCAGTGCGCCCGCTCCACGTGATTTCATTGGGGCCTTCACCCCCCACCCCCGCCTGGTGGCCCCCCCTCCCCCCTCTCCCGATTTTAGGGAGAGGGGGGAGGGGTTGGGGCGGGGGGTGAGGGTGAGCTTGATCGCCGAGGTCAAGTTCGCCTCGCCGTCACGCGGCGTGCTGCTCGCGAACGGCGACGCCGTGCAGCTGGCGCAGGTCTACGCATCGAACGGCGCCGCAGCCTTGTCGATCCTCACCGACGAGAAGTTCTTTCGCGGCTCGCTGCACAACCTGTCGCGCGTGCGCGCCGCCAGCCCCCTGCCGCTGTTGCGCAAGGACTTCATCATCTCTCCGGCGCAGGTCTACGAAGCACGCGCCGCCGGCGCCGATGCGATCCTGCTCATCGCCGCCGCGTTGCCGGACGATGCCGAGCTGGCCGATCTCCACGCGCTGGCGATCGGGTTGGGGATGTCGCCGCTCGTCGAAGTACACACGCGCGCGGAGCTGGAGCGCGTATTGCAGATCGACCCGATACTCATCGGCATCAACAACCGCGACCTGCACACGTTCAACGTCAGTCTCGATACGACCGCTACACTCCGCCCGCTCATTCCAGCGAACATCGCCGTCGTATCGGAATCGGGCATTTTCACGCCGAAGGATATGGCGCGCCTGGCGCAGATGCGCGTCGATGCCGCGTTGATCGGCGAAGCATTGGTCACCGCGCCCGATATCGGCGCGAAGGTGCGCGAGCTGACTTCCCCTCTTCCTCTAGGAGAGGGGTCAGGGGTGAGGGAGGTGAGGGCATGAAAATCAAGATCTGTGGCGTCACCAACCTGGATGACGCGCTCGCCGCGATCGACGCCGGCGCCGATTGCCTCGGCTTCAACTTCTACCTCCACAGCCCGCGCTACCTTTCGCCGGCCGAGTGCGCCCGTATTCATTCAGCATTCAGCATTCAGCATTCAGCAATCCAGACGATCGGTATCTTCGTCAACGCACCCATCACTTTCATCACCGAAACACTCGACGCCTGCGGCCTCGATCTCGCGCAGCTTAGCGGCGACGAGCCGCCCGAAATGCTCGCCGAACTGCGAGGCCGCGCCTACAAGGCGATCCGGCCGCGCGCGCTGGAAGAAGCGGAGCATGAGGCAAGCCGCTACACGCCGTTTGCCAGCGGACAACCGGCGCTCTTGGTCGATGCCTCGCACCCGAAGCTGTATGGCGGCACTGGACAGACTGCTGATTGGTCGCTGGCGCGCAACCTGGCTCGAACGTACACTGTGCTGTTAGCCGGCGGTCTTCGGCCCGATAACGTGGCCGAGGCGATGCGCGCCGTCGAACCGTGGGGCGTCGATGTCGCGTCGGGGGTTGAGTCCGCGCCCGGCAAAAAGGATCGCCGCAAAATGATCGAGTTCGTCCGCGCCGCGCGCCGCGCCGTCGCTCAACTCGCATAGGAATCGCCATGCTCACCAAACTCCAAATTCCAACTCTAACTCCCAATGCTACTCCCCCCCTACCCTCCAAGTTCGGCCCGTACGGCGGCCAGTTCGTGCCAGAAACACTGATGCCCGCCGTCGCCGAGCTGGAATCGGCCTACCTTGAAGCGCGTAACGACCCTGAGTTCAAGCGCGAGTTCGAACGACTGCTCGCGACATACGTCGGCCGGCCCACGCCGCTCACCTACGCCCGGCGCTTGACTGAGCGTTTAGGCGGCGCGCAGGTTTATCTCAAGCGCGAAGACCTGGCGCATTCCGGCGCGCACAAAATCAACAACGCGATCGGGCAGGCGCTGCTCGCCCAACGCATGGGCAAGACGCGCATCATCGCCGAAACCGGCGCGGGCCAGCACGGCGTCGCCTCGGCTACCGTCGCCGCGCTCTTGGGACTTGAATGTGTGGTGTACATGGGTCGGGTCGATATGGAACGGCAGCAGCCCAACGTCTTCCGTATGCAGCTGCTCGGCGCGGAGGTGCGGCCGGTCGAGTCAGGCTCGCGCACGTTGAAGGATGCGATCAACGAGGCGATCCGCGACTGGGTAACGAACGTGCGCCACACGCACTATCTGCTCGGCTCGGCGCTCGGCCCGCACCCCTATCCGACGATCGTGCGCGATTTTCAATCGGTCATCGGCAGCGAAGCGCGCGCGCAAATTCTCGCCGAAACGGGCAAACTGCCAACCGCGTGCATCGCTTGCGTCGGCGGCGGCTCGAATGCGATTGGCCTGTTCCAGGCGTTTCGTGATGACGTTGACGTGGCGTTGATTGGGGTGGAAGCGGGTGGAGCAGGGATCGCCACCGGTCGTCATGCGTCGCGCTTCGGCGATCCACGGCTGGGTCGCATCGGCGTGTTGCACGGCACGCGGACATTCGTGCTGCAAACGGAGGATGGGCAAATCGCCGACACCCACTCCATCTCGGCCGGGCTGGATTACGCCGCCGTCGGGCCGGAGCACGCCTTCCTGCGCGATTTGGGACGCGCCACCTACACCTCGGCGACGGACGACGAGGCGTTGGCCGCTTTCCAGTTGCTGTGCCGGCTCGAAGGCATCATCCCCGCGCTCGAATCGTCGCACGCCATCGCCGAGACGATCAAGCGCGCGCCGACGCTGCAACGCGATGCTGTCTTGCTGGTGAACCTATCGGGTCGGGGCGATAAAGACCTGGATACCGTTATGAAGTCAATCTCGAACAACTGAAAACTGCTCACTGTTTACTTTTCAGTGAGCAGTGAACAGTAAGCAGTGACCAGTATTTAGGAGCCGCCATGCCTCTCGCCGACATCGAACGCGCCTTCGCACACCGACCCGCGCTCATGCCTTACTTCCCGCTCGGCTATCCCGATCCCGACACGTCTCTAGCTGTTGTCGAATCGATCGCGCGCGCCGGGGCCGATCTGATCGAACTCGGTCTATCGTTCTCCGATCCGCTGGCCGATGGCCCGGTCATTCAGCGCGCCACGCAGATCGCGCTTCAAAACGGTATGACCAGTGCGCGCAGCTTGCAGATGACGGCCGCGCTGCGCCGGTGCGGCGTGAGCACGCCCTTCCTGCTGATGGGTTATCTCAATCCACTGCTGGCCTACGGCCTGCCGCGCTTCGTCGCCGACGCGGCCCAGGCCGGTGCAGACGGCTTGATCGTACCCGACCTGCCGATCGAAGAAGCCGATGAACTCGACGCGCTGTGCGCCGAACACGACCTGGCGCTGATCTACATGCTCGCGCCCACCTCGACGCCCGAGCGCATCGAACGTGTGGCGCGCCGCGCGCGCGGCTTTATCTACCTGGTTTCACTTACCGGGATCACGGGCGCGCGCGGCAATTTGCCGGACGGCCTCGCTGACTTCGTCGAGCGCGTGCGGCGCATGACCGATTGCCCGCTCGCCGTGGGCTTCGGCATCTCGACGCCCGAACAGGCGGCAGCGGTCGGCCGCATCGCAGAGGGCGTGATCGTCGGATCGGCGCTCGTCGCAACAGCCAGAAATGGAAACGCGCCAGAAGCTGCGGGCGCGTTCGTGGGATCGTTACGCGTAGGTTTACCGACATAGAAACCGGGTTTCTTTGAGAAACCCGGTTTCTTTTACTCCTTCGTCACGTAATCCAGCCGGTGTCGGGGATACGAGCCGAGGACACGCACGGTGAGCGCGTACTCGCTGAGATGATCCAGCGCGCGTGCACAGGCCGGGTGCGCAGCATAACCCACGAAGTCGATGTAGAAGAGGTACTCCCACGGCTTCCCGACAAGCGGGCGCGACTCGATCTTGGTCAGATCGATGTCGCGCAAGGCGAACACGCTCAGCGCCTTGAACAACGCGCCGGGCAGGTTCCGCAGCGTGAAGACGATCGAGGTCTTGGCCTCGCCCTGCGGTTCGACCGGCTCGCGGCCCAGCGCCAAGAAGCGCGTGAAGTTAGCGGGATCGTCCTCGATCCCTTCGGCCAGAACGGCCATACCGTAAACGTCGGCTGCGCGCCGTCCGGCAATTGCCGCCGCATCTCTTCGTCCCTCATCCCGAATCAGCCGCACGCTGCCCGCCGTGTCATGCGCGGCCACGCGCCCGATGCCGCCGTTCAGCTGGTGCAAGTAGCCTTCGCACTGCGCCAGCGCCTGCGGGTGTGAATACACCGTGCGCACCGCACTCAACGCAACGCCCGGCTGGGCGATCAGGCAGTGCTTCACGCGCAAGTGATGCTCGCCGACGATGTGCAGTTGGCTGCGCAGCAGTAGATCGTAGTTCCGATGGATGCTGCCCGCCAACGAGTTCTCGATCGCGATCAGACCCCGCTCGCACGCCCCCGACTCGACGGCTTCGAAGACCGCCTCGAACGTTTCGCAGGGGACGGTCGGCACGTCCGGCCCGAAGTGTTCGAGCGCGGCCGCCTCACTGTATGCGCCGGGTTCACCCTGAAATGCGATCTTCATTGTTGATTTCTGATTGCTGATTGCTGATTGGATTCGCCCTAATCAGCATTCAACAATCGGCAATCAAACGGCTGTTTCGGCCTGAGCTGGAGATGCGATAGGCAGGCGTACCGGATTCACGTAGTCCAGCCACTCCGCCGAGCGGTCGCCTTCGCCGCGCACCGTCTGGAAGAAAGCCTGCTGGATCTCGCGCGTCACCGCCCCCATGCGGCCGCTGCCAATCGTGCGCGTATCGATCTCGCTGATCGCGCACACCTCGGCTGCTGTGCCGCTCACGAAGACTTCGTCGGCGACGTACAACTGGTCGCGCGAGATCGGCTCTTCGAGCAAGGCGTAACCTTTGTCGGACGCCAATGCGATCACGGCGTCGCGCGTAATGCCTTCCAGCACCGTGGCGCGCGGCGGCGTGTAAATCACGCCACTCCGCACCAGGAACAGATTCTCGCCGGTGCACTCGGCCACGAAGCCCGACGGATCGAGCATGATCGCTTCTTCGAAGCCGGAACGCAGCGCCAACGTTTTTGCCATGACCGAGTTCACATAGTTGCCCCCGATCTTGGCTTTGGTCATGGCCACGTTCGGGTGCAGGCGCGTGAAAGACGAGACCATCGCCCGCACGCCCTTGACCAACGCCTCTTCGCCCAGCAGCGTGCCCCACTCAAACACGGCGATCGCCACGGCCGGTTTGGAATTATCCAGATTGATGCCCAGCGGGCCGTGCGCCATGTACACCAGCGGACGAATGTAGCATTGCTGCAACTCGTTGGCCTGGATCGTCTGATGCACCGCCTGGCGCAGCTCTTCCACGCTGTACGGAAAGTCGCGCACGCCCAGGATCGAAATGGAATCGATCAGGCGCGCCAGGTGCTCACGGAGTCGAAAGACCGCCGGCCCGTGCGCCGTGCGGTAACACCGAATCCCCTCGAAGGCCGATAGGCCATAGTGCAGCGCCGGGGTGAGCACGTGCACCGTCGCTTTCGCGTACTCGACGAGTTCGCCATCCATCCAGATGTACTTCGATTGCATCGTGGGCATCTCATCCTCCAGAAATTTCTGAATGCGGATTTTAGATTGCTGATTTAACCGCTGGTAACGACCAATCACCAATTACCAATCTCCGATCGCTTTATCACTTCGTCCGCCATCTGTCGCGTCGTCAACTGCCCGCCCAGATCGGCGGTGCGCGCGCCCTCGGTAATGGCCGTATCAACGGCGGCTTCGAGCGCAGCCGCTTCGCGCTCCAACTTCAACGAGTAGCGCAAGAGAAGCGCCGCGCTAAGTATAGCGCCGATCGGATTTGCGATGCCGCGCCCCGCGATGTCCGGGGCAGAGCCGTGGATCGGTTCGTACAGCCCCGGCCCCGATTCGCCTAAGGAAGCGGACGGGAGCAACCCCATCGACCCGACCAACACCGCCGCTTCGTCGGTGAGAATATCGCCGAACATGTTCTCGGTGACGAGCACATCGAAGCTAGATGGTTGCGCGACGAGCCGCATCGCCGCCGTGTCCACCAGCATGTGATCGAGTCGCACATCCGCGTGTTCGGCGGCGACCGCGCTGGCCATTTGTCGCCACAAGCGCGACGACTCCAGCACATTCGCCTTATCCACCGACGTGACACGCTTGCGCCGGCCTTCGGCCAATCGACAAGCCAGCTCCACCACGCGCCGAATTTCGTAATCGTGATAGATCAGCGTATCGACAGCCTGCGTGTGACCGTTACGAGTTTCTCGGCCTTTGGGTTGCCCGAAGTACAGCCCGCCGGTCAACTCGCGCACGACGAGCATATCCACCCCCTGCAAGCGTTCCGGGCGCAGCGGCGACGCATCGAGGAGCGCCGGATACGGTCGGGCAGGCCGCAGATTCGCGAACAGCGCCAGGCCCTTGCGCAGCCCCAACAAGCCCTGCTCCGGGCGAACCGGTGCGCTGGGGTCGTCCCACTTCGGCCCGCCGACAGCGCCGAGCAATACGGCATCGGCGGCGCGACAGGCCGTTAAGGTTTCATCGGGCAACGGCTCGCCTGTGGCATCGATCGCGCAACCGCCGATCAGATACTCGCTGAACTCAAACAGATGCCCGAACCGGCCCGCCACAGCCTCCAACGCGCGCCGCCCCTCTGCGACAACTTCGGGGCCGATACCATCACCGGGAAGAAGAACGATCTTGGCTTTCAACAATTCCTCCACACTGTTCACTGTTCACTGGCCACTGCTCACTGATCAGTGAACAGTAAACAGTGAACAGTAAACAGTGAACAGTAAACAGTGAGCAGTAAACAGTGAGCAGTGAGCAGTGATCAGTTTGCCATCGTCAATCCATATTCCACGGAATCCGCCAGCGCCTGCCAGCTTGCCTCGACGATGTTGGCGCTCGCTCCTGCTCTAAGCCCGCGTCCACGCGGGCGTTGGTGGTTGCCGAACCGACCGCGAGGACGCGGTCGGGGAGCAAACTGCGTAAGGTGAGTGATTAAATCAGCAATCATCAATTCGCCATGGTTAGTCCGTACTCGACGCTATCCGCCAGCGCCTGCCAGCTTGCCTCGACGATGTTCGCGCTCGCGCCGACCGTGCTCCACCGCTGGGCGCCGTTTTGCGTATCGATCAACACGCGCGTCGTCGCCGCCGTGCCGTTATCGCCGTCGAGAATGCGCACCTTGTAATCGGCCAGCTGGAAGTGCGCCAGCTTCGGATAGGCGGGGGTGAGCGCCTTGCGCAACGCGGCATCGAGCGCGTTCACCGGGCCGTTGCCTTCCGCCGCCGTGTGGATCACCTCGCCGTCCACGCGAACCTTGACCGTCGCTTCGGCAAACACGCCGCGTCCCCGCCGGTGCTCGACGGTGACGGTGAAATCGATCAGCTCGAACGGCGGCTTGTGGCCCGGTTGCTGGCGCTTCATCATCAGCGCGACCGAAGCCTCCGCCGCCTCGAATGAAAAGCCGCGCGCTTCCAGCGCCTTGATGTCATTCAACACCTCGACCACACCGCCGCCGGCATTGACGTCCAAGCCGAGCTCCTCAGCTTTGCTCAACAGGTTGCCGCGCCCCGACAATTCGGATACCACCACGCGCATACGGTTACCGACCCGCTCCGGATCGATGTGCTGATAACTGTGCTGGTTGCGGCGCATCGCCGCGACGTGGATCCCCCCCTTGTGCGCAAAAGCCGACTTGCCGACGTAGGCCAGGTGCTCGTCCGGCGCAAGATTCGCCACCTCGGTGATGAAGTGCGCCGCGTCGTAAAGCTTCGCCAGGCAACCCTCCGGCAGGCACGGCAACCCGAGCTTGAGTTCGAGATCGGGAATGATCGAGCACAGGTTGGCGTTGCCACAACGCTCGCCGTAACCATTGATCGTCCCCTGCACCTGGATGCAACCTTCGCGGATCGCCGCCAGCGTATTGGCGACGGCGCATTCACCGTCGTTGTGGGTGTGAATGCCGATCGGATGATCGAGCGCCGTCTTCACGACGCGAACGATCGCGCTGATCTCCCACGGCATCGCGCCCCCGTTCGTATCGCACAGCACGCTTGTTTCCGCGCCGCCCCGGATCGCCGCGCGCAGCGTTTGGATGGCATAGTCGGGATCGGCTTTGTAGCCGTCGAAGAAATGTTCGGCGTCGTAGATGACGCGCCGCCCCTGTCCGCGCAAATAGGCCAGGCTGACTTCGATGATGCGCAGGTTTTCGTCCAGCGTCGTTTGCAGCACCTCGGTCACGTGCAACGTCGACGTTTTGCCGACGACGGTGCACACCGCCGTGCGCGCGTCGAGCAACGCGCGAATGTTCGCATCGTCCTCCGGCCGGCTGCCGGCGCGACAGGTCGAACCGAAGGCGGTGATCAGCGCGTGCTTGAGGTTAAGCGCCCGCGCGCGCTCGAAGAACTCGGCGTCTTTCGGGTTCGATCCCGGCCAGCCGCCCTCGATGAAAGCGACGCCCAGCTCATCCAGTTTGCGCGCAATGCGCAGCTTGTCATCGCACGACAGCGAGATACCCTCACGCTGCGTGCCGTCGCGAAGTGTGGTGTCGTAGATTTGGATCATGGCTTGCCCTCATTCCCGGCCCTCACCCCCTCCCCTGCCCCTCCCCTTCTCCCAATCGAATTGGGAGAGGGGGAGGGGTGGCCGTCAGGCCGGGGTAGGGGTGAGGGCCGCTAAACGCAACAAGCCGCCCCACGGTGGGGCGGCTCATTTTGCGTTGGTGCTGTGCAGCTATCAGCGTATGGTGACCGTAGCCAGCCTTACCGCGCGCCGCCCCTCGCCGAGGAGCACGATCGTAATCGCAATAATGGAGATCGCAAACGCGAACGGATCGGCCGTCTGTATGGTCATACTGGGAGTGAATCATACGTAAAGCCATGGCCGGAATCTACGGGCAAACTGCGAGAAAACCCCGCCAGCCGGGTTGTGCAGGCTGCACAGCCTATTTTAGTGGGCGCGCAACGGCGCGCATGTTCAATACACACGGGCGAAAGGATTCTCCGCGCTCTCTGCGCCTCGGCGGTAGCCTTCGGTCCCAGCTCGAACGGCAGTCCAACTACCGTTCGAACACCAACAGTCACGGCGCCAGCGCATGCAGGCCCAGCAGGTAAGATCGCCAGCCGAAGCCGCTCACCACCCCGAGGCACACCTCGGCGGTGAGGGAGCGGCGGCGAAACTCCTCGCGCGCGTGAATGTTCGACAGGTGCACCTCGACCGTCGGGAGCGCGACGGCGGCGATCGCATCGCGCAACGCCACCGAGGTATGCGTGAGACCGCCGGGGTTGATGATCACGCCGCTCGCCCAGCTGCGCGCCTCGTGCAGCGCGTCGATCAGCGCGCCTTCGTGATTCGATTGAAATGCCCGCACCTCCACGCCCAGCCGTTCGGCCTCGGCCTTCAAGCGCGCATCAATTTCTGCCAGCGTCACGCGGCCATACACTTCGGGTTCGCGCAGGCCGAGCAGGTTGAGGTTGGGGCCGTGCAGCACGAGAATCGATTGCGGATTGCTGATCGCTGATTTTTGATTTTGCTCAGGCAGCATCTTTGATCTCGACCAAGACTTTGAGTAGTAGTGGCTCGTCGATTTCGATTCCGGTTACAACTTCGCCGATACGCTTCGGCAGCGCGAACTTGAGGCGGCGGTTCTGCTTCTTCTTATCCGTATCCATGACGGCGCGAATGTGCTTGGGATCGAGCTCGCGATAACGTGTCGGCAGTCCGATCTGCCGCACTACCTGTTCGATTCGATCCGCCAGCCCCGGCTCGGCCAACCCGATCCGTTCGGCTAAGCGGGCTTCGCCGATCAGCCCGATAGCGATCGCCTCGCCGTGCAGGTATCGGAAACCCGAGGCCGCTTCGATGGCGTGCCCAATCGTGTGGCCCAGGTTCAGCTTGGCGCGGACGCCGCTGCGCTCGTACGGATCGGCCTGCACAATATCCACCTTCACCGCAATGGCGCGCGAGACGATCCCTTCCAAGAAACCAGGTTTCTCTGCCAAGAAACCGGGTTTTTCCAAAAAACCCGGTTTCTCAAATTGCGCAAACAGCTCCGCATCGGCGATGATGCCCGCTTTGATCGCTTCCGCCATCCCGGCGCGCAGTTCGTGAGCAGGCAACGTATCCAGCGCATCAAGATCAGAAAGGACCAGCGCCGGCATGTGAAAGGCGCCGACCAGATTCTTGCCTTGCGGCAAATCCACGCCAACCTTGCCGCCGATACTTGCATCGACCATCGCCAGGAGCGAGGTGGGCAAATTGATCCAGGTCAGGCCGCGTAAGTAAGTCGCCGCGGCAAAGCCGGCCATATCCCCGATCACGCCGCCGCCTAATGCCGCCACCGTCCCGCCCCGCTCTAGCCCGGCTTTCAGAAATGCTTCGTACAGACCGGCCACCGTCTGAAGTGTCTTGTGCGACTCGCCGGCCGGGACAGTGATCACCTGCGCGCCGGTCTGCGCGGCGATGCGCGCGGCGTACAACGGCCCGACATTGGAATCGGTGACAATCACGGAAGGAGAAGCCAGATCATGCTCTCGGCAGATATCGCTTAGCGTATCAAACAGCCCATACCCAACACGGATTTCATAAGCGGCTGGTCGTTCAATCCGAAACCGCCTTTGATGCAGTTTCTCTAAATTTGCCAGAATCGCATCGACCACTTCGGCCACCGTTTTGTCCGTGGTGTCTACTCGCCAGGCGAACGACTCGTAGATCGGACGGCGCGCCTCCAGCAGTCCCGCCAGTTGAGACTCAGGGTCGCCGCCGGCGAGGAGCGGCCGATCGTGATGACCGTTGAGCCGGCGCAAGATTTCGCCGGGCGCGCAGTCGAGGCACACCACTCGCCCCGACGCTTCCAGCGCCGCTCGATTCGCATGATCCAGCAGTGCGCCGCCGCCGCAGGCGATCACCCATTCGCTCTCTTGCGCAACCGATCGGCATACCGTCGCTTCCAACTGGCGGAAGGCACTTTCGCCCTGCGACGCAAAAATCTCCTGCACCGGCCGCCCCGCCCGCGCCGCGATCAATTCATCGGTATCCACGAATTTCCAGCCCAGGCGTTGCGCCAGCGCGCGCCCGACCGTCGTCTTGCCGGAGCCGGGTGGGCCGTACAGAATGAGGTTCATTACAGTATTGAGCTCCTTGCCAAGTCTCACTGGAGATTGGTGATTGGGAATTGGTGGTAATCCTCAATTCCCAATTTCCAATCCCCAGTCTACACTCACTCCCAAAACACAATCGGCTCATTCGCCATCGGCAAGTCCGCCAACCGCGCCTGGCGCAATGCGTCAAAACGCGGGCGCAGCTCGGCCAGCGCATCGCCGCCGAGTTTCTCCAGCAGCGCATCGGCCAGCGCGATCGCAAGCATCGCTTCGCCCACCACGGCCGCGCGCGGCACGGCGCAGAAATCGGAACGCTCGTAACGGGTGGTCGTCGCCTCGCCGCTCGCCAGATCGACCGAGCGCAGCGGGTTCAGCGTCGTCGAGATCGGTTTCATCGCCGCGTGTACGATCAGCGGCTCGCCGGTCGTGATGCCGCCCTCCAGCCCGCCGCTGCGATTGGTCTGGCGCACCAGCCGATCACTCTCGGCGAAAATCTCATCATGCGCCTGTGTGCCGCGCCGTCGGGCATTCGCAAACGCTTCGCCGATCTCGACGCCTTTGATCGCGTGAATACCCATCAGCGCCGCCGACAAGCGCGACCCCAACCGCCGATCCCAATGGACGTGGCTGCCCAGGCCGGGCGGCAGGCCGAGCGCGACGACGGCGAACACACCGCCAAGCGTGTCCTTGGCCTGCATGACCGCGCGAATCTCGGCCTCCATCGCCTCGGTCGCTTCGGGCGAGGGACAGCGCACGGGCGACGCTTCGGCGCGATCGAGCCGTTCCTCAAGCGACATATCGACCAAGTCGGCCTGCGCCTCGCCAATCGCCGTCACGTAACTGCCGATGCGAATGCCGAACTCGCTCAGCAAGCGCCGGCAAACTGCGCCGACCGCGACACGCGCCGCCGTCTCGCGCGCCGAGGCGCGTTCGAGCGAGTAACGCAGGTCGGTGTAACCGTACTTGATCGCCGCGGTCAGATCGGCGTGGCCGGGCCGGGGCACCGGCATCGGATCGATTGGCTTACCTTTCCACTTGACGTGATCGAGGTTGCGGATCAACAGCGCGATCGGCGCGCCGATCGTGACGCCCGCCATCACACCCCCGACGATCTCCGCCTCATCCTTCTCGATCTTCATGCGCGGCCCGGAACCGTAGCCGGTCTGTCGCCGCAGCAACTCGCCGTTGATATCTTCGGGCTGTAGCGGCAACCCGGCGGGCATCCCTTCCAGAATAGCTACCACGCCCGGCCCGTGCGATTCACCCGCAGTGAGAAAACGAAGCATTCATCCTCCAACGACTGTTCACTGTTTATTGCTGACTGTTTACTGATCAGTGAATAGTGAACAGTAACCCGTGTCTTCAACTAAAAGTTCAGCAATCAGCCATCAGAAATTCACCACCATCAATTCCATCTCCGCCGCCTGGCGCATCCGATCGCGTGGCGCGCTTTGGCCCGTCCACAACTCAAACGCCAGCGCCCCCTGCTCGACGAGCATGCCCAGCCCGGTCGCGGCGCGTAGCCCGGCGGCCCGCGCCTGTTGGGTGAACAGCGTGTCGGGCGGGTTATAAACCAGATCGTAGGCAAAGGCATCGAGCGGGAACAGCGTCCCGGCCAGCCAGGGTGAGCGATTGATATTCGGCGTCATCCCGATCGGCGTCGCGTTGACGATCAAAGCGCAACCGTCGCTGGCCTGCATCACACCCAGCGGCGTCAGATCGAATACCTCGACGTCCGCCAGGTTGCGCAGCGACTCTGCCTGCTCGCGCCGCCGAGCGGCCACACGCAGCCTGGCTCCGACGCCCGCGCAGGCGGCGACCACCGCCCGCGCCGCGCCGCCCGCGCCAATGATCAACACCGTCCGATGCGCCAACGCGACGTCGTGCGCGTAGAGATCGGCCAGCAGCCCGGCGGCATCGGTGTTGTGGCCGATCAGTTTGCCGTCGCGTTTGAACACCGTGTTGACCGCGCCGATGGCTTCGGCAACCGGCGTGAGACCGTCGAGCAGCGGGACGACGGCTTGCTTGTGCGGCACGGTGACGTTTGCGCCGGCGCAATCGGGTTGGCGGACGCGATTCACCGCATCGACCAGCCGGCCCGGTTCGACCGGCACAGCCTTGTAACGCCAATCCAGCCCGATCGAATCGAACGCGGCGTTGTGCATCGCCGGCGAGAGAGAATGCGAGACCGGATAACCGATCAGGGTGACGAACGTGCTCATCCAAACCTCTAATTTCTGATTGTTGATTTCTAATTGCTGATTGTCGCATTCAATCAGCAATCAGCAATCCGAAATCCAAATTTGTTTCCAGCGCTTGCATCAGTTCGACGAAATTTGGGAACGATTCACCGATGCATTCTGCTCCCGAAACCATTGTCTCGCCCTCGGCGACCAGTCCGGCCACGGCGAGCGCCATCGCCAGACGATGATCGCCGTAACTGTCAACGTGCGCGCCGCGCAAGCGGGTCGGGCCTTCGATACGGAAGCCGTCGGGCCGCGCCTCGATCCGCGCGCCCATTTTTTGCAACTCGCCGACGAGCGACGCGATTCGATCGGATTCCTTCAGGCGCAGCTCGGCCGCATCGCGCACCACCGTCTCGCCTTCGGCTTGCGTGGCGGCGACGGCGAAGATGGGGAACTCGTCGATCATGCGCACAACGCGATCGCCGTGGATGTTGCACCCGCGCAGGCCACGCGAACGCGCGCCGAGATCGCCGACCGGCTCGCCGCCCGAATCGCGTTCGCCGGTCACCGCGACAGCCGCGCCCATCTCGGCCAGCGCATCCAACAGACCCGTTCGCGTAGGGTTGATACCAACGGAATGCAACATGACTTGGGAACCGGGCACGATCAGCGCGGCGATCAGCGGAAAGGCCGCCGATGAAAAATCGCCGGGCACGTCCAGGCTGAACGCCGGCAATGGGGACGCTGCCGGCGTGAGCGTGACGGACGTAGACCAAGTCGCCAATTCCATACCCAGCGCGCTCAACATCCGCTCGGTATGATCGCGCGAAGGGCCGGGTTCGTGCAGTGTGGTTGGGCCTTCGGCGCTGAGCGCGGCGATCAGCAGCGCGGTCTTCACTTGCGCCGAAGCGACGGGCAGCGTGTAGTCAATCCCATGCAACTTCGTGCTTCGAACCCGCAGCGGCGGCTGATTCGCGCCAGCGCTACCTTCGATCTGCGCGCCCATCTGGCGCAAAGGATCGGCCACTCGCCCCATCGGGCGGCGCAGCAGGCCGGGCGACCCCGTGAGTGTAGCTGCCAGGTCCGAACCGTTGAGCCGACCCGCCAGCGCGCCCAGCAGCAGGCGCATCGTCGCGCCCGAGCCTCGACAATCGAGCGGCGCGGCCGGTGGTCGCCAATGACCGCCCTTGATCGTCAGGTCGCCGTTCGGGGAGACTTCAACCGCGACGCCGAGCGCGCGCACACAATCGATCATCGCCTCGGTGACGCCGGCGTGCAAAAAATTGTGGACGTGGCTCGTCCCCTCGGCCAACGCGCCGAAGATCAGCGCGCGATGCGAGATCGACTTATCGCCGGGAACGGCGACCGCACCCTGCCAGCTACGCGCCGGGCCAGAGATCGACAACTGCATCTTCATACTCCAGTTGTTCGTTGGAAGCAGGCTGGGTCGTGAACAGTTGCGCGCGCCGTTGCTGTGTGTGTGAGAGCGCCGCGCGCAACGCCGCTTCATCCTGAGACTCGATGAGCGCAGCCAGGCGATCGAGTTCGGCGCGACCGGCTGAGAGCGCGTCCAGGATTCGGGGGCGATTGGTGCGCAGGATGTCGCCCATCATCGTCACGTCGGAGGCGGCCAGCCGCGAGGTATCGCGGAAGCCCGAAGCCACCAGGCGCCATACTGCACGCGCATTCAGGCGCTCGGCGGTGTTGACCAACACGCACGCCAGCAAGTAGGCCAGGTGACTGGTGACCGCCACCCAGCGATCGTGTTGCTCGGCGTCCAGCAGCAGCGGGTGCGCGCCGATTGCCGCGACCAGTTGTTGCGCCAGCGCCAGCGCACGCGGCGAGGTACGCGGCAGTGGGCTGAGCACAAACGTCGCGCCGCGAAACAGGTCGGCAGCGGCGGACGCAATCCCCGATGACTCTTTGCCGCACAAGGGATGCCCGCCGATCGGATCGAAGTGCTTTGGCAGGTCATTCATCGCGGCGAGGATGTCGCGCTTGGTCGAACCCAGATCAATGATGAGGGTAGATTTCTGATTGATGACTACAGTCCCCGAAGCGCGCCTGGCGGCCCCCCGGCCTTCCAGTGGAAGGTCGGACAGGGGCAAGCGGAGCGGGATTTCGGATCGGGAGAGCTGCCGGAGCTGGTTGAGGATCGCGCGGACGGGAATGGCGAGAACGAGCACATCACAATCGAGCGGGGCATCAACCCCGACTGCGCGATCAATGATGGCCTGTCGCTGAGCGTACTCGATCGTGGCCGGATCAACATCCACGCCGATGACCTCGGCGCACTGTCCCCGCAGCGCCAGCGCCAGCGAGCCGCCCATCAGGCCAAGACCCACGATGGTTACCTTGCAAGTGCTGAGACTGTTCATTGGTGATTGGGAATTGGGAATTGGTAAATTGGTGATTGACAATCAACACTCAGCAATCACAAATCAGCAATTCAGAATCAGCAATAGTTTCCGACCGCTTCCGCAATACGCCGCACCTCGAGCACGAGCTGCGCGAACTTCTCCGGCCGCAAGCTCTGCACGCCGTCAGACAGCGCCGCTTCCGGGTGCGGATGCACCTCGACGATCAGGCCATCCGCTCCGGCAGCGATGCCCGCCCGCGCGACGGCCGTGACGTACTCCCACTTGCCGGTCGAGTGCGAAGGGTCGAGGATGACGGGCAGATGGCTGAGCTGTTTGAGCACCGGGATGGCGTTGATGTCGGTCGTGTTGCGGGTATACTTCTCGAAGGTGCGGATACCGCGCTCGCACAACATCAGCCGCCGATTGCCGTGCGATAAGATGTATTCCGCCGACATCAGCAGCTCTTCGATCGTCGACATCAACCCGCGCTTGAGCAAGACCGGGTGGCCCGATTCACCCGCGGCGTGCAACAGCGCGTAGTTCTGCATGTTGCGCGCGCCGATCTGCAGCACATCCGCGTAGCGCACGACGAGCGGCACATCTTCTGGGGCGACGACCTCGGTGACGACGGGCAGCCCGGTGAGCTCCCGCGCCTCGGCCAAAATTTCCAATCCTTTTTCGCCCAACCCCTGAAAGCTATAGGGTGATGTCCGAGGTTTGAACGCGCCGCCGCGCAACACGCTCGCCCCGGCCTCCTTGACGGCGTAGGCCGCTTCGAGCATCTGCTGGCGGCTCTCCACCGCGCACGGCCCGGCTATCAGCACGATCCGATTGCCGCCCACCTGCGTGCCGTTCAATCGGACAATCGTATCGGCCTGCGAAAAATCGCGCGAAGCCAGCTTGAACGGGCGCAGAATCGGCACCGTCTTTTCGACGCCCTCGATCGCTTCGAGCTGACTGCGATCGATCGGCCGGTCGTCGCCGATCACGCCGATGATCGTTCGTTCTTCGCCGGACGAGACGTGCGTGCGATAGCCCAGCGCCTGGATACGAGCGAGGACGGCCTCGACATCGCTCTCGGTCGCGCCATGTTTCATGACGACAATCATAACTTTTTCCTCTCCTTCTCTAAGCTGAGTCTCTGCCCGATCAGGTTGGCTCGTCCGTGAGGGCGGCCCGGATGCGGTCCGGGCGGAGCCCGACGGCGCCGTTGAGATAGACGTGAACCAGTTCATGGGGCGGTTTCTCCGTATTCCAGTGAATGAGGACTCGGATACAGCGCTTGACACCCTCGGGCACGTCGATCTCCTGCGCGCACAAAAGCGCCACCTCGTACCAGCCTAGTTCACGCGCGGTGGTCGCGGGATACGCGGCATTCAGATCGGGTGACATCGTGAAAATGACGGAAGCGATCTCATCGGGGTCGAGCCGGTTGGCCTCGACCAGGCATTCCAGTAGTTCGCGCGTGGCAGATTGAATTGCTTCCGCCGTATTGGCTGCGGCAGTCGTCGCGCCGCGCAAGCCACGACAAGGCATTTGGTTTCTCCACTCCAGTCTCGCCTCGCTTGCCCGCGCCTTTTCCGAACGCGAGAAGGGTCGGGGTGAGAGTAAATCAAAACGCGGAGCCGGTTGGCTCCGCGTTCGAGTGCGTGATGCTGGTTCGTACCTACGCCGACTCAGCCGGGGCCAACGGGCTTCCGGGAGCTAAAAAAGTAATACGCGTAGGAGAACCAGAAGTGAGCGATCATAATGCTAGCGAGATATTAGCACAAAGACCAACATGGCGTCAATAGCCTCCCGTTGTGCATTGTGCATGAAATTGCGCGGCACGGATTTGGTGCTTGACGGGCGCTGGCCTTTTGTGTTACACTGCCGCCCAACAACTGAACACTTTTTGGACGCTCTTATCCAGAGAGGCGGAGGGACCGGCCCTGAGAAGCCTCGGCAACCACCGGTACTGCGGAATGGTGCCAAATCCGGCAGACGTGTGAGCGCAACCTGTGCTTGCACTGATATCTGGAAGATGAGAGGGTCATGATTTCATGCACCCCCTGTCTTTCAGACCGGGGGCGCTTGTTATCCCCCGGCCTCTCATCGTGGATAGTTGAGCGAGGGGTCGATCCATATTTATGGACAGGGAGGATAACACATGAACATTGAGTTAGCTGAAGCGACAGACGTGGCGCTGAACCTTAAATCGACCAACCCGAGCCAGCCCGGCGCTTCGACGCAGGCGGTGCACGCGGGAGATACGCGCCCCTTCGCACACCATGCGTTGACGATACCCGTGGCGCAGACGGCAACCTACACCTTCAAGGATACCGCCGACCTGTGTACGTTCATGGACGAGCGGATGTGGGGCGGCGCGCGCGGCCGCACCGAGTACGGCCGCTATGGCAATCCCACCGTCGCCGCAGCCGAAGCGAAGATCGCCGCGCTCGACCGGGCTGAAGACGCGCTGCTGTTCGCCTCGGGCATGGCGGCGGTCACCACGGTCTTGCTGGCCTTCCTCACCAGCGATACCCATCTGGTGATCACCGATGACGCCTATCGTCGCACGCGCCAGTTCTGCCTGAACTTTCTGCGCCGCTTCGGAGTGGAATCCACCGTCGTGCCGATGGGCGATTACGCCGCGCTGGAAGCGGCCCTCCGCCCGAACACGCGCCTGATCATTTCCGAATCGCCGACCAATCCGTATCTGCGCGTGCTCGATCTGGAGCGCGTCGCGGAGATCGGCCGCCGCCACAATGTGCGCACCCTGATCGATGCGACCTTCGCCACGCCGATCAACCAGCGCCCGATCGAATTCGGCATCGATCTCGTGCTGCACTCGGCCACCAAGTATTTGGGCGGGCACAACGATCTGCTGGCCGGCGTCGTCACCGGCAGCGCGTCGTTTATCTCGTTGCTGCGCCAACAGCTATGGATGTTAGGCGCGGTGGCCGAGCCGCACACGGCCTACCTCCTTGTGCGGGGACTGAAGACGCTGGCGTTGCGGGTGGCGCGTCAAAACGAAAACGGGCAGCGCGTGGCCGAGTTTCTCGAAGGCCACCCCAAGGTCGATCGGGTCTGGTATCCGGGCTTAGCCTCGCATCCCGACCATGTTACCGCGCAAGCACAGATGACAGGCTTCGGCGGGGTGGTGACGTTCGAGATCAAAGGCGACCCTTCGCCAGGCTCAGGGCACGGTTTAGCGGCCGCCAGCCGGCTCGTCGATGCGGTGCGGATTCCGATCATCGCGCCGAGCCTGGGGGGAGTCGAAACGTTGATCGAGCAACCGGCGTTGATGTCCTACTACGAACTCTCGACCGAGGAACGGCTGGCGATCGGCATCAAGGATAATTTGGTGCGGCTGTCGCTGGGCATCGAGGACGCCGACGATTTAGTCGCCGACCTGGAACAGGCGCTGGAGCAGGTCTGATCCACTAAGCCACACGAATGAATACGAATCCCTTGTGAGGATTCAGTTCGTCCAGCAGTTGAACTGCTGGACGAACGAATAAGTGGCTCGTCCGGCAGTTAAACTGCCGGACGAACAAGGGATGCCGGACGAACAAGGGAACGATAACATTGGAGCAGGTATGAGTGGTAAAACATTGATAATCAAATTCGGGGGAACGTCGGTTGGCAGCGCGGCGGCGATCGCGCAGGCAGCCGAGATCGTGCGTGACGCGCGTAAAACCTGGCCGCAGGTGGTGGTGGTGGTCTCGGCCATGAGCGGCGTCACCAACGCGCTGTTGGAGGGCGCGCAGGCCGCCGCACGCGGCGAGCGGGAGCAGGCAGGGCGGATCGCGAATCAGCTGAAGCTGCAACATCTTGAGGCGGTCAACGGTTTGATCGAATCGGAGATCGAGCGGATCGCCATCCTGGATCGGGTCGGGCAACGGTTACAGGAGTTCGATAGTTTGTGCGACGCATTGGCGGTGCTGGGCGAAGCCACGCCTCGGGCGTTGGACGCGGTCGCCTCGCTTGGCGAGCGCATGAGCAATCATTTGGTCGCCGGACGCTTGCGGCAGATCGGCGTGTCGGCCGAGGCGGTGAATGCAGCGGATGTGATCCGCACCGACAGCGTCTTCCAATCCGCCGCACCCTTGATGGAGATCACGCGCCAGCAGGCGCAGGGACGCCTGGGCGGCCTGCTCGCGGAAGGCGCCGTCCCGGTCGTCACCGGCTTCATCGGCGCAACCGAGTCCGGCGTCATCACGACGCTGGGGCGCGGCGCGAGCGACTACACCGCGGCGATCTTGGGAGACGTGCTCGACGGCGGCGAGGTATGGATTTATACCGACGTGGATGGCGTGATGACGGCCGATCCGCGCGTCGTGCCCGAGGCGCGCAGCCTGGCGACGCTGTCGTACCGCGAGATGTCCGAACTGGCGTATTTTGGGGCGAAGGTGTTGCATCCCAAGTCGGTGACGCCCATCGTCGAGCGTGGAATTCCGTTGCGCATCAAGAACACCTTCAACCCGGCGCACCCGGGGACGCTGGTGCTGATCGAGTCAAACGGCGCGCACGGCGCATTGAAAGGCGTCACCGCGATCAAGCAGCAGAGCTTGATCACCATCGAAGGGCGCGGGATGCTGGGCGTGCCGGGCATTGCGGCGCGGGCGTTCGGCGCGGTTGCGCGCACGCGCACGAGCGTGCCGATGATCTCGCAGGCGTCGTCGGAGCAGAGCATCTGTTTTCTCGTGCCCGATTCGTCGTCGGAGCAGGCGCTGGCGCAGCTGCGATCGGAGTTCGAGCGCGAGCTGGCGCGGCGCGACATCGAGGCGATCTGGGCGATGAGCCCGGTGGTGATCGTCACCGTAGTCGGCGCGGCGATGCGGAGCACTCCCGGTGTGGCCGGGCGCGTCTTCAGCGCGTTGGGAACGGCCGGCATCAACATCATCGCTATCGCGCAAGGCTCTTCGGAATGCAGTATCAGCCTGGTAGTGGACGCGAAGGACGCGGATGACGCGGTGCGGAATATTCACGCGCTAATCGAATGAAGAGATTGCCGAGTGCTGATTGCTGAATGCTGATTGCAATCAACACTCAGCAATCAGAAATCCACAATTCGGAATGAAGGAACTATGGAACGCATACCCGTCATTATTCTAGGTGCGACCGGCGCGGTCGGCCAGCGCTTCGTGCAATTGCTGGAAAACCATCCGTGGTTCGACGTGGTCGGCCTGACCGGCTCCGATCGATCGATCGGCCGGCGCTATAGCGAGGCGTGTCGTTGGGTGCTAACCGAGCCGATGCCCGACTACGCCCAAGCGATCATCGTCACGCCCACCGAACCCGATGCCGCTGTAGGAGGCGACTCCAGTCGCCGACCCGACTCCAGTCGCCGGCAGTCGGCATCGGGAGATGCCTCCTACCATCGCCGCCGTGTGCTCGCCTTCTCCGCGCTCCCCGCCGATTCCGCGCGGGAGGTCGAGCCGGCCTTCGCCGCCGCCGGGTACGGTGTCTGCTCGAATGCCTCGGCCTTTCGCATGGCGCCGGACGTGCCGTTGTTGATCCCCGAGGTCAATCCCGATCACACGCGCTTGATTGAGGCCCAGCGCGCTCTGCGCGGCTGGCCGGGCTTCATCACCACCAATCCCAACTGCACGGCAACCGGACTGGTGATGGCGCTGAAACCGCTGCACATGGCCTTCGGCGTGCGGCGTGTGATGGCCGTGAGCTTGCAGGCGCTATCGGGCGCAGGCTATCCCGGCGTCGCCTCGCTCGACATCCTCGACAACGTCATCCCCTACGTCGGCGGCGAAGAGGACAAGGTGGAAGCTGAGCCGCGCAAGATGCTCGGACAAATCGAAGGGGACAGTATACGCTTTGCCGACTTCTACCTCAGCGCGCACACCAATCGCGTGGCGGTGAGCGATGGTCACACCGTGTGCGCCTCGGTCGAATTTGGGCGCGAGGTCAGCGTGGAAGATGTCGAACAAGCGTTGACCGATTTTCGCGCGCCCGATCCGATCCCCAGCCTCCCCAGCGCTCCGGCGCGCACCTTGCTCGTGCGCCGCGAACCCGATCGACCGCAGCCCCGCCGCGACCGGAATGAAGGGCGCGGGATGACGGCCGTCGTGGGTCGGGTGCGGCCGTGCCCGCTGTTCGGGATCAAGTTCGTCGTGCTCAGCCACAATACGATCCGGGGCGCGGCCGGCGGCTCGCTGCTCAACGCCGAGTTGCTCGTCGCGCAAGGCTATCTGGATTGACGATTTTCGATTTCTGATTGATGATTAGGGTTGTAGATCATCAATCGGAAATCTTAATGAAACCCTCTTCCGCTCCCGTCTCACTCGTCGAACTCCTGCGACTCGCGCTGCCGGTCGGCGCCGAATTCGTCGGCGCTGCCGATCAACGCACGCGGGTTGTAAAGTGGGCCGTCGTCGCCCATCTTCCCCTCGCCAATCACGCGGACTTTGAAGCAGGCGATTTGGTCCTGCTCGCAACGCCAAATCCCGAAGCGGATTTGCCCCCCGCGATCGAGATGCTGGCCCAAGCCGGCGTGTCGGCGGTGGGCAGCATCGGGCCATTGTCGGCTGGGGTGACGGAACGCGCTCGCGCGGTCAGCCTGCCACTCGTGATACTGCCCGCGGGCAGCTCGCTGCGCGAGACGCATCAAGCCGCGCTGACGTTGATCACCAATCGGCAAGCGCAGACCAGCCAGCGCGCGGCGCAGGTGCGCCAACAGCTGGCCCAACTCGTCACCGAAGGCGCCGGGCTTGAAGCGATCGCGCGCGTGATGGCCGACCTGACGCGCAAAGGCGTCATCGTGCAAGATAAGCGCCTGGCGCCGCTGGCCTCCTGCGCGCATCCGGCGCTGGGCGCGGTGTGGGCCGACGTGCTGCGAACGTTGAGCGATCCAGAGCGATTGCCCGGCGGTTGGAGCGATCGGAAGCTGGCGGCCGGCCTGAGCCGCATTGAGCATCAGGCGCTGCCGGGCGGCCTGTCGCGCCTGGTCACACCGATCGTCGTCAAAGGCATGGCGCGCGGTTATCTGTCGTTTGTGGGCGTGGCCGAAGACCTGGACGCGCTGGATGCACTCGTGGTCGAGCAAGGCGCCGAGGCTTGCGCGCTGGAGATGTCACGGGCCAAAGCCGTCAGCCAGGTGACGAAGACGCTGCGCGGCGAGTTTGTCGATGCCATGCTGGCCGGACGGGCCTCGCCCAAGGAAAGCGCGCAGTGGGCCAAGCAGCTGGGGCACGATGTAACCGCGCCGCACGCCGCCATCGTGTTCGCCTGGGACGGCGAGAAGTCGCCCTCGCTGCGACGGCTGGAGACGCTACTCAATGGCGAGATCGGTTTGGGCCGCGTGGCCGCGCTGGTCAAGTTGGAAGCGGAAGCCGGCCAGGTGGGCGCTTTTGTGGTGTTGGAGACGGCGGCCTCGGTCAAACCCGCCCGCGATCTGGCCGAGGCCGTTTATTCCCGCGCGTCTGTCGAACGGATTCAGACGCCGCTGCGCTGCGGCATCGGTCGCCCGGCGGCGACGGTGGCCGAGTGGCGCACTTCGTATCGGGAAGCGGTGCAGGCGCTCGAAATGGCGCGGCAACTGGACGAGCGCACACCCCTCTACTTCGGCAACCTGAGCGTACACCGGCTGTTGTTCAAGATGGCCGAGCACGCCGACCTCACCTCGTTTTGCCAGGAGACGCTCGGCGCGCTCACTACGTATGACAAAGAACAGCACAGCAGCTTGCTCGAAACCCTCGAAGCGTTCTTCGCTCATCACGGCAATTTGAGCCAGACGGCCGAAGCGTTGTTCGTCCATCGCAACACGTTGCAGTATCGGATGGAGCGCATCTCCGAGATCGCCGGCATCGATCTGGACAACCCCGAGACGCGACTGGCTCTCCAACTGGCGCTCAAGGCCTATCGGTTGTTGTACAGTCGAGAGGCGTGAGAGAGACCTGCCAGGTCTCTGCTCCCGGCGCTCACTGCCCTGCGCGCGTGTTGCTTCGGTAATCCATTACAAGACCTGGCAGGTCTGCATTTGTGGCGTTGTGCACGTCGCCCAAACCAATCTCCCCGGTTTTCTCCCAACTTGACCGTAGACGGGCGCTTGGCGCGTGCATATAATCGGCCTAATATGAGTCTGTTTGCATTTAGCCTGGTCCTCCTTATCGTTGTGCTCCTTGGCGTATTAATCGTCAAGGAGCCGCGCAAGGTTGGGCTGGCGCAGCAAGCGTCCTGAGACCTGAAGCAACATACTTAAGTCTCACACCGAGTCGCCCAACGCAAGGCGACTCGGTTTTTTTACGGCGCGCGAAATCGGGTTGATCATTACTTTATGAGAGGAGTGCGATGAATACTTCAACGGAAGCTAACACTCACGCCGTATGGCTGGAAGCGGTGATGGCGATCCCGATGGCTTCTAACGCAGGCGATGAGGCGGCGTCGATGACGGCGCCGTCGGCGGAAGAAGAAGCGGATCGTTGGATGTCGCAGGCGCTCACCGATTGTTACAACTAGTACCCCGACCACTTAATTTTGCGGGGTTGGGACGGCAGTTGCACTGCCGTCCGCCGCAGTGCTGGCCGCCGCCCTCTTTAAGAAGGCAGTGAAAGGCGGCGGTCATGCGGCAGGAACTATGCAACTTCAAGTTGTCGAAGCACTAGCCGATTGCCGATTTTGGATTTCTGATTGCGGATTGCGACTGAGTTAGACCATCAATCAAAAATGGACATCAAGCGAAACAGCCGAGCAATCACCGATGGCCCCAGCCGCGCGCCCGCACGCTCGATGCTCAAGGCCGTCGGGTTCAGCGACGATGATCTGCGTAAACCGCTGGTCGGGGTCGCCAACACCTGGATCGAAATTGGGCCGTGCAACTTCCACCTGCGGCGGCTGGCCGCGAAGGTGAAAGAAGGTATCCGCGCCGCCGGCGGCACGCCGCTGGAGTTCAACACCGTCTCGATCTCTGATGGCATCACGATGGGCGCGGAGGGCATGAAGACCTCGCTCATCAGCCGCGAGGTCATCGCCGATTCGATCGAGCTCGTCGCGCGCGGCAACCACTTCGACGCGCTGGTGTGCATTTCGGGCTGCGATAAAACGAACCCCGGCGTCGTGATGGCGCTGGCGCGGCTCGACATCCCCGGCCTGGCGTTGTACGGCGGCTCGATCGCGCCCGGCGCTTATCAAGAACGGGCGCTCACGATCCAGGATGTGTTCGAAGCGGTCGGCGCGTACGGGCGCGGCAAAATCACCGAGACGCAGCTCACGGCGATCGAAGATGCGGCCTGCCCCGGCGCAGGCGCGTGCGGCGGTCAGTTCACCGCCAACACCATGTCGACCGTCTTGGAGTTCCTCGGCATCTCCCCGATGGGCAGCAACGGCATCCCGGCGATGGTGGACGCGAAAGATCAGGCGGCCTTTGCCGCCGGGCAGTTGGTGATGGAACTGCTCCGGCGCGACCTGCGCCCCTCGCACATCCTCACCCGCGACGCGATCGAAAATGCGATCGCCTCGGTCGCCGCAACCGGCGGATCGACCAACGCCGTGCTGCACCTGTTGGCGATCGCGCGCGAAGTCGGCGTGCCGCTGGACATCGACGACTTCGATCGGATCAGCGCGCGCACGCCGCTCCTGGCCGATCTCAAACCGGGCGGCCGCTTCGTGGCGACCGATCTCTATGCCGCCGGCGGCATCCAACTGGTCGCGCAGCGCCTGCTGGAAGGCGGCTACCTGCACGCCGATGCGATCACGGTGACCGGCAAGACCATCGCCGAAGAAGCGCAACAGGCGATCGAGACGTCCGGCCAGGAAGTTGTCCGCCCACTCGCCGATCCGATCAAGCGCAACGGCGGTCTGGTCATCCTCAAAGGCAATCTCGCGCCCGAAGGCTGCGTGGTGAAGATCGCCGGCCACAACCAGCTCACACATCGCGGCCCGGCGCGCGTGTTCGATAGCGAAGAGGCGGCATTCGACGCGGTGCAGAACGGCCGCATCCAACCCAACGATGTCGTCGTGATTCGTTACGAAGGGCCAAAGGGCGGCCCCGGCATGCGCGAGATGTTGGGCGTGACGGCGGCGCTGGTCGGGGCCGGGCTGGGCGATTCGGTCGCGCTGCTCACCGATGGCCGTTTTTCCGGCGCGACCCACGGCCTGATGGCAGGACACGTCGCGCCGGAGGCTGCAAACGGCGGCCCGATCGCGGCGCTGCGCGACGGCGATCAAGTGACGTTCGATATCGACGCGCGCCGGCTCGACGTGGCGCTCAGCGACGACGAGATCGAGTCGCGTATGAAAGATTGGCAACCACCCGAACCGCACTACAAGACCGGCGTGATGGCGAAGTATGCGCGATTGGTCTCGTCGGCGGCGTTAGGGGCGGTTACTGTTTAATCTCTAATCTCGAATCACCAATCACTGGAGATTGGTGATTGGTAATGGGTGACAGGAGGAACGATGAAACGCACCGGTGCACAAATCCTATGGGAGAGTTTGGTCAAAGAGAATGTGAAGTATGTCTTCGGTTATCCCGGCGGCGCGATTTTGCCGGCGTATGATGCCATGCTCGATTATCCGGTGCATCATGTCCTGGTGCGCCACGAGCAAGGCGGAACGCACATGGCCGATGGCTACGCGCGCGCGGGCGGCGGTGTGGGCGTGGCGATGGCGACCTCCGGCCCCGGCGCGACCAACATGGTCACCGGCATCGCCACGGCGATGATGGATTCGTCGCCGATCGTATGCATCACGGGCCAGGTGGCGAGTAAGCTGGTCGGTTACGATGCGTTCCAGGAAACCGACGTGACCGGGATCACCCTGCCGATCACCAAGCACAATTACCTTGTGACCGACGTGCATGATATCGCGCGCGCCGTCCGCGAGGCGTTCTACATCGCCGGATCTGGACGTCCCGGCCCGGTGTTGATCGATATCTGCAAGGACGCGCAGCAGGCCAGCATCGACTGGGAATACGACGCCAGCCCGATTCAGCTGCCCGGCTATCGCCCCGACCTGCGGCCGTTGCCCGCCGATATGCAACGCGCGGTCGAGCTGATCTATGCCGCGAAACGCCCGCTCATCCTGGCCGGGCATGGCGTGTTGATCTCCGGCGCGATGCGCGAGCTGCAGGAGTTCGCCGAGAAGACCAACACGCCGGTCGCGCTGACGCTGCTCGGCCTGGGCGGCTTGCCGGCCAGTCACCCGCTGAACCTGGGGATGATGGGCATGCACGGCGAGGCCTGGGTGAACAACGCCATCCAGCAGGCCGACTTGCTGCTCGCGTTTGGGATGCGCTTCGACGATCGGGTGACGGGCAACACCAAGACCTATGCGCCGGACGCGCGCAAAATCCACATCGAGATCGACCCATCCGAAATCGACAAAAACGTTCGGGTGGATGCGGCGCTGGTCGGCGATGTGCGCGAGACGCTCCAGCTGCTGCTGCCGCACCTGGCGCCCTGCGATCACGCCGAATGGATCGACGCCATCGAAGAGATGAAGGGCGACACCGCCGTGCGCGACATTCAGAACTTGCCCGACTACGGGCATCTGTATGCCGCACACGTCATCCACGATATCTGGCGCTTGACCGGCGGCGAGGCGCTGATCGTCACCGATGTGGGCCAGCACCAGATGTGGGAGGCGCAATATTACAAGCATGAAAAGCCGCACTCGCTGATCACCTCCGGCGGGTTGGGCACGATGGGGTTCGGGCTGCCCGCCTCCATCGGCGCGAAGTTTGCGCGGCCCGATGCCAACGTGTGGGCGATCGTCGGCGACGGCGGTTTCCAGATGACGGCGGCGGAGCTGACCACCGCCGCGCAGGAAGGCATCAAGGTCAACGTCGCCATCATCAACAACGGCTTCCTGGGCATGG
This sequence comes from Anaerolineae bacterium, assembly GCA_035292585.1. GTDB lineage: Bacteria > Chloroflexota > Anaerolineae > Fen-1058 > Fen-1058 > DASSFZ01. The sequence continues at coordinate 188,065 of DATDPU010000013.1, read as the reverse complement.
TGCGCCAGTGGCAGGAGTTCTTCTATCAGCGCCGGTACGCGGCCACGCCGATGCGCAGTCCCGACTTCGTCAAACTGGCCGAAGCGCACGGTCTCACCGGTCTGCGCGTCACCGAGCGTTCGCAGGTGGAAGCGGCGGTGCGACAAGCCGAAGCGACGGACGGCACGGTCGTCGTCGATTTCCGCGTCGAGCAGGAAGACAGCGTGTACCCGATGGTGCCGGCCGGCGCCGATCTGCACGCGATGATCCGCCGCCCCATGCCGAGTGTGTTGGTGGAGACGGCAAGTGAATAGTGAACAGGGAACAGTAAGTGGCAACTGGTGACTGATCACTGGCAACTGATAACTGGAGATGAGATGCGTCACACCTTTATCGCTTTAGTCGAAGACAAACCCGGCGTCCTCAATCGAGTGACCACGCTCTTCCGGCGGCGCGCATTCAACATCGAGTCGTTGACGGTCGGGCACACCGAGCGCCCCGGCGTCTCGCGCATGACGATCGTGCTCGACGCCGATCCGACCAGCGCGCAACGCCTCCTCGCGCATCTGTATAAACTCGTCAACGTGATCCAGGTGGAGGACGTGGCCGACCGCCCCACGTTGAGCCGCGACCTGGCGCTGATCAAGGTGCAGGCGGCCGGCGAGGCGCGCGCGAGCGTGCTGCGCGTGGTCGATGAAACCCGCGCCCACGTCGTCGATACCGGCGATCAGACGATGACCGTCGAGATCACCGGCGAGCCGGAGCACGTCGATCGCGTGATCGGACGGTTGGAGCCGCTGGGCATGGTCGAGATGGTGCGCACCGGTCAGGTGGCTATGGCGCGCGGCGATCAAGCCTTGAGAATTGCGGATTGATGATTTCCGCTCCTCAATCAGCAATCCAAAATCCACAATCCCAATTGGAGGATGGATGGCAACCGTTTATTACGACAAAGATGCAGACCCCGAACTTATCCGGGCTAAGAAAGTAGCCGTCGTCGGCTATGGTTCACAGGGGCATGCGCACTCGCTCAATTTGAGAGACAGCGGCGTAGCGGTGCGAGTCGGGTTGGCCGAGGGTAGCAAGTCGAAAGCAAAGGCGGAAGCAGCCGGTCTGACGGTGACCTCGGTGGCCGAAGCGGCGCAGTGGGGCGACGTGATCATGATCCTGGCGCCCGACACGGCGCAGCCCAAAATCTACGCCGAATCGATCGCCGCGCATCTGAGCGCGGGCAAGATGCTGATGTTCGGGCACGGGTTCAACATTCGATTCGGGACGATCACCCCACCCGCCGATGTGGACGTGACGATGATCGCGCCGAAAGCGCCGGGACATCGCGTGCGCGAGGTCTTCCTCGAAGGCGGCGGCACGCCCGCGCTCCTCGCCGTGCACCAGGATGCTACTGGACAGGCGAAAGCGCTGGCGCTGTCGTACGCGCACGCGTTGGGCGTGGCCCGCGCGGGCGTGATCGAGACGACCTTCGCCGAGGAGACTGAGACCGATCTGTTCGGCGAGCAGGCCGTGCTATGCGGCGGCGTCAGCGCGCTGATCAAAGCCGGCTTTGAGACGCTGGTGAAGGCCGGTTATCAACCCGAAGTGGCCTACTTCGAATGCATGCACGAGATGAAGTTGATCGTAGACCTGATGTATCGAGGCGGCCTGAACTACATGCGCTATTCGGTCAGCGACACGGCCGAGCACGGCGATTACACCGGCGGCGCGCGCCTGATCAACGAGGAAACGCTCGGTGAGATGAAGAAGATGCTGAGCGAGATTCAGGACGGCACGTATGCGCGCAAGTGGATCGCCGAGAACGAGGCCGGCCGGCCATGGTTCAACGAGATGCGCCGCCGCGAGCAGGAGCAGCCGATCGAAAAAGTGGGCGCGGAGCTGCGCGCGATGATGCCCTTCCTCAATCCGGTGACTATCAAACCAGGGGAGTAAAACGTGATACGTGATTACGTGATTACGTGATCACGTTTCACGCATCACATATCACTTAGCACTATGGACAACTACGTTCGCATCTTCGATACCACCTTGCGCGATGGCGAGCAATCGCCCGGCGCGACGATGACCTCGGCCGAGAAGCTGGAAGTGGCGCGGGCGCTGGCCCGGCTCGGCGTCGATATCATCGAAGCCGGTTTCCCGGCGGCCTCGCCGGATGACCTGGAAGCGGTGCGCCAAATCGCGATCGAAGTGGGCAATTCCGCCAGCGGCGCTCGCGTGCCCACCATCTGCGGCCTGGCGCGCGCCTCCAAGCTCGACATCGACAAAGCCTGGGAGGCGGTGCGGCAAGCAGCCCGGCCGCGAATTCACACCTTCCTCGCCACCTCTGAGATTCACATGCAGTACAAGCTCAAGATGGATCGCGAGCAGGTGGTGGATCGGGTGGTCGAGATGGTGGGCTACGCGCGCGGGTTGTGTGACGACATCGAGTTTAGCCCGGAAGACGCCGGTCGCAGCGATCCGGAGTTCCTGTATCTTGTGCTCGGCGAGGCGATCAAGGCCGGCGCGACCACGCTCAACATTCCCGACACGGTGGGCTACACCACGCCCGACGAATTCGGGGCGCTGATCGCCGGCATCCTCAAGCACACGCCGGGGATCGACAACTGCATCGTGTCGGTGCACTGCCACGACGATCTGGGCCTGGCGACGGCGAACACGCTGGCAGGCATCGCCGCCGGCGCGCGCCAGGCCGAGGTCACCATCAACGGGATCGGCGAACGCGCCGGCAACACCTCGTTGGAAGAGGTGGTAATGGCGCTGCACACGCGCCGCCCGATCTTCAACCTCGTCACCGGCATCGATACCACCCAACTCGCGCGCGCCAGCAAACTGGTGAGCAACTACACCGGCATCGTCGTCCCGCCCAACAAAGCCATCGTCGGCGCGAACGCCTTCGCGCACGAGGCCGGTATTCACCAGGACGGCATGTTGAAGCACCACCAGACCTACGAGATCATGCGCCCCGAAGCGGTGGGCGTGACGCGGACGCGGCTGATCTTGGGCAAGCATAGCGGCCGCCACGCGCTCAAGGTGCGGCTGTCGGAACTCGGCTTTGCCTTGAACGAAGTTGAACTGGATAAAGCCTTCGAACGCTTCAAGACATTGGCCGACAAGAAGAAGACGATCAATGACGCCGATCTCGAAGCGTTGGTGGCCGACGAGTTTTATCAACCGCGCGAGGTGTTCACGCTCGACGGGCTGCAAGTGGTGTGCGGCACGATGGGCATGCCGACCGCGACGGTGCGCCTGTGCGGGCCGGATGGTCAGGTTCATACGCACGCGGCGATCGGCACCGGCCCGGTCGATGCGACTTACAAAGCGATCGACGCCATCGTGCAGGCTCCGATCACGCTGCTCGAATTTTCCGTGCACGCCATCACCGAAGGCATCGACGCGCTGGGCGAAGTGACGGTCCGCATCCAGAGCAAAAACGGCGCGCGCCAGCTCGATCCGCAGAGCGACACCGAACACGTGCGCAGCTTCGGCGGGCATGGCGCGGAAACAGACATCATCGTCGCCAGCGCCAAGGCGTATCTGGGTGCGCTGAACAAACTGCTGATCGCAACCGGGCAATACGACCAGCCCGATCAGGCTTCCCAACAGGAAGCAGCGCATCCCCATGCGCTGCGGCGGGCATAGGGATGTCCGCCAAAGGAGAACAACGATGACAACCCCGACCGAGCCATCCACTGATCCGCGAGCCAATCCCTTCGAACCTTTCCCGGAACCGAGAACGATGCCCGGCGGCTGGGACTTGACCGAGCTCTTGGCGGCCACCCACCGGCTCACGACAAACACCTGGGAGAATGAGACGCCGGCTCTCACGCCAGCGTCGACGCCGCGCTAACGCAATTATGGCCCAACCCTTCACCCTGTTTCACAAAATCTGGAACGCCCATCTCGTGGCGCAGGAGAGCGACTCTCCGGCGGTGCTGTACGTCGACTTGCACCTGATCCACGAGGTCACCTCGCCGCAAGCGTTCACCGGGCTTCGGGCGCGCGGCGTGCAGGTTCGTCGCCCGGATAAAACGCTTGCCACGGTCGATCACTCGATTCCAACGCAGATCACCGCGGGCGATCCGACCAGCCGCCTGGCCTTCGCCGATGAGCTCTCGCGTAAGCAGATCAGGCAACTCGAAGAGAACTGCCGCGAGTTCGGCATCCCGCTGCACGGGTTGGGCAGCCCGCATCAAGGCATCGTCCACGTGATCGGGCCGGAGCTCGGCCTCACCCAACCAGGCCGGACGATCGTGTGCGGCGACAGCCACACCGCGACGCACGGCGCGTTCGGCGCGCTGGCCTTCGGCATCGGCACCAGCGAAGTCGAACACGTGCTGGCCACGCAGTGTCTGCTCCAACGCCAGCCGAAAACGTTCGAAGTGCGCGTGGAAGGTCGGCTGCGCCCCGGCGTGTCGGCCAAAGACATCATCCTCGCGCTGATCGCGCAGATCGGCGTGGGCGGCGGCACCGGCCACGTGTTCGAGTACACCGGCCCGGCGATCCGCGCGCTCAACATGGAACAGCGCATGACCGTGTGCAACATGTCGATCGAAGGCGGTGCGCGCGCCGGGATGATCGCGCCCGACGAGACGACATTCGAGTATCTGGCCGGACGTGAGTTCGCGCCCAAAGCTGAGGACTGGGATCGAGCCGTGGCGCGCTGGCGACAGTTGCTAACGGACGAAGGCGCGGCCTACGACAAAACGGTGACGCTGGATGCCGCTACGCTCGAACCGATGATCACCTACGGCACGAATCCCGGTATGGGCATGCCGATTACGGGTCGGGTTCCCGATCCCGATCGCTTGCGCAACGCCGATCAGAAATCCGCGCTCGACAAGGCGCTGCGCTACATGGACTTGCAGCCGGGTGAATCGCTGTTGGGTCGGCCGGTGGACGTCGTCTTCATCGGCAGCTGTACCAACTCGCGTATATCTGACTTGCGCCTCGCCGCCGCGCTGCTCAAGGATCGCCAGGTTGCGCCGAACCTGCGTGTGCTGGTGGTGCCCGGCTCGCAGCAGATCAAGAAGCAGGCCGAGGCCGAGGGCCTGGATCGGGTGTTCAAACAGGCCGGCGCGGAATGGCGCGAGGCGGGCTGCAGCATGTGCATCGCCATGAACGGGGATCAGCTCGAGCCGGGACAGTACGCGGTGAGCACGAGCAATCGCAATTTCGAAGGACGGCAGGGCAAGGGCGGCCGGACGTTTCTCGCCAGCCCATTGACCGCCGCTGCCACCGCGCTCACCGGCAAGATCACCGATGCCCGACAGTTTATTTTGGATTGAGGATTTCTGATTTTCAATCAACAACACCTGCACTTGCGCTACGCGCAAGCGCGGTGCAAGTGTCAGAAATCCAAAATCAGAAATTGATTATGGCTCAATTCACTTCTCTCACTGCACGCGCAGTCCCACTCCCCATCAACAATATCGACACTGACCAGATCATCCCGGCGCGGTTCCTCAAAGTCACCGACAAGGCCGGGCTGGGAACGAACCTGTTCGCCGACTGGCGCTACCACGCCGATGGCTCACCCCAGCCGGACTTTGTTCTCAATCAACCCGAGTCGCAAGGCGCGCAGATCCTGCTGGCCGGCGACAACTTCGGCTGCGGCTCGTCGCGCGAGCATGCGCCGTGGGCGCTGCTCGGCTTTGGTTTTCGCGCCGTCATCTCCACTTCATTCGCCGACATCTTTTGCAATAACGCGCTGAAGAACGGCCTGCTGCCGATCGTCGTCGATCCGGCGACACACGCCGATCTATTCGAGCTGCTTGAGGAGGCGCCGGACGCCACATTGGCCGTCGATCTCGCAGCGCAAACCTTGACGCTGCCGGGCGGGCGCGCGGTCACCTTCCCGATCGACAGCTTTTCCAGGGCGTGTCTGCTCAACGGCGTGGACGAACTCGGTTACCTGTTGACGCTTGAGGATAAAATCTCGGCGTACGAGCGCGACAGCGTAATGGCAGAGTAGTTTAGTGTTACCGCCGAGGCGCGGAGAGCGCAGAGAAAGTTTCAAATGCCTCGGCGGTGAATCATGAGTGTCGTCTGCCGTGGTCTGCATGTCGCCGGCGCAGTTCGGCTTCCACATCGGCCAGGCTCAAGCCCTGGGCGGCGAGCAACACCAGCGTGTGATAAAACAAATCGGCCACCTCTTCCACCACCCGCCGCCCCCCCTGCCCTTTCGCCGCCAGAATAACTTCCATCGCCTCTTCGCCTACCTTCTTGAGAATCTCGTCTGCGCCGCTGCTCAACAATCGGTTCGTGTACGATCCTTCGACCGGATGGGCTTTGCGATCCTCGATGATCGAAAACAGATCAGCCAGCATGGCAATCTCCTGAACGGGAAAGCGCGGAAGAAGTCGGTATCTGCCTACCTGCTACCTGTCTACTTGTTTACCGGTACGCAGGTAAACAGGTAAGAGGTACCCAGGTAAAGGGTTAACCCGCTACTCCAGGGTGCGGAAGAAGCACGAGCGCGCGCCGGTGTGGCAGGTCGGGCCTGCCGGGTGCACGCGCAACAAGATGGTGTCGGCGTCGCAATCCACGCGGATCTCCTCGACGCGCAGCACGTTGCCGGAGGTCGCGCCTTTGCGCCACAACTCGTTCCGGCTGCGGCTCCAAAAGTGCGCTTCGCCCGTCTCACGCGTCAGGCGCAGCGCCTCGGCATTCATCCAGGCCAGCATCAATACCTCGCCCGTGCTTGCAGCTTGAGCCACGGCAGGAATCAATCCGCGCGCATCGAACACCAAATCGGTGACGTGCGCTAACTGCGCTGTGATACCAGCTTCATCCTTCATCCTTCATCCTTGACTATTCGAATCGGCAGGCCACGTTCAAGTAAGTACTGCTTGATCTCCCCCACGCCGAGCTGCTTATCGTGGAAGAGCGAGGCCGCCAGCGCCGCATCGGCTTTACCGTCGATCAAAACTTCGGCGAAGTGTTCCGGCCGGCCCGCGCCCCCGCTGGCGATGATCGGCACGTTCACCGCTTCGGCGATCACCCGCGTGAGCGGCACATCGTAGCCGGCCAGCGTGCCGTCGGCGTCCATGCTCGTCAGCAGGATTTCGCCCGCACCCAGCGCCACGCCGCGCCGCGCCCACTCAATGGCATCGAGACCGGTGGGGATGCGACCGCCGTTCACGTACACTTCCCACGATCCGGTCGAGGCGCGTCGGGCGTCGATCGCCAGCACGACGCACTGGCTGCCGAACCGCTCCGCGCCTTCGGCGATCAATTCCGGGCGCTTCACCGCCGCCGAGTTCACGCTCACTTTATCCGCGCCCGCCAACAAGATCGCGCGCATATCCTCGACCGTGCGAATCCCGCCGCCGACGGTCAACGGCAGGAACACGCGATCGGCCACGCGGCGCACCATGTCAGCCGTCGTTTGCCGTTCCTCGTGCGTGGCAGAAATATCCAAGAAGACCAGCTCGTCAGCGCCTTCGCGATCGTAGACTTGAGCTTGCGCGACGGGATCGCCGGCGTCGCGCAAGTTCACAAAGTTGACGCCTTTGACCACGCGCCCATCTTTGACATCTAAACAGGGAATGATGCGTTTGGCCAGCATAAGATTAACCACCCGGAGGAGATATCCTCAACACGCAAAGGTCTGTGTTCAAGGTTTGTGTTCGGCGAAGGTCTCCTGACCGAGCCGCTGTGCGGACAGCAGTGCAACTGCTGCCGAACCCGGCGGGTGCGGTTCCCGAACTGAAGATCATCGTTCATCGATGGCCTCTTTCAAAGTCAGTTGTCCTTCGTACAACGCCCGACCCACGATCACGCCGGCCAGGCCCGCGCGCCACACCTTCCGCACGTCTTCCAGCGCCGCGACGCCGCCGGAAGCGACGACCGACAAGCCGGTTTCATCGGCCAGGCGACGCGAGGCTTCGACGTTGACGCCGCGCCCGACGCCATCGCGCGCGATATCGGTGTGGATCACGATCTCGACGCCCGCCGCCCGAACCTGTTTGCCGATTTCGATCGCGTCGCTGCCGCCATCGACCTGCCAGCCGCGCGTCTTGACGCGACCATCGCGCGCATCCAACCCGACCGCGATCTGCGCCGGCCCAAACCGCTGCACGGCCTCGCGGAGCACGTCCAGCTGCTCGATGGCGAGCGTCCCCAGCACGACGCGCGTGACGCCAAGCGACAACGCACGTTCGACATCGGCCAGCGCGCGCAGACCACCGCCGAACTGAACCGGCAACCCGACATTGAGCACAGCCGATAGCGCCTGTCGATTCAGCTGCTGATCGGCGCCAAAGGCCCCATCGAGATTCACCACGTGCAGCCAGGTCGCGCCCTCGGCTTTCCAGCGTTCGGCGACGGCGACCGGATCGTCGCCATAAACGGTTTGTCGATCCGGATCGCCCTGCGCCAATCGCACCACTTTCCCGCCGCGCAGATCAATCGCCGGATATACGCTGAAGTCCGCCATCATCGTCAGCCGCGCTCCACAAAGTTGCGCAAAATCGCCAGGCCCACCCGTTGGCTTTTCTCAGGGTGAAACTGGATGCCGTACAACCGCCCGCGCCCGACGATCGACGCATACTTCACGCCGTAATCGGTGCGGGCCAGCACATCTGCATCGGCCGCATCGCAATAATAACCATGATTGAAATAAACATACGCGCCCGGTTCCACATCATCCAATAATTTGTAGGAGGCATCTCCTGATGCCGACCCTTCCGATGCCGACCTTCCCGACGCCGACCCTTCCGATGCCGGCCCTTCCGATGCCGACCCTTCCGATGCCGACCTTCCCGACGCCGGCCCTTCCGATGCCGACCTTGACTCCGGCCAAATCTGATTCCACCCGGTCTGCGGGATTTTCAGCTGCGCCGAGTCGAAGCGCCGCACGCAACCCGGCAGCAGCCCCAACCCGACATGCCGACCGTGCTCCTCGCTCTCCTCGAACAGCACCTGCATCCCCACGCAAATGCCAAGCAGCGGCGCTTGCCGATCGACCACCGCTTTTATCACCTCGACCAGGCCGCGCTGCCGCAAGCCGGCCATGCCGTCGCCGAACGCGCCGACGCCCGGCAATACCACTTTCTCGGCAGAGAGAATCACCGCCGGGTCGGAAGTCAGCTGCACCTCGGCGCCCACCGTCGCCAGCGCCTTCTCGACCGAACGCAAGTTGCCGATGCCGTAATCGACTAACGCAATCATCGAGACCTCCAACGGCTTGTGGGGCACAGCGGAACACGGAGAACACAGATAAAGATATCCGTGTTTTCCGTGTCCTATAGCATGCCTTTCGTGCTCGGAATCGCCGCCGCCCGGCGCGGATCGATCTGCGTGGCGGCGTCGAGCGCGCGGCCCAGCGCCTTGAACAAGGCTTCCGCCTGATGATGATCGTCGCGGCCATACAGAACGCGCGCGTGCACGTTCGCGCGAGCGGTGACGGCCAGCGACTCGAAGAAGTGCGCGATCAGGCTGACCGGCAGCTGCCCGATGACTGGCGTGTGCCACTCGGCCTGCACGACGGCGTATGGCCGGCCCGACAGATCAATCGCGACGAAGGCCAGCCCTTCGTCCATCGGCACGTACGCCGAGCCGATCCGCACGATACCGGTGCGATCGCCCAACGCCTGATCGAACGCCTGGCCGAGCGCCAGCGCGCAGTCTTCGACGGTGTGATGGGCGTCGATGTGCAGATCGCCTTTGGCGGTCAGCGTGAGATCGAACAAGCCATGCACCGCTACGTGGCTGAGTAAATGATCGAGAAACCCAACGCCGGTCTGAACAGTGTGCCGGCCGGAGCCGTCGAGGTTCAGACGAACGTGGATATCGGTCTCATGGGTTTGGCGGCGAACCTCGGCGACGCGCATAGCGAACTCCTGACAAGGGAAAAATATTATCCACAGGACTTACGCAGTTGGCGCGGCAGTTGCACTGCCGCCGCCTCATCTGCCGCAGTACAACTGCGGCAGCAACATGCAGCTGCGTAAGTCCTGATCCACGAAGAACACGAATCTTCACCAATTGTCCTTGCGCCGATTCGCGAGTAGTCTCCCTCCAGACAGAGAGCGCAGAGGTGCTTAACTCGCCTTACGCAGCCGCCGTTCAACTTCGCTCGAAGCCCGCGTCCGCGCGGGCGTTTCCAGCCATTCACCCGACCGCGACGGGAGCACTGCACCGCCTATGGGACGCGGTCGGGGAGCAAACTGCGTAAGGTGAGTTCTTAAGTTACTCGGCGCTCTCCGCGTTCTCGGCGGTGAGAAACAGATTACCTCTCCAGCAAGGCCGAGAGCAGGGCAGCGGTGTGCTCCGGCTTGCCGACGCTGACCCGGATGCAATCGCGCAGGCCCGGCTTATTGAAGTATCGAATCAAGATGCCGGCACGCGCGAGTTGAGATTTGAGATCGAGCGCATCACGGTCGATCACTCGGCACAGGATGAAGTTGGAACGCGAAGGATAGGGTTGCAAGAACGGAACTTCCCGCAACGCCGCGAACAGTCGATCGCGCTCGGCGATCAACCGGCGCACGGTGACTTGCAGGTCCTCGGCGTGCGCCAGCGAAACGATCGCGGCGGTGGAGGCGGCAACCGAGACGTTGTACGGCTGCTTGATCTTCCACAGGTGCGGCATCAAGCTGGCCGGGAACGCGCCATAGCCCACACGCAGACCGGCTAAACCGGCCCACTTGCTAAATGTGCGCAGCACGATCAAGTTCTCGCGGCGAGGCGCGTCTCGGATTCGGCTCGCGGCAGGCGCGGCGAACTCGACGTAGGCTTCATCCAACACGACGACTATCGGCAATTCCAACAGCCGCTCCAACACCGCATCGGGCACAAGACTCCCATCTGGGTTGTTGGGCGAAGTGAGAAACAGCAGCTTGGGGGCGAATCGTGTAACGGCTTGCTCAATCGCTTCGACGTCGAGCGAGAAATCCGCGCCGCGCGGGACGTTCACAACACGCGCCGCACTGACCGCTGCATCGAATGGGTACATCCCGAAGGTAGGCGGGCAGTTGACGATCGCATCGCCCGGCTCCAGGAATAGCCGCATCACGAGATCGATCAGCTCATCCGCGCCCGCGCCGGCCAACAAGTTCTCCGTCGGCGCGCCGGTGTATGCAGCGAGCGCTTGCCGCAAAGCCGTGCTTTCCGGGTCGGGATAGATGTGCGGAAAAGGCAGGCGCGCCAGCGCCTCGGCCACCGCGGGCGTCGGCCCGTAAGGGTTCTCGTTCGCGTCGAGTTTGACGATCGCCTCCGGCGCGCGGCCCAGCCGCTCCGAAAGCACCTCGAAGGGCAGGATCGGCTCGTAAGCTTCCATGTCGCGAATGTGCGGGCGGATCAACTGGCTGGCGCCCATTATCATTCTCACCTCGTTCTAAGGCAGCGATAAACACCGATCAACATTCAGTACATCACGAAATCCGTAGTTTAGCCCCTTGTGGGCGGCAAAAACGGGCACAAGGCCCTAGGCTACGGGACGTTTCGTGAACTACTGATATTAGATGTTATCCGCGAAGTGGCGCGAAAGCGGCTGGCACTTCGTGCGCCTTCGTGTACTTTTGTGGATCAGTAATCCGCGTAATCAGTGTTCGTCCGTGTCCTAAACCCCGCCGCAGCGGCATGCGCCGTGAGCGATTCGGCGCGCGCCAGCTCGGCGGCCAGCGGGCTGAGTTCAGCGCAGGTATCCGTGTCCAACGCGATCAAGCTGGTGATCTTCACGAAGTCGAGCACGTTGAGCGGCGAGGCAAAACGCGCCGTGCCGCCGGTGGGCATGACATGACTCGGCCCGGCGACGTAATCGCCCAGCACCTCGAACGAGCGCTCGCCGATGAATACCCCGCCGGCGTGGTGAACGGCGTCGGCGAAGCGCTGCGGATCGGTCACCGACAGGCACACGTGTTCCGGCGCATACTCGTCGGCGAGTTGAGCCGCCGTGATCAGATCGGGCGTGAGCACGATCCCGCTGCGCTGCGCGAGCGACTGCACGATGATGTCCGCGCGCGAGAGGGCTTCGAGTTGGCGCGCCACTTCGACCTGCACGGCTTCGGCCAGCGCGTGATCGGGCGTGAGCAGGATCGCCGAAGCAAGCGGATCGTGTTCGGCCTGCGCCAGCAGATCGGCGGCCACCCACGCCGGGTTGGCGCTCGCGTCGGCGATGATCAGCGTCTCGGTCGGCCCGGCCAATCCATCCAACCCAACCACGCCGTACACCTGCTGCTTGGCGAGCGTGACGAACAGGTTGCCCGCGCCGACGATTTTATCCACCTTGGGTATGCTCTCGGCGCCGAACGCCATGGCGGCGATAGCCTGCGCGCCGCCGATCTGGAATAGGTGCTGGATGTCGCATAAGTGAGCGGCGGCGAGGATCGTCGGGTGCGGATTCGGCGGCGTGCAGATCACAATCTCTTCGACGCCGGCAACCTGGGCCGGGATCGCCGACATCAACAGCGACGAAGGCAGCGGCGCCGATCCACCCGGCACGTACACGCCCACGCGTTGAATTGGACTGATGCGCTGGCCAAGCATACCGCCGAGATCGGCTGTGGTCCACGATGATACGGGTTGGCGCTGATGAAAGGCGCGAATGCGATCGGCGGCCAGGCGCAAAGCGCGCGTCAGCGGATCGGGGAGTGAATCGAATGCGGCGTGGAATCGATCGGGAGAGATTCGAAAATCGTCCAGGCGGACTTTATCCAGAGTCTCGGACCAATGTCGAAGTGCGGCATCGCCCTCGGTTCGCACCGAGGTCAGGATCTGGGACACGGCCTGAGCGGGCGTCACGCCCGGCCCAAAGATGCGCTCGACACCTTCAAGCAAAGCGGGGGGATAAACCTGTTCGCCGAATGGCGATCGGCGCAGGAGGGTTCGGCGGGCGGCCTCAATATCGTATATCTTGATCATGATCGCACCGGTGAAGAGAAGTTAGAGATTAGAGATTGCATCTGGCTTTCTACATTCTCAATTCTTCATTGCAATGCAGCCAGCATCGCCTGATACGCCGCCGGCTCTTCTTCAAAGATGTAGGTGACGGGCGTGACCACGACGCCGCTGCCCCCGATCGCGCGCAGCTCGGCGATCGCCTGGGTCAACTGATCGCGGCGCACGATGATGTGGACGTCGTACCAGCCGCCGCCCTGGCGCGTGACGACCGGCGCGATGGTCGGGCCTTGCAGCCCGCCGATGACCGACTGCTCGAACATGCGCGCGGCGATGGCCTGCGGCGACTCGCCGCGCATGTTAGCAAAAATGGACACGGTCGCGGCGGCGCGCAAATGCGCTTCGATAAACTCCAACAACAGACGCGCCATCGCCAGCACCTCTGATCGGGTTTTGAGCGTGCGCCGATTGCCGATCAAACACGCCTGCGATTCGACGATCAAGCCATCGACCAGCGTGCGCAGGCGATTATCGCGCAGCGTGGTGCCGGTTGAGACCAGATCGACGATCAAGTCGGCGTAACCGATCGCCGGCGCAACTTCCAGCGTGCCTTCGGCGTCGATCAAGCGCGCATCGCCCAAAGCGTGTCGAGCGAAGAACGCAGCGGTCAGGCGCGGGAACTTGGTCGCCACGCGCAACGGGCGTTCGAGCCTGGCGCGATACGCCGACAGATCGCTCATCGCCCGCACCGCCTCCAACGCCTCCGGCACGATGACGTGCAACGCGCAATGCCCGAAGCCCAGCTCGCCGTGCAGCGGCAGCAGATCGCCGTTGTCGCCGCGCCGTTCACATACGGCGTCCCAGCCGGTGACGCCAAAATCGACGCTGCCATCGCGGACGCTCACGGCGATGTCGCCCGCGCGCTGAAAGAGCACGGTCAGGCCGGGCAAGGTTGGAATGACGGCTTCGTATTGGCGCGGGTTGGGTTTGTAAACGCGCAGACCCGCTTCCGCCAGAAAGCCGAGCGCGTCATCGGCCAGCCGGCCTTTGCTGGGCAAGGCCAAGCGAATATCCGTGCGATCGGGGTGCATCGTGTCCTCCCAAATAAAAACGCCTTCCCGGGTCAGGGAAGGCGTTTAAGGGTCAACGTGCCGATGAAGAGCAACCGCCTAAAGCAGTCCCGACCGGGCCGAAAGCCGGTTATGCGCGTGATGGTGGTGGTGATGCGCGTGAGACTGCGAAACGACGGTGTTCATGTTGGGCGGCATTGTAGCACAAGGGCGCAAGGCTGTCAACGGACGTTATCAACGGACTCTTGAACGGACTAACGAATGAGAACGGATGGCAGCCATTGCGATCCGTTTGTCCGTTTGACGGCTTGCCCGCCCCGCTGCGGCTCGGTCGGGAGACCTTCGCCGAACACTTAAATCGAGAGGCGCTGCAAGACCTCGGCCAGAACCTCCACGCTGCGCAAGTACTCTGAAACGAGGATGTGTTCGTCAGGCGTGTGATCGAGATTTGAATCGCCCGGCCCATACGCCAGCGTCGGGCAGCCCCAAACCGGTGCGACCAGATTCATATCCGAGGTGCCGGACTTGACCGTGAAGCCCGGTGACCCGCCCGCGGCGCGAATCGCCGTCAGGAATGCGGACACCAGCGGCGTGTTCTTATCCGCTCGATACGCCGGCACGCCCTCATCAAGTTTGACTTCCGCCGCGACCGCCAGATCGGTCATCAGCGTAGCCGCTTCGGCCACGCTCAACCCCGGCGGCAGCCGCAGGCCGAACTTCAGGCGGGCCGATTCGACGAAGCCGTCCGACTCCGAGTGCATCGCGCGCAGCGTCGGCAGCAGCTGCTCGAACATCTTCGGTTTATCCGCGTTGAACTCGGCCGCGCGCGCCATCACGCGATTCCAGTAACTCACCGCCGCCTCGCACGCGCTTTCGGCCTGCGCCGAAGTGTGCGCCAACGCGCGGCGAGCGGTGTATGTGAACCACGCGCTGCCTTTATAGCCGAGCGTCACGCGCCTCCAGCCGCTCGGCTCGCCGATGATCAAGGCTGCCGGCCGATAACGCTCGATCAGGTAGTGCGCCCCGCACGAATCGCCTTCTTCGCCGACCGCGCCGATGACGGTGAAGCGATAACCCGATCGAGCGCCGGCCCGCGCGCCCGCCGCCACGAAACAAGCCAGCGGCCCCTTCGCATCGACGGCCCCCCGGCCCGGCAGCACGTCGTCCGCGCGCGTCACTTCGATGAAACCCGGCACGGTATCGATGTGTCCCAGCAGCATGATCTCGGTCGGCCCCACGCCAAGAGCGCCCACCGCATTGCCCGCCGCATCGACCGTCGCCGCATAACCGCGCGCGCGCATCTGCGCGACGAGGTAATCCACCGCCTCGCGCTCCTGGCCGGTAGGGCTGTAATGTTGGAGTAGACCTTCGAGAAGAGCAACGTCATCCATTGCGGATTTACGATTTCTGACACTTGCACCGCGCTTGCGCGCGAGCGCACGCCCTGTCCGACGCTCCACGGGAGCGTCGGGGGTGCGCCAGGCGAGTGCAGGTGTTGCTGATTTGGAAGAATCAATCAACAATCAGCAATCAACAATCACAAATTCTTAATAGTGGCTCGTGTTACGTCGGCGGTCGTGGCCGTTCCGCCCAAATCTCTCGGCAACATGCCCTGTGCGAGTGTCGCGTTGATCGACTGGCGCACCCGTTCGGCTGCGGCCGGCTGCCCGATGTGATCGAGCAGCAGCGCCGCTGAGAGGATCGCGCCGATCGGGTTGGCGATTCCCTGCCCGGCGATATCCGGCGCGGAGCCATGCACCGGCTCGAACACCGCGACGCGCTCGCCCAGGTTGGCTGAGGGCGCGACGCCCAATCCCCCGATCAGCCCGGCCGCTTCGTCCGACAGAATATCGCCAAACAGGTTCGTCGTCACGATCACGTCGAAGCTTTCCGGATCGCGCACCAGGCGCATCGCCATCGCATCCACCAACATCTCGTTGACCTGCACCTCGGGGAATTCTGCTGCGACCTTGAAGCACGCCTCGCGAAATAGCCCATCGGTGAGCTTGAGCACGTTGGCTTTATGGACGATGGTGACAGAGGATTGATGACGACAGTCCCCGAAGCATAGCGGAGTGGGATTGCTGAATGCTGAATGCTGATTGGAAGCTCCCCCATCAGCCATTCTCTTTCTGGCTTGTTCAAACGCCACGCGCGCAATGCGCTCCGAAGCTTTCCGCGTGATCAACCGTTCGGCAATCGCCGCTTCATCCTCGCGCCGCTCGCGACCGGCGTATAGACCTTCGGTGTTCTCGCGCACGATGAGCAGGTTAATATTCGGACGCGAAAAGCTGCCCGGCAGCGAAGCGGCAGGCCGTAGATTAGCGTAGAGATCGAACGTCCGGCGCATGACCAGGATCGGGCTGCGATAGCCTTCAACCGTCGTCGAAGGTGAAGCGGTTGCCCCGAACAGCGCCGCACCGGCTGCAGCCACATCCGCCAACGTCTCGTCGGGAATCGCGTTGCCGGTCCGCTGAAAATGCTCGAAGCCGGCGCGCGCTTCGACGAAATTAAGGCCCAGCCCTAACGCGGCGAGCACTTCAGCCGTAGCCGGAATCACCTCTTGACCGACGCCATCGCCGGGAACCAGGCAGATTGCGGATTTCATCGCCTCGGTCATCGTCCAGTTCTTCAATCAGAAATCCGCATTCACAAATCAGAAATCGAAACTGCTTCGGTGTTTGTCAGTCCGAGCTTCTGGCGCAAGTGCGGGATCAGTCCGCCAGCCGCGATGATACTCAGCGCGGTAGGCGAGAGAGGCGGAAACGAAAAGGTCTGTCCCTTCAAGTGGATGAGGCTGTTCGGCACATCGATTTCGAGCGTGTCACCCGGTTGCGCCGCAGCGACGGCTTCCGGGCAGGTGATAAGCAACAAACCCTGGTTGATGCCGTTCCGAAAATAGATGCGTGCGAACGATCTGGCGACGACGGCAGCGATGCCCTTGTACTTCAAACATGTCACCGCCTGCTCGCGCGAACTGCCGTTGCCCCAATTGCGACCGGCCACGATCACATCACCCGGCCTGGCCTGCTGCGCAAAAACCGGATCGAGGTCTTCCAGCGCACGCGCCGCGATCTCGTCCGGCTCGCGCAGCGTGTAGGTATACTTGCCGGGGAAGATCACATCGGTGTTGACGCCGTCGCCGTACTTCCACACACGACCCTGGATTGGGAATTGGGAATTGGGAATTGGGACTTGAGGCTCCGTCACCTTGTCACCCTGTCACTCGTCGTTCAACTAAGTTCACGTGGATCGGTGATCACGCCCGTCACCGCGCTCGCCGCGACGACCGCCGGACTGGCGAGGTAGATTTCGGCGTCGGGTTGGCCCATGCGGCCCTTGAAGTTGCGATTGGCGGATGACAGGCACACTTCGCCCGGCGCGAGCACGCCCATGTGATTGCCCATGCACGGCCCGCAGCCCGGCACGCCGAAGACCGCGCCCGCCGCCAACAGCGTTTGCACGTAGCCCAGGCGCATCGCGTCGGCGTACACTTGCGACGAGGCCGGAATAACCAGCAGGCGCGTGCCGGGGGCAACACGTTTGCCTTTCACGATCTCCGCCGCGAGCGCCAGGTCTTCAACCCGGCCGTTGGTGCACGTACCGATGAAAGCCTGGTGAATGCGCGTGCCGCGCACGGCCGAGAGCGGTTGCGCGGAATCGACGGTGTGCGGGCAGGCGATGGTGAGCTCGATTGCCGAGGCGTCGAAGGTGTGGATCGCGGCGTAGGCCGCATCGGGATCAGGGTACAGCGCCAAATCTCTAATCTCTAATCTCTGCTCCTTGACTAGAGATTGGTGATTGGTGATTGGTGATTGGTTCTTAGCGATCAACCGCCTCGCGCGCCGCTCGGCAAGATATTCAAACACCGCCTCGTCCGGCGGCAGGCAGGCGTTCTTCGCGCCGAACTCGGCCATCATGTTTGGGATGACCATGCGGCTGTCGAGGCTCAATTGCTCGATGACCGGGCCGCTGAACTCGACCGACTTATATAGCCCGCCGTCCGCGCCGAGCCGGCCGATGATGTGCAGGCACAAGTCTTTAGCGGTGATGCCTTTGCCCAGCTCACCCGTGACGACGATTTTCAGGCTCTCCGGCACACGCAGCCACAACTCGCCGGTTGCCCACAGCGCGGCGACTTCGGTGCGCCCGATGCCCGCGCCGAACGCACCCAGCCAGCCGAAGTGCGTGGTGTGCGAATCGGCGCCGAGGATCAATTGGCCGGGCAGGATGAGCGCCTCTTCGCTGAAGACTTGATGACAGATGCCGCGCCCGACTTCGAAGAAATGTCTGACGCCCTGCTCTTTCACGAAGGCGCGCACTTCGGCGTGATTCTGCGCGTGCTTCGCGTTGGGGGCCGGCGCGGCATGGTCGAGCGTGATCGCCATGCGTTCGGGAATCGCCACGCGCTCCAGGCCGATCGCGCGGAAGATCTTGGCGATGGCCGCCGTGTTATCGTGCGATAGAACCAAGTCGGGCCGCGCATCGACGACCTGCCCGGCGACGGCGGAGGGCAAGCCGGCGGCGCGCGCGAGCGCCTTCTCGGCAAACGTGAAACCCATCAGCCGACCTCAGCCGGGCGCTTGACGCGCACGCCTTCGATCGGCTCGACGGGAGGGGCAGCGTTGGTCGAATCGAGCCGCTGCACGATCTGACTGCGCGCGGCTTGCGGCAGTTCGAGCCGCGCCAGCCCGAACTCTTTCTCGGCAATGTCGATCAGCACGCGCTCCGGCGAAACATCCGGCGCCAGCTGGTAGACACGTTCTTTGAATACCGAAGCAATCGCCCTGGCCGTGGCTTCGTCGAGCTGGTAGTAGCGGATCTCTTTAAGGAAGTAGTGGATGATGTTCCAACCAGAGAGCGGCCCCAGCAGGATTTCGGTTTCGGTCACGCCAAACAGGTCGAGCGGGTGCGCTTCGTAAGTGGAGGCGTCGTTCAGCACCGCCTGCTGATGCACGCCCGCCGTGTGCGTGCGGTTCGTCAGGCTCACCGGTTCGGTCGAGGGCACCAGCATCCGCAGCTTGTCGGCGGCCAGCACGTTGATCGGATACGAGCCGCGCAAGTGATAGCCTTCGAGCTTGTCGAATTCGCGATCGCAGTATAGGTTGAACAGCAGCGCGGTCATGCTGGTAATGCCCGATCGCTCGGCAATGCCCAACAGCGTCGTGTTGAAATAGCGCACGCCGCAGCGCGCCGCTTCGAGCGCGTTAATCAGCGCGAAGCCGCGATCGTCGTGAAAGTGCCCCTCGAAGTCCATCCGCGGATAGCGCTGTTGGAGCGCAGCCAGCCGGCGCCGCACCGCCGCCGGCGTTGCCACGCCGACCGTATCCGGCGTCCCCAGCCGATCGACGCAGGGCGCGACGGCGTCGTACACGTAGAACAAGTCTTCTTCGCGCGTGCGGAAAGCATCCTCACCGCTGAAACGCAAAACCAGGTGCGGATAGTTGCGCCGCACTTCCTCCAGCAGAAGGGCCGCTTTGCGGATGATCGTGTCCAGGTCGTTGCCGTGGTTGTACTGGCGCGATTGCGCCGAGGTGCCGATGTAGAAGTTCAGCCCATCGGCGCCTGCTTCGATCGCGCTCTCCACGTCGTGCGGATGGCAACGCACGTGCGCCAGCAAAAAGGTGTAACCCTTCTGCGTGATCAAGGAATCGCGCACCGCGCGCAGCGCCGCAAAGTCAGCGCGCTCCTGCGGGCTGACGATCGGCGCAAAGACCTCGACGAACTTGACGCCGTAAATGATCAACGCGCGCAGAATCTCTTCCTTGTCCGCGCGCGTGAAGAAATACTTGTGATGATCGTACAGCAGCGACGTTTGCTGTCCATCGCGCAACGTCGTGTCGATGATTTCAAGTGGACGGGGCTGGTACTGAGTGAAATGTGACATTTTTGATTTCGGATTTCTGATTTTTGATCGCGGATTACTGAAGGATGATTCTCATGTTCGGCACAGGTCTCCCGACGGCCTCGGTCAGGAGACCTTCGGCCATCAAGGATTTCTGAGTGTAGATTTGAAAATCAGCAATCATCTATCAGCAATCCCACTCCGCTATGCTTCGGGGACTGTCGTCATCAATTCCTTTTCGGGTTGTGTAAGCACTTCGCCCACGGCATCCGCAACATGCTCCAGGTCTTCCCGCGAGATGATGAGCGGCGGCAGGAACCGCATCACGGTAAGTCCGGCCGGCAGCGCCAGCACACGGCGCGCCAGCAGCGCTTGCAGGTACGGCGTGACTTTTTGTTTCAGCTCGATCCCGACCATCAACCCCAGCCCACGCACTTCGCGGATGAGCGGCGATTCGATCTGCCGCAACCGATCGAGAAACCACGCGCCCAGCTCGGCGGCGCGCTCGGGCAGCTGCTGCGCCAGGATCACGTCGATGGCGGCTAAGGCTGCGGCGCAGGCCAGCGGGTTGCCGCCAAACGTCGAGCCATGCACCTGCGCGGGCAGCTCGCCCACACGCGGGCCGATCAATGTCGCGCCCATCGGGATGCCGCCGGCGATGGACTTCGCCAGGCACAGCAAATCGGGTTCCAGGCCAAAGTGCTGAAAGGCGAACAACTTGCCCGTGCGCCCGAAGCCGGTCTGGATTTCGTCGAGGATCAACAGCGCGCCGCGCTCGCGGCATAGCCGTTGCGCGGTCGATAGAAACTCGGCCGTGCCGGGCCGCACGCCGCCTTCGCCCTGCACCACTTCGAGTATGACGGCGGCCGTCTGGTCGGTCACCGCTGATTCAAGCGCAGCCACATCGTTGTACGCGATGTGCCGAAAACCGGGAACCAAGGGTTCGAAGGGTTCCCGGTATTTCTTGTCCCAGGTTGCGGAAAGCGCGCCGAAGGTGCGCCCGTGAAAGCCGCGCATCGCGGCGACGATCTCGGTTCGGCGGGTCGCCAGTCGCGCGAACTTGAGCGCGCCTTCGATCGCCTCCGCGCCCGAATTGCACAGGAAGACGCGCGGCAGGCCGGTGAGCGCGGCCAGACGCGCCATCCACTCGGCGCGGCGGTCGTTGTAGAACATCTCCGGGCACGCGATGAGCGTTCGGGCTTGCTCGGCGATCGCCTCGGCGATGGCCGGATGCGCGTGACCCAGGTTCGCCGCGCCCTGCCCGCCGACGCAGTCGATATACTCGTTCTCGTCACTGTCCCATAGCCGCGCGCCCTGCCCGCGCACAATGGCGATGGGCCGCTTGGTGTACACGCCGGACGTGTGTTGCGATTCAAGCTCTTGAATGGTCATTCAACAATCCACAATTTACGAAATGACTGTGCCTTTTCCAGAGAGTGCGCGTTGAACCGGCGTCTCAACCCGCCCGTCGGCGAACACGACTTGCCCGACCCCCAACGCCAACGCCTCGCTGGCGCCCAGCACCTTTTTCTTCATGCGACCCTCGGCAAACGCCAGCGATTGCTCGACTTTAGTCTTGTCGATGTGAGCGATCAAAGTGCTCTCGTCGGGGAACTGCCGCAGCAGGCCCGGCACGTTCGACAAGATGATCAGCTGCTCGGCCTGCACCGCGCCCGCGACCATCGCCGCCGCGCGATCGGCGTCCACGTTCAAGGCGTCGCCTTCAGGCGAGATCGCCAGCGGCGCGACGACGGGCGTGTAGCCTGACGCGAGCAACATGTTGAGCAAGTCGCCATTCACCGATTCGATCTTGCCGGTAAAGTCGTCGCGCAGGATGCGCTGCTTGCCATTCTCGACGATGCGGATGGCGTCCTTCCGCTTCGCCACCATCAGCCGGCCATCGACCCCCGACAGGCCAAAGGCGTTGACGCCCAGCTTCTGAAGCCGTTCGACCAGCAGCGTGTTGATCTTCCCGGCCGTCACCATCGCGAAGATTTCGAGTGTGGCGCGATCGGTATAGCGGCTGGTGAAGCCCGACACGGCGGTGACGAAGCGCGGCGGGTGGCCCAGCTGCTCCGAGATCGCGTTCGTCTCCCCCGACCCGCCGTGCACCACGACCAGTTGCTTTCCACCCTTCACCTGCGCGGCGATATCCGCGCAAACCGCGTCGAGGTTGATTCCGGTTGTACCACCAATCTTAATGACGATCATTGCTAATTGTGGATTTCTGATTGATGATTGATGAGCGTAAGCAGTAA
The DNA here is from genome assembly GCA_035292585.1 of Anaerolineae bacterium. Taxonomy (GTDB): domain Bacteria; phylum Chloroflexota; class Anaerolineae; order Fen-1058; family Fen-1058; genus DASSFZ01. The sequence goes on along the minus strand of DATDPU010000013.1, from coordinate 166,061 downwards.
CTGTCTCCCCAACACATCCGCCGTGCGCGTCTTCGGCAACATCTCAACGACCTTGATACAGCGCAACCCGAACTGCTTCGTGCGCTTCTTGAGTTCCTCTGCATCCATGATAGCCTCCTGCGGATTGCTGTTTAGCTTGAGCGTAATCAGAAATCAGCAATCTACAATCAGCAATCAAATCGGGTGGAGTCCCGGAAACTCCAGCCCGGCCGTCTCTTCGAAGCCGCACAGGATATTCAGCGCCTGCACGGCGCTGCCCGACGCGCCCTTCATCAGATTGTCGATCGCCGCGAGCGCGACCACACGCCCCGAGTCGGGATCGAGATCGAAGCCGACATCGGCGTAGTTGGAGCCGGCCAGAATCTTCGGATCGGGTAGACGGTGAATGCCGGTTTTGTCTTTGACGATCCGCACAAAGGGTTCGTTGGCGTACGCGGCTCGATATGCTTTCCACAGGTCTTTCTCGGCCGTGCCCGGCTTGACGAACACATGCGCCGCCGCCAACACGCCGCGCACCAGATCGACCGCCGTCATGCTCAGGTGAACATTCCGCAGGCCCAGCTCTTGAATCACCTCGGCGGTGTGCCGGTGCCCGGTCGGCGCGTAGGCGCGAATCGAGTGGCTGCGTTCGGGATGATGCGAGCCGGGATTGACGCTCGCGCCGCCCTCGGATGAACCGGTCTTCACGTCCACGATCACCGGCTTATCGAGATCGAGCAGGTTCGCTTTCACCAGCGGCAGCAGCGCCAGGATCGACGCCGTGGCATTGCAGCCGACGCCGCTGATATAGCGCGCGTCGCGCAGCGCCGCGCGCTGAACTTCGGGGAGACCGTACACAAACTGAGTTAGGTACTGCGGCGCGCGATGGTCTTCGCCATACCACTGCTTGTAAAGCGCCGCATCCCGCAACCGAAAATCTGCCGACAGGTCGATGATTTTCGGCGCGAAGTCGAGGTAACGCTCGATGTGCTTTTGCGATTCGCCGTGCGGCAGCGCCAGGAACAGCACCTCGCACGGCTGGAGCGCAGCGCGCGACGTGAACTGCAACTGGGTTCGCTTGCGGAGATTCGGATGCTGCTGATAGACGTATTCGCCCGCGTGACTCTCCGATGTCGCTTGCGCGATCTCGACCTGCGGATGAAACAACAGAATCCGCAACAGCTCGCCGCCCGTGTAACCCGATCCACCGACGATCGAAACCTTCATGCCGCCACCGCTCGATGTCCATTCGCGCGATGTACCGCAGCGGGCACAGGCAAGCGGGCAAGGCCCGCTGCCTGATCGGATCGGGGTTGGGCGCCGACCACCACAGTGTAATCGACGATGATGCCTGGGATATCGACGCCGGTCACCGGGACGGTGGTGTGGAACTCCATCGTGTGATTGACTTCGTTGATTAAGTAGCCGCGCTCCGGGTCTTCCAGCACGTCGATCGCCAACACGCCCCCGCCCACCGCGTTGGCGGCGGCCTGGCAGATCGCATCGAGTTCCGGCGTAACGGGGCAGACCTCGCCCTTGCCGCCGCGCGCCGTGTTCGTGATCCAGTGCGAGGAGGCGCGGTAGATGGCGCACACCGTTTGATTCCCGATGACGAACGCGCGGATATCGCGGCCGGGCTTGGCGATGAACTCCTGGATATAGAAAATGGAGTGCTGGTACGAGCCGAGCGTCTCTTTGTGTTCAAGAATCGCTTCGGCGGCATCGCGGTCGTTGATCTTCGCGAGCAGGCGGCCCCACGACCCGACGACGGGCTTGAGCACCACCGGGTAGCCGAACGCCTCGATCGCCGCCAGCGCCGACTCGGATGTGAAGGCAACCTTGATGCGCGGCTGCGGCACGCCGGCCCGCGCCAGCGCCGCCGAGGTCGCCAGTTTGTCGCCGCAGGTCGCGGCCACCTGCGCCATGTTCACGGTGGGAATGCCCCACGAGTTGAGCACTTGCGTCGCGTACAGCCCGCGCGCGAACGACACACTGCGCTCGAGCACCACAGCGTACTCCAGCCAGCGCCCCGGCTGCGCCAGATCGAAGACCGCCTCACGATCGTCGATTCGGTCGTAGGTCAGGCCGCGCTGATCGAGCGCTTCGAGCAGCCATTTCTCTTCCACCCGAACGCGCGAGAGTAGGATACCGATTTTCATCTACTCCCCCCAGTCTTCCTGCTCCATCGGCGCGAGCGCGACGCTGAGCGGCGCGAGGCCGGTCACTTCGAGATCGACGCCGCAATCCGGGCAGACCACGATCTCCCCTTGCACGACTGCGCTGAGGCTGAGCGTTGCATCACATTCGGGGCAATTGCTTGCATTCATACGGAGTTCCTCCTTTGAAATTTGGTGTGGTGTTCAGGTAGCAGGTAGACAGGCAACAGGTAAACAGGTAACAGGTTTCACGTTTCACGTTTCACGTTTCACGTTTCAGATATTCCCTCGCCTGCGCCAGTTGCGCCTGCACCGCAATGTGACCCGTGCCGCCCGTCACCTTCCGCCGCGCAGCCGACTGGTTGAAATCGAACACGGTTGTCACGTCAGCGCCAAACGCCGGATGGATCGCGCGCAGTTCGGCCAGCGCCAATCGATCTAAACTCACACCTAAATCGATCGCTCGGCGCACGGCCTGACCCACCACGTGGTGCGCCTCTCGAAAAGGAACGCCGCGCGCCACCAAATAATCGGCCAGGTCGGTCGCCAACAGGCTCGGGTCGAGCGCCGACTGCATCCGTTCGGATCGAACGGTCAAGCTGCCGATCAGCCCCGCCATCACCGGCAGCATGTGCGCGAGTGCGTCCGCCGCCGCGAAGACGGGTTCTTTATCCTCTTGCAAATCTTTGTCGTAGGCCGACGGCAAACCTTTGAGCGTCGCCAGCAGGCCGGTCAGCAGCCCGATCAATCTGCCCGCTTTACCGCGCGTGAGTTCGAGCGTGTCGGGGTTCTTCTTCTGCGGCATCAGGCTGGAACCGGTGGAGAAGGCATCGGAGAGTTCGATGAAGCCGAATTCGGCGGTGGCAAAGAGGATCAGAGCTTCGGACAATCGGGAGAGGTGAACCGCGATGAGCGCGGCGACGAACAGAAATTCGGCGGCGAAGTCGCGATCGGAAACGGCATCCAGGCTGTTGGCCGAAACGGCGGCGAAGCCCAGCTCGCGCGCCAAAGCCTCGCGGTCGATCGCGAACGGCGTCCCGGCCAACGCGCCTGCGCCTAATGGCGAGACGTTCGTTCGCGCGCGCGCCTGCGCCAGCCGCTCCCGATCGCGAGCCAGGGGCCAGAAGTGCGCCAGCCACCAGTGACTGAGCAAGATCGGCTGCGCGCGCTGAAAGTGGGTGTAGCCGGGGAGGAGAATGCCCCAATCGGTTTCGGCGCGCGCGACCAACGCCGCCTGCAGCTGATGCAGTTCGGCATCGAGCCGATCGATCGCACTCAGTACCCACAAGCGAAAATCGGTCGCCACCTGATCGTTGCGACTGCGGCCCGTGTGCAGCTTCCCCGCCGTCGCCCCGACGATTTCACCCAGTCTTCGTTCGACGGCAGTATGGATATCTTCGTCACTCACCGCAAACATCAAGCGCTGCTCTCTAAGCTCTTCCCCTACCTGCTGCAAGCCTTCGCACAGCTGAGCAGCTGCCTCAGCGCCGATCACCCCGGCATGCGCCAACGCGCGCGCCCAGGCGATCGAGCCGCGCACATCGACCTCGGCCAGGCGATAGTCGAACGGCAGCGAGGCGTTGAACTCCGCCGCCAATGAATCGAGACTGTTGGAAAAACGTCCGCCCCATAATGCCATTTCTGATTTCCGATTTCCGATTTCGGATTGTTGATTTGACAATCAGCAATCCGAAATCATCAACCATCAATTAAAGCTTACGCCGCCGCCGTTCAACTTCGCTCGAAGCCCGCGTCCGCGCGGGCGTTTCCAGCCATTCACCCGACCGCGACGGGAGCACTGCACCGCCTATGGGACGCGGTCGGGGAGCAAACTGCGTAAGGTGAGTTGAATCAGTCTCGCTTGAACTTCGAATAGTCCGGCGCTTCGTACCGCGATTTGCCGCCGCCGGACACGTCCATCATCGCCCGCACCTTCAACGGCAGACCGAACAGTGTGATGAAACCTTCCGCATCGCTCTGGTCGTACACGTCTTCCTGGCCGAACGTCGCGAAGTCTTCGCGATATAGACTGTATGGGCTGCGCCGCCCGATCAAGATTACGTTGCCCTTGTACAATTTCAGACGCACCGTGCCGGTCACGTGCGATTGCGTCGTGTCGAAGAAGGCGTCCAGCGCCTCGCGCAGCGGCGTGAACCACTGCCCGTTGTACACCAGTTCGGCGTAGCGCTGCGCGACCACGTCCTTGTAATGCAGCGTATCCCGATCCAGTGTGATCGACTCCAGCTCGCGGTGCGCCGCCAGCAGGATCGTGCCGCCCGGCGTCTCGTACACGCCATGCGACTTCATCCCCACCAGCCGATTCTCGACCAGATCGACCCGCCCGATGCCGTGCGCCCCGCCCAACCGATTCAGCGTCTCGACGATCTGCGCGGGCGCGAGCGGCTGGCCGTCAACCGCCGTCGGGCAACCCGCTTGGAATTCGACCTCGACGACCTGAGGTTCATTGGGCGCCGACTCCGGCGCGATGCTGAGCTGATACATCGATTCTTCAGGCTCCTGCCACGGATCCTCCAACAAACCGCCCTCGTGCGACAAATGCCACAGGTTCCGATCGCGGCTATAAATCGATTTCACGCTGGCCGTCACCGGCACGTTGTGCGCGCGCGCATAGGCCAGCGCATCTTCGCGGGAACGGATCTGCCATTCGCGCCAGGGGGCGATGACCTTCAAGCGCGGATCGAGCGCGGTGTAGGTGAGCTCGAAGCGAACCTGGTCATTGCCTTTGCCGGTGCAGCCGTGCGCGACGGCATCCGCGCCTTCGGCCTGCGCGACTTCAACCTGGTGTTTGGCGATGAGCGGGCGAGCGACCGAGGTGCCCAGCAGATATTTGCGCTCATACACGGCCCCGGCGCGCAGCAGCGGGAACAGGTAAGCGCGGGCGAACTCGTCGCGCAAATCCTGGACGATGCACTTGCTCGCGCCGCTGGCGGTCGCCTTGGCCGGCAGACCCGAAAGTTCCTCGCCCTGCCCGATATCCGCGCAGAAGCAGATCACCTCGCAGCCATAGTTTTCGCGCAGCCACGGCACGATCACCGACGTATCCAGCCCGCCCGAATAAGCGAGCACGACCTTCTTGACGTCCTTCTTCGACATAGCCTCTCCTATGATTGCGGATTGAAAATCAGAAATCCCCAAATAAAAAGCCCTCCGGGTTGGAGGGCTTTCAAAACGCGAACGGGTTAGACTTGGTTCAAGCTGCACCCAAACGCAAAAAGCCGACCTCCCCCGGTGTGGGGACGGGCGGGGACGGTTTCGGTCGTCGGATGGATGAAACGGCGATACAGTTAGGATACATGGTAACCAGTTAGAAATTTAACATAGAAGGTCGAGGCGTGTCAATCGGCAATCTGCCCATGACCACTTAAGAGCAATTTGGCAATAGTGGACAACTGCTTGTTCCTCTGTTCCGCGCTCACGAACACACTGATCCGAAGATGAGGTCGCAATCGCTTGACACTGATCCACGCGCATGCTAAACTTTCACTCGGCCATCTCTCGCCCGGCGCGGTGCTCTGCGGAGACTGTATAAACCGAATGTGTGTCGGGCCGCGAAGCCCTTAGTCGTCAAGTGAGCGGACGGCTGAGGGCGTTTTGATATGACTGTCCGAGTACGGCGCACGCCGCAGGTTGTCCGTTGAACATGAGCGACTCTTACTTGCACACTGCCCTCGGTATCTTGCGCGACGCCGCGGGCGAAGTGAATCGGCTCGGGCCGGGTCACTCGCTCGCCGATGCGCTGCGCATGATCGCCAACATTGCCATTCAGCTGGTGGGCACCGATCCAGTTGAAGGCACTGCGGCGGTGATCTACATCTATGACGCCGAACGGCGCTGTTTCGATCCCGGCGCGCGAGTCAGCGCGGGCGAATCGGGCGGGCCGGTGCCGGGCGATTCGCCCCGCCCGAACGGGATGGGCGCGCACGCGGTGCAGTTGCAGCGGCGCATCCTCTCGTATGAGGATACGCACATTCCCGTGCACGCGGTCAAACGTGAAGCGGGCGCCCGGACACTCGTGTGCTATCCGCTGCTCGTCGCCGACATCCCGGTCGGGGTCATGTACATCTCGCTGCAAGTGGAACGGCGCTTCACCGAGCAAGAGTTGCTGATTCTCGATATGCTCGTGCATCAAGCCGCCGTCGCCATTCACAACACCCGCCGCTTCGAAGGCATCAACCGCGCGTTGCAGCGCAAGGTCGATGAGATCGAACGGTTGAGACGCGCCGAGCGGCTGATCAGCTCGCGCCCCAATCTGCAAGACACGTTGAGCGAAATTCTCAACACGGCGCTCGATCTTACGCAAGCCGAGCACGGCTCCTTCCGTTTGCTCGACAAGCTGACGGGCGAGCTGCGACCCGGCATCGCCGTCGGCGGCGATGAAATCGAGAGCACCGAGCGCCTGCCGGTAAACGAGCACGCCAGCATCATGGGCTGGGTCGCCAAACACCGCCGCTCGGCACGCATCGACGATCTGAGCCAGCTCCCCTGGGCCGATATCTATCGACCGCTGCACGCCGAACGCGAAATGCGCTCCGAGCTGACCGTCCCACTCTTGGGGCCGGGCGCGGGCTTGGAAGGCGTGCTCAACGTCGAAAGTCCGCGATTGGCCGCCTTCGATGTGGATGCCGAGCGCCTGCTCGAAACGCTCGCCACGCAGGCCATCATCGGTATTCAAGAGGCGAAGCTGCTCGACACGATCGAAGAAGTCGCCGGCCAGATGATCATCCACTCGCCCGACGAATTGTTCGCGCTCCTCATCGAGCGGGCGTGCGACCTGCTCAACGTGACGCATGGGGCAATCTGGGAGATCGAGCGGGGCGATCCAAAGGTGCTGACGCTGCGCGCCTCGACCGGCGGTTTCCCCGCGCGCTATCAGGTCTCGGTGGCCGGCAGCCTGCTCGGCGCCTCGGTGCTCACCCGTGGCCCAGTGCTCAGCGCCGACCTTCGGGCTGACCCGCGTATCGAGCGGCGTGAGCTGGCCCAGCAGATGGGTTGGGAATCGGCGCTGATTGTGCCCCTGCTGATGCGCGACGGGCTCCCGCGCGGCGCATTCGGCGCGTATACCACGCAGCCGCGCGTTTTTTCCGACTGGGATATTCGGCTGCTCACCTGGCTGGCCAGTCACTCCGCCGCCGCGCTGCAACAGGCCGAAGCGTTGGCGCAGATGAAACTCGCGCAAGAACGGCAGGCCGTGGCTGAAACGTTCGCCGCGCTCGGCGACGTGGCCGCCAACCTGCTGCATCGGGTCAACAACCTGATCGGCGTGATCCCGGTCCAGGCCCAGGGCATTCTTGACCGACGCCCCGGCCTGAAGGATGACCCCTACGTCAATCTCACCTTGCGCGACATCGAGGACAGCGCCCGTGCGGCGATGGAGGCGGCGCGCGACTCGATGGCTTACCTGCGGCCGCTCCGGCTGCAAAGGACTTTGGTCGAAGCGTGCTATCGGACGGCGCTGGCACGCCTGACGATTCCACCGCACGTGCAGCTCTCAGCGGCCGGGCTTGAGACCTTGTTGCCCGTCCTGGCCGGCGAAGAGCAGTTGCGGCTGGTGCTGATCAATCTGATCGAAAACGCGCTGGACGCGCTGGCCGATCAGGCGGGCTGGGTGAAGGTGGAAGGCAAGGTCGCCGCCGATCCCCTCGACCCGGTCCGGCAGTGGGTGGAGATCACCGTGGCCGACAACGGGCCGGGGGTGTCGGCCGACTACCGCGAGAAGATTTTCGAACCTGAGTTTTCGACCAAGCGCTCGGCAAGGAAATTAGGCTTTGGGCTGTGGTGGGTGAAATCGCTCGTCCAGCGCTTCGGCGGGAGCATTGCCCTCGCCGAGAGCGATGGAACAGGTTGCACGTTCATCCTCCGGCTGCCGTCGGCGCCAACTGATGATTGAACAACTATGACCCAATGGACACCATGACAATCACCGATCCGCACTCCACACTCAAACATCCGTTGCGCGCGCTGGTCGTGGACGATGATGTGCGCTGGCGAACGCTCGTCTCGGAAATCTTGAACGATGTGGGCTGCCAGGTGACGGCGCTGGCCGGGCCGCCGGTTCCGGCGAGCGATTATCACCTGGCCGTGTTAGACGTGGGCCTCAATCCCAACGCGCCGGAAAAACATGATGGGCTGGCCCTGATCGATCGCTTGCCCCACACGCCGATCCTGTTTCTATCGGGTATCACCGATCCACATGTCATCGCGCAAATCCAGCACCGGCCCAACGTCCTGGGGTTCTTATCCAAGGGCCTGTTCCGCCGCGAAGACCTGTTTGAATTCGTGCAAAAGGTTGCCACCGGCGATACGCGATCGACGCCGGCCATTGAAGCCTTGAAGGTGCTGATCGTCGAAGACGATGCGCGCTGGTGCACGGTTTACGAAGATATCCTGGAGCTGGCCGGCTTCCAGCCGCAGTATGCTATCAGCTATGGCGAGGCGCGCGGCTGGCTGCAACGCTCCGATTTCGCGCTGGCGATCGTCGATTTGCACCTGATCAGCTCCGCCGATCCGCAGGAGAATCGGGACGGGTTCTGGCTGCTGCGTGCGGCGCGCCAACGCGGCGTGCCCACCATCGTCGTCAGTGCGTTGGGGGAGCCGGAGGATATCGATCGGGCTTACGACGAGTTCGGTGTGTTCGCCTTCGTCGAAAAAGAAGGCTTCGACCGTCGCACGTTCCGCTCGATGGTCGAAGAGGCCATCAAAACCCCGCCCGCGACCGGCCTGCCCACCGGGTCTGAAGCGGCCGCACCGGTTCAGGTTGATAAAGCGCCGTCGGCTGACGGCCCGTTAGCCGAGCTGACCGAGCGCGAGCGGGATGTGCTGGCCTTCGTGACCCGCGGCTATACGAATCGGCAAATCGCCGAGGCGCTGCGCATCACGCCGAACACCGTCAAGAAGCACGTCGATCACATCTTGCAGAAACTGGGCGCCAGCAATCGAGCCGCCGCCGTCGCCGCCGCCCTGCGCGCAGGTCTCAACACACCGGGGGATAAATAGTTCCGTGACATCGGTGTAATCCGTGGTTAAAATTACAGGGGAGCCAAGGTCTATGTCGGAATTAACAACGCTTACCAAACTGGTAGTTCACGAACAGGCAGCGAGCGTCACACCCGCGCTGAAACCCATCAACTTCACCCGGGGCGTGCCCGCTACCGAGTCGTTCCCGATCGAAGACGTGATGGATGCCGCGGTCGCCGCGCTCAAACAGCACGGCACAACGATGCTCCAGTACGGCCCAGCGACGGGCTTTACGCCGTTTCGAGAATGGTTGGCCGAGTGGCAGGGGGTCGAAGTGGATCAGGTGCTCACCGGCAACGGTTCGCTGCAGCTGATCGACTTCCTGTGCCTCCGCCTGCTCCGGCCCGGCGATACCGTGTTCACCGAATCGCCCACTTACGATCGCACCCTGACGCTGTTGCGGCGGCGCCAGGCCAAGATCGTCGGCATTCCGCTGGAGGCCGATGGCCCGGATATCGCTGCGCTCGAAGCCAGACTTAAAGCGGGCGCGCCGAAGTTCTTCTACCTCAGCCCCGACTTCCAGAACCCATCCGGCGTCACCTGCTCCGGCGAAAAGCGGCGGCATATCGTGGAGCTGGCCGAGCAGTACGACTTCTTGCTCCTCGAAGATGCGCCTTATCGCCCGTTGCGGTATCGGGGCCAAGACGAGCCGACGCTGTTCCAGCTGGCCCCGCAGCACACCGTTCACATGAGCTCGCTCAGCAAACTGGTGGGGCCAGGCCCGCGCCTGGGCTTCCTGGTCGCCAACGCCGAACTGGTGATCCAGCTGGCGAAGGTGGCCGAAGATACCTACATTTCACCTAACTTCCTGGCGCACGGTATCGCCTACGAGTGGTGCCGCCGTGGATTGCTGGGGCCGCAGATCGAGCGGCTGAAAGCGTTGTACGCGCCGCGCCTGGATGCCTGTCTCGCCGCGCTCGACCAGCACATGCCCGACACACAGGCCACCCGGCCCGATGGCGGGTTCTTCCTGTCGGTGACGCTGCCAGAAGGTGTGGAGACACGCGCGGTGCGCGCGGCTGCCGCGAAACACCAGCTCAATCTCGCCGATGGGCTGGCCTTCTTCCCCAACGGCGGCGGCGAGCGCTTCCTGCGCCTGCCCTATTGCGGGCTGACGCCCGAAGAAATCGAGGAAGGGATTAAACGGCTCTCGGAAACCGTGAAGGAACTCTCATGATTGCTGATTGACGATTTCTGATTTTCCAATCCGCAATCCGCAATCTAAAATGGATCTGTCGGCTACGATTCACTTGCTCGGCGAGCTGCTCGGTCACGTCTTAAGCGAGCAGGAGTCGCCGGGACTGTTTGAGACCGAGGAGCGCATCCGCGCGCAGGCCAAGGCCCGCCGCGCCGGAGAGGACTCCGCCGCCGCCGCGCTCGCCGTCCAAGTCGCTGGCCTCGCGCCCGATTCGGCCCGCGCCATCGCGTCGGCGTTCACACTCTATTTCGATCTGATCAACCTGGCGGAAGAAGCGCACCGCGTCAACGCGCTGCGCCAGCGCGAACGCGAGCAGCACCCCGCGCCGATCAGCGAATCGATCGGTGAAGCGATCACGCAGCTCAAACAGCGCGGCGTCAGCGCGGAGCAGCTGAACCGTTTGCTGTGCGATCTGCAAATCGAACTCGTGCTCACCGCGCACCCCACCGAGGCCAAGCGCCGGACCGTCCTCTCCAAGCTCCAGCGCATCGCCGAGACCCTGCGCTTCCTGCAACACTTCGATGTGCTGCCCCGCGAGAGCGCGGCCGCCGTGGCCGCCCTCCGCGCCGAGATCACCAGCCTGTGGCTGTCCGAGCGCGAGCGCACGGCGCGCCCGGCCGTCACCGACGAGGCGCGCATCGGCCTGTACTTCGTCGATTCGGTTCTGTGGGAGGCCCTGCCGCGCATTTACATCGATCTTGCCACAGCCCTGGCCGAGCACTATCCCGATCTCACGCCGCCCGCCCGCTGGCTCACGCTCGCCTCGTGGATCGGCGGCGATCGCGACGGCAATCCCAACGTCACGGTCGAGTTGACCGCGGAAACCCTGCGGCTCCATCGTGGCCTGGCCGTCGAGCGCCACCGCCGCACCCTACACGACCTGGCCCGGCGCCTGAGTGTGAGCGCACGGCGCATCCCGCCGCCGTCGGGCTTGCGCACCTGGCTCCAGTCTCGCCATCCATTGCCGCAGCACGTCGCCTATCTTGAAAAACGTTACGCCAACGAACCTTACCGTCTGGCGCTCGCGCTGCTCGCCGCCGATCTCGAAGCGGCTTCACACGAAGACATGGTGGCGCGGCTGTTGGAGACCGCGCCACATCGCGCGCGCGCCCGGCTGTCCGACTTCATCACGCTGCTCGAGCTGATTGCGCGCACGCTGCCGCCGCCGCTCGTCGAAGATCAGCTGCGCACGGTGCGGGCGCAGTTCGAGATATTCGGGCTGCACGCCGCGCGCCTCGACGTGCGCGACCACTCCGCTCAATTGACCTCGGCGCTCGGCGAGATTCTTCGCGCGCTCGATATCCACCTGACGTTCGAGCGCGAAGACGACCCGGCCCGCACTGCGACCCTGGTTCAACTCTTGGGCCAGCCCGCGCCCCAACTCGCGGCGCATCCCGGCGTGACGGCTGAAACCGCCGAGACCTGGGCGTTGTTCCAGCTCATCGCTCGCACGCAGGCTGTGTACGGGCGCGAGCTGCTGGGGCCGTTCATCATCTCGATGACGCGCGGCCCCGCCGATATTCTCACCGTGCTGCTCCTGGCGCGCTGGGCGGGTTGCGCCGATGGGCTGTTCATCGCCCCGCTCTTCGAGACGCTCGACGACCTGGAGGCAGCGCCTCGCATCCTCGCCGAGCTGTTCGCGCTCGATGCTTACCGCGCACATCTCGCCTCTTGCAATCACGAGCAGATGGTGATGATCGGTTACTCCGACAGCAACAAAGACGGCGGATACCTGGCCGCGAACTGGGCCTTGTATCAAGCGCAGGAGAATGCCGCCCGTACCTGCCGGGAACATGGCATCCAGCTCACTCTGTTTCACGGCCGGGGCGGTACGGTGGCGCGCGGCGGTGGACCGGCCAATCGCGCCATCCATGCGCAGCCGCCCGGCACGATCAACGGCCGCTTTCGGCTCACCGAGCAGGGCGAGACGATTGCCTCGCGTTACGCCAATCCCGATCTGGCGCATCGGCAGCTGGAGCAGGTCGTCAACGCCGTGCTGCTGGCCTCCGCGACCGATATCCAGCAGACGCCGCCCGCTATTGTTCCCGCATGGCGCGAGGCCATGCAGGCGATGTCGAACTCGGCTCACGCCGCGTATCGGGCGTTGGTGTATGAGACGCCGGGCTTCATCGATTACTGGCGCGCCGCTACACCCCTCGACGAGATCAGCCGGTTGCGCATCGGTTCGCGCCCGACCTCGCGCCGTAGCGGCGAACCACAAGTCGAGCATATCCGCGCTATCCCCTGGGTGTTCTCATGGATGCAAAGTCGCTTCAATCTGCCGGGCTGGTATGGTCTGGGCACGGCGCTGGCTGGCGGCGCGGCCTCGATTCAGCGGGCGATGTACACCGAGTGGCCTTTCTTCCGCGCGCTGCTCGACAACGCGGAGATGTCGCTGCTCAAGGCCGATATGGGCATCGCCGTGTTATACTCTGGTCTCGTACCCGATCGCGCCTTCGCCCGAACCCTGTTCGATCGCATCCACGCGGAGTATGATCGCAGCGTGCAGGCCATCCTGGACATCACCGGGCACTCGCAGCTGATGGACGTCGATCCGGTGATTCAGCGCTCGGTTCAACTGCGCAACCCTTACGTCGATCCGCTCAACTACATTCAGGTCGAAATGCTGCGCCGCCTGCGCGCCCTGCCCGATCCCGACAGCGACGCAGCCCAGGCCCTGCGTGAAGTGATCGTGCTCACCATCAACGGCATCGCCGCCGGACTGCGTAACACGGGTTAATCAGTGAACAGTAATCAGTAATCAGTAATCAGTAATCAGTAATCAGTAATCAGTAATCAGTAATCAGTAATCAGTAATCAGTAATCAGTAATCAGTAATCAGTAATCAGTAATCAGTAATCGGTAATCGGTTATTGCTCACTGTTCACTAATCACTGATCACAGTTCATCGACTGTCCATCACACCGTACACTTCCATGTCCTCAATCCCCAACCCCACTCCGCTCCGCTACGGGGGCTATAGTCCCCAATCTCCAATCGCCAACCCCGCCCTCCTCGCTCTCGCCGATGGCAGCCTGTGGCCCGGTCGCGCCTTTGGCGCAGTAGGCGAACGGGCAGGCGAAGTCGTCTTCAACACGAGTATCACCGGCTATCAGGAAATCCTCACCGACCCATCGTATCACGGCCAGATCGTGGTGATGACGCAGCCGCACATCGGCAACTACGGGACAAACCTCGACGATGACGAGTCGGAGCGATCGTGGGTGGCAGGGTTCGTCGTGCGCGCGGCCAGCCCGATCGCCAGCAACTGGCGCTCCACGCACACGCTCGACGAGTATCTATGCGCGCGCGGCATCGTGGGTATCGGCGAGGTGGACACACGCGCGCTCGTCCGGCACATCCGCACACACGGCGCGATGAACGCCGCGATCTCCAGCGTCGATCTCGATCCCGATCGGCTCGTCAGCCTCGCCCGATCCGCGCCGGATATGAATGGCCTCGATCTAGCGCGCGAGGTGACTTGTGCCGAGCCATATCACTGGGGGAAACAAGAGATTAGTAATTGGGGATTGGGCGCCGATCTCCAATCTCCAACTTCCAGCTTCCACGTCGTCGCCTACGACTACGGCATCAAGCGCAACATTCTGCGCCTGCTCGCCGCGCAAGGTTGTCGCGTCACGGTCGTACCCGCCCAAACGCCCGCCTCGGAAGTGCTGGCGCTAAAGCCCGACGGGGTGTTCCTGTCCAACGGCCCCGGCGATCCTGCCGCCGTGACGTATGGCATCGAGAGTATCAAGCAGCTGCTGGGCCGCGTGCCGATCTTCGGCATTTGCCTGGGTCATCAGCTGCTGGGCCTGGCATTAGGCGGGCAGACGTACAAACTCAAGTTCGGGCATCGCGGCGGCAACCAGCCGGTGAAGCATCTGCCGACCGGTCAGGTTGAGATTTCAAGCCACAACCACGGCTTCGCCGTCCGCGCCGAGAGCCTACCCGCCGGGGTCGAAGTCACGCACGTCAATTTGAACGATGGTTGCATCGAGGGGTTGCGCGCGTCAACGCTGCGCGCGTTCTCCGTGCAATACCATCCGGAAGCCGCGCCCGGCCCGCACGACGCGCGGTATCTATTTCAACACTTCATCGAACTGATGCAAGGCTGACCGATGCAGACTCGACCCGCTACACCGGCGGACGCAACGGCCATCGCTCACATTTACAACCAGGGCATCGCCGATCGGATTGCGACGTTCGAGACGCACCCGCGTTCGGCGGACGACGTGCGAGGTTGGTTCGACGGCGTTCATCCGATCGTCGTCGTGGAAGAAGCGGGTCAGGTAATCGCGTTCGCCTCCACCTCAACCTACCGCCCGCGCGAGTGCTACGCCGGGGTGGCCGAGTTCTCGGTGTACGTGGCGCGCGCGGCGCGCGGGCGCGGCGCCGGTCGGCTGGCGCTGCAAGCGCTGATCGCGGCCGCCAAAGCAGCGGGTCTCTGGAAATTGGTCTCGCGCATCTTCGTCGAAAACGTTGCCAGCCGCGCGCTCATGCGCGCGCTCGGATTCCGCGAAGTCGGCGTCTACGAGCAGCACGCGCGCCTCGACGGCGACTGGAAAGATGTGGTCATCGTGGAACACCTATTGATTGAGGATTGTTGATTTGTAAGCAACGATCGAGCAGCAATCAGCAATCAGAAATCCGTAATCGCAAATGCCCAAGCGTACCGACATCCACTCGATCCTGATCCTCGGCTCCGGCCCGATCGTCATCGGCCAGGGGTGCGAGTTCGATTACTCCGGCGTGCAGGCGTGCAAAGCCCTACGCCGCGAAGGCTATCGCATCATCCTGGTCAATTCCAACCCGGCGACGATCATGACCGATCCGGAGTTCGCCGATGCCACCTACGTCGAGCCGCTCACGGTCGACGTGGTCGAGAAGATCATCGCCGCCGAGCGGCCCGAAGCGTTGCTGCCGACGGTGGGCGGCCAGACCGGGCTGAACCTGGCGATGGACTTGCAGCACACCGGCGTGCTGACCGAATACGGCGTGCAGCTGATTGGCGCATCGGTGCGGGCGATCGAGCTGGCCGAAGATCGATTGAAGTTCAAGGAGGCGATGATCGCCGCCGGGCTGGCCGTCCCGGCCTCAGGCTTGGCGCGTTCGTTGGCCGAGGCCGAAGCGATTGCCGCGCGCGTCGGCTTCCCCTGTTTGATCCGGCCCTCGTTCACGCTGGGCGGGTCGGGCGCGGGCGTGGCGTATTCCGCCGAAGAATTCCGCTCCATCGTCGAGCGCGGGTTGCGCGAGTCGCCCGTCGGCGAAGTGTTGATCGAGCAATCGGTCTTGGGCTGGAAGGAATACGAACTGGAAGTGATGCGCGACCGCGCCGATAACTTCGTGGTGGTGTGCTCGATCGAGAACGTCGATCCGATGGGCGTGCACACCGGCGACAGCATCACCGTCGCCCCGGCGCAGACGCTGACCGACCGCGAGTACCAAGAGCTGCGCGATATGGCGCGCACGGTGATTCGAACGGTCGGGGTCGAGACCGGCGGCTCGAATGTGCAGTTTGCCGTCAACCCCCAGACCGGCGCAGTGCTCGTGATCGAGATGAACCCGCGCGTCAGCCGCTCGTCGGCGCTGGCGTCGAAAGCGACCGGCTTTCCCATCGCCAAGATCGCGGCGCTGCTGGCGGTGGGTTACACGCTCGACGAAATCCCCAACGACATCACGCGCGTCACGCCTGCCGCGTTCGAGCCGTCGATCGATTACTGCGTCGTGAAAATCCCGCGCTGGAACTTCGAGAAGTTCCCCGGCTCGAACCTCACGCTCGGCCCACAGATGAAATCGGTGGGCGAAGTGATGGCAATTGGCCGGACGTTCCCGGAAGCGTTGAACAAAGCGGTGCGGGGGTTGGAGATTAGAGGATTAGAGATTGGAGACTATAGCCCCCGCCGCGAAGCGGAGCGGGGTCGGAGATTAGATCCAGACTTGCCGATGAGCGTACCCACGGCGCAGCGCCTGTTTGCAGTCGCGGATGCGCTGCGCACGGACAATCACCTTGACGAAGTCGCGGCGCAAACCCAATTCGATCCGTGGTTCGTCGCACAGCTGGCCGGCATGGTCGCGCTCGAAGCCGAATTGCAGCCGCACACGCTGGAAACGCTGCCCCGCGAACTGCTCTATCGCGCCAAACGCATGGGCTACTCCGATACGCAAATCGCCCAATCCCTAATGACCCCTCCGCACTCGGTTACCGTGTCACCCAATCAAGTAAGGAAGAAACGTCTGGCGCTCGGTATCCGCCCCGTTTACTATCGCGTTGATACGTGCGCCGCCGAGTTCGAAGCCTTCACGCCTTACTTGTACTCCACTTACGAATCGGCGGACGAAGCCGCGCCGACCAACAACCGCAAGGTGTTGATCCTGGGCGGTGGGCCGAATCGCATCGGCCAGGGGATCGAGTTCGACTATTGCTGCGTGCACGCCTGCTTCGCGCTGAAAGAGCTCGGCTTCGAGACGATCATGCTCAACTGCAATCCCGAGACGGTGAGCACCGACTACGACACCGCCGACCGGCTGTACTTCGAGCCGCTCACCCTCGAAGACGTGCTCAACGTGATCGACGAGGAGCGACCCGACGGCGTGATCGTGCAGTTTGGCGGCCAGACGCCGATCAATCTGGCGCAACCGCTCCACGCAGCTTTGGAAAGGATGAGGGATGAACCCCCTCATCCTTCCATCTGGGGCACTTCGCCCGATTCGATCGACCTGGCCGAAGACCGCGTGCGCTTCGGTCAGCTGCTGCGCGATTTGGATATCCCTCACCCCGAATGGGGCACGGCGCAATCCTTCGAGGCGGCCCGGCGCGTGGCCGCGCGCATCGGCTATCCGGTGCTGGTGCGCCCATCGTACGTTCTCGGCGGGCGCGCGATGGAGATCGCTTACGAAGACGCTTCGCTCGCCAAGTACCTGGCGGAAGCGGCGGCGGTCTCACCCGATGGCCCGGTGTTGATCGATCATTATCTTGAAGATGCCTTCGAGGTGGACGTGGATGCGCTTGCCGACGGCGAGCGCGTGGTGATTGCGGGGGTGATGCAGCACATCGAAGAGGCGGGCGTCCATTCCGGCGATAGCGCGTGCGTGCTGCCGCCGTACAAAATCTCGAACTACCACTTGCACATTATCGAAGATTACACCCGGCGTCTCGGACTCGCGCTCAAGGTGAAAGGGCTGATGAATGCGCAGTATGCGATCAAAGACGATATCGTGTATGTGCTCGAAGTGAATCCGCGCGCATCCCGTACGGTGCCGTTCGTCAGCAAAGCGACGGGCGCGCCGATCGCGAAACTCGCTGCGAAAGTGATGGCGGGTATGACGCTGGCCGAGCTTGGCTTTGTCGAGACGCCCAGGGTGGATGGCTTCTTTGTCAAAGAGGTGGTGCTGCCCTTCAAGAAGTTTCCGGGCGCGGAATACCGCCTGGGGCCGGAAATGAAATCGACCGGCGAGGTGATGGGGCACGCGGCGCACTTCGGGCACGCCTTTGCCAAGGCGCAGATCGCGGCCGGGACGCCGCTGCCGCTGTCGGGGGCCGCGCTGATCACCGTCAACGATTTCGATAAAGGCGCGGCGCTCAAGATCGCGCGCGATCTGCATCGGCTGGGGTTTACGCTGTACGCGACCGAGGGAACGGCGGCGTGGCTCGCGCGCATCGGCCTGCCGGTGACGGCCGTGCACAAGGTCGGCGCGGGTCCTCCCAACATTCAAGACATGATCGAGCGCGGCGAACTGCACTTGATCGTCAACACGCCGTTGGGCGCGGGCGCGCACGACGATACGCGCGTGATGCGCGCGGCGGCGGTGATGTACAACGTCCCGCTGCTCACCACGCTCAGCGCGGCGGCGGCGGCCGTCAACGGCATCACCGCGTTGAAGGCCAAAGAACTGCGCGTACGAAGCCTGCAAACACACCACAAGATTTCTGATTGAGGATTGCTAATTGATGATTTGAGTCCAATCAGAAATCCGCAATCAAAAATCTCGCAGAGCGATGCCGGTTATTTCGGTGATGCGTTTTCGGGCCGTGTCTTCCTCGCCTCGGCGTAGCAAGTCCAGCACGTCCGCATCGACCAGCCGATACCACACCGCCTTGCGCTGCTCGAAATCGGGATAGCGCGCGGCGAGCGGCTCGCGCAGCTGTCCGGCCAACTCCAGAAAACGGGCGTGCTCGGCGCCGATGCTCTGCTCCAATTGCTCGCGCAGCCGCACGGCCAGCGCCGGCGCCTTGCCGCCGGTCGAGATCGCGATCGCCAGATCGCCCCGGCGCACAATCGACGGCGCGATGAAGGTGCAATGCGGCGGATCGTCCACCACGTTGATCGGGATGTCGCGCGCCCGCGCCTCGATCCAGACCTGCTCGTTCACCGCGCGATCGTCGGTGGCGCTGATGACCAGCGTCGCGCCGGCAAGGTCGCCGGGTTGATAGGCTCGCGCGATGTGCGCGATCTTCCGCTCGTCCGTCAATGCTTTCAAGTCTGCCGTCAGCTCAGGCGAGATGACGGTGACGACGGCCTCGGCTTCAAGCAACCCCCGGACTTTCCCCCCGGCGATTCTGCCGCCGCCGATCACGCTGCAGGGGCGATCCTGGAGGTTGAGATAGATCGGATAGTAGCGCATATTAACAACGCACCGCCGAGCCGCCGAGCGCACAGAGAGATTGAATTGCTCTGTGCAACCGCCGCCCTCCTTCGGCAAGTCATGAAGGCGGCGGCGGTCCGCGCCTCCGCGGTGAGCCTATTTCCGCGCAGGCCAGTGGATGCCGCACTCGGTCTTGCCCAGGCCCGCCCAGCGGCCGGCGCGCGGATCATCGCCGGGCGCGACCGGCCGGGTGCACGGCCAACACCCGATGCTGGGATAGCCAAGCACGTGCAGACGGTTGAACGGCAGATCGTGCGCGTGAATGTAATCCCACACCTGATCCGAGGTCCAACCGACCAGCGGGTTGAACTTCACCAGGCCATGCGCGCGATCCCACTCGACCAGTCCGGCCCCGGCGCGCGCGGCCGTTTGGTTGCGGCGGATAGCGGTGATCCACGCCCGCTGCGTCGAAAGGAAACGGCGCAACGGCTCGACTTTGCGCAAGTGGCAGCACCGGTCGGGATCGCGCGCCCACAGCTCTGAACCGTGCGCTTCGGCCTGCGCCTCGAGCGATAGGCCACACTGCACGCGCGTGAAGCTCATGCCGAATCGGGCTTCCAGTTCATCGCGCAGCGCAACCGTTTCGGGGAAGAACAGATCGGTATCGAGGTAGAAGATCGTCGTCTCCGGCGCAAGCTGCGAAAGCTGGTGCAGCAGCACCACGCCCTCAGGCCCGAAACCGGTCGCCATGGCGATATCCGGCGCGAACTGTTGGATGCCCCAGCGCAGAACCTCTTCCGGCGGGCGACCTTCGAATTGCTCGCCGAGCTGCTGAAGCGCTTCCGGCGTCCACTCTGATACCAACGGTGCTTCGATGAAGGTGATCTTTGTGTGTACGATTAGCTCATCTCCAGTAAGGTGAATTCAGCCGCATGGAGTTCGGCGCTCACAGTTGACCATTCCAGCGGTATCGGTTCGGGTTCGGCGCGGGTTGGGTCGAACCAGTCCAGTTTTTGCCGCAGACGCACGACTTCGCCGATCACGATCGTCGCCGGTGGTTCAACCTCGCGTGCGCGCTCGACGATGTCGGCCAGCGTGCCTTCGACGACGCGCTGCGCCGAGGTGGTCCCGCGCTGAATGACCGCCACAGGCGTTTCGGGCGAGCGGCCGTGCGCGATTAGCTGGCTCACGATCTCCGGCAGGTGAGCAACGCCCATCAGAAAAACCAACGTGCCATCATCCGGCGAGAAACCGGGATTTTGAGAATCGCAAGTGTGGCCGGTGATGACCGTAAACGAGCGCGCGACTTCGCGGTGTGTCAGCGGGATGCCGGCATACGCGGGCACGGCGATCGCGCTGCTGACGCCGGGAATCACTTCGAACGGGATGCCGGCCTCGGCCAGCGCCAGACACTCTTCCCCGCCGCGTCCAAATACGAACGGGTCGCCGCCCTTCAAGCGCACGACGATTTTTCCCGCGCGCGCGTGTTCGATGAGGAGCGTGTTGATCTCGGCTTGCGCGCGGCGATGGCGTGTCGGCGCTTTGCCCACATCGATGCGCTCGGCCATAGCCGGAGCTTCATCGAGCAGTTGCGGATGCACCAACCGATCGTAAAGCACGACATCCGCCTGGCGCAGATAAGCCAATCCTTTGACGGTGATCAATCCCGGATCGCCGGGGCCTGCGCCAATGATGTAGACGCTGCCAGTCATGTGGACTCCTGGACCTCACCCACCCTCCCGTCCGCTGCGCGGACACTCTTCCCTCCCTCTCCTTTGTAAGGAAAGGGAGGGGTGGGTTGGGGTGAGGAGGGTGAGGTCAGTTCAGATTTTTCAAGAGCGCTTCGACCTCGAAATGGGTCGCGGCTTGAGCCGTGACGGTGAAACGCTCGCGTGGGTCGGGGTTACGTTCGAGCGTGTATGCCGCCCCGCCGTACAACCGGCCAAAGAACGACTCGAGCTCCGGCGCGAGCACCGAGAACGTCTCAGCCGTGTTCGGCGCGCTCAACCGATCGTTGACGAGCAGTTGCGCTTCGCGCCCGTCGAATTTCAATCCGCGCTCCGCTTCGAGCCGCCGGCAGGCATGCAGCGCCGCGCGCGCCGCCTGCGTCAACCGATCCTGAAGCGCGCCAGCCAACTGCGCCTTGCGGTTGTAAAGCAAGCCCAGGCGGTTGCCGGTGTTGTCGAGGCTGTAGTTGGCCTCGTGCCCGATGAGGATGACGCCCGGCCCGGCGAAGACTTGCCGATAATCGGCGACATCGACCAGGGTCTCCTCGCCGAACCGAGCTTGAATCCAACCATTGAAAATCGAGATGAAGTCCGCCAGATCGACGGCTGCGGGATTCTCGACGAAGAACTTGAGGTTGAGGTGCTGGATGTTCATGGGTCTGTTTCCTATTTGCCGTGAAACGTGAAGCGTAAAACGCAATCTTCACGCTTTACGTTTCACGCGTTACCGAGCGCCGGCGTGGTCTGCATGCGCGCCTTGCAGCTGTACGCCGCTTCGACCACGAGTTGCGCTTCTTCGATGCGCTGGTGCGCCGCTTCGGGCGTGTACGGTTCAGCCGCGTGAGCGTGCGCGCGGAAGAGATACTGCCCGAACTTGCCGCCCGCGTAAGGGTCGAAGAAGAGTTTCGTATCGTAAAAGCGTGTGCGGAACTCCGCGACGATTTGATCGGGATCGCCGGGCGCGTCGTAGAACTGCTCTTTGACGAGCGCCCGGGCCGCGCGCAGCATCGACGTGTAAGCCATCTCGCCCGCCTGTTGAAAGTCGCCCTTGTCCAGAGACACCTGAGCTTCAAAGACTTCGCGCTCGGCGGCAGCCAGATCGAACTCGAGGCGAGAGACAATCTCTCCGGCGCACTCGCCCACACCCATATCGCCGGTGGTGTACTCGCGGACGTCGCCCCAATCGGTGTAGTACGAAGCGTCCTCAGCGTGAGCGGGCACGCGCGTCAGATCGTCCAACAGCTGCTTGATTTCGACCTTCCCAATGCGCTTGATGAACGCCTGGAAATTTTCACCTTTCAACCGATCCGAAACGTAACGGCCCGTGAGGCGCATGACCGCTTCCGGCACATTCTTCGCCGGGATAGCGCCCATCGCCAGGCCCAACGCCCCGGCATTCTCAGTCCATTGGCCGCCCAGCACCACCTGGAAATGCGGCACCGTGTAACCGCCGACGTGCCGGCTGACGCCGTAGAAACCCAGGTCGGCAACGTGATGCTGCCCGCACGAGTTGAAGCAGCCGCTGACTTTGATGTGCAGGTCTTGAACGGCTTCATCCAGGGTGTGGCTGCGCTCCGCCAGGCGGATGTTCAGCTCACCCGCCAGCCCGCGTGATGAGGCAATGCCGAGCTTGCAGGTATCGGTTCCGGGGCAGGAGGTCACGTCGACGATCGTGCCGGCGCCCGGCTGCCCCAACCCGATCGCCTTGAGCGCGCCGTACACTTCGGGCAAGTCGGCCTCACTGATCCAGCGCAACACCATGTTCTGATCGACCGTGGTGCGGACGGTCTCATGGGTGAAGCGGCGCGCGATATCGGCCAGCCCACGCAGCTGCGCCGCGGCGAGGTCGCCCAGCGGCAGTGTGATCGTCACGGTTGCGTAACCGGGCTGCTTCTGGCGATAAACGTTGGTGCGCGCCCAATGGTCGAAGCCTTCAGGCCGCGCCGCGCCGTTGAGCGGTGCAGGCGCTCGGGACGGTTGCTCGTCGTGCGCGTGCAGATCGGACAGGAAAGCAGTCCATTCGGGATCGGGCGGTAAGATGGCGCGTTCTTCCCACACCAGCCGCCTGAACTCCTCGATGCCGAGCTGGCTCACCAGGAACTTGATGCGCGCCCGGTTACGATTCTTCTTTTCGCCCAAGCGGGCGAACACTCGTGAGATGGCCTGCGCCGTCGGCAGCAGTTCCTCTTCAGGCACGAAGGCATCGAACAGTTTGGCCTGGTGCGGCACCGAACCCAACCCCCCGCCGACGTACAACTCGAACCCGCGCCGCTCTTGCCCGCCCGCCACACGTTTGACCGCGATCGCGCCCAGGTCGTGCATGTTGACCAGGCCGCAAGCTTTATGCTTGCAACCGGAAAAGGCGATCTTGAACTTGCGGCCGAAGTCTTGCGTGTCGGGATGGCCGATCAGGAATCGAGCCAGCGCGTGCGCGTAAGGCGTCACATCGAAGGTCTCATCGGTGCAGACGCCGGAGATCGGACAAGCGGTGACGTTGCGCACCGCGTTGCCGCACGCTTCGCGCGTGGTGATGTCGACGGCGGCCAGGCGCCGCATCAGCGCCGGCGTGTCGTCGATGTGGATGAAGTGGAGTTGAAAGTCCTGCCGCGTGGTGACGTGCGCAATCCCGTCCGCGTATTCTTCGGCGAGCTCGGCGATGACTTCGAGCTGGCGCGCATTCAGGCCGCCGAAAGGGAGTTTGATCCGCTGCATCCCCGGCGCGTCCCACAACGTGTTGGGGCCTTTGGTCAGGGCCGAGGCGGGATAGTCGAGCTGCCGGGTTTCGCGACCATCCCAGCGTTGACCATTGTCGTAGCGCTGGCCGTACGCGCCGCGCCGCAAGCGCGTCTCGGCGAACAACTTCTCGTCGAGCTTGCCCTGCTTGCGCAACTCGAGCTCGGTTTCGTAAATGTCGATCTCGCGCGCGAGATACGGCGGCATCTCGTCGAGCAGCCGCTCGCGCCATAATGGGTTACTTGCCTTCATCGACTCGCCTCCTGACCCAAGCTGCGGAAACAAAAAAAACCCAGGAGCAATCTCCTGGGCTTGTTTCTCAGGCGAAGGCTCCCCTGCGGGATGACGCGGGGGAGCCGTTACGCCGAACCGTCAGTTTATGCGCGGGTTACTTCAGCCCGCGCTAATAGGACGGAGCGCGACAGGTCCCCGTCCCATACACATGCACTGTTTGGCATCAAAGAACGTTTTGCTCAACATTGGATCTCCACGACTCGCGTGGATTTTATAAGGATTGCGGGCTTACGGCAACGGTCAACCTGCCAGAACCTTCGGCGGAATAAATTGGTCATGTTGTCAGTGAAGAAGCAGCCTCTGAGGCATTGATGCGGGTATCGATGTCTCCTTCGTACGTCAAGGCTTCGCGCCCACGCTCGCCCGTACGAATGCGAATGACTTCTTCCACCGGGTAGACGAAGATGATCCCGTCGCCGATTTGGCCGGTCTGGGCCGCCTGGCAAATCGTGTCGATCGTTTTCTCAACATTGTGGTCGCTGAGAATGATGTTGAGCTGGACACGCGGCAGTAGATCGACCTTGTAGGCGCCCGTCCGGCCGGCCAGCACGATGCCGCCCTGGCGGCCATGCCCGCGCACCTCTGTGACGTTCATGCCCACAATCCCGATCTTGGAGAGCGCTTCCTTGACGTCGTTGAGCTTCTCCTCGCGCAAGATGACTTCGATTTTCTTGGTCATGGTCGGTGTCCTCGTGGCGAATGAATGGAATGAACGGTTACGCCGGGTCAGGCGTAAGCCCGCTCGCCGTGCTCGCTGATGTCCAGGCCAACCTCTTCTTCGTTATCGTTGACCCGCAAGCCGACGAATCTGCGCAAAAGCTTGACCAACACAAAGGTGACGATGAAGGCAAAAGCGATGGCCGCCACTACCGCCATAGCCTGGATCAGGAGTTGACTGGGATTGCCGTAGAACAGACCGTCCGCGCCAGCCGGGTTGACCAACTTGGTTGCAAACAGGCCGGTTGCCAATGCGCCCCAGGCGCCGCCCATGCCATGACAGGCCCAGACGTCCAGGGACTCGTCCAGCTTCATTTTCTGCCGCAACCGGATAGCGTAATAACTGATCGGCGCTGCAACGGCGCCGATCGCAATTGCAGCCAGAGGGGTCACGAATCCCGCCGCAGGTGTAATGGCTACCAGACCCACGACTGCCCCGGTGACAATGCCCAGCACGCTCGGCTTGTTATCCCGCCAGCTTAAGAACATCCAGGTGAGCGCCGCCGCAGCCGCCGAAGTATTCGTCGTGACGAGGGCATTGACGGCCAGGCCATTAGCCGCCAAGGCGCTTCCGCCGTTGAAGCCAAACCAACCCATCCACAACAGGCCGGCGCCCAGGATCGTGAAGGGGATGTTGTTAGGCTCCATCGGGGCTTTCCCAAACCACTTGCGGCGTCCCAACACCATCGCAAACGCCAGGGCAGAGAATCCGGCGGTAATGTGCACCACGGTCCCCCCTGCGAAATCTAATGCCCCCGCCGTGCGCAGGAAGCCGCCGACTCCCCAGACCCAATGCGCCACGGGATCATAAACCAGGGTGGCCCAGAGGAGCGTGAAGATTAAGAAAGCCTTGAAGCGCACCCGCTCTACAAATGCGCCGGTAATGAGAGCCGGCGTGATGATGGCGAACATCATCTGGTAAGCCGCAAAGGCCAGATGCGGGATCGTTGCAGCATAGTCAGGGTTAGGCTCTGATCCCACACCCGATAGACCCAGGAATTTCAAATCGCCGACGAAGCCGCCGAGGCTTTGACCAAAGGCGAGCGTGTAGCCCACGATGATCCATTGCAGGCTGATCAAGCCCAGTGTGATGAAACTTAAGTTGATGGTGGAGAGGATGTTCTTTTTGCGAACCATGCCGCCATAGAAGAAGGCCAGGGCGGGAGTCATCATCATGACCAGGGCGGCGGCAACGATGATCCAGGCCGTATCGCCCGCATTAATATTCTCCATAATGCATCAGTCTCCTTCCGAGCTGGAATGGCGGCGAGACAAAAAGAAGCCTTCAGAACAGACGGCAAGTTCTGCAAGGCTTCGCGGCCTGGAATTTTATTCGATTGAATGACGGCTACAGCAGTTGAAGGGTTGGAGCGACGCTCAGACTATAGCAGATACTAAATTCCATGTCAACCATTTGGGCCATTTTTCAGGCGGGTTCAGGTGACCCGCCTTACCCAAAAGGGTAACAGAACCTTCTGCAAGCCATCACCCGCTCTGCGACTTCAACGACTGGTCGACCGGGCATCACGCACAACTGCAACGCGCAATAGCGGCAAGGCGCTGCCGATCTGTATTGAGCACCAACCCAGTTGACGATATTGCCGCCCGTATACCTTGAAGCGTGTCAAGAAATCGACAAAACGGCGGCTTCGCGCATCAAGAAAGTGTAAAGATATGGCCCATTTGGGGATTGTCCCATGCACCGTGTTCTGTTAGAGTATTCCGAGTTCCGGGCATAGGATACCTGAACAACGGAATATTGTGTTTTATCGTCGTCGCGTGGGCCATGACGCCCTTGGCTTTACCTTGCCAAGGGCGTCATTTCGTTTTATGGAGTGTGCCAGATGTTTATCGCCTTGATCGTTTTCGCACTTGCTTACGTCTTCATCGCGAGCGAAAAGTTTCCACGCCACTGGGTGGCGCTGATCGGCGGCGGGCTGCTCATCCTGTTCGGCGTGCTCAGCCCGATCGAAGCGCTCACCTACATCAACTGGGAAACGCTCGGATTGCTCGCCGGCATGTTCGTGCTCGTCTCCATCCTGCACGAAGCCGGCTTCTTCACCTGGCTGGCGCTGACCGCCGTCCGCAAAGTGAACTATCACCCGACCTGGCTGTTCATTGTCCTGCTGCTGCTGGCGGCCATCCTGGCGATGTTCATGGACAGCATCACGGTGATGCTATTTCTGTCGGCGCTGACGCTGCAACTCTGCCGCCTGCTCAAGGTCGATCCGGTGCCGTTCGTCGTCGCCGAGGTGTGCGCGGCCAATACCGGCGGCGCGGCCACATTGGTCGGCGACCCGCCCAACGTGATCTTGGGCACGACCCTGGGCTTCAACTTCGCCGACTTTGCGCAGCATACCGGGCCGATCTCGGCGCTGGCCGCCTTGACCCTGCTCGGTGTGTTCTATGTCATCAATCGCAAGAAGCTGCGCGATGCGCACGCCGCGCTGACCGAGAAAATGGTGCGCGAGATCGAGGCGCTCCACCGCGACCCGCTGCACACGCGCATGACGCGCGTCGGCCTGATCGGTTTTGGCGCGGCGGTTGTGTTGCTCGTCTTCCACCACCCGCTCTCCCATTGGACCGGCCTGCCGATCACGGCGGCGGTCGCCGCGCTGGCGCCGGCCGGTCTGGCGCTGCTCGCTCTACCCGGTGGTGAACGCAAGCTGGTGATCCTTAAGGTCGATGGGCAGAGCATTATATTCTTCGCAGGGCTGTTCGTGTTGATCGGCGGGCTGGAAAAATCGAATCTATTCGAAATGCTGGCCCATTCACTGGCCGGCGCGACGGCCTCCAACCCGAACGCCCTGGTGATGGCGCTGCATTGGGGGCCGGGGTTGGCGAGCGGTGTGGTGGACAACGTGCCGCTGGCGCTGGCGATGAGCTATGTATTGCGCGACCTGGCGAGCATTCCCGGCATGCCGGCGCTGGCGTTGATGGTCTGGTCGCTGGCCCTGGGCCTGGACATGGGCGGCAATCTGACGCCGATCGGCGCATCGGCCAACGTCGTCGCGTACTCGTTCATGGAACGAAACCACGGGCGGATCGGCTGGAAGCGTTGGGTGCTGATCGCCGTGCCGCCGACGTTGTTGGCGATGGTATTGGCCTCGGCCCTGGTCGCGCTCAAAAGCCACATCGGCTGGTACTAACTCATTGCGGATTTTCGATTGCTGATTGGTGATTGACGGATTCAATCGGCAATCATAAATCATCAATTCTAAAGGGGGAATCATCGTCATGAAGAAGCCGGTCGTAGTTGCCATGCTGAAGGTGCTCTTGGTGTTAAGCGCGTCGATGGTAATCGGCGCGGTGGGCGTCGCTTCCGCCCAGGGTGAACCGCCCGATCCCGTGCAGGTCGCTGCTACGGCGAACGACGCCGCGTTGAGTCTGAATGTCGCGTGGGTCCTTATCACCGGGTTTCTGGTTTTCTTTATGCAGGCAGGTTTCGCGCTGGTCGAGACCGGCTTCACGCGCTCCAAGAACGTCGCGCACACGATGATGATGAACATGATGGTGTTCTGCATCGGCGCGGTGGGCTATTGGTTAACTGGCTTCGCGCTCCAGTTCGGCGGCGTCAACTACACGTATCCCGACATCAACGGTCAAGGCGCCTGGGCCTTCTCACCCATCACCTTGGGTGACTGGTCCGGTGTGCTCGACAAGCCGCTGCTGATCGGCGGCTCGGGCGTGATGGGATTGAGCGGGTTCATGCTCGGCGGCTTGGGCGCTAACTTCGGCGTGCTGACCTTCTTCCTGTTCCAGATGGTGTTCATGGACACCGCCGCCACTATTCCTACCGGCTCGATGGCCGAGCGGCTGAAGTTCGTCGGCTTCGCGCTGATGGGCCTGTGGGTGAGCATGTTCATCTATCCACTGGTCGGCGGCTGGGTGTGGGGCGGCGGCTGGCTGGCGAACCTGGGGCGCACAGCGGGGTTAGGCAACGGCGCCGTCGACTTCGCCGGGTCGGGTGTGGTGCACATGATCGGCGGCGCAATCGGGCTGGCCGGCGCCATCGTCCTCGGCCCGCGCATTGGGCGCTTCAACAAGGACGGTTCGCCGAACGCGATCCCCGGTCACAGCATCCCGTTGGGTGTGCTCGGCACGATCATCCTGTTCTTCGGCTGGTTTGGTTTCAACCCCGGCTCGGCGCTCGGTTTCAACGGTGCGTTCCGTAACCTGGCGGTGATCGCCGCCATCAATACATTGCTGGCCGGTGCGGCGGGCGGCGTATCGGCCATGTTGTACATGTGGCTGTTCGGCGCAGCCAAGAAACCCGATCCGTCGATGTCGGTCAACGGTATCCTGGCCGGCCTGGTCGCGATTACCGCGCCGTGCGCGTTTGTGGATACCTGGGCCGCAGTCGTCATCGGCCTGATCGCCGGCGTGTGGGTGTGTGTAGCCACCGCTTTGCTGGAACGCTGGAAGATCGACGACCCGGTTGGCGCAGTCCCGGTTCACTTCTTCAACGGTATGTGGGGCGTGCTGGCCGTCGGCATCTTCGCCAATGGCAACCCTGATACGGCGGCCTGGAACGGCATCGCCACGCCGGTGACTGGCTTGCTGTATGGGGGCAGCACGCAGATCGTGGCGCAAATCGCCGAAGTCGTGGCGATTGCGGTGACCGTCTTTGTTACAACATTTGTCTTCTTCAAGGTGTTGGATGCGCTGAAGCTGCTGCGCGTCTCGCGGGCCGATGAGCTGGCCGGTCTTGACATACCGGAGATGGGCGTGGAAGGCTATCCCAAAGACTTCGTGGCCCCGCCCGATGCGGTGGTCTATGGTCGCAAGTCGGCTGGCGGGTCGGCGCGCGCTGCTGCCTCGGCCGGAAAGTAAGCACACAGTCGATTACCTCGGCGCGTTTTGCGATAGCCACGCAAGCGCGCCGAGTCGCATTTCACCATCAATATGGAGGAGAAGATTGGTCCAGCTGACGTTGAACCAGGAAGAGGCGGAATTGCTGCAAAGCACGCTTGAGAGTTGTCTTTCGGAGCTGCGCACGGAGATCGCGCACACCGATCGCCGAGACTATCGTGAGATGCTCAGGCGACAACAGACGCGCTTGAAGAGTTTGCTCCAACAACTGGAACGGGAGGGTGAGAGTTCGAAAGTTCTCGCGGTTGCGTGAGACGATCTGAATTCAATCACAACTGAATATAATCGACGCAGACCCCGAAAACCGAATGGTCGGTTTTCGGCGTTGTGCTATGGCCCAAACGGGTGAGTTTGGAATGGCCCGCTTCGGTGGCGACAACGCGCGAACTTGTGCATACACTAACAAAGCACTGAGTCGCCGCCAACCGGGAGGTTTCCATGCTCAACCGCGATCATCGGCTTGATTCACCTTACCTCCCCCCATTTGATCGGGGTGGCTGTGGTATTGGCTTCGTTGCCGACCAGTATGGCCGACCCAGTCACGCCCTATTGCAGCGTGGCCTGGAAGCACTCGTCAACCTTCAGCATCGCGGCGCGCTGGATGCCGACGCCCGCACCGGAGATGGCGCGGGCGTTCTCACGCCCCTGCCCCGCCGATTGTTCGTGCGCGAGACCGAGCGCCTCACCGGCCGCAGCCCCGACCCCGATCGCCTCGGCGTCGGCGTCTTCTTTTTTCAACCCGGCACAGTCGAAACCGGCATGCGGCTGTTCGAGTCGGCATTGGCGAAACACAGCCTATGCGTCCTCGCCTGGCGCGAGGCGCCGATCCACGCTGAAGTCCTCGGCGAGCGCGCCCGCGCCACCCAGCCCCACATTTTTCACGCCATCATCGAGCATCACTCGACGCTCTACAACCACAAGTTCGAACACCGACTCTATCTGGCGCGCAAGCAGTTTGAGCGTGAGGCGCGGGCGGCGGGGCTAGGCGCCTACGCGCCCTCCTGCTCCTCGCGCACGATCGTGTATAAGGGCCTGTTCCTCGCTCCGCAGCTGCGGGCGTTCTACGCCGATCTGCAAAACCCCGACTACAGCGTGCCGCTGGTCGTCTTTCATCAGCGCTACAGCACCAACACCTTCCCGACCTGGGCGCGCGCCCAGCCGTTTCGCGTCTTGTGCCACAACGGGGAAATCAATACCTTGCAGGGTAATCTCGCCTGGATGCGCGCCCGCGAGCCGGGGTTGACGGCGGAATTTTGCGCGGATCCGGCTGAGCTGCGCCCTGTCATCGACACCGAAGGCAGCGACTCGGCGATGCTCGATAACGCCACGGAGCTGCTCGTGCTGGGAGGCCGCAAGATACAACACGCGGTCACCATGCTCGCGCCGCCCGCCTGGGAGCAGCTGACCGACCTGCCCGAACGAATCCGTGACTTCTACGCCTATCACGCCTGCTTGAGCGAGCCGTGGGACGGCCCGGCCGCGCTCATCTTCACCGATGGCCGCACCGTCGGCGCGGCGCTCGACCGCAACGGCTTGCGCCCCTGCCGCTACGTGATCACCGCCGACGGTCTCGTGGTCGCCGCGTCAGAAGCCGGGGCGGTGGCGCTCGAAGAGACGCGAATACTCGTCCGAGGCAAACTCGGGCCGGGGCAAATGGTTATCGTCGACACGCAGCAGGGCATCGTGCTCGAAGACGGCCAGGTGAAAGCCGAGCTCGCGTCGGCCAAGCCATACGGGACGTGGGTGCGGCAGAACCTCAGGACAATTAGGAATGAGCAATTATCAATGGGTCAATTGTCGGGGCCTGCCAAGTCATTGCCCATTGATCATTCTTCATTGCTCATTGCCCAAGCCGCATTCGGTTATACCCACGAAGAGCTGACCGTTGTGCTCAAGCCGATGGTCGAGAACAGCGTTGAGGCGATCGGCTCGATGGGCGATGATACCCCGCCGGCCATCCTCTCGGAGCAGCCGCGCCCGCTGTTCAGCTACTTCCGCCAGCGTTTTGCCGAAGTGACCAACCCGCCGATCGACCCGCTGCGCGAAGAGCTGGTCATGTCGCTGCGGGTGCGATTGGGCGCGCGCGGAAACTTCCTGGCCGAGACCTCGCAGCAGGCGCGCTTGCTGGAGCTCGACAGCCCGTTTCTCACCGATGATGCGCTGGCCGCGCTCAAAGCCGATGCCGAACTGCGCGCGGTTACCCTGTCAACGCTCTTCCCGGCCGCCGATGGTGTGGCAGGTCTCGAACGCGCCCTGACACGGTTATGCGCCGAAGCGGAAGCGGCGGTGCGCGGCGGCGCGCAGACGCTCATCCTCAGCGATCGGGGCGTCGGCGAGCCACATACGTTCGCGCCCTCGCTCCTCGCGTTGAGCGCCGTTCACAACCACCTGCTGCGCGCCGATCTGCGCACCTGCGTCGATTTCGTGATCGAGAGCGGCGAGCCGCGCGACGTGCATCACTTTGCCACGCTGATCGGATACAGCGCCGCCGCCATCAACCCGTACCTCGCGCTTCAAACCGCCGTCGAGGTGAGCGGCGCTAAGTTCGCGCCGGCTGAAGCGATTGCCCGCTACCTCCACGCCGCCGAGCACGGCCTGCTCAAGATCATGTCCAAGATGGGCATCAGCACCGTCGATGCCTATTGCGGCGCGCAAATCTTCGAAGTGATCGGCTTGAGCAGCGCGATCATCGAGCAATATTTCACCGGGACGCTGGCGCATCTCGAAGGCATCGGGTTGGGCCGCATCGCCCAGATCGTCTTGCGCTGGCACGCGGCCGCGTTTCCTCCCCAGCCCCAAACGGAAGTCAAGCTCGACAGCCCCGGCTTCTACAAGTTCAAGCGCAGCGGTGAATTGCACGCCTTCAGTCCATCGATCGTCCATGCCTTGCACGAAGCGGTGAAAACGCCGGGCGCGCTGAACGGCGGGTGGAGCGAAGGCTACGCGGCCTATAAACGCTACAGCCAGCTCCAGCATTCACGCGCGCCGGTCGATGTGCGCGACCTGCTGGACTTCAACCCGCCCGCTATAACGGCCGCGCCTGACAATAAGAATTTAACCGCAGAGAACGCAGAGGACGCAGAGAATTCAGAAAACTCCGCGCGCTCTGCGGTGAAACCGAATGAAGTTGAATCCACCTACACGATCGTTCGCCGGTTCTCGACGGCGGCCATGTCGCACGGCGCGCTTTCGGCCGAGGCGCATGCCACGATGACGGTCGCCATGAACCGCCTGGGCGCGTGGAGCAACTCCGGCGAAGGCGGCGAAGACCCGGCGCGTTACCAGAACGAGAGCAACGATCGCATCAAGCAGGTGGCCTCGGCGCGGTTTGGCGTCACCCCGGCTTATCTGGTATCCTCCGACGAGCTGCAGATCAAAATGGCGCAAGGCTCCAAGCCCGGCGAGGGCGGGCAGTTGCCCGGCCACAAAGTGACGGCCGAGATCGCCGCGATTCGACATGCGACGCCCGGCGTCACGCTGATCTCGCCGCCGCCGCACCACGACATCTACAGCATCGAAGACTTAGCGCAGCTGATCTTCGACCTGCGCCAGATCAACCCGCGCGCCGCTATCTCCGTCAAGCTCGTGGCGCAGGCCGGCATCGGCGCCATCGCCGCCGGCGTAGCGAAGGCCGGCGCAGATATCATCTTGATCAGCGGCAGCTCGGGCGGCACCGGCGCCTCGCCGCTCAGCAGCATCAAGTATGCCGGCGTGCCGTGGGAGATCGGGCTGGCCGAGGCGCAATACGTGCTGGTGACCAGCGGCCTGCGGGGTCGTGTCCGTCTGCGCGCCGATGGGGGCATGCGCACCGGACGCGATGTGGTCGTCGCGGCGCTGCTCGGCGCAGACGAGTACTCGTTTGGCACCGCCGCCGTCGTGGCCGAAGGCTGCTTGATGGCGCGCGCCTGCCACATGAACACCTGTCCCGCCGGCATCGCCACCCAGCGCCCTGAGCTGCGCGCCAAATTCGATGGCACGCCGGAGCAGGTGATGGCCTTCATGCTCTACATCGCCGAAGAAGTGCGGGAGGTTCTGGCCAGCCTCGGCTTGACGTCGTTGGATGAAGCGATCGGTCGCGTCGAGCTGTTAAAGCAAGCGGCTGCCGGGCGAACCGGCGACGAAGCGCTCAACCTGGATCGATTGCTGCTGGCCCCGCCGGGCGATGGCCCGCGCCGCTACATCGGCGAACCCAATCGCGTTTCAGCAACGTCACCTCTCAACGAGCAACTGATTGCTGATTTCGGATTTCGGATTTCGGATCTCAATCAGCAATCAGAAGTCATCAATCCGCATTTCACCTATCGGATTTCCAACTCCGACCGGACCTTCGGCGCGCGACTCGCGAGTGAGATCGCCCGGCAGTACGGCGACATGGGCTTGCCGGAAGGCGCGATCGATGTGACGCTGACCGGCAGCGCGGGACAATCGTTCGGCGCATTCGGCGTGCCCGGCCTGAACCTGACGCTGATCGGCGAGGCGAACGACTACGTCGGCAAGGGCCTGGCCGGTGGGCAGATTGTGATCTATGCCCCTGCCCCGCCGGACGAGCTGTTAGGCGCGCGGGAAACGGCGGTATTGGCCGGCAACACCGTGCTGTACGGCGCAACCGGAGGCGAGGTGTTCCTCGCCGGGCGGGCGGGCGAGCGCTTCGCCGTGCGCAACAGCGGCGCGTTCGCCGTGGTCGAAGGCGTCGGCGATCATGGCTGCGAGTACATGACCGGCGGCATGGTCATCGTGCTCGGGGCCATCGGCTACAACTTCGCCGCCGGGATGACCGGCGGGATCGCCTACGTGTTGGATGAAGACGAGAGCGCCGCAGCGCGCATCAACCCGCAGCTCGTGCGCGTGGAAGCGCTGCCGCCCGACGAAGTGGAGCAGCTCCACGATTGGATCAGCCGGCACGCGCAACTCACGCACAGCCGCAAAGCCAACGCGCTGTTGCGCCACTGGAGTGAGGTCTCGACACACTTCTTGAAAGTCGTTCCAAAAGACCAGCCCGCTCAGGCGGCGCCAATTGCCGTCACGCCGGCGACCATCTCTCAGCCGGTGTTGCGGTAGGGTAATCTATCAACGGACTGGAAACGGACAAACGGACGGAAACGGATAGTGTCCGTTGATATCCGTTCATCCGTTGTAAGTCCGTTGATGGCTTTTTCCTCTTTGCGGTACAATTGCCGGCATGGCCGACGTTGCCCTTCAGCCCAAGCGCGACGTGCGCCTGACGCGCGCGATGGCGAGCCTGCGGGAAATCGCGCAAGCGCTGTCTGCCGCCTGGAACCTGGACACGACCCTCGATTTGATCGCGCGCCGCACGGCGCAGGTGATGCAAGTCGACTCGTGCTCGCTCTACCTGCTCGACGCCGGAAGCGACACGCTGTGGCTGCGCGCCTCGACCGGTCTGGCGCGCAATGCCCTCGGACGCGCCTCGCTCCACCTGGGCGAGGGCCTCACCGGTTGGGCGGCGCAACACGGCCTCCCGGTTGCCGTCAAAGATGCGCAAACCGACCCGCGTTTCAAGTTTCTGCCGGAAACCCGCGAGAAAGGGCTGCATTCACTGCTCGCCGTGCCGCTCGTCAGCCAACAGCGCGTGATCGGCGCCATGAACGTGCAAACCGCCGCCTGGCACGACTTCTCGGACGATGAAGTCGAGCTGCTCTCGTTGATCGGCGATCTGGCCGCGGGCGCGCTGGATCGCGCGATCTTGTACGAGCATATGGATCGACAGATCGCGGAGCTGACGACGCTGGCCAAAGTCAGCGAAACCGTCACCTCGCCGCTGTATCTCGACGAGATGCTCGATCTCGTGGTGGAAATGGCGTCCAAGGTGATGGGCACGCCGGTGTGCTCGCTGCAACTGATCGATGAGACGCGCAGCGAGCTGGTGATGAAATCGACGCGCAGCGCCAGCCAGGCATATCGCGCCCGCCCGCCGCTCAAAACCGACGAAGGCATCGCCGGCCGGGTGATCCGCGATCGGAAACCGATCGCCGTCACCGATGTGCGCAGCGACCCGCGTTATCGCTTCTCCGAGTTGGCGCGACAGGAGGGCCTGGTCTCGCTCTTGTGCGTGCCGCTGATCGTGCGCGAGCGCGTGATCGGCGTGTTGAATTGCTACACCGATCGGCCCCACACCTTCAGCCCGGAGCAGATCGCGCTGTTTTCAACGCTCGCCAATCAGACCGCGCTAGCGATCGAGAACGCGCGCTTGGTCACGAACGCCGCCGTGGTGCGCGAGATGCACCATCGCATCAAGAATAACTTGCAGACGGTCGCGATGCTGCTGCGTATCCAGGCGAGCGATGGCCAGTTGTTGACGGCGCAAGACGTGCTGCACATTAGCGTCAACCGCATCCTGAGCATCGCCGCCGTCCACGAAGTGCTGGCGCAAGAAGGCTTCCGCCTGGTCGACGTGAAGGACGTCTGCGAGCGCATCACGCTGATCGTCGCGCAGAACATGCTGCGGCCCGATCTGCGCATCGAGATCAAAGTCGAGGGCGAGTCGGTGATTTTGCCCTCGAAGCCGGCGACCTCGCTCGCATTGGTGATCAACGAGCTGCTGCAGAACGCGCTCGAGCACGCCTTCGTCGGCCGGACGGCGGGCGCGGTGCACATCCGGCTCGGCCACGGGGCGAAAGAGTATCTGGTCGAGGTCAGCGACGATGGCGTGGGCTTGCCGGCCGAGAAAACGTCGAGCCTGGGGCTGGAGATCGTGGAAACACTCGTGCGCGATGACCTGCACGGCAAGTTGAGCTTCAAGAGCGGGCCGGCCGGCACACAGGTCGTGATCCGCTTGCCGCAGACGTTGGCGGAGATCAAGATCGAGTCCTGAAGGGCGTGATCGTGAGACGATTGAGAATCATCGTGGCCGACGACGAGTCGATTATCCGGCTCGGGCTGCGCACGATGTTGACCGAATTGGGGCATGAGGTGTTATTGGCGAGCAACGGGCGCGAAGCGTTGCACCTGGTGCGCACGGCCAATCCCGATCTGGCGCTCCTCGACATTCAGATGCCGTTGACCGATGGACTGGAAGCGGCCAAGGTGATCGCGCGCAAACACCCGATGCCGATCCTGATCCTGACCGCATACAGCCAACAAGACTTGATCGAGCGCGCAACCCAGCTGCCGATCCAGGGCTATCTCGTCAAGCCGGTGAACGAACGCGATTTGGCGGCGGCGATCGGCGTGGCGGTCGCGCGCTTTGAAGAGGCGCAGGCGACCGCGCGTGAAAACGCCGAGCTGCGCGAGAGCCTGGAAACGCGCAAGCTGGTCGAGCGCGCGAAAGGTGTCTTGACCAAAACCGGCTTGAGCGAAGAGGAAGCGTATCTAACCATCCAGCGCCGAGCGCGCGAGTCGCGCACGACGATGCGGCAAGCCGCCGAGGTCATCTTGTCGAACGGGACATCACGATCCGCAGCAAGGTCTGGGGCTTGAGATTTTGATGAAGGCGCCTACGGATAATTAGACGGATGGTTGCACGCAAGCAGTTCGTTCCGCAGTTGCAGTGCGCAGCCGCCCTCGTGGGCCGGCGGAACACGGACAGCAGTACAACTACTGTCCGAACTTCTGAGAGACCTCACGGGCAACTAGGGACTTGACACAGTCGCACGCTGTATGCTATAGTCGCACCGTCACCGGACACTGACCGGCAATCCAATTGAACATTTTTTTGAGGCCATGACGCCTCCCCGCGCTGCCAAGCTGCGCCGGGAGGCGTTTCTATTTTAACCGGAGAGTCAACCATGATCTTCACTGCCGCGCTCACCGGCGCACTCATCGCCATCTCGTTCAGCGCCCCACCGGGGCCGGTCACCCTGGAAACCGTCCGACGCGGCGTGCGGGGCGGCTTCGGCCCAGCTTTGCACGTGCAGCTGGGTTCCATCTTAGGCGATCTGTTGTGGTGTTGTGTCGCGCTGCTCGGCCTCGCGCCGCTGGCTCAAGTGGCCTGGCTGCGCGGCGCGCTGGCCGTCGCCGGCGTCTTGGTATTGGTCTATCTTGGCGTGCTGGGCATTCGCGATGCGCTTAAGGCGCCCGGCGTGCCGACGGTTGAAGCCACTCGCTCGCGCGATGGCGCATTTCGCAGCGGCATATTCATCTCTATGGCTAACCCGATGGCGGTGGGCTACTGGCTGTCGGTGGGCGGCGCGTTGATCGGCGCCGGCGCCATCGGCGCGAGTACCGCACAGACCGTCTGGTTCGTCGCCGGTTTCGCCGGGGGTACGCTGGTGTGGGCGTTCGCCATGGCGTTCGCCGTCCGCTGGAGCAAACGCATTATGACGCCGGCCATCTTCCGCCTGGTCAACCTCGTCTGCGGGATGGCGCTGCTTCTGTTTAGCGTTACGCTGGCCTCGCAAATGCTCGGCCCACTGAACTGAGCCGGGCGATCCCGCGAACACTATTCTGGAGGTCAAGTTATGGAAGTTGTGCGCATGCCCATGAATCAGAAATCACTGTTTCAAATTCGTAATTTAGAAACACGGCTCGGTCACCCCTTGCGCATACGGAAGCTGTTTGAAGCCGATCTCGACAAGCCCATGCGGGCGGTCTATCTGGGCGTCATCGAAGGCTATGAGTTGATCGGTTGCGCGCGGGTGGTGCCCGAGCCGGACCGCGCCGTACTGCTCGACGCGCTGGAGGTTCAGCCGGATCACCCGGCCGCTTCCACCGTTGTGACGCTGTTGATCCACGCCGTACGCGAGCTGGCCGCCACGAGTCGAAAACCGCTGGCCGTCATCGCCGATGCCGACTCGTCGCAGCAGTGGACGCAACTGGGCTTCCAGCCGAATGGCTATACCTTGTTGACCCTGGCGTAAGCCAATCACCCACCCAGCCGGTTCGCCGTCGCGGTCA
Organism: Anaerolineae bacterium; assembly: GCA_035292585.1. Lineage (GTDB taxonomy): Bacteria > Chloroflexota > Anaerolineae > Fen-1058 > Fen-1058 > DASSFZ01. Next base: position 127,914 of record DATDPU010000013.1, on the reverse strand, counting down.
CCACCCCGGCGACGAACCGCCCTACTTAAATAAAAGGAGGAAACTATGGCAGTCAAAGCATCCAGCATCTCAGCCGAAACAGTCGTGGCCGATAATGGAAAAACTCCGATTGCGCTCACCTCGCCCAAAGAAGTGTTAGCCTACGCGCGCGAACAGGGTTTGAAGATCGTCGACTTCAAGTTTGCCGATCTGCCCGGCACCTGGCAGCATTTCAGCTCGCCGATCGAAGAGTTGAGCGAGTCGCTCTTCGTCGAGGGCATCGGCTTCGACGGCTCCAGCATTCGCGGCTTCCAGGCCATTCACGAAAGCGATATGCTGCTGATGCCCGATCCAGGCTCGGCCGTCGCCGACCCGGCGTGCAGCGTGCCGACGCTGACGCTGACGTGCAACGTGTTCGACCCGCTCACGCGCCAGCCCTACAGCCGCGATCCGCGCTACATCGCGCAGAAGGCCGAGGCGTATCTCAAGCAGACCGGCATTGCCGACATTTCGTACTGGGGGCCGGAAGCGGAATTCTTCGTGTTCGATAGCGTGCGCTTCGATCAAACGCAGAACGCCGGTTACTACTTCATCAACTCAGACGAGGGTATCTGGAACAGCGGCCGCAACGGCACGGAGCCGAACCTGGCGCACCGCCCGCGCTGGAAAGAGGGCTACTTCCCGGTGGCGCCCGCCGACACGTTGCAGGACTTCCGCTCCGAGGTGGTGCTGAAACTGGCCGAGGCCGGCGTGCCGGTCGAGGTGCATCACCACGAAGTCGCCACCGCCGGACAGTGCGAGATCGATATGCGCTTCAGCAGCCTGGTCAACATGGCCGATCACTTGATGATGTACAAGTACGTGATCAAGAATCTCGCGCACGCGCACGGCAAGACCGCCACGTTCATGCCCAAGCCGATCTGGGGGGACAACGGTTCGGGCATGCACGTCCATCAATCCTTGTGGAAGGAAGGCAGCAACCTGTTCTTCGATAAGGACGGCTATGCTCTCACCTCTGAGACCGCGCGCTACTACATCGGCGGGTTGTTGAAGCACGCCCCGGCGCTGCTCGCGCTCGTCGCGCCGACGGTCAACTCGTATCACCGCCTGGTGCCGGGCTTCGAAGCGCCGGTCAACCTGGTCTACTCGCGCCGCAATCGTTCGGCGGCGGTGCGCATCCCGATGTACTCGGACAGCCCCAAGAGCAAGCGCATCGAGTTCCGTTGCCCCGACCCGGCGTGCAACCCATACCTGGCGTTTGCCGCGATGCTGATGGCCGGTATCGACGGCATCCAGAACAAGATCCAACCGGGCGACCCGGCGGACTTCGACGTATTCGAGGAGCACGAGAAGGCGGCCAAGATCAAGCAGGTACCCGGCTCGCTGCCCGAAGCATTGAACGCGCTCGAAGCCGATCACGACTTCCTGCTCAAGGGCGACGTGTTCACGTCCGATGTGCTGGAAACCTGGCTGACCTACAAGCGCACGCGCGAAGTCGATCCGATCCGGCTGCGCCCGCATCCCTACGAGTTCTATCTGTACTACGACGCGTAATCCCCACAACACAAGACCTGCCAGGTCTCGGAAACCTGGCAGGTCTTGACACAATCCTTCTTGAGATTTCACCTTCTAAATCCTCGGCCGGATTTCCCGCTCGTAAAATTGACTCTCAGTACATCACGAAATCCGTAGTTTAGCCCCCTGCTTGCGCCCCCTGGTGGGGTTGTGGGCGGCAAAAACGGGCACAAGGCCCTAGGCTACGGGACGTTTCGTGAACTACTGACGCTTCCAGCTTTGGCGGGAAATAGGACACGGACAAATGAAGTCGGTCGTCATGCAGTAGTCGCGACTTTAGTCGCTTGCTGGCGCGCGGCGACATATTCCGGTAACGTGATGATCGGCGGGCGCTCCACGTCGCCGATCTCCTCGATGTCTAGATAATACCGGCCCGGCTCGTGGCGGATCAGCTTCATGCTGCGATTCACCTCTTCCAGCAAGCGCAGCTTGTGTCGATCCTCCAGCCGTCTGAAGATCACTTGCAAGATGGCGAAACTCATCTTGCTCAACGCGCTGAGGGATTGATTGTGGTGGATGCGCTCTTGCAGATCGACTTGCGCGATGGCGCCCAACCCGAACTCGTTCAGCAAATCGATCAACAAGCCGGTCTCCACGCCGTAGCCGGTGAAGAACGGCACGCGCTCCAAAGCCGAACGCCGGCCGGCATACTCGCCGGATAGCGGCTGGACCAGCCCCGATAGCTCCGGGAAGAACAGGTTGAACAACGGCCGGGTCACCAGTTCGGTCACGCGGCCGCCGCCGCCGGCTTGGAGTTTGTCGCCCACCCGGATCGGCCGGCGGTAAAAGCCCTTGACATACTGGATGGTGTCATGCTGGAGCAAAGGCCCCAGCACGCCATACACAAAGCGCGGGTGGATGTTGACGATATCCGTATCGATCCACGCGATCAGATCGCCTTTCAACACGTGCAAGCTCTTCCATAACGCCTCGCCCTTGCCGCGATGCGCGCCATGCTCCGGCAGGATTTCCTGGTGCACGTAGATCGGCACGCCCAAGCGCCGCGCGATCTCGCGCGTGCGATCCGCCGAACCCGAATCGATCAACATGATCTCGTCGAGCAACGGCACCTTATCCATCAGCCCGCGCTGCAACGTTCGGATGACCTTGCCCACCGTCTCTTCCTCGTCGAGCGCCGGCAAGCCCAAACTAATCGTCAGGCCGCGTTCGCGCTTGATCGAGACCAGCCGCGACAGGTCGGCGAATTCGTCGGCATCAAACGTGTTCTCGGCGAACCACTGGTCGGTGAGGATCGACAAGGCCCGGTCGTGATATTCGGTTTCGTCTTCAGCGGGCACGTAGGCCGTGGGCGACTTGACCATGATCAGATCGATCGTGGTGCTGCGCGCGACCCGCGCGGCGAGCGGGCCGAGCGGCTTCGGCCCGGTCTCGCCCACGCGCGCCGAGGCGCCCATGACAATCGCATCGTGCGCTGCGGCGGCGCGGGCGATGCTTTCGGCCACATCGCCCTGCGCGTGAATCTGGCGGCTGCGGGGTAGGTGCTTGAGTACCGGCAGGAAAGCGCCGGCCGTGCTATCGACGTCACCCGGCGGATCGGCATGCAGCACCGTCACCGTGCCCTGATCGGTCTCGGCCAGCGCCAGCGCAAAGGTCAGCGCCAGGTCGGCGTACGGGCCGCCGCGCATGGGCAACAGGATACGACGCGCCGCCCGCCAGTGGGCGCCGCGCGCCAGCGCGATGTCACATGGCGTCTCGGCGAGCACCACCTCCAGCGGCACGCCCATCAGCCGCGCGACCGGATCGCCGTTCCATGCGACGAGCATCAGATCGATCGCCTCGCTCGTCGCCACCGTCGTGATGGCGCGCCAGGGGGTGTGCCCGACGCGAATGCGCGGCTTCACGCGGAGGGGCAGGTCGGCATAGCGCGCCTTGAGGTTGACGAGCGTCTGACGCCGGGCCTGCGCCTCGCTCGCGCCTTCGCTTACATTGCGCTCCGGCGGCACGGTCACCGAGCCGACCAGCACAATCTCGCCGTGGCGGTTACCCAGCAGCGCGGCGGCCAGCGGCGCCAAGGCCGGCGCGGAAGTGTCGTTATCGATTGGAATCAGAATCCGATACATGCCTGTCGATCGACTCGTCATGGCGTCTCCAACAGCGGGAGGATTTGCTCACGGAAAATGCTTGACCAGGTGAAGTGGTGTCGAACGCGGCGGCGCAGTAAACCTGGCCGGTCGGCTTCGAGCGCAGTCACAATACCTGCCGCAACCTCGATCGCGGAAGCGTTCGGGTCGAAATAGTGCGCCAACCCCGCGCCGCTTTCACGCAGCGGCGGGATATCCGCGCAAAAAGCCGGCAGCCGCGCCAGCCCGGCCTCGAGCACGGGAATCCCGAAGCCTTCTTGCTGGCTGGGGAAGAACAGCGCATCGGCCAGCGTGTACAAATCGCTGATCACGGCATCGGGAATCTCCAATCTCTCTTCTCCAATCGGAAGTTGATCGGATGGGTCAAGTTCATAGAGAAAATGCGCGGCGTTCTCGATGTCCAATTCACGCCGCAGTCCGAGCAGCGTCTGCAAATAAGCATCATTCGCCGGGTTGTGCGGGCCGGGCGGGCCGGTGACGATCAACCGGGCGTCGAGGCCAGTCTGTCGCCGGAGCTCGGCCAGTGTGCGCACGGCCAACTCGATATTCTTGCGGCGCGTGATGCGAGCAGGCAATAGCAAGATAATGTCGGCGGCGAGCAGGTTCAGCCGAGCGACGATCGCTCGCGTGAGCGGTTGCCAGTTGAAGAATTGCGCCGGATCGACGCCAGGCGTCACAACGGTAATCGCGCGCTCATCGATATGATACAGCTGGGCCAGCTCGCGCCGGCGCGGTTCAGATACCGTGACATGACGGACGTTCGGCCAGGGGCGGCGCAGCAAATCCCACGGCTCACCCGCATACAGCTGATCTCGATATAGCGGATTGGTCCAGGCGAAATCGTGGTGCCAGCCCAGGATGTTGGAGGGGTGGATGGGTGGATGGTTGATGAGATGGTGGAGCGCAGCGGTGAGCGCGAGGTTTTTGTGCAGGGTGAAGACATTGTGCGCGATCAGCACGTCTACATCTGCGAGCAACTCGCGCAGGCGCGTCTCGATCCGATCGCGCAAAGGCTCGAACGCTGGCGGGACATGCCCGGCATCCAACTGTTGCTTCACCGCCAACACGGCCGGATGGCGCGAACCGAGCTCGGGCGCCACCACGACTTCCACCCGATCGTCAAACGGGCTGCCCGTCCCGGCGATCAGGCGCACGGCGTAGCCCGCGTCGGACATCAACCGCGCGTGCTGCAACATCGTCCACTCGACGCCGCCGATCGTCGGCGGCCCGGCAAAGTGTAGAATCGCGATATGTTTCATAGCGGCTTGTCCGATTGAATCAAGGCATCAGCGTATCAACAAGTCAGTGCATCCGTTTATCCGTTGCCTATTCGTTGCCCTCCGTTGCCACCTTCAACCACATAACCTGATAAGGCGCGAGTGTCAACTCCAAACGCCCAGACCCGTCGAGGTTGAACCGCTCGCCGGTCAACAGATCAACTGCGGCCTGGTTCGCCGCCGGTAGCGTCGTCGCAAAGCGCTGCGCCCGCGCCGACACGTTGTGCAGGCATAGCACGTCGTCATCGTCCAGGCGCGCGGCGCGCAGCACTGCGAACACCGAGTCGTTGCCCTGAAGCACGCGCTGCGCCCCGTACGGATCGAAAGCCGGCTGCGCGGCGCGGACTTGCAGCAGCCGGGCGTATCGACGCAACACTTGCGCGCGCAACGAAAGCGGATCGGCGAGCTCGCTTTCGAGCGGCGTCAGGGCAAACTTCTGCCGATTGATCGAGCGATAGCGACCCGTGCGCTCGACACCCGCACGATCGCCCCGCGAGCCGAGCAGGCTGTGCACGTAAATACCGGGCACGCCGACTAACGCCAGCATGATAGCCTGCGCCGCCATGAACCGATCTACCTGCACGTCGAGCGGCTCGTCGCTGTTCGGATCGGATAAGGCATCGAAGTAATTGAGGTTGAGCTCATACGGGCTGCGCGCGCCGTCCGGGTTGCGCTTGAACGAGACGAAGCCGCCGTGCGCCTGGGCGCGCTCGACCAGCGCAGCGATCGCCGGGTCGGGCAGGAGGCCGCGCGCCGGGTTCACGCCGATGCCGTCGTGCGAGGCGAGGAAGTTGAAGAAGGTCACGCGATCCGAGGGCAACTTGAGATCAGCGGCCCAACCGGACAAGATACGCGCAGTTCCCACATGAAAGGCATGCAGCACCAGCGGCGGCAGCGCAAAGTTGTACACTAGCTGCGCTTCGTTGGAACCGTCCCCGAAATACGAAAGGTTATCGACATGCGCGACATTCGTCTCGGTGATCAACAAGACCTCCGGCGCGACTTGATCGAGCACGGCTCGGAAGAGCTGGATCACCCGATGTGTTTCGGGCAAATGGATGCAGGCAGTACCAAGCGTCTTCCCTAAATAGGCAATGGCGTCGAGCCGGATCAGCCGTGCGCCGCGTGAAACATAGAACAGCAGCAGGTCAATGATCTCCAACAATACATCCGGGTTGCGGTAGTTCAGATCGATCTGGTCTTCGCTGAAAGTCGTCCAGACAGACTTCGGACCGGCGGCAGTATCGAAGCGCGTCAACAGGGGCCGTGCGCGTGGCCGCACCACTTTCGATAAATCCACGCCTGCGTCGACGACGATGAACCAATCGCGGTACGCCGGATCACCTTGCAAGAAGCGCCGGAACCACTCGCTGTGCGCAGAAACGTGATTGATCACGGCGTCAAACATCAGGCCAAAGTCCGGGCCGATACGCTCGATATCGTCCCAGTCGCCCAGCGCCGGATCGACGACGCGGAAGTCGATCACCGAGAAGCCGTCGTCGGACGAGTAAGGATAAAAGGGAAGAAGGTGGATCGTGTTGATCAAACCGGCGAGATGACGCCGCGCGAAACCGGCCAGCGTTTGCAGCGGCGGCTCGCCTGGCCGGCGAAGTTGATCGCCGTAGGTGATGAGAACGGCATCACGCGGCGTCAGGTGACCTGGCCCTTCGGCAGCTCGCGCCGGGGAACCGGCGCGATCGAGCAGGGCAGCCAGACGCGTGAAGGCAGCCGCGCCGGCCGATGCACCGTACAGCGCAATCAGGTGTTGCCGAATCGTGTCGAGTGGGTGAAACAGTGAAATAGCCGCCCTCCTCACAACTGACGCGCCAAGCCTACGCCCGTACCACAGCCGCAACCCGGCGAAGTAGCCGATCACAATCAATCGCGGACAAAATCAAGCAGCCGGGCTAGTACTCCGACAGTTTGAAGTTGCGTAGTTCCCGCCGCAGTTGAACTGCGGCGGACGGCAGTGCCAGCCGCCGCCTTTCATTGCCTTCTTAAAGAGGGCGGCGGCCTGCCCACGAGCGCAGCGAAGAGGGTTGTGCCGTCCGAACCCCGCATAATTAAGTGGTCGGGGTACTAGCCGCGCGCGACCACTCGACCAATTGCCACGCCGCGTTGGCCGGGATGTGCTGGCGCAGGCGCGCCAGGGGAACTCCGGCCGCGTGCGTGACGATCACGGCGATCGGCAGCTCGTGTGCGACGAGGCCGACACGCCGATCGGGGTAACGGGCGGCGAGCTCGTCGACCGCCGCAAGCACACGCGCGGCGAGCTCCTGGATCGACTCGCCGTTTGGCGGCCGGGCTGCAAGCGGCATGTCGAGCCAGAGCTGCATCTCGCCCGGCCAGCGCGCTCGGATATCGTCCGAGTACAACCCCTGCCACTCACCCAGATTCACCTCGCGTAGACGAGGCTCCAGGATCACGTCGCGGTTGATCGCTGCGGCGATAATCTCAGCCGTCTCACGCGCCCGGCGCAAATCGCTGCTGACTAACACATCCAGTCGCTGCGCCTGAAGTTCGAGCGCAGTCTGGTGAGCCTGGGCACGCCCGGCCGCATTCAACGGCGGGTCGGCCTGACCCTGCCAGCGGCCGGTCGCGTTCCAGTCAGTCTGTCCGTGCCGGATGAGGATGAGCATCATGAATGAGATTACAGTAAAATGCGGGCTTGACAAGTAGCTTTGTATTATCCTATACTGTCACCATACTAACACGTGTTACTATTGGAAACAAGCGTGACCAAGCGCCGAGTGACCAGCTGGGATGTGGCCGAACTTGCGAAAGTTTCTCGGACCACCGTCTCATTTGTCCTCAACAACGTTCCCGGCATCAGCCTTAGCGAATCGACGCGCCAGCGTGTTCTGGACGCCGCGCGCAAACTGAATTATCACCCGGACTCGGCTGCGCGCAAACTGGTCAGCGGCAAATCCCACACCCTGGGGTTGGTGCTCCGGCAAAGCCCGGAACAGATTTTTACCGACGCCTTTCTACCCCAAGTTATCCTGGGTTTGGGACAGGCCACGGCGCAGCAAGGCTTTCACGTTCTGCTAAATCCGCTCGAGCCGAGCGATCGCACCGGTTATGCCCGGCTGATCCATGAGAAGCACGTTGACGGCATTGTGTTATCAGGCCCGCGCCAGGACGATCGCGAGCTGATCGACCTGTATCGAGAGGGTGTGCCGGTCATGCTGATAGGTCAACTGCCGGAAGTCGAGATTCCCTTTGTAGATGTCAATGCGGTCAGCGGGGCCGCGACTGCCGTGAACCACCTGCTCGATTTGGGGCATCGGCGCATCGGGATGATTACAAATGCGCCGCTGGAATACACCTCCGCGCATCAGCGGCTTCTAGGTTATCGGCAAGCGCTCGAGGCCACAGGATCGACCTACGACGACGGGCTAATCAAAACCGGGAACTTCACTCCGGCGAGTGGGATTGCAGCAATGGATGAACTCCTGAAGTCGCCCCCCCACCCGACCGCCGTGTTTGTCGCCAGCGATGTGGTCGCAATGGGCGCCGCACAAGCGATCAAGCGCGCCGGGTTGCGTATACCGGAAGATATCGCTCTGGTTGGCTTCGACGATGTGCCGTTGGCCGCCTTTTACGATCCGCCGCTCACAACGATTCGCTTGCCGGCGTATGGACTGGGTTGGGCCGCCGGGGAACGGCTCATCCGCTTGATTCTGGGTGAAGACCTGGCTGTTAATAAACTGATGCTTGAGACTGAACTGATCGTGCGCGAATCGAGCGCAGGCCGCTCGCAAGAAAGCTGAGTGTTTTTGTTTTGCCATCCGATTAACACGTGTTAATCCAAGGGACACGCCGGAATTTGACCACGTAGCATCACTGCCGACCAATTGAATGCAGCTGGCCTTCGTCGCCCTAAACGTATCGGAACTATATCCGGCTTGTATATCCAAGATACATCGTCCGCTAATCAGTTTACGCTATGCTCTAAGCCATCAGGTTCGATCGCAGCGGTGAGTCCGACCTCGTAGAAAGGAGACCCTATCACCCGTAAAACGAATACAGGTTCACTCAATCTCAGAAGTTAGCTCGTTTGTCCCATCTCATAACCAGTTGAAGGAGGAACGAGGATGTTTTCCAAAGGAAAATGGATCAAAGCGATCAGCCTCATGGCTGTTCTCAGCCTGCTGATCGTCGCCTGTCAACCGGCGGCACAGGCAACGCCCACCGCGCCGCCCGCGGCCGGCGGTGACGTCGATTGCCTGGGCGCGCAATCCGGCGCTACGATCACGATGCTGTATCAGTGGTCGGGCGTGGAGGAAGCCAGCCTTAACCAGGTGCTGCAGCCGCTCGTCGATGCCTGTGGCATCGTGATTCAACCAGAATCGACGCGCGACCAGGCGCTGTTGGATACGCGCGTGCAGGGCGGCACGCCGCCCGACATCGCATTCTGGAACGTGGCGCAGCTCGATCAGTATCAAGATCAGTTGACGCCGATGGACGAGTTGGGCGCGACCCGAGGGAACTACGCCGACTTCTTTCTCACTCCCGGCACGATCGAGGGCAGGTGGCTGGGCCTTCCCGTCAAGGCCGACGTCAAGACCATCATCTGGTACAGCCCGGCCGTCTTCGAGGCCAAGGGTTACGCCGTCCCCACGACGTGGGAAGAATTGGATGCGCTCGTCGAGGAAATGGTCGCCGCGGGCGATGTGCCCTGGAGCCTGGGCTTTGAATCGGACGACGCCACCGGCTGGACCGGATCGGACTTCATCCAGGACATCCTGCTGGTGAGGCAAGGGCCGCAATACGTGCTGGACCTCATCTCCGGCGAAGTGCCCTACGACGACGACGGCGTAAAGGAAGCTTACGAAATCTACGGCAAGTGGGCCAAGGACCCGGTATACACCGTCGGCGGCGCGGAAGGCACGCTTTCGACGCCGTTCCTTCAGGCGATTTACAAGCCGTTCAGCGATCCGCCGGAAGCGCTGATGGTCAAGCAGTCGGGCTTTGCCGGCGGCGAGATCGCCACACAGTTCCCCGACCTGGAGCAGGGCGCCGATTACGACTTCTTCGTCATCCCCGGCGCCCAGGGCTTGCAAGGCGGCGCCGACTGGATGATGGCGTTCAATGACACACCCGCCGTGCGCGCGCTGGTGGCCTATCTCTCGTCCGAGGTGGGTGGGGCCAACTGGGCCAAGGCTAACTTCGGCCTCTCGCCCAACCGGGGCGCGGCGGGCAACTACACCGAGCCGGCGCTGTCGAAGCTCGGCGAGGCGCTCGCCAATACCCAGGGCTTCACGCCCGACATCGGCGACACAATCACGGCGGGGTTCAACGCCGCCGAGTGGAGCGCGATCGTCAGCTTCGTCAACGGCGAAGACCTTGACACGGCGCTGCAGCCCGCCGTGCAGGCGCAGCAAGAGGCGACCCAGTAAACGCACACCGGCGGCTTTTCAAGTCGCCCCACCCGACACCTCCCGGCACGCCTGGCCGGGAGGTGTCTCCTGGGGAGGATGGAAGTATGGCCACTCAATTTCGACCTGTGCCCGCGCTCGCGCCGAAGATCGGTCGGGAAACCGCAACGCCTAGTATTATGCAACAGGGGCGCTGGACGCCGTGGCTGTATCTGTTGCCTGCGCTGGTCGTGATGACGACGTTCATCGTCTACCCCGGACTGAACACGCTCTACTTAAGCTTCCGCAACGTCAACGACACCGACTGGGCCAGCGCCGCCTGTCTCGCCGGTCAGCCGTGTTGGGGCCTTCTCGAGAACTATCGCCACGCGCTGACTTCGCCGGTCATGCAAACGGCGTTCGTCAACAACTTGAAGTGGATCGTGTTCATGGTCAGCGGTACGGTGCTGCTCGGCTTGCTGATCGCCGTGCTGGCCGATCGGGTGCGCTACGAGTCACTGGCGAAATCCGTGATCTTCATGCCGATGGCGATCTCCTTCGTCGGGGCGGGCGTGATCTGGCAGTTCGTCTATGCTTACAGCACCGGCCCGCAGCAGCTCGGTCTGCTCAACGCGCTGGTCACCGCGTTGGGCGGCCAGCCGGTCTCGTGGCTGACCCAGCCGCAGATCAACACCGTGGCGCTGATCGTCGTCGGCGTGTGGATGTGGACCGGCTTCTGCATGACCATCCTCGCCGCCGCGATCAAAGGCGTGCCCGCCGAGATCAACGAAGCGGCGCGCATGGACGGCGCAAACGAGATCCAGCTCTTCCGCCGCATCACCGTGCCGATCATCCTGCCGACGCTCACCGTCGTCGTCACCACCATGGTCATCAACGTCCTGAAGATCTTCGACATCGTGTACGTGATGACCGGCGGCAACTATGGCACCGAAGTGATCGCCAACCGCATGTACAGCGAGCAGTATAAAGCTTTCAACACCGGCCGGGCTGCGGCCATCGCCGTCGTGCTGGTGGCCGTGATCATCCCGATGATGATCATCAACATCCGCCGCTTCCGGGCGCAGGAGGCGATCCGATGAACGCCGGCCGTCTGAAACAGCTGCTGGGGCGGCTACCGATCCACCTGGTGCTGCTCAGCTTGATCTTGATCTGGCTGCTGCCGGCGATTGGCCTGCTGGTGACATCGCTGCGCCCGGTGCAAGACGTGAACACCTCCGGCTGGTGGACCGTCGTTTCACCGCCCGAGGGACAGGCCGACTACCAGACCAACTGCGCCGGCTGCCACGGGAACGACGGCCGAGCCATTGCGCCGGTCGACCTCAGCAACCCGGAGGTCGTGCAGCAGTTTCGCCGCTCGATCAACCTGCTGGCCGTGTTGAACCGCGAGTTCGACGGCCAACCGCACCTGGGCGACCAATCCGTTCCCGACGAAAACGCAACCGCCCGCATTCTCCGCTACCTGCGGCAGCTCTCCGGGATCGAGACCGGCAACCGCTTCACGCTTGCCAACTATGTCGATGCGTTGGTCGGCTATCGCGGCACGGGCAACTATCTGGCTGAATGCGCCGCCGGGACGCAGCCGATCGACCTCAACTGCAACCTGAGCGACCTGGGCAACTCGCGCGGCATGGCGCGCGCCTTCTTGAACAGCCTGCTGGTGGCGATCCCCTCGACGATTCTGCCGATCGTGTTCGCCGCCTTCGCCGCTTACGCGTTCGCATGGATGGAGTTCAAGGGCCGGTTCGCCCTGTTCGCACTGCTGGTCGGATTGCAGATCGTGCCGCTGCAAATGACACTTATCCCCATCTCACGCCTGTACGCCCAGTTACAGTTGAACGGCACCTTTTTGGGGGTCTGGCTGTTCCACACCGGCTTCGGCCTGCCCTATGCCATTTACTTGATGCGCAACTTCCTCGGCTCGCTCCCGCGTGAACTGTTCGAGTCGGCCTACCTCGACGGCGCTTCGCACTGGACTGCCTTCTACCGGCTGGCGATCCCGCTGGCGGTGCCGGCGATCGCCTCGCTGGCGATCTTTCAGTTCTTGTGGATTTGGAACGACTTACTCGTGGCGTTGGTCTTCCTGGGCGGGCAAAACCCGGTGCTGACGTATCAGATCAGCAACATGGTCACCTCAATGGGTAGCGGCTGGCACTTGCTCACCGCGGCCGCCTTCATCTCGATGCTGCTGCCGATGGCGATCTTCTTCGGGCTGCAACGCTACTTCGTGCGCGGCCTGCTGGCCGGGTCGGTGAAAGGCTAACAGAGAATCCACGAAGTTACACGAATTACCACCAATAATTCGTGTAACTTCGTGTGACTTCGTGGATGAAAGATGTCTGGACAGGAACCGCTATGGTACAAGAACGCCGTTTTCTATCAAGTGTCCGTTCGCGCTTTCTGCGATTCGAATGGTGATGGACACGGCGATCTGCCGGGGTTGACTTCGAAGCTGGACTATTTGCAGGAGTTGGGCGTCACCTGCGTGTGGCTGATGCCCAGCTATCCCTCCCCGCTCCGCGACGACGGCTATGACATCGCGGACTACTACGGTATCCTGCCCGAATACGGCACGCTCGACGATTTTCGCGCGCTGATCGAACAAGCGCACGCGCGCGGCATCCGCGTCATCATCGACCTGGTGCTCAACCACACTTCTGACCAACACCCCTGGTTTCAGGCCGCCCGCGCCGATCCAAATTCCCCGTATCGTGACTACTACGTGTGGAGCGACACCGACCAGAAGTATGCGCAGGCGCGCATCATCTTCGTGGACACTGAAACGTCGAACTGGGCCTGGGACGATGTGGCCGGGCTGTATTACTGGCACCGCTTCTATGCGTCCCAGCCCGACCTCAACTACGACAACCCGGCCGTGCGCCAAGAAATGCTCAATATATTGAAGTTCTGGCTGGAGCTGGGCGTCGATGGCTTTCGCGCTGACGCCGTGCCCTACCTGTTTGAACGCGAGGGCGCCACCTGCGAGAATCTGCCGGAGACCCATGCTTTTCTCAAAGAGATGCGGCGCTTCATCAGCACGCACTACCCCGGCCGCATCCTGCTGGCCGAAGCGAACCAGTGGCCGGAAGACCTATATCACTACTTCGGCGACGGCGACGAATTTCACATGGGGTTCCACTTTCCCATCATGCCACGGATGTTCATGGCGCTGCGCCAGGCTGATCGCACCCCGCTGGTCAACATCCTGAACCGGACACCGGTCATCCCCGAAAGTTGCCAGTGGTGCATCTTCCTGCGCAACCACGATGAGCTGACGCTGGAGATGGTCACGCCGGAGGAACGCGAGTGGATGTGGCAGGAGTACGCGCCCGATCCGCGCATGCGGCTGAACCTGGGCATCCGCCGTCGTCTGACGCCGTTGCTCGACAACGACCGGCGCCAGATCGAACTGGTTCACTCGCTGCTCTTCACGCTGCCCGGCTCACCCATCATCTATTATGGCGACGAGATCGGCATGGGCGACAACATCTGGCTGCCTGATCGCAACGGGGTGCGCACGCCGATGCAGTGGGCAGCCGGCTCTACCGGCGGTTTTTCAACCGCTGCGCCCGAAGCGCTGTACACACCTGTGATCGAGGACCCGAGCTATAGCCCGGCGCGCGTGAATGTGGCCGCGCAACGCGCCGACCCGAGCTCGCTGTGGAACCGTCTCCGGCGCATGATCGCCGTGCGCCAGCAGCACGCCGCCTTCGGTTGGGGGAACTTCGAATGGATCGAGTGTGAATCGACTGCGCTCGCGGCCTATCGCCGCGTGCAGGGCGATGTCCGATTGCTCGCCCTGCACAATCTGTCTGCGGAGATACAACCGGCCGTGCTGCGTGTGCCGCAGCCGCACCTAAAGCACCCGATCGATATCCTGGCCGGGGGAGACACCCGACCTATTCAGAACGATCAACTCTTGCTTGTCTTGAAACCCTACGAGTATCGCTGGCTGAAGGTGTAAACCGCGTTGCGCCCTGCTCGGCTACAGTCGCCGGGCAAGCGTACCCTATTCCGTCACCGGCGATGCCGGCGCTTCCGGTTCGTCTTCCGCCGATTGCTCCAGCGCCTTGTCCACTTCCGCCACCAGCTCCTCGTATACGTGATCGGAGATCAGGCCGTCGCGTAACAGAGTCGCCAGCGCCGCGCGCTGGGCGCGCAAGCCTTCGCGCCGCGCATCGTTGAACTCTTCCGCCTGCAGCGCCGGTTGCTCGCGCAGCAACTCGCGCTGCGCAGCGCGATACGTTTGGACGCGGCCATCCAGATCGGGTTGCAGCTTCTCCCACGTCGCGAGCGAGATCACACCATCTCGATGCAGCTTCCGCAGTCGATCGCGCGCCGCGCGCGCCGCCATCAGCCGCCCATGCCGCCGCTCGTACTCCAGTTGCTCCTCGGAGCGCCGGGCCAGGCCGAGTTTGCGCAGCAACACCTGCATCGTCGTGCCCTGCCCCAGCAGCGTGAACAGCACCACCCCAAATGCCATGATGCGCAGCACCTCGCGCCCGGCGAAGTTCGCGGGCAGGCTCAACACCAGCGCCAGCGCGATCGCGCCGCGCACGCCGCCCCAAAACAACACGTGCCGGTGCGCCAGCGGCAGGTTTCGCCCGAGCCGGTTCATCAGCCAGGTGAAGCCGTACACGACGATCACCCGGCTGGCGATCACCGCCAGCACCGCAATCGTGATCGGCCCTAACGCGGCCGCCAGCTGCGGGAGATTGACATCCAGCCCGATCAGCAGGAACACGAACGAATTAGCGAGGAAGGCCAGGTACTCCCAGAAATTGAACAGCACGATGCGCGTCGTCGGCGACATGCCCTTGGGGCCGATGTTGCCGTTGACGATGCCCGCACCCAAGACGGCCAGCACGCCGCTGAAGTGCAGCCGCTCAGCGACGAGATACGCCCCGAAGGCCAGCACCGTCGTCAGCGTGGTTTCGATCAGGTAATCATCGAGCCGCGCGATCAGCTGCGAGATGAGCCAGCCGAGCAGGATGCCCACGCCAATGCCGCCAAACGATACGCGCACAAAGTCGATGACCGCCGTGAGCAGGCTGAACCCTCCGGCTTGATCCGCCGCGCCGGCTACCGGCAGCGCGGCGGCCAAGACCAGGTTGTACAAAACGATGGCCGTGCCATCGTTGAACAGGCTCTCGCCTTCGAGGATCACGGCGAGCTGCCGGGGCGCGCCCTGCTCGCGGAACAGCGCGATGACGGCGACGGGATCGGTAGCGGCGATCAGCGCGCCGAACACCAGCGCCGTCGGCAGCGGTAGATTCGCGCCGGCCGAGACGATCAGCCCCACGATCAGCATCGTCAACAACACGCCGGGGACGGCCAGCACCAGGATCGGGACGAGGTTGTTGCGCAGCTGTTCGAACTCGATGTGGAACGCCGCTTCGAACACCAGCGGCGGCAGAAACAGCGCGAGGATCAGTTGGGGCGTGAGGGTGATCTCCAGCGGCTGCTGGAAGGTGATGAGCAGGCCGACGATCACCAGCGCGACGGTGTACGGGACGCGCAGCCGCCGCACGGCGATGGCGACGAGCGAGACGATCAGCAACAGCTCGATGATCAGCGTTTCGGTGGCGAGGAACTGCTCCATGCGCCCATTATAGTACCGTCCCGTTCGACGCCTTGATCGCCAGATCGATGAACACGGCGGAAGTCCAGCCGAAAATGGGCGCGGCTTTGGGCGGCGGCGCGCCCGTTTGAGGGTGATAGTATTCGAAGATGTCGTCGCGCTGCATCACGAGGTCGAGCGTGCGGTCGCGCAACTGCGCGGCCAGATCGATGCGCCCGCAGCGGATCAAGCCTTCGATAAACAGGTAGTTGATATTGACCCAGGTTGGCCCGCGCCACATCTGTTCGGGGTCGTAACACCCTTCAGTGCAGGCCACAGTCGGGAGCGGGAAGTGCGTCCAAAACTCTTGTGGATCGGTCAGGTGCGCGATCAGTCGTTCGGTGATGTGCGGCGGCATGCGCCCGGTCCACAGTGGGTACAGGCTGAAAGGGGTGACAATGCGAATCGGCTGCTCGTCGCGCAGCGCCCAAAACAGGCCGGCCTGCTCATCCCACATACGATCGATCATGCGCTGCGCCAGCTGCTCGGCGCGCTCGGTCCACCCGCGGGCATCGTCATACAGCCCGATCGCTTTAGCGATGCGCGCGAGCGATTGCTGCTGCAAACATAGATAGGTGTTCAGGTCGGGCGACTCGACCGGCATGCCGCCGTCCCACAACGGGCTATCGTCTAAGCCGGAGGAGAAGGGATGATCGTACTGGCACAGCCCATCGCGATCTACATCGTTGTGGTCGAACCACCAGTTGTTCCAGCGCACCAGCGGCTCGTAAATTTCATCCAGGAAGTCGCGGTTGCCGGAGGATTCGTACAGCTTGACGGCGATCCAGGCGGCCAGCGGCGGCTTGGTCACATTGGCCGACACCGGCACATCGAGATGGGTGACGATGCCTTCGTCGTGGACGGCATCCGGGATCATGCCATCCTCGCGCTGGTGATCGAGCACCAGCCGAATCTGATCTTCGGCGAGCTTGCTATCGATGTGGCGATAGGCCAGCGCATGAAAGAAAGCATCCCACTGCCACACGCCCACATAGTGAATCTTGCTCGGCGTCATGCCCTCGCGCGTCATGTAGAAACGCGGGCTGATCAGGCCGGCGCGCATGATCCACCAGGCGTAGTAATACTGCCGTTGCAGGTGCGGCGCGACCGGCGGCGCCGAAGCAAACCAGGCTTGCCAGCGCGCCGAGGCGGTATCAAGCACCGCCCCCGGAGTGGGAACGCTGCGGTTGAAGCCGAGTCGCGGCGTCACGTTGAGCACCAAGCCCGCCTCGCCCGAACTGTCGCCAACGAAGGTAGCCTCCAGCGTCGTGTCGTTCACCGTGCGGATTTCGTTGCGGGCAAGCCGGGCATTCGTCGTGTAGGCAATGTTGCGCGTCCCGTGAAACGTCCCGCCGCGCCGATCGGTGTTGCCATGCATCTGGTATGTGACAAACCGCATACCGAGTGGGCCAGACGGCAAGGCGAAATATAGCGTCTCCGGGTCGGCGAAACACATTTGGATCCGGCCTGCCGGCGTCTCGAAGAATACCGCGTGTGGATAAGTTGTGACCTCAAACGGCAACGGGTTGCCGTCGGCGTCGATGAAGACCAGCTGATCGATGATGGGCAGGCGCTGGCGATAGTGCCCCACCTGGGCTTCCTGCTTGGCCCAGCGCTCGGCCAGACGGACAGTGAAGAAATCGGCCGGAGGTTCGCCAGGCAGGAGCGGCCTCTTTCCGCGAAAGAACATGATGCGGGCGCTGCGATCGCTGAACGGGATGTGCGACAGGTCAATCCGGTCTTTTAAGATTGCGGCGAAATCCAATTCGATCCCCTTTAACACCGATGCCAGCGTATCCTCAGGGAAGCCCGACAGTTGGGCGTTGCCAGAGAACCATAGACCGTTATATCCACTTTCCCATTTGAAGACAATGTGCTCCAAACCTAGACCATTTTAACCCTAATGACAAGTGTCTACTGCTGAACTACCGGGGCGTGTATGCAGCCACCCGAGTGGCGCTGCCGACGGGGCAAAGGAATTCGTTATGAGACTGATGAATCGCATACGGCCTAACTGAATGACTTCCTTGAGTTAGGAGCTCACCTTACGCAGTCTGCTCCCCGACCGCGTGTCCTCGCGGTCGGGTGAATGGCTGGAAACGCCCGCGAGGACGCGGGCTTCGAGCGAAGTTGAACGGCGGCTGCGTAAGGTGAGTTAGGAGTTTTTTAGAGATGTTTTGCGCTTATTTCACGCGCACCAACCGCGCCCTCAGGGTTGGCTGCCCGCGAGTACGCCGATATTGAACTGCCTGACATGCTTTTACACGTACATAAATTGAAATTGGATATTGACAGGACGATGTTACCGTGCTATATTGGGAGCGCTCCCAATTCAGAATGACTGTTTGGTCAATAAACCAAACAGGTTGGCTGGTCTCGATATCCTATCCTGTTTTTTTGGGGAGCACTCCCACAACAAGCCTCTGGTATGAACCTTGAGGAAATCGCTAAGCTCAGTGGCGTCTCGCGTTCCACTGTCTCAAGGGTCATCAATAATGACCGGAACGTCAGGGACACGACGCGCCAACGAGTATGGGAAATTGTCCGCCGGATGAATTACCAGCCGAATGCGGCGGCCCGTGGTCTGGCCGTTGGACGGACACATGTGTTAGGCTTGGTCATCCCCACCGGAGTAGCAGCTCTCTTCAGCGATCCTTACTTCCCCATCTTGATCCAAGGCGTCTCATCCGCTTGCAACCTTCATGATCGTTCCGTCATGCTCTGGCTGGCGGAACCGGAGTATGAACGCCGCACGATTCGTCAAGTTATTCACGGGGGTCTGATCGACGGTGTAATTGTGTCTTCCATGCTGGTGCACGATCCGGTGGTCGAAGCGTTGATCGACAGCGATAAGCCGTTCGTCCTGATCGGCCGTCATCCTTCAAGTATTAGCGTCAACTACATTGATTCAGATAACCGAAACGGCGCATGTGAAATTGTGACGCATTTATTGCGGCTAGGCCGCCGGCAGGTGGCGACGATCACCGGGCCGCAGAATATGATCGTCGGCGTCGACCGGCGAGACGGCTACCTGAACGCCCTACGGGAGCGCGGACTCGCGATCGATCCGAACCTCATTGTCGAAAGCGATTTCACTGAAACCGGTGGATTCGCTGCCATGCAGCAACTTCTACCGTATCAACCCCAGGCTGTCTTCGCCGCCAGCGATGCGATGGCGATGGGCGCATTACGGGCTATCCGCGAGACCGGCTTGCGTGTGCCCGATGATATCGCCATCGCCGGATTTGATGATATGCCATTCGCTGCGCGCAGCGAGCCGCCCTTAACGACAGTCCGCCAGCCGATCCTTCGCATGGGCGCTGTGGCCGCCGAAACTCTCATCGACTTAATCGAGCATCCAGAGTCAAAGCCTCGCCGCATCATTCTGCCCATCGAATTGGTCGTACGCACATCCTGCGGTTCAGCCTTATCCTGAAAGGAGGACGCCGGCACACATCAAAACTACCCGTGCTCAACCGATATTCGCATCCGCTGTTTCGTCTATCTCTAGGAGGAGTCTGATTATGAAGCGCAGCATCAAGTTGACGTTCGAGATGTTCGTGGTTCTCGGCCTGCTGCTATCCGCCTGCGGCACTCCCGCTGCCTCTCCGACCGCCGCGCCCGTCGCGACGACGGCGCCCGTCGCGACGACGGCGCCCGTCGCGACGACAGCGCCCGAACCGACGACGGCACCCGTCGAACCCGTAAGCATCACCATGTGGTCGATGCCCAACGGCCCCGATCCGCAAGGCGCGATCGATGTTGAAATCGCCGCCTTCATGGAAGCGAATCCCAACATCGAAGTCACCGCTGAGATTGTCGACTGGGGTTCTGCTTTTGGCCGCATCCAAACGGCTGTGCAGGGTGGTGAAGGCCCGTGCGTGACGCAGGTCGGCACCACGTGGGTTCCCACCTTCGGTTCTATGGGCGGCCTGCGAAACTTCGGCGATGCAGAAATCGCCGACATGGGCGGCGAGGAAAACTTCGTCGCGGCTTCATGGGAAACCGCCGCGGTGGAAGGCAACGTGGTCTCCATCCCCTGGGTCGCCGATGTGCGCGCAGTGGCTTACCGCACCGACATCCTGGAAGAAGTCGGCCTGACGCCTGAAGAGGCCTTTGCTGACCTGGATGCGATGGAAGCCGCGTTGGTAGCGATCAAGGATGCCGGCCTGACGGATGCCGATGGCAATCCCATCGCGCCGTTTGTGCACCCTGGCCGGAACGACTGGAATGTCTGGCAGAACGCCTCCATGTGGATCTGGCAGTATGGCGGCGATCTCCTCACGCCGGATGGCACGCAAGCAGCCTTCAACTCCGAGGAAGCCGCGGCCGGCGTCGCTCGCTTCAACGGCCTGTTTGCCAAGGGCCTGACCACGCCTGATGCGTTGGAGTTGAACTCCTCTCAGACGGACGCGGCCTTCGGCAATGGACAGGTGGCGATGTATATCACCGGGCCGTACATCGTGAGCAGCTCGCGCACCCCGGTTGATGACGGCGGCTGGGCCAGCGAGGAAGCGGCCGCCAACTGGGCCTTCGCGGAATTTCCGGCCGGCCCTGGCGGTCAGTTCACCTTCATCGGCGGCAGCAACCTGGTGGTCATGGGGAACTGCCCGGACCAGGAAGCGGCGCTTGAGTTCGTCAAGTACCTGGTCGGCAACGAGTCGCAGGTGCGTTACGCGACAGCCGTCGGCTTGATGCCGGCGACGGTGGAAGGCCAGGCCGATCCGTACTTCGCCGACGACCCGATCTACCAGACGCTGATCTCGGCGGCCCAGAAGGGCAAGACGTCGGTGAACATCCCGCAGTGGGGTGTCGTTGAAACCAACCTGCAGACCGCCCTCCAGGCGTTGTGGGAAGATGTCGCCGCGCTCGGCACCACGCCGATTACCGAGGAAGCCGTGAAGGCGAGGCTCGATGAAGCGGCAGCGACGGTGAACGAGCTGTTGCAGCAGTAAACGAACTGTAGTAAACTCAGCATCGAGCAAATGTAGTGGGGGAGACAGGAGGGCGACACGAGCTCCTGTCTCCCTTTTCCCACAAGCGGCCTGCCAACCTCATGCGGCTTGGGCGGGTGGCCGGAATGGGATGATGCAACATCAACTTTAGAGTTTCGGAGCGCGCATGACTACCATTGCTAAACCCATGGTTCTCCCGAAGCGAAGCCTCCTCTCACGCTGGCGCCGGCACCGCATCGCCTACGCTTTTATCGCGCCGGCTGTGTTCATCATGTTGATAATCCATATCATTCCCAGCTTGCAGGCCATCTACATGTCCTTTCTTGATCTCAGGACACAGAACCTGCTGGAGTATCTGGGGGCGCCGTTTGTCGGGTTGCAACACTACCAGAACATCATTGCCAGCCTTTTCGGCTCGGGGACGCCCCTCATCACTAACCTGGGGCAGTCTCTCGAAAATACGTTTTGGTACACGGCCTGGGTTCAAACTGCGACGCTCGTCTTCGGCACCGTGCTGGCGCTTTTGCTCAACCGGGAGTTTCGCGGCCGCGGCATCGCACGCACGCTGACGATGCTCCCCTGGGTCGTGCCCACCTTCGTCACCGGCATTATTTGGAATTTCATCTTCTTGCAGCAAGGCGGCCTGGCCAACCGTATCCTGGTCAACTGGCTGCACGTGGCGGATCAGCCCATCACCTGGTTGATCAACGAGAACGCCCGCGCCGCCTTCATCATCGCCACGGTGTGGCGCGGCCTGCCCTACGCGACGGTGACGCTTCTCTCCGGCATGCAGGTCATTCCCGCCGATCTGTACGAAGCGGCCTCGATCGATGGCGCCAGCAGCTGGCAGCGCTTCCGCTACATCACGCTGCCGTTGCTCAAGCCGCTGATGGTCGTCATCACGATGTTCGGCGTCATCTTCAACTTCTTCGGTTTCGGCGCGTACAATATCGGCGTCACGCTGTTCGGGACAGACAATCTCGGCCGCTACGTCAATCTGATCACGATCAATATCGTCCGCCAGACTTTCAACAACCAGCTGTACGGCTACGGCGCCGCTGCGTCCGTGCTGCTCATGCTGCTGGCCTTCGTTTACGTCGGGCTGTGGTATCGCGTGTTCCGATCGAGCCTGCGGACGGAAGAGTAGACAAGGAGCTATATCATGGGAATCGCATACGCCAAGCCAAGCCCCAAGTCGTCTGTAAGCGGCACAGAACGCCTGCGCCGGATAATCGTCGGTCGGCTTCAAGACCTGCTGTTGCTCGTGCTGATCCTGATCATCCTCACGCCCATTCTCTACATGGTGATCGGTTCACTAAAGACGCGCGCCGAGTTTACCAACTCAGCGTCGCCGCTGCTCCCGACCGAGTGGCAGTTCGACAACTATCCCGAGATGTGGGATCGGATCAATTTCGGCACGTTCTTTGCCAACAGCTTCATCGTGTGTGGTATCACGACCGTGATCGCCACGTTCTTCGCCGCGCTGGCCGGCTACGCCCTGGCGCGCTTTCGCTTTCCCGGCGCGGACCTGTATGGCCTGATCGTCACGGGCACGCAGCTTATCCCCGGCGTGCTCTTCTTTATTCCGCTGTATCTGATGTTTGTCTGGATCCGGCGGAACCTGGGCCTCCCGTTGATCGGCGACAACTTCGGCGGCATTGTTCTGTATGTGGGGTTTTTTACGCCGATCTCGCTCTGGATCCTGCGCGGGTTCTTCGCGTCGTTGCCGCCCGATCTGGAAGAGCAAGCGATGGTCGACGGCGCCACGCGCTTCACGGCGTTTCTGCGCATCTCCCTGCCCCTGGCCGGGCCGGGCATCGTCTCGACCGCGATCTACATCTTCCTGACCGCCTGGGACGAATTGTTCTTTGGCTACACGATTGGACTTCGAACCATCCCGGTGGGCATCCGGCAATTCCTCGGCGTCGCCACCTCGCAAAGCCGCTACGAGCTCATGTCGGCGGCAGCCGTGGTTTCCACGCTGCCCGTCGTCATCATGTTCTTCGTGCTGCAGAAGCGCTTCGTGGCCGGCCTGACACAGGGGGCGGTTAAGTAAGTGAAATGTGCGCCGCCCGCTGTGCTACTGCTCCTGTTTTGCGTGGCTTGTGCTGCATCGGGGCCGGCTTCAACTTCCCCGCCGACAATAAGTGTAACAGACTTGCCGACGGCGCTGCCGTCGGCAACGGCGGAGCCTACCTCCACTCTAACGCCGATGCCCCTGCCCACCTTCACCCCGACGCCCACACCCGTCCCTGACGTGCTGTTCGTGGACGCCGGGCAGGGTCTCGGCGCGATCAACCCGCTCGTTTACGGCACCAACACCGGCCCCTGGCAGAACCTCACGCGCTCGCTGCAACCTTATATCGAGCAGGGCGGCTTCACCCTGCTGCGCTTTCCCGGCGGCAACTGGGGCGACGAGTACGCGCTGAGCGAACAGCAACTCGACGACTTCATCGCGCTGTGTCGCCAGTTGCAGGCCGAACCGATGGTGCACGTGCGCCTGTATCGGGCCGAGCCCGAAGACGCCGTCAGGTGGGTGCGTTACGCCAACCTTACGCGCGGGTACGGGGTCAAGTACTGGGCGATCGGCAACGAGCCGAGCTTATACGCCAGCAACCGCCAGCAGTGGGAATACGACACCGACGCCTTCAATCAACACTGGCGTGAATTTGCGCTGGCGATGAAGGCCGTCGATCCATCGATTCTGCTCATCGGCCCGGAAACACACCAATACACCGGCGTGCGCGGCGAGAATCCCGTCGACCGGCACACCAAAGACTGGATGCGCGAGTTCCTGATCGCCAACGGCGATCTGGTCGACATCGTCTCGTTTCATCGTTACCCGTTCGGCCAGTTCGACCCGACGATCAATCAGTTACGGAAGAACAGCCAGGAATGGGATGGCATCATTCCGCGCCTGCGGCAGCTGATTCGCGAGACGACCGGGCGCGACCTGCCGATCGCCGTGACCGAAGTCAACTCAAACTGGAGCAATCGGCAGAGCAAAGAGGGCACGCCCGATTCGCTCTACAACGCCATCTGGTGGGGCGATGTGCTGGGTCGCCTGATCAATCAGCGCGTCGATTTCGTCGCCCACTTCGCACTCGAAGGCGCGGGCGGGTTGGGTATGCTCACCACGCGCGGGCCGCGCCCCATCTACTACGTGTACGCGTTGTACCAACACTTCGGCTCAGAACTCGTCTATGCTTCGTCGGATGATCCGAATGTGCGTCTCTACGCCGCGCGCCGCGCCGATCAGGCCCTCACCTTGATGATCGTCAACCTCGGCCCGGACGAAGCGACCAAGCCGCTGCAGCTCGCCGGCTTCACACCCTCCGGCCCGGCCGAGGCCTGGCGGCTGGATGCCGAACACCAGGCCGAACCCCTTGACCCGCAACCGATCGAAGACGGCGCATCGCTCACATTGCCGGGGCAATCCATCACGCTCTTCATCCTATCGCCTTGAAGGATTTAGAAGTAGAATGAAATACCCAAGCTTGTTCTCAAAACTGATCGCCCTAAGTCTTGCCGCTATCCTCGTGGTCAGCTGCGTCAGCATCACTCCGACCCCTCCGCCGGCAGCGACGGCCGCGCCGACTGTCCAACCTACTGTGCCGGTTGTGCCGTCCGGCGAACCGCCGGTAATCCCCGCGCCGGCCTGGTCGCGCGGGATCGGTGTGCCGTATGCAGAGGCCGGGAAGCCGAACGTCGATTACGACATGATCGACGATGGGCCCTGGGCCGGCGTGCCGCTCGGCGGGCTGGGCGCCGGCTCGATCGGCCGCACCTATCGCGGCGATTTCGCGCGCTGGCATCTCGACGTCGGGGCGCATCACTTCGAAAGCCTGCCCGCCAATCAATTCTCGGTCTTCATCGCGCAGGGCGCGGACACGCAGGCCCATGTCCTATCACCCTTGAATCCGGACACGCTCTCGGCCTGGAATTGGGACATGCCCACCGGCGCAGGAACGTATTACGCGCTGTTCCCCAAAGCCTGGTTCGATTACGAATGGGACGCCCTGCCGGCTCACCTGACGCAGATGCAGTTCTCGCCGGTAATTCCAGGCAATTATCAAGAGAGCAGCTATCCGGTCGGCGTATTCGAGTGGACCGTCGCCAATCCCACCGACCAGCCGCTTACGGTGGGATTGATGTTCACCTGGCAAAATCTGGTGGGCTGGCCCTGGTCCGAGAATCCACGCGCCGGCAACTACAACTACACCGTGAGCAGCGATAGCGCGACCGGCGTCGTGCTGACGCGCGCGGGTGATAGCGTGAGTGAAGAGTGGGACGGCTCGTTTGCCATCGCCGCGCCGCAACAGCCGGGGCTGGCGTTGAGCTACCGCACGCGCTTCGATGCCGCCGACGGGGCGGACGTCTGGACGGACTTCGCCGCCGATGGGTCGCTGGAGAACGTCGACGATCAGGAACCATCTCAGTCCGGTGAATCGATTGGGGCGGCGCTGGTCGCGACGATCGAGTTGAACCCCGGCGAGACGCGCAACATCCCCTTCGCGCTGGCGTGGGACTTCCCCATCACCGAATTCGGCAGCGGGACACAGTGGTATAAGCGCTACACGCGGTTCTACGGCGCAACCGGGCGCGAGGCGTTCACCATCGCCGCCGATGCTTTGGCGCGCTATCCCGAATGGGAAGCGGCGATCGACGCCTGGCAAAAACCGATTCTCGACGATCCCGACCGGCCCGATTGGTACAAGACGGCGCTCTTCAACGAGCTGTATTACCTCGTCGACGGCGGGACCGCCTGGGAGGCCGGACAAGTGGGAGAGCCGTCCACCGGCGAGAGCATCGGGCGCTTCGCCTACCTGGAGTGCTTCGATTACATCTTCTACAACACGTTCGACGTGCACTTCTACGGATCAGCCGCGCTGCTGCAATTATGGCCTGAGCTGGAAAAGAGCCTGATCCGCGATTTTGTCGCAGCTGTCCCCGCCGGCGATCCGGCTGAAATGATGGTCGTTCAGTCGACCGGCGAGAGCGCGCAGCGCAAGGTGCCGGGGATGGCGCCGCACGACATCGGCGGGCCGGGAGAAGACCCCTGGCTGAAGCCGAATGCCTACGTGTGGCGCGACATCAATATCTGGAAAGACCTCAACAGTAAGTTCGTGCTGCAACTCTGGAGCGACTACGTCTACACGCAAGACGCCGCGCTGGTACATGACGGCTGGCCGGCCGCCGTCCAGGCGCTCGACGCGCTGCACGCGTTCGACGCCGACGGCGACGGGCTGCCCGACCATGCCGGTGTGCCCGACCAAACCTATGATGACTGGGTCATGTCGGGCGCCAGCGCCTACACCGGTGGACTGTGGCTCGCCGCGCTGGAAGCCGCAATCGAGATGGGCGAACTCGAAGGCGACACGGCCAACGTGCAGCGCTATACGGACTGGCTGGAAACGGGCAAGGCCACCTTCGAGGCCAAGCTGTGGAACGGGACCTACTACAACTACGACTCGAGCGGCGGCTCGCACTCCGACAGCATCATGGCCGATCAACTCGCCGGGCAGTGGCGCGCTGACATGGCCGGCCTCGCCCCGATCGCGCCAGACGATCACATCGCGTCGGCGTTAAAGACGGTGTACGAGAACAACGTCATGCGCTTCGCCGACGGCGAGATGGGCGCCGTGAACGGCATGCGCCCGGATG
Organism: Anaerolineae bacterium; assembly: GCA_035292585.1. Classification (GTDB taxonomy): domain Bacteria; phylum Chloroflexota; class Anaerolineae; order Fen-1058; family Fen-1058; genus DASSFZ01. Next base: position 101,364 of record DATDPU010000013.1, on the reverse strand, counting down.
GCGCCGTCGATATGTCGAGTGCGCAATCGAGCGAAGTGTGGGTCGGCACGACATACGCGCTGGCCGCGTCGATGATCCACCGGGGACTGCTCGATGCAGCCTGGGCGACGGCCTGGGGCGCATACAACGTCACCTACAATCGCGGCTACTGGTTCCGCACCCCCGAAGCGTACAACCTCGCCGGTGATTTCCGGGCCAGCATGTACATGCGCCCGTTGAGCATCTGGGCGATGGAGCACGCGCTTAACGAGACGACCGGGGCAGCCGGGCGTTAACAGCAAATGAAGCTGCGCCCACAATTATGCTTTCACAGGAAGGGCTATGCGCTACGGACACTTTGACGACGCCCGCCGTGAGTACGTCATCACCCAACCGGACACCCCCCTACCCTGGATCAATTATCTGGGTAGCGAGGATTATTTTGGCATCATCTCGAACACGGCTGGCGGCTACTCCTTTTATCGCGATGCGCGCCTGCGCCGCCTGACGCGCTATCGCTACAACAATGCCCCGTTAGACCTGGGTGGGCGCTATCTGTATCTGCGCGACGACGAGCGCGGCGCGTTCTGGTCGCCTTCGTGGCAGCCGACCCGCCACGATCTTGAAGACTACACCTGCCGGCACGGGCTGGGCTACACGATCATCGGGTCGATTCGCAGTCAAATCGAAGCGCGGACCACTTACTTCGTCCCCGTGGGCGAGAGCCTGGAAGTCTGGAGTCTCCAGCTCACCAATCGCCGCGCGACGCCCGCGACCCTGTCCGTTTTTTCCAGCATCGAGTTTTGCCTGTGGGACGCGCAAGATGACGCGACGAACTTCCAGCGCAACTTCAGCATCGGTCAGGTCGAGATCGTAGACGGCGTGATCTACCACAAGACCGAGTATCGGGAGCGGCGCGATCACTTTGCCTACTTCGCCTGCTCCGCGCCGCTCGCCGGGTTCGACACACAACGCGAGAGCTTCCTGGGGCCGTATCGCGGCTGGGACAACCCGGCGGCCGTCGAGCGCGGCCAGTCGTTCAACTCCGAAGCGCACGGCTGGGCGCCGATCGGCGCGCATCAGGTCAAAGTGACGCTCGCCGCCGGCGAGACGCAGCGCATCCTCTTTGTGTTGGGTTATCACGAAAACCCGCGCGATCAAAAATTCGATCCGCCCGGCTCGCAGACGATCAACAAGCGGACCGTCAAGCCGATCATCGCCAAGTACCTGGACCCGGCCAACGTCGACGCGGCGTTCAACCGGCTGCAGGCGTACTGGGATGAACTGCTGGGCATTTTCCAGGTCGAGACGCCGGATGGACATGCCAACCGCATGGTCAACATCTGGAACGCCTACCAGTGCATGATCACGTTCAATATCTCGCGCTCCGCGTCGATGTACGAATCAGGGATTGGGCGCGGCATGGGCTTCCGCGATTCGAATCAAGACTTGCTCGGCTTCCTGCACATGGTCCCGGCGCGCGCCCGCCAGCGCCTCCTCGATATCGCCGCGACGCAACTGGAGAGCGGCGGCGCCTATCACCAGTACCAGCCCCTCACCAAACGCGGCAACAACGACGTCGGCGGCAACTTCAACGACGACCCATTGTGGTTGATTCTGGGGACGGCCGCTTACCTGAAGGAGACCGGCGACTGGAGCATCCTGGATGTGCCGGTCGAATACGACAACCGACCCGGCTCCGAGCGGCCGCTGTGCGATCACTTGCGGCGCAGCTTGCGTCACACGCTCGATCGCTTAGGGCCGCACGGCCTGCCGCTGATCGGCCGCGCCGATTGGAACGATTGCCTCAACCTGAACACATTCTCCGAGCAGCCAGGCGAGTCGTTTCAGACCACCACGAACAAAGACGGCCAGGTCGCCGAGTCGGTGTTCATCGCCGGGCTGTTCGTGCTGGCGGCGAACGAGCTGGCCGATATCGTCGAAGCGCGCGACGAGCGCGAAGAGGCCCGGCGCTATCGCGACGCGGCGGCGCGCATGGCAACCGTCACACTGGAGCACGGCTGGGACGGCGAATGGTTCCTGCGCGCCTACGATCACTTTGGCGACAAGGTCGGCTCGCACGAGTGCGCCGAGGGCAAAATCTTCATCGAGCCGCAGGGCATCTGCACCATGGCCGGCATCGGGCTGCAGAACGGGCAGGCCCAGCGCGCGCTGGCTGCGGTGCGCCAACATCTGGCGACGCCGCACGGCATCATCCTCCAACAGCCGGCCTACTCGCGCTACTATGTCCAGCTGGGGGAAATCTCGTCTTACCCGCCCGGTTACAAAGAAAACGCCGGCATCTTCTGCCACACCAACCCGTGGATCATGATCGCCGAAGCGATTGCCGGGCACGGCGATCGGGCATACGATTATTACCTGTGCATCAACCCTTCGGCGCGTGAAGCCCTCAGCGATACCCACCGCTGCGAGCCGTACGTGTACGCGCAAATGATCGCCGGACGCGATGCGCCGACGCACGGCGAGGCGAAGAATTCGTGGCTGACCGGCACCGCCGCCTGGAACTATGTGGCGATCACACAGTGGATCCTGGGCATCCGGCCCGCGCACGATGGGTTGATCGTAAGTCCCACCATCCCCGCCGATTGGCAAGGCTTCTCCGCCAGGCGCGTCTTCCAGGGCAAGACGTATCGCATCACCGTCGAGCGGGCCGGGCCGGGCAACAGTGTATCGCTCACCGTGAATGGCTCGCCCATCGCGGGCAACGTCATCCCCCCGCAGAGCGGCGAATCAAAAGAGGTCCTTGTTAAGGCGATACTGACGTAATCGTACGTCCGAGTGGGGCACATGTACGTTCTCAGCGGTAATATACTGCGCGCGGTCACGGATTGCGCTTTTTAACAGGTTACCTGCAGACACCAAGACCGCTCGAAGCCCGCGTCCGCGCGGGCGTCTGTCCTGGCCGACCGCGCGGACGCGGTCGGCGAGCAACAGCGCAAAGAGCGGCGAATCAAAAGAAGTCCTTGTTAAGGCAGTACTGACGTAACCGCAATTTGAAATTCAGGGAAAGGGGTGTAGGAGCGGGGCAGGGCAAAGAGGAATACTGGCATGTCCATCACACTCATCGTCAACGGGATTGAGCACACGCTGGATGCCGATCCCGCAACCCCTTTGCTGTGGATGCTGCGCGACACGCTCGGCCTGACCGGGACCAAGTACAGTTGCGGCATGGGCCTGTGCGGCGCGTGCACCGTTCATGCGGAGGGCGAAGCGGTTCAATCATGCCGTACACCGATTGGAGACCTCCAGGGCCAGCGCATCACCACGATCGAGGGCCTCTCGCCCGATGGGCGTCACCCGCTGCAGATCGCCTGGCTCGAAGAGCAGGCGCCGCAGTGCGGCTATTGTCAGCCGGGGCAAATCATGGCCGCGGCGGTGTTCTTGGCCCACACTCCTCACCCGACCGACGCCGAGATTGATGCGGCGCTGTCGGGCATTTTGTGCCGGTGTGGGACGTACCAGCGCATTCGCCGCGCGATCCACCGCGTCGTGGATGGCGGTGGACGATGAAACCTCGAGCCACACTCAACCGGCGCGAGTTCATCAAGGTCGCCGCCGGCGCCGGAACCGGGCTGGTGATCGCCTTTGACCTGGCTGCGTGCCAGGCTGGCCCAACCCCGACCGCCGAACCGTCATTGGCGCCAACGCTCGAACCGACCGCCCTACCCTCGCCGACGCCGGCGCCCATCCCCAGCAAAACCCTGGAGTTCAACTCCTACTTGAAGATCGACACGGCCGGCAACGTGACCGTCGTCGTCCATCGATCTGAAATGGGCCAGGGCGTGCGGACCGCGCTGCCGATGATCCTCGCCGAAGAATTGGAAGCCGATTGGACCAAAGTTCGCTTCGAGCAAGCGCCGGCCGATCCCATCTACGGCGATCAAGTGACCGGCGGCAGCGTAAGCGTTCAGGACAGTTACGGCACATTGCGCCGGGCCGGCGCGCGGGCGCGCCAGATGCTGATCGCCGCCGCCGCTCAACAGTGGGGCGTCGATCCGGAAAGTTGCCGGGCCGAAAACGGAACCGTCGTACATCCCGACAGCGGGAGCACGCTGACGTACGGTGAACTGGCCGAACTGGCGGCGACGTTGCCCGTGCCCGATTCCGTTCCACTGAAAGACCCCAAAGACTTCAAGCTGATCGGCGCGCGCCTGGGAAACCTGGAGAATCCGGCCATGGTGACCGGCAGCGCCCTCTTTGGCCTGGACCTGCGTGTTCCCGATATGCTCGTGGCGACGGTTGCGCGCTGCCCCGTCTTCGGCGGAACGGTGGCGCGGTTCGACGCCGACGCGGCTAAAGCGGTCGCGGGCGTGCGCGACGTGGTGTCGATCGATACCGGCGTCGCCGTCGTCGCCGAGAACACCTGGGCCGCGCTACAAGGCCGGCAGGCGCTGTCGGTTGAATGGGACGAAGGCGAGAACGCCGACTTGAACAGCGCGCGTATTCGCGCGCTGTTGGCCCAGCGGATCGAAGAGCGACGCGCGACTAGCGGTGATGGCCGCGAGCCTGGCGTGGCGACGATCGTCGAAGCGACATACGAGGCGCCCTACCTGGCTCACGCCTCGATGGAGCCGATGAACTGCCTGGCCGATGTGCGCGCCGACCGCGCCGACGTATGGGCGCCGACTCAGAGCGCGCAAGACGCGCAGCGCAGCGCCGTCACCGCCAGCCGACTCCCACGAGACGACGTCCACATCCATGTTCCACTGATCGGCGGCGCGTTCGGCCGGCGTATCAGGGTCGATTATGTATCGGAAGCGGTGCAGGTTTCCCAGGCCGTCGGCGCTCCGGTCAAAGTCGTGTGGACTCGCGAAGACGACGTGCAGCACGACTTCTATCGCCCGGCCAGCCTGCACTGGCTGCGCGCCGGGTTGGATGCGCAAGGCACACCCATCACGTGGCTGCATCTCATCGCCGCTTCACCCATCGACTCAGCGCAGGGCCTGCTTCACGGCGCATCCGATCTGCCATACCGCCTGTCGCAGCAGGCGCGCGCGCTGGCGACTGACCTCCCGATCCCTGTCGGTTATTGGCGCTCGGTGTTCAACACGCAGAACGGGTTCGTCAACGAGTGCTTCCTGGACGAACTGGCAGCCGCCGGCGGACAAGACCCGTACCAGCTGCGCCGCCAACTGCTCGAAGACTCACCGTTGGGCGAAGTGCTTGACGTGGTCGCGGAGAAAGCCGACTGGAGCCAGCCGCTGCCCGAAGGCTGGGGCCGGGGCATCGCCTGCCACACCACCTGGGGCGTCACGCACGTCGCGCAAGTGGCCGAGGTCTCCGTCGAAAACGGCGCCGTGCGCGTTCACCGGGTGGTCTGTGCCATCGACTGCGGCGCCGTGATCAATCCGAGCATGGTCGAGGCTCAGATGGAAGGCGGCATCGTGTTGGGGCTGACGGCGGCGTTGAAGGGGCAGATCACGATCGAAAACGGGCGCGTGCAGCAGAGCAACTTCCACAATTATCCGATTTTGCGGCTCGACGAAATGCCCAGCATCGAGGTGTACCTCGCGCCGAGCGCGCGCGCGCCGCAAGGCGTGGGGGAGATGGGCGTGCCGCCGATTGCCCCGGCGGTAGCGAACGCCGTCTTCGCCGCCACCGGACAGCGCATCCGGCAGTTGCCCATCCGACTAGCGCCAGCTTGATACCTGGCGTACAATGGAGTCCCTTGTTGGGGCGCGGTCGGGAGACGGTCGCTGATCAAGGTCCTTGTTCGAGTACGGTCTCCTGACCGCTCGGTCGGGAGACCTTTGTTGCTCAGGGCGGAAAGCCTTCGCGGATCGAGACTTTCGTTGACTTGCTTGTGAGGCTTGCATGCACTACGGTTACTTCGACGACGAACAACGTGAATATGTCATCACTAACCCGAAGACGCCGGTGAAGTGGATTAACTACGTCGGCACGCTGGCTTTTGGCGGTTTCATCGATCACACCGGCGGATCGCTGATCTGCAAGGGTGACCCATCGCTCAATCGCATCACCAAGTACCTGCCGCAGCTGCCCGCCTCGGAGTTCAAAGGCGAAACCCTGTACTTGCGCACCCGCACCCCTGCGCCCCTCCCCCTGCAAGGGAGCGGGGAGGGGGATGCGGGTTATCGCATCTTCTCGCCTTACTTCGTCCCCACGCTCGATACGTACGATCGCTACGAGTGCCGTGTGGGGCTGGGTTACACCCGGATCGTGTCGGAATTCTACGGCATCCGGACCGACGTAACGATTTTCGTCCCGCTGGGCGACGACCGTCTCATCCGCGACATCCGCATCACCAACACCACCAACCAGCCTATGACGCTCGACGCCATCCCGGTCGTCGAGTACACCCATCCCGACGCGATCAAGCAGTTCACCAACGCCGATTGGGTTCCCCAGACGATGCAAAGTCGCGCTCACGCCGACCTGAACGGGCGGCTGATCCTGACGCAATATCCCTTCCTGCTCCGCGATATCCGCGTCAACTACTTCACCTCGAATCAGCCGGTTTCCTCTTTCGACTCCGTCCGCAAGCGGTTCTTGGGCGAAAACGAATATAGCACGTGGGCCAACCCGCTCGGGCTGCAGCAGCCAGAACTGAGCAACTCCGAGGCGCTGCGCGGCGACAACATCGCCGCGCTCCTGCATCACCTGGGAACGCTCCGGCCCGGCGAGACCAAACGCCTGATCACGCAGCTGGGCCAGGCGCCCAGCGCCGAGGCCGCCCGGCCAGCGATTCATAAGTATGGGGATGAGTCGGAGGTGGACGGCGCGCTCCAGCGTCTCAGCGCGTTCTGGGATGAGTATCTTGCCAAGATGCAAGTGGAAACGCCGGACGCCAGCATGAACCGCATGCTGAACGTCCACAATCCTCGACAATGCTACATCACCAAGCAGTGGTCGCGTTATCTCTCGCTGTACCAGCTCGGCTTTGGCGATCGGGGTATCGGGTTCCGCGATAGCGCGCAGGATGTGATGGGCATTTTGGCGAGCGTCCCCCACGAAGGGAAGGCGCTGATCAAACAGCTGCTGCACGTGCAGCAGCGCAACGGTTCGGCCATGCACCAGCTCAATCCGCTGACGATGATCGGCGCCGTGGGCGATTCGCTTGAGCGGGATGACCGGCCGCACTACTACAGCGACGATCACTTGTGGATCATCCTGGCGGTCACGGCGTACTTGAAAGAAACCGGCGACTTCGCATTCCTGGATGAGGTCATCCCCTACTACGAAAAAGACAAACGCGATACGCCGCTGGAGAGCGGCAGCGTGCTCGATCATCTGCGGCGCGCAATCGAGTTTACACACGGCGATCTCGGGAAGCACGGCCTGCCGCTGCTGGGTTTTGCCGACTGGAACGATACAGTCAACCTGGCTACCGGAGCCGAATCGCTCTTTACGGCCAACCTGTACGGCAAAGCGCTGTTGGAAATGATCGAACTGATGCAGCATCGGGGCGACAGCGCCGCCGTCGCCCAGTACACCGCTTACTATGAAGCCATGCGCACGCAGGTCAACGCGCACGCCTGGGATGGCGCGTGGTACGTGGGCTATTTCGATTTTGATGGGCAACCGCTTGGCTCGCATATCAACGCCCAGGGACAGATTCAGCTCAACGCGCAGTCGTGGCCGGTGATTTCCGGCTTCGCCCCGGCCGACCGGGCCGCCCAGGCGCTCGAGGCGGTGCAGCGCCGGCTGAACACGCGCAACGGCATCAAGCTCAGCACACCCGGCTTCGACGGCCACGATCCGACCAAGGGCGGGATAACCACCTACCCGCCTGGCGCGAAGGAGAACGGCGGCATCTTCTTGCACGCCAACCCCTGGGTGATGATCGCCGAGACGTTGCTCGGCAACGGCGATCGGGCGTTTGAGTATTACACTCAAATCAACCCGGCGGCGAAGAACGATTGCATCGACGAGTTCGAGTGTGAACCGTACGTCTACCCACAAAACATCCTCGGCGACGAGCACCCCCAGTTTGGATTGGCGCGCAATAGCTGGCTCACCGGAACGGCCTCGTGGGTTTATCAAGCCGGAACGAAGCACATTCTAGGCGTCCGGCCAACGTACACCGGGCTGCGGGTAGAGCCGTGCATCCCGCATACGTGGGACGGCTTCAAAGTCACCCGGCGCTTCAGAAACGCGGTGTACCGCATCGAAGTCCAAAACCCCGAATACGTGTGTCAGGGTGTAAAATCAGTGCTGGTTGACGGCAGGTCTATCTCGGGCAGCACGCTGCCCCTGTTTGAAGACGGCCTGACCCATCACGTTCTGGTCGTACTCGGAGGCCAGCATGCTTGAATTATCGATTATGGATCACGGCGCCCCCTACACCGAAGCCGTGCAGACGCTGCTGGAGCAATTTCAAGCCGAGCGTCATTGCGAAGTGCGGCTCCACATCATGCCCTGGCGCGGCGCCTGGGCCGAATTCGTCCGGGTGGCGTTGTACAGCGACGGGCCGGACGTCTCGGAGCTCGGCAGCACGTGGGTCAGCGAGTTCGTCAGCATGAACGCGCTGCGCCCCTTCGTCGGCGCAGATATCACGCGCATTGGGGGAGTGGCGCGTTTCCTGCCGGCGGCCTGGAGCAGCAGCACGCCGCATAGCCAGCAGATGCCGACCCTCACCTGGGCCATTCCGTGGCAGGCCGACACGCGCGTGCTGTACTATCGCCGCGATATTGTGGAACGCGCCGGCATCGATCCGCAGACCGCCTTTCAGACTACAACCGCGCTGAAGCAAACGCTCGCCCAGCTTCAAGCGGCCGGTGTGCCCATTCCCTGGGTCGTGCCCACGCGCCGCTCGCGGATGACGCTGCACAACGCGGCCAGCTGGGTCTGGGGCGCCGGCGGCGATTTCGTCGCGCTGGACCGGAAGCGCACCACGTTCATGGAGCCGCCGGCCAGGGCAGGCTTCGGCGCGTACTTCGACCTTGCCCGCCACCTTGCGCCGTCGGCGCGCGATCTGGCTGAACTCGAATCGGATGAGCTGTTCTGGAAGGGACAGGCTGCGGTGACGGTGAGCGGCGCCTGGCTGTTACGCGCGAACAGCGCTGCCCCGGAGGTATTGGCTAACGCCAGCAGCACGCGGCTACCCGGCACGGCTTACGTGGGCGGATCACACCTCGGAATTTGGAAGCATACCCGCCAGCCGGAACTCGCGCTGTCGCTGGTGCAATTCCTGGCCAACCCAACCGCGCAGAACATCATCTTCGAGAAAGCCGGCCTGTTGCCGACCCACCTGGACGTGTTGACCGGCGAGACGTTTGCTCGCGATCCGTTCTATCAGGTCGTCAGCGAGAGTCTGCGTCTGGGTCGCCCGTTTCCGCCGTTCACGCTGTGGGGCCTGGTCGAAAATCGACTCACCGAAGCGCTGGCGGCGGTCTGGGTTGAGGTGCTCGCCACGCCCGAACCCGATATCGCCGCCGTCATTGAGCGACATTTGGGGCCGGTCGCGACTCGATTGGACTTCACCCTGTCTTACCAATAACCGCCACGGCCAGGACGATCCACGAGTCACAGCCAGCTCGACCGTGACTTTTCACCCGATCCATTCAGAGCTGCATACGGCGAGTTCATAATGAGCTCAGATTTCCACGGCCTGCCCACCGGCGGCCTCGGTAACCGACATCTGCAACTGGAGTTCCTGGCCGAAGCCGGCCCGCGCATCGTGCGGCTGTTCCTGGCCGGCTCGGATGAGAACTTGTTGGCCGAACTCCCCGACGTGAAATGGCCGACCCCGTACGGCGACTACTTTATCTACGGCGGGCATCGACTGTGGCACGCGCCGGAGGCGTTGGCGCGCTCCTCCGTCCCCGATACCGCTGGGCTATCGCTCGAAACGATCGGCGACGGGGTGCGGCTGCGCGGGCCGGTGGAAACCGCCACGAGTATCCGCAAGTGCATCCAAGTGCAGCTGCACGCCGATCGCCCTGTCGTCACGCTTCAGCATGCGCTCAAGAATGAAGGGGTCTGGCCGATCGAATGTGCGCCCTGGGCGATCACCCAGCTGCCGCTGGGCGGCCTCGCGCTCCTACCGCAGCCGATCGGCGGCTTGAACGGCGATAACGTCTTACCCAACCGACACCTTGCACTGTGGCCGTACGCGCGTTGGGATGATCCGCGCCTGGAGCTGCACGATGAGTTCATTTTGTTTCGGGCCGAGGCTCAATTGCCGCCGTGCAAAATCGGTTATCTGAATCGGCACGGCTGGATCGGCTACTTGCGCAACGGCGTCTTCTTCCGCAAGTGGTTCGATCCGCGCGCCGAACAACCTCACCCCGATTTCAACTGCAACGCCGAAGTGTATTGTAACGATGCTTTTGTGGAATTGGAGACCGTGGCGCCGCTGCTGCGGTTGGAACCGGGCCAATCGACCACGCACAGTGAGACCTGGGAGTTTTATACCGGACTGGACATACCCGCGACGCTCGAGGGCGCCCGAGCGCTAACCAACTTACTTGAGGTGAACTCGTGAACGAACGGAGGATCTCCTTCCCCGATGATTTCATCTGGGCGGCCGCCACCGCCGCATACCAGATCGAGGGCGCGTGGGACGCCGACGGCAAGGGTGAATCGATCTGGGATCGTTTCTCCCATACGCCAGGCAAGATCGCCCATGGCGACACCGGGGACGTGGCGTGCGACCATTACCACCGCTGGCGCGAAGATATCGGCTTGATGAAGCAGATCGGGCTGCACGCCTACCGCTTCTCTATCTCCTGGCCGCGCGTGCTGCCGGCAGGCGTCGAGCCGATCAACCCATCTGGCCTCGACTTCTACAGTCGCCTCGTGGATGCGCTGCTGGAAGCCAGCATTCAACCGTATATCACCTTGTATCACTGGGACTTGCCGCAGGCGTTGCAGGAGCGTGGCGGATGGGGAGCGCGCGACACGTGCCAGGCGTTTGCCGACTACGCCGCGGTGATGGTGAAACACCTCGGCGACCGCGTGCCGCACTGGATGACGCACAATGAGCCGCACGTCGTCGCGTACGTCGGCCACCAGGAAGGTCGGCACGCGCCGGGGTTACAAGATGAAAAGTTGGCCCTCCAAGCCGCGCACCACCTGCTGCTCTCGCACGGGCTGGCGTTGCGGGCGATGCGGGCCGTCCATTCCAACCTCGAAATCGGCATCGTGCTCGATGCCTGGCCGGTAGAGGCGACAGAAGACACGCCGGCCAGCCGCGCCGCTATCGAGCGCGTATGGCAGAAGACGGTCGGCTGGTACCTTGATCCAATCCTACGCGGGCAGTATCCGGCTGAGGCCTGGGCCGCGCAGCGCGCGAACGCGCCAGACGTCCAGCCAGACGATTTAGCCTTGATCGCGCAACCGATCGATTTCCTCGGCATCAACTCCTATAGCCGCCGCTTGCTCGACGGCGCGGGCCGGCACGTTGCCCAGGCGCCGGGCGCTGAGTACACCGAGATGGGCTGGGAAGTTCATGCGCCGGCGCTGCAGCGGTTGTTACACCAGCTGCACCGCGAGTACCCTGTGCCGCCAATCTACATCACCGAGAATGGCGCAGCGTATCGAGACCAAGTCGCCCCCGACGGGGGCGTTCACGACCCGCGGCGAATCGCATACCTGGAACAACATTTCAGGGCAGCCGCTCAAGCGATCGAAAATGGCGTCCCACTCCGAGGTTTCTTCGTATGGTCGCTCATGGACAACTTCGAGTGGGCGCACGGTTACGACAAACGCTTCGGTCTCATCCACATCGATTTCGATACCCAACAGCGCACACTGAAAGATAGCGGCAAGTGGTACGCGCAAGTGATTGCGCGCAACGGGCTGAGTTAAAGCTTGTCTCAAGGGGCGAATTTAACCACCAAGCCACCAAGACACAAAGCAGCACTAAGGTTTTCTTGGTGTTTCTTGGCGGCTTCGCGCCTTGGTGGTGAGTTTTAGACAGTCTCTTTGAGGTCGTTAAGTTGAGCGCGAGCGGCGCGCGCGCTCCCTGGCTTTCTTGAGCCGCTCGGCCATCGCCTCAGGCGAAGCAGATGTCGTCTGGGGTCGCTCTTTACTTTCGGTGGATACCCCGCTGAGTGGCTTCTGTTCCAGCGCCGGGGGCGCAGGCGGCGTGATCGTCCGCATACGCGAACCGCGCGCCCGATCGCGAGCGGCGAACAGCGTTCCCAACACACGCGGCCGAGGCGCACCCGCCATTCGCCCGCGCTCCCATGGCGCGCGCAGCCAGACCCACAGTCGCCGCGCATCGCCCCGCGTGAGACGCAAGCGCCGCACCGCTACATCGAGTGGGAACAATAGCGCCGCGATCAAGAGGAGCGCCGGCCAGATGGGTTGGGCGCGCGCAGCGGGTCGCGCCAGTGGCGCAAAGGCCAACGCCGGCTCGACGATGTTTTGCCCGGCTGTCGCGCGAGCCAGCTCCGGCAACACGCTGGCCGCCTCGCCCAGCAATTTGTATTCAGGCGAGTACGGCACGACCAGACCGGTCGTCGCGCTGGCAACCGGCGTGCCGGCGGCATCCCGCTGCGTGACCTGAACGAGATAGGTTCCAGGCTGCGCGGCAGACCACTGGCCGCGATAGCGTCCTGGCGCAACCTGGGTCAGCGTGATCGCCTGCGAAGCCAAAACCCGATCGGAGCCGGTTGAAGCATCGGGGCCGACGATCGTCGCCTGCGTATCAAGCAAGTCGCGCGGCCGTCCGGTCGTATCGGTCGATGTCACTTCCAGCAGCGTCTGTTCGCCATCGGTCATGAGCGCCGTCTGCAAGCCGGCATCGGCCGGCTGCGGCAAGACCCAGTTCGTCAGTTGCGCCACGAAGGCGTTGAAACCCTCCCACGCCACCCACTCGGTGGCCCACTGCCCTTTCACGTCCGAGGTCCAGGCAGCCGCGCGCCCTAACCCGTATTGCCAGGTCGCCAGGAGCGGATCGCCGCGGGCGCTGACCAACGACACTTGCGCGCTCGATTTCGGGGTCGTCCCATTGTAACCGCGCAGCGCGGGCAGACGGGTCACATCCAGTCCACGCAGGATCGGCGTGGCGCTCCCCGGCGCGGGGTAAAACGGCTCTTCGACGATGTACGATCCAGCCGCCTCGACCGTTTCCTTGAAGAACAGGCTGGGCACTTCGGTCATCGTGCGCGCCGAATAGTAACGCCCCCCACCCTGCCGCGCCAGTTGCTCCAGATACGTCGCCGAGCCGTTGCCCGCCGCAACGACGGATAAAGTGATGCCTTTGTCTTGCAGCCGACGCGCCAGCGCATCGTATTCGAACGAACGGCTCCAGCCATCGGTCAACAAGACGACGTGCTTGAGACGGGCCGGCGTCTGCTCCAGCGCCGCTTCCGCTTCGCTCAAACCGGCAAAAATGTTGGTCTGCCCCTCGGCGCGGATACCCCCGATCTGCTGCTGAAGAATCTCCGGCTCGGCTAGCTGCTGCACCCGCAGCGCCCACACTGCGTTGGCGTCGAACGCGACGACGCCCAGGTAATCGGCGCGGCCAATCGCGCGCGCCGCCTGCAACACGGCGTCCTTGGCAATATCGACTTTGGATAGCCCGCTTTCGATGCGCGCGTAGCTGCCGGGCCGGGCGTCCGGATCGTCGCAATGGCAACGGCTCATCGAACCCGATTTGTCGATCGCGAACACCAGCGCCAGGTTCGGCTCTTGCGTCCGCGAGCGCACATCCATATCCACCGGCAGCGCCGCTTCGAGCGGCGTGCGCAGGTAACCGCCTGCGCCGTAAGCCTCCGGCCCGCCGATCATCACCAGCCCGCGCCCCAGATCGCGTACATAAGCCGGCAAGGCCGCCAGCGCCGCATCGGGTAAAGCTTTGGCAGGGATGTTGATGAGGAAGATCGCGTCGTAGTTGGAGAGCTGCGTCAAGTCGCCGGAAAGCGCAGCCGGCGCGACGCGCTCCAGTTCGATGTCCGCCGAGTTCAGCGCGTCGATCAGGTTGTCGGCGTCGTCGGAGCCATTGTCGACGAGCAAAATGCGCGGCGGGCCGTGAACGACGGTGAAGGCCGAGGCGCTGTTGTTTTGCAGCAGCGTATCGTTCGCGGCTTGCAGTTCCGCCGTGTAGCGGTGAAAGCCCGTCTCATCGCCGGTGAGCGAGAAACTGACGCGCTGATCGCCGGGTTGCAACGTCAAGTCGCGCGCGGCGATCAGCGCCCCATCGCCGAATAAGCGCACCGAGGCCGGCCCGCCGCTGGCGCTATGCACCACGGCGACGACTTCAAACGCCTGACCCTGGCGAACCGTCGCCGGCGCTTCGAGCGCGTCGAGATACGCTTCGACCTGACCGCTGGCCGGACTGAGCGGCAGCACGTCGACTTGTACCCCGCGCGCCACGGCCAGGTCAATCAGATCGGCGGCGTGCCCGATGTTTTCCAGCCCGTCCGAGAGCAACACGATGCGCTTGTGCGTCTCTTCGGGGAAGAGCGCCAGCGCCAGGCGCAGCGCCGCCGCAATACTCGTGTGCGTCGTGCGCGGGACGGAAGTGAGAGACGCGAGCGCCGTCTCGTCCGAAGCCAACCGCTCGACCAGCGCATCCTCGCCAAACACGACGGCGGCGGCGCGATCGCCCGCTTGCATGGCCGCGAGCGAAGCGCGGATAAAGTCCTCGGCGCGTTTTTGCTCGGTCTGCGGAACGCTATCGGAATGATCGACGACGAACACGACCGTGGTATCGTGCACCGCCTGAACCACTTGCGTGCCGGCGAGGCCCAGGATCAGCCCGAGCAATACCAACGTGCGCAGCGCCAGCCCCGTCCAAAAGTTGGCGGTGCGCGACGCAGCGCGGCGGCCCACGAACGGCAAAGCCAGCAGCGGGGGCAGCAGGAGCAGCGCGTATAGGGCGGTTGGGTTGAGGAAGGAAAGAGACATGAGAGTGAAACGTGAAAAGTGAAACGTGATAAGTGATTAAGTGAAAAGTGTTTGTAGTGACGACTTCAATCGTTTCCGAACACCGCGGCCAGCGCGGCGCGGCCAGACCTCCGAGGTCTACACCGATAACGCGCTGCGACGCAAGCCAGCTCCTGCAAGTGATCTGCGAGACGCAACCGCTTGTCAAAGACCTCGGAGGTCTAAGGGCCCGCTCACCGTCTCAGCGGTGAACTTCCAACTCTGGACGTGATTCTACGCAGCAGCCACGCCACCTGCCCCTGATGCGCCAGCAGCCATTCCGCCACGAGCACGATCAGCGCAAGCCAGGCGACGGGTTGCCACCACTCGTCCCGCGCGCGCGGCAACGCTTGCGCGCCGGCAGCATCGGCGCCGGCAATGGGCAATGTTTCGCGCGGCGCTATCGCAGATTCATCCGGGTTGAACAGGTTGACGGTGAAACGACTCAACGCCTGGACCTGGCCCGAGCTGTCTTGTACCTCGATCTCGTACACGCCCGGCCGATCGGTCTGTTCGAAGACGGCGTTGCCTTGCGCAGGCGTCAGCGTGTAAGCCTGACCATCGGGCGCGCGCACGATGATCGCGCTGGCCTGCGGCGGTGCAGGAATCGCCAACGGCCGACCCGGCTCGACACTGGCCGGAACACCCGCAACGCCGCCCGGCGCCAGTGCATCGACCAGGTTGGCGATCAAGATCGGGAAGGCTACCCGCAATGGCAAATCGCTGCGCCGCAGATCGAAAGCGAGCACGGCCAGCCGGCGGCCCGCCTGCTCTCCGATCACGAGCAAGGGCGCGCCCGTCCGGGTATCGACGATGGCGGCGCGGCCCCAGGCGGGCAGCGCCAGGCGCGCGGCATCCTGCACGGCCACGTCGTGCACCTCCACGTAACGCAGCAATGGATCATCGCTCGTGACGGGCGCGGGCACGGGCGCATCGATGCGGCCCGTCACCGAAAAGACCTCGGTCGAACGCGGCGGCGCGATGAACAACAGATTCCCGCCGGGCAGTGCGTCGGACGGGACGAATGAATCGAAGATGGTGAGTTGAGAAGATGATTGAGTAGTTGGCTGGTTGGATGGTTCGATGGTTGGTTGGCTGGTTGGTTGCTCGGACGGCGCGAGCGTGATCTCGACATTAGGCATCAGGCGCAGCGCCGTCTCCAGGAATCGATTGCCCGGCCCGACGATCCGCACATCGATCTTTTCAGCAGACGGCGAGACCGCCCAGGCGCGATCGTCGGTCGAGAGAAAATCCTGGCCTTCCAGCCGCGCTTCAAACGATCGCGTCTCGCGTGGCAGGCCCGGCAGCGTGAACGCCTGCGCCTTGCCCGCCGGTAACACGGCCTCGCGCGCCAGCAGCAACTGCCCATCGGCGTATAACACGAGCCGCCGCTGCACGTCCCTGGTCGAGTAGTTCACCGCCTGCACAAAGGCCGTCACATTGCGACCACCGGCTTCAGGCTCAAGCGCGAACGCCCCGATGGCCTGGTTGTTGTTCTCCGATCCGATTGGGATATAGCGGACGCGCCCCGGCAGCGTAAACTGGGTTGTGTCCGGCAGACGGACGCGCCCATCGGACAGAATCACCACCTCGCTATCGGGTTCGCGGGCGGCGATCGCGGCAGCCAGCGTCAACGCCGAAACCAGATCGGCGCCGGACCAGCCGGGGCGCAGGGCATCCAACGCGGTCAGCGCCGCGCCGAAGTCGCTCGCGCCGGAGACGGGCACGCGCACCTGAGCGCCCGCTTCGATGAGCGTCACGCGCGCGGAACGCGGCAAGCGCTCGATCAGCCGCCGCGCCTCGGCCGCTGCTTGCGCCAATCGATTCGGCGAAGCGTCCGTCGCGCCCAGGCTGGCCGAGGCGTCGATCACCAGGATCAGATGCGAGCCGGCCGCCGCTTCGCTCCAGCTGAACGGACGAGCCAGCGCGAAGATGAGCGCGGCGAGGAACAACAGTTGCAGCAGCAGCAGCCAGCTCGGCTTGAGGCGTTGCCACGGCGCATTGGCGGCGGTATCGCGCACGAGCGTCCGCCACAAGTACGTGGAAGAGATGCGCTGTTCCTCACGCCGCAGCTTCAAGAAGTATAACGCGACGACGATGGGCAACAACGCGGCCAGTGCGAAGGCAAGTGGGGTAAGGAAGTTCATCGTAACCGTGAAGCGTGAAACGTGATGCGTGATGCGTGAGTCACGCATCGCTGGTCACTGCTCACCTTAAGACTCCTCGTTCGCGCAGGAAGGCCAGCACCAAATCCTCGAAGGGCAAGGCGGTTTCAATCGGCGCGTAGTTGAGCGCGCGCGCGGCGCAGAATTGCCGCCACTCGGCCTGCCAGGACTGCACGCGCGACCGGTAGCGCGACAACAGATCAAAATCGGCGGTGATCTCGACCGCAGCCGCCGTTTCGCTGTCGATTAGCTTCAGGTCGCCTTCCCATTCTGGATCGATTTCCTGCGGCGCTAAAATGTGCAGCACCGTCACTTCGTAATGCTGACCTGCCAGGAGCTGAATGCCCTCGCGCCAGCCGTCATCCATCAAATCGCTGATGACGATGAGCGGCCCGGCGCGGCGCACGTTGGCGGCGTAGTAAGTCAGACCCGTCAGCGGCGACACCTGCCCGCCAAGTCGAAGCGCGGACAGCCAATCGAACCAGGCCAGCGCCTGTTTCTTGCCGCGATGCGGCGGAAAAACTTCGCCGCCGACCTCTCGCCTGGAAGGCGAGGGATGCAGCCCGCCCAGCGCCATCCCGACCAGACGATCCATCCCGATCAGCGCCACGTAACCCAGCGCGGCTGCGATACGTTGCGCATAAACCCACTTGGCGGGCTGGCCCCAGTCCATGCTCTGGCTGGCGTCGAGGATGAGGTGAACCGTCGCGTCTTCGTCCTCGACGAACAGCCGCAGAAACAACCGCTCCAGCCGCGCGTAGGCATTCCAGTCGATTTGCCGAAAATCATCGCCCGGCGTGTATTCGCGGAAGTCGGCAAACTCGACGCTGCCACCTCGGCGCGGGCTGCGCCGCTCGCCTTTGAATTGTCCGGCGCGCGCGCGGCGACTGGCCAGCGTCAACCGATCGAGCATGGCGAGGAAGGTTGGGGAGAGTAATGGTTCAGTCATCGGCATGTGAGACGTGAGGCGTGAAACGTGATGCGTGTACGTAATTCACGTTTTGCGTTTCACTCTTTACTCCAACACCTGCTCGCTCAGCTTCTCCACGATCTGGTCGGCGCTCACGCGCTCGGCCTGCGCTTCGAAGTTGAGGATGAGCCGGTGGCGCAGCGCGGGCAGAGCGGCCTGGCGCAGATCGTCGATTGCCACGTTGTAGCGGCCGTCCAGCAGGGCGCTGATCTTGCCCGCCAGGATCAGCGCCTGCATGCCGCGCGGGCTGGACCCCCAACTGACGTAGCGGTTGACGATATCGGGCGCGGCGGCGTCTTGCGGCTGCGTGGCGCGCACCAGACGCGCCGCCGCCTCGGTCACGTGCGGCGCGATCGGCACGCCGCGCGCCAGCTGCTGCATCGCCATCACCGCTCGGCCATCGGCGACGATCTGCGGTTGTGGAATTGCCTGCCCCGTGGTGCGATCGGCAATCGTCACCAGCTCATCGACGCTCGGATAGGCGACGTTGAGCTTGAAGAGGAAACGATCGAGCTGCGCTTCGGGCAATGGATAAGTGCCTTCCATCTCCAGCGGGTTTTGAGTCGCCAGCACGAAGAACGGTTCCTCCAACCGATGCGTGATCTTGGCTGCCGTGACGCTGTGCTCTTGCATCACTTCCAGCATCGCGCTCTGCGTCTTGGGTGTGGCGCGGTTGATCTCGTCGGCCAGCACCAGATTGGCGAAGACCGGCCCCGGCTCGAATTGGAAACGCCGCCGCCCGCCTTCGTCTTCAACTAAAATATTCGTCCCCACAATGTCCGCCGGCATTAGATCAGGTGTGAACTGGATGCGGCTGAATTTGCAATCCAACACCTGCGCCAGCGTGCGCACCAGCATCGTCTTGCCCAGGCCGGGCACGCCTTCCAGCAGCGCATTGCCGCCCGCGATCAAGGTGATCAGCGTCTGGCGCACAATCTCGCGCTGGCCGACGATCAGCTTGCCCACTTCGCGCTCGATGGCGTGGGCGGTGGCAGTGAATTGATCGGGCGTGATGGCGGATTCGATCACAAAGTGTTCCTCCTACGCAATATGTACTACGCTGCAAGTATTACGTATTGCGTGGTGCGTATAGCGCTCTATGGCTCTAGCTGACTAAAATACTCTTTCACGTAGTCCTGCAACCCGACCGGGATGTATGCCCGCTCCATCGCCTGCCCGGCAATCTGGAGATACTGTTGATACACCTGGCTGTACGGGACGAGCGCGGGATTGCTCGAGCCGGGCTGAGGCGCTTGGCCCTCATTTGTTGTCGTCTGCCCATCCTGCCCTGGCTGGCCCTCGACCAATTCCTCGCGGCCCTCGCCTGCGCCGATCGGCGCGTACACCGTATCGAGTTCGCCGGTTCCGAAGGGCTTGTTGGGATCGGTAGGTGGGTTCGCCGAACCCGTGCGTACACCCGGCGGCAGGGCATCGGCAGTTGTGCCGCCTCCTCCACCTGCCTGATTGCCCTGACCTTGCCCCTGCCCTTGACCTTGACCCTGTCCTTGAGCCTGCGCCTGACCATCACTTGCAGACGCCTGCGCGAGCGCGCGTTGGCTGGCTTCGCCCTGGTTCAAGGCGCGCGCTAACGCTTGCTGCAGCGCCTCGCGCTTGGCTGCTTCACGCAGCGCTTCGCCGGCTTGCGCGCCCGCTTGACGCGCCTGTTGGCCGGTCGCACTAGATCGCGCGGCCTGCGCCAGCGCCGAAAGCGCGCTGGCCAGCTCCGAATTGCTGCCGGCGGTCTGCGACGCTGCGCGCTCTAATGCGCCAGCCAGCGCCTCGCGCTGTTCAGGCGAAAGCTGATCCAGTTCCGCTGCAAGTTGCTCCAGCAGCTGCGCCGCTTCCGCCGCATCCTCGGGGGCTTCTTGCGCCTGGGCCAGTTGCGCCAACTGCTGTGCAAGCGCGTCCAGGGCGGCCGCTTCCGTCGGGGCGGCCGGGTTCAGTTGCGCGCGTAATTGCTCTTGGAATTCGGCGAGATCGGCCAGCGCTTTTTTAGCATCACCGGGATTCGACTTGAGCTGCTCGGTCAGGCGTCGCAGCTGCGCTAATAACTCGGCTTTCTCTTCAGGCTTCAGCGTCTGATTCGTCTCGACCTCTTCAGCCAGCTCGGCCAGTTTCTCGGCTTCGGTCTTGGCCGCCTGCGCCACTTGCACACGTTCGGCCACGATCGCATCCATCGGGTTGGGCAGCGCTAACAAGGCAATACCGGCGAACAGCGCCAGCCCGGCGCGCACGAGCGGCGCGCGATCGAAACGGATCGGAAGCGCGCGGCGCGAATCGATCGAGCGGGCCGCCTCTAACGCATCGTCCATTTGCAGCGCTGCGAGCGCGCGGTCGAAACCGGGCGGCAGCCGGTACTGCGGATTGGAAAGCAAGAGCGCCGTCGCCAGCCGATCGCGCAGGCCGAGCTCACGATCGACGCGCCGGGCGATGGTGAACGGTCGAATAGGCCGGGCAGCGCTGTAGATTGCCCATCCGATCAAGCACACGAGGAGTAAGCCACCTGCCGCGACGCGGTAGCCATCCACCGGCCACAACCGCCCGGCAAGCAACACGACGGCGGCAGCCGCTAACGACGGCCACGCGCCGCGCATGAGCGACTCGATACCCCAGCGCAGCCGCAGCTGCCGACCGAGCGGCCGGAGAAACGCCAGCAGTCGATGATAGGCGTTAGCGGTGTTCATAGGTCAGTTCCAGGGATCGGTACACTGGTAATTGGTAGATAGGTAGCAGGTAGACAGGTAGCAGGTAGCAGGTTCACAATCCGTTCCCAATCCGTTTGTCCGTTGTCAAGTCCGTTGACCGCATCCGTTCTCAATCCGTTCGTCCGTTGTCAAGTCCGTTGATTACTCCTCGATCGGCGTGGCCGTCGGCGCCAGGGTTGGCGGTGGCGCCAGGGTGGGCGCGGGCAAGGGCGGCGCTATCTGAATGGCCTTTTCGATCATGACCGGGCCAAACGGCGGTACGGGCGTCGGTGTGGCGAACCCACCCGGCCCGCTGCCCCAATCGGGCGGCCGCCCTTCGCGCATCAGCAACGCCACTTCGGCCACTTCCACCTCATACGTGTGGCCGGCCGCCGCGAGAGTGATCATCTTGATACGCTGCGGCAGAGCATCGGGCCTGATCCGCTCCAGGATGTTCGGCGATTCGTAGGTGTACCACTCTTTCGGCGGAACGGGCGCGAACGGCTGCGGCATCTCGCACGTCGTGCATGCTTCGGGGAACGCCATCCAGCCGGTGGGGATCGTCTCGGTATTCAATCCTTGCATCCATTCATGCGGCCGGCCGGCGGCATCCTCGTAATTCAGCTTGATCATCAATGGGCACTCGCTGCCCATGATACCGCACAGGTACAGCTCGTCCCGCTGCACGCGCAAGGTAACGCGCACTTGCAGCCAGCCGTCCGAGGGCGCCGTCTGATCGAGCGCCTGTGTGATGCGCGTCTCGGCATGACCTTCGCCGGTGCGCGAGAAACGCAATATGGTGCGCCCGGCATCGGCAACGGGCGCGACCTCGCCGGCCGATTCTTCAGGGTGCTCGACCTCCGTGCTCACCTGCCAGGTTTGCTCCAGTGGCGCATCGAACTTGCCGTTGACGATCAGATCGCGCGACGGCGAAATGCTCCAGCGCAGCCAGGCCAAAATACGATCGGGCGTCAGCGGGCCATAGATCATCAATGCCGCTCCGATCGAAGCGACGAGGAATAGCGCCGCGCCGAGCCAACCGCGCCGGCTCAAGCGAAAACGGCGCACCGGCTTGACCAGTTGTGTGCCGGCCAGGTACAACGCGATAGTCAACCAGGCGTAAAGGCCCACGGTGTAATGCCATAGCGGCCGCGACAGATTCATCGTGCTCGGATCGAAGCTGAAGCCGCTGAAGAACCACAGCAACCCATACAGTGGGCCGGAAAACATCGGCGCTACCCCAACTCCCAACCCGCCCGACACGGCGGGGTTCACCAGCGCCGAAGCCAGCGCGCTGAACGGGTTGAGCGCCAGCAGCCAGGTCGGCGGCGGTTGTTGGTTTTGGCGAATCGCGCCGATCAGTGGGTAGACGAACAGCCCGCCGATCACAAACAAGGCCAGCACGATGTAACTGGCTAACACGGCCGGCGTCGTGCGGCGAAACAGGGCGGAGAAGAACAGGCCGATTGCGCTGAACGTCAGCGCAAAACCCAAGAGCAGCAAGAGCACCTGGAGCATATCGATCGTCGCCACGCCGCCGAACACATACGACAGACTGACCAGCGGCACGGCCGCCAGCAAGATCAGCGCGACGTAGCTCAACGATACGGCCAGCTTGCCGAAGAGAAGCGAAGCCGGGCGCAGCGGCGTGGCCGCCAACAGATCGAACGTTTTGCGTTCGTACTCGCCGCTGATCGCGCTGGCCGTGAGTGAGGGCGCAACCGCGCAGATCACGATCAACGCCAGGAACACCAACCCGATGAACACGCTCTGGCCGATCGTCGCGCCCGCCGGCCCGCCGCCGAAACTCTGCACGCTGAGGATGGCGAGTCGATACAGGCCGTAGCTCAATACCGCCAGCAGTGACAGGATCGCGGCTAAAAAGAGATAGGCGCGCGGGCCGCGCATGCGTCCGCGCAGTTCTTTGACCAGGACCGGGTTGAGCGAGACTTGAAGTTTCATGCGCTCTCCGGTTCCGTCAATCGCAAGAACAACTCTTCCAACGCATTGTTCGCTTCGTGAAAGTCGGCGATCGGCGCGCCGCGCGAGACCAAGTGCGCCAGCAGCGCGGCGGCGGTCTGATCATCGCCGCTCAGCTCTACTTCGAGCGTGGCGCCTGGATGACCGAGGTCGGAGATCACCGTCGGTTCGCCCAGCCGGGCCGAGGCATCGGTTTGACCGAAGGCCAGCGTGCCCTGGCGTAAAAATTCCAGGGCCTGGGCTTCATCGGCCAGCATGCGCACGCGCAGGACGCGGCTGGCCTGCAATTTGAGACGGATATCAGTCAGCGCGCCGCACGCCACCAGCTGACCCTTCTCGACAATACCGATTTGAGTGCACATCTCGGCCAGTTCCGCCAGAATGTGCGAACTGATGATGATGGTCTTGCCCATCGCGGCGAGCTCCTTCAATAGCTCGCGCATCTCCACCCGCGCGCGCGGGTCCAGACCCGATGCGGGTTCGTCCAGGAGCAAGATTTGCGGATCGTGAACGAGCGCGTGCGCCAGGCACAACCGCTGCTGCATGCCGCGTGAAAGCGCCTGCACGTTGGCTTCGCGCTTATCGGTCAGGTTCACCAGATCGAGCAACTCGTCCACCATCGTCGTGCGCCGCGCAGTGGGCATTTGATAGCAACGCGCGAAGAAGTCCAGGTATTCCCAGACCAGCATATCGTTGTAGACGCCGAAGAAATCGGGCATGTAGCCGATGGCCTGCCGGGTGGCGCGCCAATCCTGATCGATCCGCTGGCCGTTCACCCAAATCTCGCCGGCCGAAGGTTCCAGCAATCCGGCGAGCATGCGCAACGTGGTCGTTTTGCCCGCGCCGTTGGGGCCGATGAAGCCGAACAGCGCGCCACGCGGCACTTGCAGGTTGAGATGATCGACGGCCAGCAAGCGGCCGTAGCGCCGCGTCAAGTCGTGCGTTTCGATGGCGTGCACAGAGTTACCGGATTCCGACATCGAGCCTCCAAAGCGCGTGAAACGGGATCGCGTATTGCGTATCGCGTATCACTCGTTTTGCAACTCCCCTTCTATTTCCAACTCGTATCGGCCACAACCCGACGAATTGCCGGTATTGCTCACTCGCAGCCGCACGGCGCCGCTGGTCGCCACGAAGCGGGTCGGGTCGCCGACTTCAGCAGCGTCCTGCTTAACCCATTCCCCGTCGCGGTCGTAGAGTTCTATGGTAGATTCCCCAATGCCGGGAGTCGCGATACGCCAGGCCAGGCGTGTCACGCGCAGTTCGATCAAGTCCGGCGGCAGCTGAAACTCCAGCGTCGCGCTGCTGTTGAAATCCAGATACACCTCGCCGTAAGCGCCGCACAGACCGCCGCTGCCCTGCACACTCTCCAGCCGCACCGGTACGCTGCCAAACGGCAGGCGCACCGGGCCGGGTGGGTACGCGATATTCAGTGTAGCGATCATCAGGCTCGTCTGCTGCGTCGCCCAGCGCACGCCGTCCACCTGAACCTCAAGCGGGCTGGCGCGCAACCAGCCGATGAGTGTGGGCCGGTCGGGCGCCTGCGCCGGGCCGCCGAAACTCTGATAGTGACTTTCCAGAATCTGCTGCCGGACCTGGGTTTCGCGCGAGGGGCCGGTCGGCCCTACATTTCTGAAAGCCTCTTCAAACAGGAAATAGGGAAACGGCGAGCCAAACGTCTGTTGCAAAGTCAGATCGAGCGCTTGGCTTTGTCCCGGCGGCACTTCGCCCAGTCTGGCAAATCGGTTGCCATACACAATCGCTGCATCCCGGATCGGCTCGTTCGTGCGGTTGATCAGCGTGCCACGCACCTGGTCACCATCCAGCGTGAGGTCCGACTCGATGCGCCAATTTTCGGGCATGGGCGACTCGGTCTGAAAGCCTTGCATGGCCGCCGGACTGACCTGCACATTGCGCGCCTGGGCCGACTCGCCTTGCACCAGTTCCACCTGCCCGGCAGTCAAGGGGCCGCCCGGTCCCCAAGGCCCCCAAGGATTGCCTTCGGCAGAGATGGGCGCGACGAGCGCGCGGCCGGGAAAGTTTAGGGTATAGGCGCCGCGATCTGGCGAGAAAATGCCTACATACGACTGCACCGGCGAGGCAATCCCGCGCGCATCGAACACCAGCATCGAAATCTGGTTGATGATGACATCGCCGCCACGAATGCTGGAGCCGAACGCAAAAGTCCCCGCTGAGAACAGCAGCGTCAAGCCCAGAATAGTGATCCAGCCCCAGGCCAGCCGGCGCGTCTTGCGCAAGATAAAGTAATTGACCGGGCCGACGAGCACGATGTAAACGGCCAACAGACCGGCCAGCCAATCAATCGAGGGGAGTTCGAGGACGGGCAGGTTTTGCAGCGCATAGTACAACGAGTTCGCGCGCAGCAAGCGTGGCGCGGCATCGGGCGGCGTATTGATCGGATAAGCCGATCCAGGCGTGAGCAGCTTTGCCCAGAAGGCCGCCGCACCGGCCCAGGCATCGAAGGGGCTGCCCGACAGGTCAAGCGCGGCGTAGTTCACGTGTCCCTTGCCTTGCAGTCGCTCGGCGAGCAGCACACGATCATCTTGCTCGATCAGCGCGCGGCCCGCGGCGGGCCACGCCGCCGTGAACGGGCCGGGAACGCGCACCGCTTGCTCGCCAAATTCACCCAGCGCGTCGAGCAGCGAAATTTCCGTGGGGCTATCGATCGGCAACCAGCCTTCGGTCAACGCTTCCGGCAATCCGTTGAGCAGACGCGCCGCACCCGCGCCACCGCCGAGGATCAACCGTCCACCTTGTTCGACCCAGGCTTGCAACGCCTGTTTCTGATCCGGCGTCAGTTCACTCGTATCCACGCCGGAGAGGATCAGCGCGTCGAGCAGGCGCAATCCTTCGGGCCGATCGGGGATATCGGACAACGACATGGGAATCCGCGTGATGGTCCGCGCGAGCTGTTGCCCGCCCAGCATCGCAGCCTGTTCGTCCACGGCCGAATTGAGCGTCAGCCCGCCGAGCGCAGCAAAAGCCTCTGAGCGCGGCGCAATCACGCCGACCAGATAGTTGATGTTACGCTCGACCGTCAACTGCACCGATTGGTTGGCGAGATCGCGCGCGCCATCGGTCAGCCGCACCCGAACCGCTTGCGCAAACGAAGGGGGTTGCACGTACAACGTGAGACGCTTGCGCGCGCCGGTCGGCAGCTCAACCGGCATACTATACGTGGTCTGGCCGCCGGCTTCCGTCGTATCGGCGCGCACCTCGGCCCGTAGCGCTGGCCCAGCATTTGCCAGTGTAACGTGCAGCGGCAGCCACTCGCCGAACTTGAAACGGCCGCCGAAGTAGGGTTGAACCTGCATGGTCACAGCCGCTGGCTGTGCGACGGTCACGCTCAAGAAGACCAATGCCGCGAGGAAGGTATGCAGCCTGGTAGACATAGGATTTTTCTTCCGAAGAGGGATATTACAACAGCCGGCTCTCACTTGAGACGCAATCAGGAGACCATAGGTTCCTTAAGAGGCTCTCTTAAAACTCACCACAAAGACGGCGAGGCGCACAGCAGCAGCAAGGTTTTCTTGGTGTTTCTTGATGTCGCTGGCCCCGCATCTTTCTGCGGGGTTGTGCCCTGGTGGTTTACCATCGAGCCTTTTCAGATAAAGCGGCACGGAGAGATTATACTCGATGTACGCGCCTGTGCGCCCGGCTTGAGCGGGGGATGTCCGCGCACGGGTTTGGGCGTAGACTGCTCCGTGCCGCGGGAGTCCCCCATTTGCTTGAATGTAGGGTATGATTACCCGACCCCCAATCAGGAGAAGCAGGTGCTGCACAAGAGTGAATTCACGATCCCGAACGCCTATCGCTACAATCACACCAGCGTCGCCGGCTGGATCGGGTCGCACCTCTGGCGCTATAAGCGCTTCCTGATCATCGCTGCCGTTTTGTTGTGCGTCAGCATCGGCTCGTACTCGTTCGCGCCCGTGCTCATCGGCCGGGCGGCGGAAGTGATCGGGCGCGGCGGGCCAGACGCCGGCGCGGCGTTGGCGCCGCTGGCGCTGGCCGTCTGGGGCGTATTGATGCTCGACGCCGTCGCCAACCTGCTGGCCTACCGCGCGATCGAGCACCTGGGCAAGCGCTTCCAGGCTAACGCGCGCGAGGAACTGTACGCCAGCCTGCTCGGCAAGAGCCAGACCTTCCACGACCGGCAGCGCGTGGGCGACCTGATGGCTCGCGCCACCGACGACACCGGCCTGTTGAGCGATATGATCACGCCCGGCGCGAGCCTGATCGCCGAAACGGTGCTGGCAATCGTCATCCCACTGCTCTACATCGCCGCCATCCGATTCGAGTTGCTGCTGGCGCCGGGCCTGTTCATCCTCAGCTACATCTTCGCAGTGCGCCGCTACACGCGCCAACTCAACCCGGTGGCGAACCGTCAGCGCGAAGAATTCGGCAAGATGAACGCGGGGCTGGAGGAGACGATCAGCGGCATCGAGATCGTCAAGGCCAGCGCGCAAGAGGACTTCGAGCGCGACAAGTTTCGCCGGGGAGCGCGCATCAACCGCGATGCGTTCGTCCAGCAAGGACGCATCGAGGCGCGCTATTTGCCGCTGCTGCTGTACGCCCTCGCGCTCGGCCTGACCTTCCTGCACGCGACGCAACTGTACCAGGCGGGCCGCGCGACGATCGCCGACATCATCGGCGTGATGGGCCTGATGACGGTGCTGCGCTTCCCGACCTTCATCTCGATCTTCACCTTCTCGTTGGTGCAGGCCGGCAGCGCCAGCTCCAACCGCATCTTGCGCGTGATCCGCGCCGAGACCGAGTTGGACGAGAACCCGACCGGCTTCAACCAGCCGATGCGCGGCGACATCGTCTTCGAGAACGTGAACTTCGGGTACGAAGACCGGCCGCTGCTCGACGGCATCTCGTTCCACATCCGGCCGGGCCAGACCGTCGCCATCGTCGGGCAGACCGGGTCGGGCAAGAGCACGCTGACGGAGCTGGTCAACCGCACCTACGACGTGCGCGCGGGCCGGGTGCTGATCGACGGCGTCGACGTGCGCGCGTGGAGCCTGGCCGGCCTCCGATCTCAAATTTCTAAAATCGAGCAAGACGTGTTCCTGTTCTCGCGCACGCTGGCCGAGAACATCGCGTTCGGCAGGCCCGACGCGACGCCGGCGGAAATCGAAGGAGCGGCGCGCGCGGCGCAGGCGCACGAGTTCATTCTTTCATTCGCCCAAGGTTATCAGACATGGGTGGGCGAGCGCGGCGTGACGCTATCCGGCGGGCAACGGCAACGGATCGCGCTGGCCCGCGCGTTCCTGAGCGACCCGCGCATCCTGATCCTGGACGACTCGACCAGCGCGATCGACAGCGCGACCGAGGACGAGATTCAAAAAGCGATCCGCAGCGTGCAGCACGGGCGGACGACGTTGCTGATCACGCATCGGCTCTCACAGATTCGTTGGGCCGATCACATCCTGGTGCTGGAGCGCGGCCGGCTGGTCGCCAGCGGCACGCACGAGGAACTGCTGCGCCGCTCGCCGCACTACCGCCGCATCTTCGCGCGCTACGAGATGGAGTTGCCCGTGTTGGAAGAAGTATTGGCATAGCGCGTATTGCGTAAAGCGTATTCCGAGGAGCTTTTACGCAATGCGTTTTACGGGAAGAGGCGCTGCGACCTTCGGAAAGGACACACGTTGAATGGGCTTCTTCATGGAGGGCCTCGACGCCGAGGCTTACGACCGAGTCTATCGCGACCGCGAACTGGTGCGTCGCGTGTTGAATTACTTCTGGCCGCAGGGCTGGCGCATGCTGGTGGTGGCGGCGGCGATCGTATTGACGTCGCTGGTCGACATCAGCCTTCCGATCTTCATCTCGCGCAGTCTGGACGCGCTGCAAGCCGGCACGGCCAACCGGCTCACGATCCTCGTCGTCATCGCCGGGCTGGGCAGCCTATCGTGGCTGTTCAACTTCGTGCGGCGCTCGCTGGCCGCACAGGCCGTGGGCAACGTCGTGCAGAAGATGCGCGAGGACGCCTTCGACGCCGTGCTCAAGCGCGACCTGTCTTTTTACGACTCGTTCCCGTCGGGCAAGATCGTCAGCCGGGTTACCTCCGACACCCAGGCGTTCTCGCAGGTCGTCACGCTGGCGATGGACTTGATGAGCCAGCTGTTGTTGGTGGGGTTGCTGGTGGGATATTTGTTCACCGTGAACGTCACGCTGACGTGGATTCTGCTCGCGCTCGCGCCCTTCATCATGTTCGCCGCGTTGCAGTTTCGCCGCATCGCGCGCCACACCATCACCCAGTCGCGCCGGGCCGGCGCCTCGGTCAGCGCGCATATCCAGGAGACGATCAGCGGCATCCGCGTCGCCAAGGCGTTCCGGCAGGAGCAGGCGATCTACGCCGAGTTCCGCGACGTGAACGAGCAGTCGTTCCGCATCAACCGGCGCACGGGCTACGTGTTCAGCAGCATCTTCCCGATCCTCAACATGCTGGCCGGCATCGGCACGGCGGCGCTGGTGTACGTGGGCGGCCAGACGGTGTTGCGGGGCGAGTTCCCGATCGGCGCCTGGTATTTGTTCATCCAGGGCATCGGCCTGTTCTGGTTTCCGCTGACGAGTATCGCCTCGTTCTGGAGCCAATTTCAACTGGGGCTGGCCGCCGCCGAGCGCGTGTTCGCGCTGCTCGACGCCGAGCCGAAGGTGGTGCAGATCGATACCGTCCGGCTGCCGCGCTTGCAGGGCGAGATCCGCTTTGAGAAGGTCGACTTTCGGTATACCGAAAAAGAGCAAGTGCTGGAGAACTTCTCGTTGACGATTCCGCCCGGCCAGCTGCTGGCGTTGGTGGGGCACACCGGGTCGGGCAAGTCGTCGATCGGGAAACTGATCGCGCGTTTCTACGAGTTTCAGGGCGGGCGGATCGCGCTCGACGGTCACGACATCCGGGCGCTCGACCTGGGCCATTATCGCGCCCGGCTCGGCATTGTCACGCAGTCGCCGTTCTTGTTCGACGGCACGGTGCTGGACAATATTCGCTACGGCAAACGAGGGGCTGCGGATGAAGAGGTGACGCGCGTAGCGCGACAGGTGGGCGGCGGCGACTGGATCGACGTGATGCCTAACGGCCTGGCGACCGAAGTCGGCGAGCGCGGCGCGAACTTGTCGATGGGACAGCGGCAGCTGGTGGCGCTGGCGCGCGTGCTGTTGCAAGACCCATCGATCTTCATTCTCGACGAGGCGACGGCCAGCATCGATCCGCTCACCGAGACGTTGATTCAAGAAGGGCTGGACGTGGTGCTGAAGCATCGCACCTCGATCGTCATCGCGCACCGGCTCTCGACGATCAAGCATGCCGATCGCATCATCGTCTTGCGCCAGGGGAAGATCAGCGAGGAAGGAAATCACCACGCGCTGCTGGCGCAGGGTGGGCACTACGCCGAGCTGTACAACACCTACTTTCGGCACCAAAGCCTGGAGTATATCGAGCGCGCGCGGCAGGTGGCGGTGTGATGGCTCAGTTGGCAGACAAGTTGGGCGACAGTTGTACTGTCGCCCGCCCGCAGTACAACTGCGGGCAAACGGAGCGCGCGGCAGGTGGCGGCGTGATGGCTCAGTCCGCGCGTTTCAACCAGATCGTCAGGGCGGCCCCCTGCCCCGGTTGATTGTCCACCGTGATCCGCCCGCCGAGCTTGTCCACCAGCGTCTTGCAGATGGATAGGCCCAAGCCCACCCCCGGCTTCGTGAAATCGCGCGCCGCATCTCCCCTGAAAAATCGCGCGAACAGCTGTGGAAGCTCTTCGGGCAGGAAGCCGGCGCCGGTGTCGCGCACCGTCAGCGTGACCCAATCTTTGTCGGCGTACACCTGGGTCGAAGTCGTCACGCTGATCTTTCCGCCGCGCGGCGTGTAGTTGAGCGCATTCTCCAGCAGAATGGACACCGCTCGACTCACCGCGGCCGAATCGGCCAAGGCCGGCGGCAGTTCGGGATCGGGACGATACTCGATCGATAAGCCCTGCTCCAGGGCCGTGGGATAATGCGGGTTTAACAGATCGACCATGATGCGATGCAGATTGGTCGGCGCCAGCGCAATCGGCTCCGCATCCGATTCCAACAGGAGCATCTCGATGAAGCTATCGACGAGCCGGCGCAGACGATTGGCCTCGCGGTGCAGGATCACGCGATATTCGGCTTGGCGCTCGGGCTTGCCGCGCTCCAACAATTCGAGATACAGCTTGACGTTGGCGATCGGCGTGCGCAGCTCGTGCCCCACGCGAGCGATGAACCGGTCCTTGAGCCGATCGAGCTCCTTGAGCCGGGTCATATCGCGTTGGACGCTGACGTAGCCCAGAATCTGGCCGTCGGCGGCCTTGAGCGGCGTAATCGTCAGACCGGCGTCATACAGTGCGCCGTCCCGCCGGCGATTGATCACTTCGCCCTGCCACATCTCGCCGGCGCCGATGCGCCGCTGCATCTCCTCCAATACGTCTGGCGGCGTGCTCTGGCTGTCCCACAGCCGCAGCATGCGCCCAAACACATCGGCCAGGTTGTAACCGGTGAGGTGTTCCAGCGCCGGGTTGATGTAGTGGATCGACCAGTTGCGATCGGTCAGGGCGATGCCTTCGCCGGCGGCTTCCAGGATCGTCTCGATGCGCTCGCGTTCGCGCATCAGCTCGCCGGTGCGCTCGATCACCCGCTGCTCCAACGCTTCCGCATCGCGGCGCAGATCGCGATAGAGTTGGGCGTTTTCAATCGCGATGGCCGCCTGATCGGCGAACACCTGCAAGCGCTCGGCGTGCGCGGCGGCAAAGAAGTCGGGCGCGGCGCTGCTGAGATTCAAAAATCCGATCACCTGGCCCTTCAGGCGGATCGGCGCACCCGCATACGACTGGATCCACTTGGTCTCCAGCATATCAACCCAGCCTTGATCGACGCGCGTATCCGAAATCGCCAGCGGCTGGCCGGACTCGGTCATGGCGCGCAGGCTGGGCACATCCGCGACGTTGAAGCGCAGCGAGAGCACGAGGTCCGGGTCAACCGCGTCGAGCGTGCTATGCCGGCGCACGACGCGGGCCACGCCTGCCTCGACGAGCATGACGCTGGCCGCGTCATGGGCCACCACGCGGCCCACATTCGCCAGGATGCGATCGAGCACTTCGTCGAGTTCGAGCGTGCTGTTGAGCGCGGCGGCCGAATCGCGCAGGGCCTCGGCCAGCGCGCGCTGCTCGCGCTCCGCCTCTTCGATATGCTTGCGCTCGGTGACGTCATACACCACCACGACTGCCGTCGGGGTGACGACGCGCTCACGATCCAGAATGGGGTGCAGATCGACCCGGATGTAACGGCCGAGGCGGGCGTCGCGGAATTCCGAGCTGGACGACTGGCCCTGGGCTGTGGCGTGCAGCGCCCGCTGGAGAAACGTGTCCAGCGCGCACTCGGGATCGGCGCAACCGGCGTGCAGCAGGTCGTGAAGGCTGCGCCCCCGAATCGCTCGAAGCTGCCCCAGGCCCCACTCTTCTACCGTCCGATTCGCGCGCAGCAGACGCCCGGCGCGATCGGCCAGGCACACGAGCTCGGGCAGCGAGTCGATCGAAGACTCCCATTCGCGTTTAGCCCGTTCGACTTTTCGAAAGGTCTCTTGTAACACTTCGGCACTGGCTTCGCGCTGAATCCCGCTACGGACGCTCGAGAGGACTTCGGTTAAATCCCACGGGTCCAACTCGTCGAGCGTAACGGGATCGGCCGTGGGCGGTTGATCAGAGATTGAGGGTTCCATTGTCTTTTGACCGTTCGAACACTTGCGCTGACTGCGCGGCAGTTTTCGCCGCGACTTGACCGGGTACCAGCCAACCGATATTATACTTCAGTCGGCCTGACTGGTGTGCCGGGCGCCGACTCACCTCGCTGGCCGAATTCATCACAAACTGCGGGCCGTTGCGCTCAACCACGCGCCCGAAGGCTTCGACAACCGCCGAGTCGAATTGCGTGCCTGAGCAGCGCCGCAACTCAACCACGATATCGGCCAGCGGTTGGGCGCGATGGTAGGAGCGATCGGACGCCATCGCCTCAACCGCGTCGCACATCGAGAGGATGCGGGCTTCGAGCATAATCTGTTCACCGCGCAACTGATCGGGATAACCCAGCCCATCCCACCGCTCGTGATGATGCCGGATGTAGGGCGCGAGATGGCGCAGGCCCTGACACGTCTCCAGAAACTCTGCCCCCAGTGTCGCGTGCCGTTTGACGAAGTTGTACTCTTCGTCGGTGAGCTCGCCGGGTTTGTGCAGAATGCGCTCCGGGATGCCCAGCTTGCCGATGTCGTGCAAGAGCGCCGCCTGGCGAATGTGTTCCACCCGCTCGGGCGGCAGGCCCAGTTCGGCGGCGATGGCCGTGGCAAACTTGGCGACCTGAGCCGCATGCCCCGACGCGGACGCATCCCGCGCGTCGATGATCTTGGCCAGGGTCAGGAACAGTTCGTCGTTCAACTGGCGCATCGAGCGACTGGCATCGACGATCTCGCGGTTGGCGTGCCTGAGCTCCTGGTTCATGCGTTCCAGCTCACGCACGCTGTGCGCAGTGCGTTCGATGTACTGTTTCTGCACGTAGCGCAACATGAACGGCGGGAGGATGAACACGATTGCGCCCGGCAACCCCAGCGTCTGATAGGCCACCGCGATAAACAGGCCCATGAGACAGAGCACGACGTAGTGTATGGCCAGCCAACGAAACTGCCGCATCCAGATAGCCTTGAAGGCTTCCCCGCTTGCCAGGCTGAGCGCGACGGCAATGAGTCCGGTATCGATTGCGTAGTAGGCTAATCCGACAAAGAACGTGAGCACGCTCAACCACAACAAGTTGGAGATGTCCAGCAGGGCCGGCTGCCTGTGTAGGATCAGCGCCGGGACCACGCCGGCGAGAACATGCGTCGCCCAATTGAACACGGTCTGATACGGCTGCCGCCGCCGGGCCCGCAGGTAATGTGCCAGCGCGATCCCGCCGCTGACGGCAGCCACACCGGGCACGCCGCCGATCACGGCAGCGGCGAAAGCGAGCGCCGCAGACACAGAGACGGACAGCGCTTCGTACACGATCACTTTGAACATTTCGGCCAGCACGGCTATGCCCATGAGCAGCGCCAGGGCCGCGCCATCGAGCGGCGCGCTCCAGGCTAGACCGGCGGCCGTCGCGACCAACCCAGCGACGATCACGCTGCCGACAAACCACGGCAGTAAGGGCGCGTTGACGGCCGCGGGCGGCAGTGTCGGTGCGGTGCGCGACTCGCCGCCTGTTTTCGGCGCAGGCGGTGCGCCGGAGTCCGAGGCATCGGCCCCGGCAGCTGAAGGCCGGCTATTGCCAATGTAGGCGGCTGCATAGATTCGCTCCTGCTCGTTGCCGGGTACTGAGTCGTCCAGCTTCAGCGAATGCGGCACATCGCAGATACTCACCACACAGTTGCGTCCGCGCAGCTTAGCCTGAAAAGTTGCCACGTCTGCCTGGCGAATCAAATCCTCGGTCGTGACGCCATCGGTCGGATAGCAGGCGACGCCCAGGCTCATGGTCACGGGAATCGGAGTGGGGCTGGTGGCCACCTCGAACGAGTGAGCCGCAATCGCCTGGCGGATGCGATCGGCGACGTTCAGCGCCACGGTCTGATCCGCTTCAAGCAATATGACGCAGAATTCCTCGCCGCCGAAGCGCGCCGCAATGTCGTAATCGCGAATCGTTTCCCGGATGATCCGACCGACCCCCACCAGCACGGTATCGCCAGCCTGATGCCCATACGTGTTATTGATATTCCGCAACAAATCGAGATCAGCCATCAGCACAGCCAATGGATGGTTGAAACGCCTGGCGCGCTCCAGCTCGGCTGAAAATCGCTCGTTAAAGTGTCGGGGGTTGGACAGGCCGGTCTTCGAATCCGTCTGCGCTTCTTGCTGGAGCTGCGGCACCTTGAGCGCCCGGTAGACCGTCACCAGCGGCGCAAGCGCCGGCAGCATGAGCAGCGGATTCAGGCCCCATAGCAAGGCTACGACGTAGCCCAGATAGAGCTGAACCAAGTCGCTGGCCTGATTGGCGATGTCCAGCACGCCGGATTCGCGCAGGCGGATACCGCGCGCCAGCGACAACACCAGCCCGACCAGCAGGTGATTCAGGATCACATACACGATCGCGCCAATCAGCGCGGCCAGCACTGACACCGGCGCGGCCAGCAGGGTGCGGTCCGGCGCCAGCGCTAAGAATACCCCGCGCGCGGCAAAACCGGCGATCAGGTGCGTGCAAATATTAAAAGGCTGGATACACCATAAGCGCAGAATCTCGCTGTTTTGCAGCCGCTTGCGGATCCACTCCACCAGATGCGGGAGGATGATCAGCAGCATGAACAGCAGCGGAGGAAGTAAGAGAATGCCTGCGAAGTGGAAGATCAGATGGGGGTAATACGAATGGCGCGTAGGCGTAAGGGAGCCGAGGAACTGCGTGATAATGGTGCCGGCGGTGAGCACCAGGAAGATCGTCCAGCCAGTTGTTGGGATATCCGGGCTTGCCGCAACTGAGACTGCACTGATCGACGCTCCTGCCAGAAGAACGAACCAAATGTAGACCCAGGCGCGGCGTGACATCCGTTTATCCTTACAGGGGAAAGGCTGTCAAATAAGCGCAAATAATCCCTATCATTGTAGACACGTCTCAACCGGCTTGAGTTGGCCTTGCGTTGTATTTTGGGTCGGAACAGTCGGATGGGATGACCCCTGCCGATCATCCCACCCGCCTTCGCCAGCTCCGAATAGGTTGATTGGCGCTGGTTAGTCGCCCCAGTAATCGCTGCTCCAGTTGACCGAACTCCAATTGACGCTGCTCCAATTGACCGAACTCCAGTTGACGCTGCTCCAATTCACCGAATTCCAGGTGACACTGCCCCAATTGACCGGCTGCGAGCCGGTCCACAGCAATTGACTGGCCTGGAGGCCGGTGTTGGCGCTCGCGGTCGTCGCGCCGTTGACTGCCGCATACGCATCGAGATAGCCTGCGCCGGCCTTCGTCGAATTGTAACCCGCCCAGGCCTTCTTGGCCGTCGCCGTCAAGCGGTACTTCACCTGATCGGGCGTCAGATTCGGCTCGTCTTCGAGCAGCAGCGCGGCCGCGCCCGCGACCATCGGCGCAGAGGTGGACGTGCCCGACATGCGGTAGTAAGAGCCGTCAACCCAGTTATTGGGGTGTTGCGCGGGGATGCCGCCGCTCGAGTTGCCCATGAGTGAGACGATGTTCTTGCCAGGCGCGACCAGGTCCGGCTTCGCAAAGCCATCGCTGGTTGTGCCATAGGCCGAGAACGTTGGAATGACATCATCATTCAGGCTCGCCGTCCCTTTATCATCGACGGCGCCGACGGTGATGACGAAGGGATCATTCGCCGGCGGATAAAGCGCGGCTTCCCCGGTGTTGCCCGCCGAGACGACGACGACGATCTTGTTGAACCACAAGACCTCGACCGCGGCGTCGAGCGGGCTGGTATGATAAGATTCGGCGACCGCGCTGTTCAGGGAGATATTCACAACCCGAAGGTTGTAGTTGTTCCGGTTGTCATACAGCCATTGCAGGCCGGCCACCACCATCGACGTCGTCGCGCTGCCATCATCGTTGCTGACTTTGACGTTGATAATGTCGGCCATGGGCGCGACACCGATGTATGCGCCATTAGAGGTACGGCCATTGCCGCCGACCACTCCGGCGACATGGCTGCCGTGGCCGTAGTTGTCGTAGGTGGACGGGTTGTAATCCGTGTTGAAGCGAACGCTGGCCACCACCCGATTCCGGCCCGATAGCGTATACAGGTCCATCTGCGAGTTGACGCCGCTATCCACCACGGCCACGCCGATGCCCGTGCCCTGCCGCTTGGCCGGTTGCAACCAGACCTTATCGGCGCGGATGGACTGAATGTAGGCATTCCTCAGATTGTTCACCGAAGTGAGACAGTCCGAGGTGCATGCCGTGCTCTGCAGCGGGGCATCTAGACTGACCCAGCGGACACCGGCCGACCGGGAGAGCTCGGGCACGGCGCCGGCCGGCAGGGTCGCGGCGAACGCATTGATGATGTGCAAGTCCAGCGTCACGGCGCCGCCCAGCCGGACGACCGCTTCTTCTACCGACGCATCTTGAGCGACCTTCTGTACGATGACGCGAACCATCTCGTCCGGCCGCTCGGCCGCGAGCTGCAGCAAGATGGGCTGGCCGCGAAGGGCAACCAGCGGCATCGACGCGGTCAATACCAGAGACAACATCAGAGACAGGGCAAGTACGATCGGGATCGATCGCTCGCCCCAATTCACAGATGCTCGTATCGAGAGGTGGTTTTTGTTGCGCATTCCGTGCTCTCCGCTAGTGCATGCTGGGCTGAATTTCTTTGATTATATTTGAGCAGAGTTTGCGGCCCGTTGGGCAAGTCGTTTCATGTTGAAGGCGACACCCTATCAAACTGTGCCATACCGCGCCAATTCGCCGCGCCGTGAAAACTCATACCCAATTGTTATAACGGAGTGGCCCTATGCGGCCAGGTTCCATATTTGCTCACCGTGAAGTGTCAGCGTTGCGGCGAGGCGATCCAAACACGGATAAACTTGAGGTTGCAGGCGGGGAGTGTGTAGGAGAATAGACGCTGAAGAGGGCCGGGCTGTGCGCGGGCCTAGCTGCTTCAACCCCAGTGAGAGCACGACAAGCCGCACCCGTCCAAGCCTCAAGCCGCGCCGACAGCCTGAGCCGTGGCGCGGGCGAGCACCTGGGCTTGGCGCTCTGAACCGATGAGCTGACCATAATCGAGCTTGATGAGCCGATCAGCAACATGGAAATATTTGTCATCGTGGGTGATGACCAGCACCGTTTTCCCACGCGCTTTCAAGTCGGGTAAGAGCTGGGTGTAGAAGAGCTGCTTGAACAGCGGATCTTGATCCGCGGCCCACTCGTCGAACACATAGAAGGGCCGGTTCTCCAAGTAAGCCGTGAGCAGCGCCAAGCGCTTACGCTGGCCCTGGGACAACGCCGTCGTGGACAGAATGCCGTCGGTCACCTGCACTTTTCGATCGAGCTGTAATTGGATGAGATAGTTGCGGGCTTGCGCATCCAGTTGCGGCGACACCAGGCCCAGCAAGTGCTCGAATAG
Source organism: Anaerolineae bacterium (assembly GCA_035292585.1). GTDB lineage: Bacteria > Chloroflexota > Anaerolineae > Fen-1058 > Fen-1058 > DASSFZ01. The sequence continues at coordinate 63,603 of DATDPU010000013.1, read as the reverse complement.
ATAAAAATCGGAGAACACGATCGTGAAGAGCTGGCGATAGTCTTCGCGGTTCGCATCGGTTACCGGCTGATCATCCAGGTCGATCGCTCCGGTCTCGGGCGGATAAAGACCGATCAGCACCTTGGCCAGCGTCGTTTTGCCGCTGCCGTTTCCTCCAACCAGAAAGACGAGTTCACCGGGATGAAAAGTGAGATCGATCGGTCCTAAAGTAAAGGGGGAGTCGTCCTGCTCATGGGAATAGATGTGCGTGATTCCTTTCAATTGCAGCGTATGCCAGCCCGGCGTGTTGTTCAGCGGCGCTGTTTCCGCCTCCTCGCCCGAGGCCGATGACAGCGCCAGCCCCAGCTCTTCCACCTTCCGGAGCGCGACCGCCGCACGCCCGAGGATGGGCAGCATATTCAGGATGATGGCCAGCGGCGAGATCATGTAGAGCACGATCAGCGCCGCCCCGCGCAACGCATAAGCGCTGATCGGCTGCACCAGGGGCAGCCCGAAAAGCAATAGTCCAATCAACACGAAAAAGAGTGAATTACCCCAACCCCGTGCAACCGCATAGGTTTTCATACCGGCTACGGTATACTCGCGCGTAACCTGCGCCGTGCCTTGCAGCAAGTCCTTCAAAAAGGCCTCACGCCGTGAGCGGTGAATCTTGAGCTCCTTGGTCCCTTCGGTAAGCCCTCGGAAATGATCGAACAGGCTATCCTGTTTCTCGCGCGCCGACCGCAGCGCGCGCTGGGCGCGCTGCGCTAAGGCCAGGTAGCCCAGCGCGCCGACCACAAGAAATACGACTCCGGCTAAGAGCAACGCCCAGGAGAGCACCCCCAGATAAACCAGACCGATCAGTAAGGCGGTTCCCTGGATAAACAATGTGGGCAGATTCAAGTAGCCCGTGCTGATATCGGCGATGTCCCCGGTGAGAACGGCCATCAGTCGGGGCGCTCCCAGCGCTTCCAAGCGGCGCAGCGGGGTAGCCAGAATCTGTCGGCTGAGGTGCAAACGCAACTCATAGACACTGCCTTCTGCCAGTTGAACCAGTAAAGCCTGAGACCAGATAGTCAACCCGATCAGAGCTATGAGCAGTCCGACAAAGGCCAGTAGATATCCACTATTAACCGGCGTCGCACTGTTCAAAACCAAGTTAATCAAGACTACCAGCCCGGCGGTGCTCGCTCCGCATAGACAGCCGGCGAGTATGGCCAGGAAGGCCGTCCGGCGCGAAACGTGTGTGAGATGCAAAATCAGTTTCATCGTGTCATCCTCCTCCATCCCGGTAATGGCAATGTCATTGTCATCGAACGACTACGGGTCATCATCCGACTATGCCACTTTAACGTTCAAGGATATGCACCTGTACGTAATTCGGGAACGGCTGGATATGCGCCAGATCGTTTTCCAGGACGAGCAAGTCGTCTAGCCGGCCGACCTCTTTGAATCCCCCGAATTTGTAAGTGACATACATCATTCGGTTGCGCCCATTGGGGATGAAGTACGCCTGTACTCGCGCGGATACCTGTTTCGCGCGCGACAGGATGTGGCTCATCAGAATCGTGCCCACGCCGCGCGCCATCACCCGGCATGACATCAGCAACAACTTGATGGTCCAAATGGACTCGCCCCGCTCGACCAGGGCCAGGCCGATCGTGCCATACGTGCCAAACTTGTCATCCAGGCTGGCGACCAGCAGCAGGTGGTCGCCCGAGCGGCGCAGCGCGTCCAGTTCCTCGTAGGAATAGGTGTACCCTGTCGTGTTGAGTTGGTGCGTGCGCACGGTCAGTTCTTCGGCGCGCTTGAGATCGCTCTCTTCGGCTACCCGGATGGTGAACACCAGGTTCAGCGTCGCTAGAAACTCCTCGTTGCTGCCGGTGAACTCGGACTCAACTTGGGTGCGCGCCGCGTCGCTCTGGTACATCTGCCGCCGCAGCCGCGACTCCGCCGTGATAAACCGGGGCCGCAGGCCGGGCTGGTCTAGCAGTCGAGGGAGGTCTATCGCATCGATACATAGCACTTCGGGATGGACAAAGGCCACTTCTTCTCGCTCGAAGGGCTGATCGTCGACGAAGGCGAAAGTGTCCAGGCCGAGGTTCAGCGCCTGGGCAATCGCCTGCAGCGACGCCGACTTGGAGTTCCAATTGATCTGGGGATAGAGGAAATACTCTTTGAGGCCCAGGGCCGCCAGTTTATCCATAGCAGCCGGGTGGTCGTTGCGGCTGGCAATCGAGTTGAGGATGCCGCGCCGGTCCAGTTCTTGAATCGTCTCCAACACCCCCGCGCGCAGGGTGATGTCGTCGCCCTCCAGCAGGGTGCCGTTCCATAGGGTGTTATCCAAATCCCACACCACACACTTGATCGACTGCTTCTCGGCTTTCGCTTTAGCTGTTTGCTGTTCCGCGATCATGACTCTCCCCGCTCCCTGCGCCAGGCGCCGATACCGCGCGTTGCGGCGCCGACCCCGGCCGCCGCTCGGCGTGCCCTAAAAAGGCATTCCGGCTAATCAGGATTTGCTGCATCTGGTTGCTGCCTTCGATGATCTCCATGACTTTGGCGTCACGCAGGTAGCGCTGCACCGGATACTCGCTGCCGCAGCCGTTGCCGCCGTGAATCTGGACCGCGTCGCTGGCGACCCGCGCGGCCATGGTGGATGCGAAGTATTTCGCCACCAGAGTTTCAGCCGTAGACTCTGGGTCGCCGATATCCTTCAAGTAGCCGGCGTGACAACACAGCAGCCGGGCCGCCTTCACCTGCGTGACCATGTTCGCGATCATTTCTTGAATAAGCTGGTGCCGGCTGAGCGGTTCGCCGAATTGTTTCCGCTCAGTGGCGTATTGAAGACTGGCTTCCAGACAGGCTTGCCCAATACCCACACTTCCCCACGCGACGCTGTAACGTCCCAAGTCCAGGGCCGACAGGGCCACGGTCGAAAAGCCGAAGCCTAATCCGCCCAGCAGGTTTTCGCGGGGCACCGGACAGCCCTCCAAAGATACCTCCGCCAGCATGGACGCCCGCGTACCCAGCAATCCACGCATGGGTCGAGTGGTCAAACCCGGGCGGGTGCGTTCGACCAGGAATGCCGACGGTTTGGCATTGCATTGGGCGAAGACCAGGAATAGATCGGCGATTTGCCCGAACGTGATCCATTTCTTTCGACCGTTCAAGATATAGCCATCGCCGCGCGGCTCGGCCGTCGATTCGATGTGTTTAGCGTCGCTGCCGATGTTCGGCTCAGTCAGCGCGAACGCCGCCAGGCTGTGCCCGCCGGCCAAACGAGGCAACCAGGCCTGTTTTTGCGGCGGGCTGCCCCAGCGGAGAATGGCGTACGCCACCATGCTGTGGACGGTCAACAGACTACGGGTCGAGGAGCAGGCGCGGCCGATTTCTTCGTTGAGCAGGCCAAAGGTGAGCAGGTCCAGACCCCGGCCGCCCCACACTTCGGGCAGCACGGCGCCCAGGTATTTCCGCTGCGCCAATTGACCGATCAGCTCGGTCGGGATGCGTTCATTGCCATCGAATTGATCGGCGAACGGAAAAATCGCTGCATCGGCAAACGCTCGGAATTCGGCCTGGGCTTCCTGCTGTTGGGAGTTTAGCTCGATGCTCATCGCAGTATGCACCTCTGCGCCAAGGTTATGCGCCTATGGCGGTTTTCCGCCGGATCAGATTGGTCAACGCGTTGATCGTGCGAAAGTTATCGATGTCCAGGTCTTCGTTGTCGATGGTGAAGTGAAAAGTTTGCTCAACGAATAGAACCAGTTGCATGGCAAACAGGGAATTGACGAACCCCAGTGAAAAGATATCCTCGTCGTCTTGCAGGTCGTAGTCTTTGAAGAACCGGGCCAAAAACTGTTTGATCTCTGCTTGGATGCTCATCGATGCGCTTTCCTCGTTGACTCATGTTCAGAACACGTGCATGGACGGTAGCTTAGCCCCCTGCTTGCAGCCCCGTGTGGGGTCGTGGGCGTCTTTGGCGGGCGCGAGGCCCTACGCTACGGCGCACTTGTTCAACACATGAGCGTTCTCGTTAAGGTGGATGAAGCCACTGCGGCTCACGGGTAAGTGTAAAAGCCTTGACCGCTCTTGCGGCCATGCAGCCCGGCGTCGACCATCTGCTTCAGCAACGGACACGGGCGATATTTGCTGTCGTTGAAACTTTCATACAACACCTCAATCGAATCGAGGATCGTATCCAGGCCGATCAAATCGGCTGTCTCCAGCGGGCCCATCTTGTGCCCGAAGCACTTTTTGAAGAGTTGATCGATGTCCTGGGGCGCGGCGACGTGCTCGTGCGCCAGGTAAATCGCTTCATTGATCGTCAGCATCAGCACCCGGTTGGTGACGAAGCCGGGAGAGTCGTTGACGACGATGCCGTCTTTGCCTATGCTGGCCAAGAACGCCTGGGCCGTCTCCAGCGTCTCCGCAGACGTATGGTAGCCCCGAATGATTTCCACCGTCGGCTTGAGCGGCGCCGGGTTCATAAAGTGGATGCCCAAGACGCGATCGGGGCGCTGGGTCAGCGCGCCGATGCGCGTGATGGAAATGCACGACGTATCGGCCGCGAAGACGCAGTGGGGCGGACAGAGGGCATCCAGTTGAGGATAGACCTGGCGCTTCACCTCCCACTTTTCGACGACATTCTCGACGACGAAGTCTACCGCGCTCAACGCGGCGTAGTCGGTGGTGAACACGATGCGCGCCAGAGCCTCAGCGGGGCTTTCTTGAGCAGACGATTTGCTCAATAGGCGCGCGAGGCGCAAGTTTTGATGGATCGCGGCCCTGGCTCTTTCCAAAGCTGAGTCCGATACGTCTACGAGAATGACGCGGTGTCGTGTCTGGGCTAGATTTTGAGCGACGCCGGTCCCCATGACCCCGGCGCCGATGACGCCCACTTGTTCAAAGCTCAAGGCTTCACCTCCGTGTGGCACACTTCCAGGACTTATGCAGTTGCATGTTGCTGCCATTAAAGTTGGATACTTCAAGGCTCGGCGCATGTTCAGAACAAGTGCATGGACAGTCGCTTAGCCCCCTGCTTGCGCCCCCGTGTGGGCTTGCGGGCGCCTTCGGCGGGCGCGAGGCCCTACACTCCGACGCACGTGTTCAATACCTGAGCGCAAGGCTCTAAGGTTCTTGTTGGATCAAGATCAGAACCGTATAGGCTCTTGGGATTGGCAGTGAATAACCAGTGCGCGTATTGCTTGCATAAAGTCGTCAGCTATTTTCTCGACGGTGGCGCGGTGGTGCACACGCTTGTTGTATTCCCAATGCGCATGGAAACGCCCCCCAACAATCTGCCCGGTGAGAAAGAGCGCGTGATGAAAGTCCCGGCTGTGGGGGTCCCACGGTATTGACCTCGGCTCAACGGCCGGTCGCAGAATTTCAGACGGGCTATTGGAGGGATCGCCCAGCGTCCCCAGATAGTTGACTGTGACGAGCGTCTCTTCTCGGAGAAGCGACCGGGCTGTTTCGGCCGTCTCAGCATCTCCGTAACGGCGCAAGATGTTCAACCCCAGGCCCTTGTTGGGAATACGGTGAAACTGCGCCTGAATCGCCCGCAGGGCCGCGACCGGATCATCGCCTACTACTCGCTCCAGCAGGAGATAACTGTCGAAACCCAGCCAGCCCACCGTGCGCGACAGGTCGAATTCACCTAGAACCGGAAGCGCACTCGTCCGTCCATCGTATACCCAGCCGATGAGTTGATACCGTCTGCCCGTCCAGGTGGTCACCGCCTGCATCACCGCCATGAGCAAGACCTCGGCGGCTTGAGCCTTGTAGATGCGAGGCAGCTCGACTTGCAGAGCGTGCGTCTCCTCAACACTTAAGACCACGTCCACGGCGTCCATCGCTGCAACGGTCCGTCTGGCCTGGCCGGCCGGGTCATCCAGCGGCATGGGCGCCAGTTCGGCCCACGGCAACTGGAGCCAATAGTCCTTCAGTTCGTGACGCAGCTCCGCCGAACGCGCGTAGGCTTGCAGGCATTCCACATACGCCTTGACCGAGGTCCTCTTGGCCGGCAACTGAATCGGCTCGCCATGAGCCAGCTGCTGATACGCCCGCTCAAAATCATCGGCCACAATCCCGATCGAGAACCCGTCGCGGATGAGATGATGCGCGATAATCACCAGCCGCGCCGGGCGGCTCTCCCCCAGGTAGAACAGCGCCACGCGCACCAGCGGCGCGCAGGACAAATCGATCTCGCGTTGCAGCGCGTCGGAGGTGGTCTTGATGGCCTGCTCTTGCTCGGCGGGGTCCAGATGCGCCAGGTCGATGCAACGGAACGGCACCGGGTGATCCGGCTCAACAATCACCTTCTGCCAGCCGGCCGCCTGGCGCACGAAACGCGCCCGCAGCTCAGCGTGATGCGCCAACACGTGTTGGAACACCTGCGCGATCAAGGCGGGCGACTGGCCCAGGAATGCAGGCACATCAAACGGCATTACCAAATTCCACAGTCCGCCGTAATCGCCCGCCTTCTCGAAGAACCACTGCTGTGGGCCGGTGAGTGGCGCCGGGCCGGTCACCCGATTGTGTTCATCTTCCGTCTCCGCCGCCCGGCTGGATGGCATCGCGTCGGCTGCCTCCCCTTGCTGCTTACGCAGTAAGAGTTCCACCAGACGACGCTGTTCGGGCGAGAGGCCGGCCAGTTGTTGCTCAAGCATTTCCATAGCGCATCGCTCTCCCGCGCTGCTATTTTCAGATGGGCGCCTGCGACCGGGCGTGACTGATAAGCGCACGCAAGGCTGCCATGAAGTCCGAAGCTATCTTCTCAATGGTGGCCCGTTGGTAAACACATGTGTTGTACTCCCAGCGGGCGCGGAAACACCCCCCGACAATTTGTGCGACGAGAAAGAGCGGATGATGAAAGTCCTGGCTGAGTGGGTCCCAGGATAGTTGCCGCGGCTCAGTGGATGGCCGCATGATGCCGGATTGGCTACTCGATGGATCGCCCATGTTCCCCAGGTAATTGACCTGGACTATTGTCTCCCTTTTGAGAAGCGACTGGACAGTCTCAGCCAGCTGCGCCCCTCCGTAACGGTGCAAGATGTCCAACCCCAATCCCTTGTTGGGCATGCGGCGAAACTGCGCCTGAATCGCCCGGAGGGACTCGACCGGATCAGCGGCGGCCACGCGCTCCAGCAGCAGATAGCTGCTAAAGCTCAGCCAGCCCACCGTGCGCGACAGGTCGAACTCATCCAGCACTGGAAGTGCGCTCATTCGTCCATCATAGATCCAGCTGATGAGTTGATACCGGCTGCCGGTCCAGGCGCTCACCGCCTGCATCAGCGCCGCGAGTAAGACCTCGGCGGCTTGAGCTTTGTAGACGCGGAACAGCTCGGCCTGCAAGACGTGCGTCTCCTCCACACCGAAGATGACTTCCACGGCATCCACCGAGCCGACGGTTCGTCTGGCTTGACCTGCCGGGTCATCCAGCGGCAAGGGCGTCAGTTCGGCCCAGGGCAACTTGAGCCAATACGCCTCCAATTCCTGGCGCAGCTCCGCCGAGCGGGCGTAGGCTTGCAGTCGCTCCACGTACGCCTTGACCGATGTCGTCTTGGGCGGGAACCGGATCGGCTCGCCACGAGCCAACTGCTGATATGCCATCTGAAAATCCCCTGATAGAATGCCCATCGAGATGCCATCCATGATGAGATGATGCGCGATAATGACTAAACGCGCCGGCCGGCTCTCACCCAGGTAGAACAGCGCCGCACTCAAGAGTGGATATGTGGACACCGCAATTTCGTTCTGTAGTGTATCCGAGGCAGCCTGGAGGGCCTGGTCTTGCTCGGAGCGTTCCAGATGGGCGAGGTCTACGCAGGTGAAAGACGCCGGGCTACCCGGCTCGGCAATGACCTTGTGCCAGCCGGCCGCCTGGCGCACGAAATGCGCCCGCAGCTCAGCGTGATGCGCCAGCAGCTGCTCGAATACTTGACGGATTAACTCTGGAGATCGGCCCAAGACTGAAGGCAGATCAAATGGCATCACGAAGTTCCACTGTCCGCCATAATCGTCTGCCACTTCGAAGAACCATTGCTGTGGACCGGTGAGCGGAACCAGATCGGTCACCCGATTGTGTTCATCCCCCGCCTCCGCCGCCCGGCTGGACGGCATCGTGTCGGCCGCTTCCCCTTGCTGCTTGCGCAGCAAGAGTTCCACCAGACGACGTTGTTCGGGCGAAAGACCGGCCAGTTGTTGCTCAGACATTTCCATAGCGCATCGCTCTCCCGCGCCGCTATTTTCAGATGGGCGCTTGCGACCGGGCGTGATTGATAAGCGCACGTAAGGCTGCCATGAAGTCGGAAGCTATCTTCTCAATGGTGATCCGTTGGTAAACACGTGTGTTGTACTCCCAGCGGGCGCGGAAACACCCCCCGGCAATTTGCGTCGTGAGATAGAGCAGATGATGAAAGTCCTGGCTGAGTGGGTCCCACGGTACCGGCCTCGGCTCAGTGGCCGGTAGCAGGATGTCAGATTGACCGCCTGATGGATCGCCCATGTTCCCCAGGTAATTGATCTCTACTATTGTGTCCGCTCGGTCAAGCGACTTGACGGTCTCGACCGCCTCCGCCTCTCCGTAATGGCGCAAGATGTTCAACCCCAACCCCTTGTGGGGAATGCGGCGAAACTGGGCCTGAATCGCCCGGAGGGACTCGACTGGATCACTGGCGGCCACGCGCTCCAGCAGCAGATAGCTGCTAAAGCCCAGCCAGCCCACCGTGCGCGACAGGTCCAAATCAGCTAGAACTGGAATGGCGCTCGTCCGTCCATCGTAGAGCCAACTGATCAACTGATACCGGCTGCCGGTCCAGGCGCTCACCGCCTGCATCAGCGCCATGAGCAAGACCTCGGCGATTTGGGCCTTGTAGACACGGGGCAGCTGTATTTGCAAGACGTGCGTCGCATCGGCGTCTAAGGCCGCGTCCACGGAATCCATTGAGCCTATCGTCCGCCGGGCTACACCCTCTGGATCATCTAGCGGCAAGGGCGCCAGGTCTGTCCAGGGCAGCTGGAGCCAATAGTCCTCCAGTTCCCGGCGCAGCTCCGCCGAGCGGGCGTAGGCTTGCAGCCGCTCCACGTACGCCTTGACCGATGTCGTCTTGGGCGGGAACCGGATCGGCTCGCCACGAGCCAACTGCTGATAAGCCATCTGAAAATCCCCGGCCAGAATACCGATCGAAACACCATCCATGATGAGATGATGGACGAAAAGGACCAAACGCGCCGGCCGGCTCTCACCCAGGTAGAACAGCGCCGCGCGAAAGAGTGGAAACGTGGATACCTCGATTTCGTAATTCAGCGCATCGGCGGCGGCCTGGATGGCCTGGTCTTGCTCGGAGCGTTCCAGATGGGCGAGGTCTACGCAGGTGAAAGACGCCGGGGTATCCGGCTCGGCGATGACCTTTTGCCAGCCGGCCGCCTGGCGCACGAAATGCGCCCGCAGCTCAGCGTGATGCGCCAACAGGTGTTCGAACACCTGCCTGATCAACCCTGAAGATCGGCCCAAGAACGAAGGCACATCAAGCGGAAACAACACGTTCCACCATCCGCCATAATCGTCCACCGCTTCAAAGAACCACTGTTGTGGGCCGGTGAGAGGAACCAGATCGGTCCCCCGATTCTGTTCATGCCGGGTCTCTGTCTGTTGTTGGCTCAGCAAGAGTTCCACCAGACGGCGTTGTTCGGGCGAAAGACCGGCCAGTTGTTGCTCAGGCATTTCCATAGCGCATCACTCCTCGGCTCTACGTGCAGGCTTGGTAGCCGCTCATGAACTAATCCGCTTCCAACCACGATCTCGATCCCCCGCTACAGCCTGCGCCCTCACGCCTTGCCCACGGTCGGGGTCTCGGCACGACGTTAAGGTTCGAGCATAATGGGATGGGCGCGAATTAGATCGAAAAAAGCCGCGAGCAGTTACAAACGTTCTACGGCGGCGTCAGGGTCAGCGCCCCCTCAGTGTTCGCCTCGATCTTCTCGCGGTCGAAGAGCATGGGATGATATTCCACATTCTGCCACAGAGCGATGAAATCGCCCCGGTGGGGGTGAAAGATGTGGCCGCTCTGACCGGTGGCTTGAATCATCAGCGAATTGCCGAAGTCACCCAGATCGACGATTTGGCGCTGCGAAGCGCCATGCCACATGGTGAAGGGATTACTGTATCGAAACGACCCCGCGTTCACGGTGAAGTTGTCGCCGCGGGCCGGGATGGGGCCGGTGTTGAAGATCAGCTCCAGCGGGCGGATGCCGCTTTGACCTAACGGCCCGTCGACGAAATTCATCGTGTGTAAGCGCCCCCACGTCCACTGCGCCGGATCGTTTCCGTAGCGCGCGCTTAACCAGACGACCGCATCGGCCAGGCTGCGGCGCGCGATGACATCGCGCGTCTCAACCTGAGAAGTGGTTTTGTCGTCAAACCAGGCGTTGTCGGGTTGGGCCGAAAGTTTGATCATGAACGGAATTTGAAACGTGCCGTGGCGTTCGTACTCGCCGGCGATGTATAGATCTCCCAGGTCTTTGCTCATATCGTCGTTCAACGTATTCTTCAAGAAGAACCAGTACCAGACCTGGAAGACGGACGCGCCGGCCCGATCGATTTCGTAGCGCTTGTCCCAGGCGCGCGCCAAGTCGAGCGCCTGCGCCTGCTGATCGCCCTCGGGTTGAATCGCCAGCAAGTAGGGTATCAGCGCTTCGGCTGCCAGGGAATACGTATCGGCGTGGATATTGCGTATGTCTTCCACGGTGACGCTGTCATCGGCGGCCAGCAGATCGGTGATGCGCTTGGCGCGGTAGCCGATATCCCACTCGTAAGCGAGCGAATAGGGATAATCGTCTGAAACGATCTTATTGTTCGCTGCGGCCACGAAGCCCGCCGCCGGATTCAGCACGTGAGGTAGTTCTTCATAAGGAATGTAGCCTTGCCACTCATAGTCGCCGCTCCAACCGGGGACGGGCATAAGCCCCTGATGGCCCTCAGGCCGAATCGGGATGCGGCCCGGTGTCTGGTAACCGATATTGCCGTCCACATCCGCGTAGACGAAGTTCTGACTGGGCGCATCCCAGTAGCTGAGGGCCTGCCGAAATTCTTCCCAATTGGTCGCCAGGTTGAGTTGCACAATGGCTTTGAACAGCGTGGTGCCATCCAGCGCGGTCCAGCGGAACGTCAGCGGCTCATACCCTTCGGGTATCTCGCTCATGGCCCCGTTGACGATAGGGCCATGGTGCGTGACGAGCACCCTTAACACTACCGGCGGCTGATTCTTCACCGCGATGGTCTCAGTGATGACTTGCAGATCGCGCCACTCCCCTTCAAACTCATACTGCGTGGGATTCTGCGGGTCGTTCAACTTCTCGAGATACAAGTCTTCCACATCGGGATTGACATTGGAGACGCCCCAGGCAATGTGGTCATTGTGGCCGACCACCACTCCCGGTACTCCGGCGAAGGTGAACCCCACGCTGTTGAAGCGGCCGCCATGCAGGCCGTTTTCGTACCAGATAGCGGGCATGCCCAACCCCAAATGCGTATCGGTTGCTAATATTGGTTTGCCGGTGGCCGTACGGCTCCCATGCACGGCCCAATCATTACTCCCCCAAACGGGGCCGGGTTCGGTGCCTAAGACGGCGTCCATAGCGTCGAGCCTGGAAAGGCGTACGCCTTTGAAGGAAGGGTACCCTTGAACTTCGGGAGGGATGATCAGGGGCACATCGGCGCCATAGGGCGGAAGCAGTTCCTGAGTGATCGCTTCGCCCAGCTCGGCGATGAGCTGGGCACGCAACATCTCAAGCCGAAAGTTGCCGCCTAAGGCGAAGGTCAGCATCTTTCCCCAAACGAGCGAGTCAATCGGCGTCCAGGGAGCGGGGGCCACGCCCAAAATGGTGTACTGCACCGGCAGGCGATCGCGGTGAGAATCGATATAGGCGTTGACGCCGGCGCTGTACGCCTCTAAGGAAGCGCGCAACTCATCGTCCATGATTTCCCAATCTTTCTCCGCCGCCCGGCGCATACCGACCGTGCGCGTGAAGCGATCGGTGTTCAGGGTCGGCGCGCCTAACATGGCGCTTAATGTGCCATTGCCCGTGCTCCGGAACATTTCCATTTGCCACAAGCGATCCTGGGCGTGGACATAGCCCTGAGCGAAGAACAAGTCGCGTTCGTTTTGGGCGTAGATGTGCGGCACGCCCCATTTGTCTCGAAGCACTTGAACCTGCGCCGAGAGGCCGGCCACCGCGAGCGGGCCGTCGATTTCGGGCCAGGGACGGCGCACGAACCAGAATCCGAAAGCTCCCACCAGGAGGACGAGAACCAGCAATCCGAGGCCGACAGCTTTGAGTACCTTCCTAAGGCGTTTCATGTTGTGTGTTCCTTCATGAGGTTTTCAAGCAGGCGCTTGATGTCTTCAGCTGAGCTGGGTTGAAGAGTCGGCATGAGCCAAGATTTTCAGATTGGCTCTTGGACTGGGCAGTGAGCGATAAGTGCACGCAGGACTTCTTGAAAGTCGTCCGCTATTTTCTCAATCGTGGCTCGCCGGTGCACACTCTTGTTGTATTCCCAACGGGCATGGAGACGCCCCCCAACAATCTGCCCGGTAAGAAAGAGCGGATGATGAAAGTCCCGGCTGTGCGGATCCCACGGTAATTGCCCAAGCTGAACAGCCGGTTGCAGAACTGTAGAGGGGCTATTGGAGGGATCGCCCAGCGTCCCCAGATAGTTGACTGTGACGAGCGTCTCTTCTCGGAGAAGCGACCGGGCTGTTTCAGCCGTCTCGGCATCTCCGTAACGGCGCAAGATGTCCAACCCCAGGCCCTTGTTGGGAATACGGCGGAGCTGGTCTTGGATTGCCCGCAGGGATGCGACCGGATCAGCGGCGGCCACCCGCTCCAGCAGCAGATAACTGTCAAAGCCCAGCCAGCCCACCGTGCGCGACAGGTCCCACTCGCCGGCAATCGGCAAGGCGCTCGTGCGGCCATCGTATACCCAACCGACGAGCTGATACGGTCTGCCCGTCCAGGCGCTCACCGCCTGCATCAGCGCCACGAGCAAGACCTCGGCCACCTGAGTCTTGTAGACACGCGGCAGGTCGGCCTGCAAGACGCGCGTTTCCTCAACACCGAAGACTACTTCCACCGCATCCATTGAGCCAACAGTTCGGCGGGTTACACCTTCCGGGTCGTCCAGCGGCATGGGCGCCAACTGCGCCCAGGGTAACTGGAGCCAATAGCCCTCCAGTTCCTGACGCAGCTCCGCCGAACGCGCGTAGGCTTGCAGCCGCTCCACATACGCCCTGACCGAGACGGTCTTGGGCGGGAAGCGGATCGGCTCACCACGAGCCAGTTGCTGATACGCCCGCTCAAAGTCATCCGCCACAATCCCGATCGAGAACCCGTCGCGGATAAGATGATGCGCGATAATCACCAGCCGCGCCGGGCGGCTCTCCCCCAGGTAGAACAGCGCCACGCGCACCAGCGGCGCGCGAGACAAATCGAGCTCGCGTTGTAGCGCGTCGGAGGTGGCCTGGATGGCCCGGTCTTGCTCAGCCGGTTCCAGGTGCGCCAGGTCGATACAACGGAACGGCGCCGAATGATCCGGCTCGGTGATGAGCTTTTGCCAGCCGGCCGCCTGGCGCACGAAACGCGCGCGCAGCTCGTCATGATGTTCCAGCACGTGTTGGAACACTTGCGCGATCAAGTCGGGCGACCGGCCCAGGAATGCAGGCATATCGAATGACGCCACCAGATTCCACAGCCCGCCAAAATCCTCCACCGCTTCAAAGAACCACTGTTGCGGGGCAGTAAGGGGCGCGGGGCCGGTCACCTGACTCTGCTCATCCTCAACCTCAGCCGCCGTCATCCCGCCCACGACAGTAACCAGTTGGGCGATCGTCTGATGCTGAAAGAATTGCTGGGGAGTGAAGTGCAGCCCTGCCTCTTTTGCCTTGGCGATGACACGCAGACTCAGCAGCGAGTCTCCGCCCAACTCGAAGAAGTTGTCGTGGATGCCAACTTGCCCAATCCCCAATACCTGGCTCCAAATCTCCGCCAGGGTTTTTTCGGCCTGGGTACGAGGCGCTACAAAAGCTTTTTCCAGTTCGGGTCTCACTCCATCCGGTGCAGGCAATGCCCGCCGGTCGACCTTCCCATTCGGCGTTCGGGGAAGGCTGGCGAGAAACATAAACACGGATGGGATCATGTATTCGGGCAACGTCTGCTTGAGGAAACTGCGGAGTTCGCTCGATGTGGGCGCCGGCGACTGATCGGCGATCAGGTATGCGACCAGACACTTTTCCCCAGGTTGATCTTCGCGCACCACCACGACACTGTCGTGCACGGCTGGATGTTGTCTTAGCGCCGCTTCTATCTCGCCCAACTCGATCCGATAGCCGCGCACCTTCACTTGATGATCCACCCGCCCCAGGTATTCCAACGTGCCATCGGCCAACCAGCGCACCAGGTCGCCCGTCTTGTAAAGGCGTAAGGATGAACCCCCTCCGACCTGCCCCCGCCGAAGGCAGGGGGTACGCTCCGGGGGCAGGTGATGAGGGATGAAGGCGGAAGCCAAAACATTTTCTTCATCCCTCCGCCCTCCGCCCTCATCCTTCCAAAAGGGGTTGGGGATGAACTTCTCCGCCGTCAACTCCGGCCGGTTCAGGTAGCCCCGCGCCAGGCCCGCGCCGCCGATATACAGCTCGCCCGGCACCCCCACCGGCGCCGGTTGCAGCTGCGCATCCAGCACATAGAATTGCGTATTAGCGATCGGCCGGCCGATGCGGACAGGGCTGCTCCCCGGCGGCGCCGCCCACACCGCTGACCAAACCGTCGTCTCGGTCGGGCCGTACAGGTTCCATAAGGCGCGCCCGCGCGGAAGCAGTTCATCGGCCAGGTCGCGCGGCAACGCCTCACCCCCACACAGCATTGCCAAGTCAGGCGCGCCCGCCCAGCCCGAGTCCAACAATATCCGCCAGGTCGTCGGCGTGGCCTGCAGCACGGTCACAGCGTGCTGTTGCAGCAGTTGCCGTAACCATTCACCATCGGCGGCGGCTTCGCGCGGGGCGATGACCACGCGGGCGCCCATGATCAAGGGCAAATACAACTCCGGCGCCGCCATATCGAAGGATACGGTGGTGATGGCGAGCAGGGTGTCCTGCGCCGTCAAGCCCGGCTCATGCTGCATCGCCGTGAGAAGATTGGTCAGCGCCCGATGGGGGATCGGCGCCCCTTTCGGCTTGCCCGTCGAGCCGGAAGTGTAGATGACATAGGCCAGCTGATCGGATCGGGAGCCGCCGGTCAAGTTCTCCGCAGGCTCACGGGTGAGCGTCGGCCACTCAGCGTCCAGGCAGATCGTTTGCGCCGCCGCGTGGGCGAATCGAGACTCCAGTGAGGACTGGGTGAGCAACAGCGGCGCGCGGGCATCTTCGAGCATGAACGCCAGCCGCTCCGGCGGATAAGCCGGGTCGAGCGGAAGATAAGCGCCCCCAGCCTTGAGCACGCCCAGGAGGGCGATGACCATCTCGATGGAACGTTCGAGGCAAATCCCGACCAGGCTCTCCGGCCCGACACCCAGCCGGCGCAAGCGGCGCGCGAGTTGATTGGCGCGTGCGTTCAGGGCAGCGTAAGTGAGGCGCTGATCTTCGAACACGAGCGCGATGGCGTCGGGCGTGCGCATCACCTGCGCCTCGAACAACTCCGGCAGACACGTATCGGGTGGAGAGTCCCGCCGCGTGTCGTTCCACACCGCCAACACGTGCTGCCGTTCCTCGTCTGTCAACAGCGGTAAGTCGCTCAAGCGCCGCGTCGGATCGGCGACGACCCCCTCCAGCAGCCGCTGGAAATGACTCAGCATGCGGCGGATGGCAGCTGCGTCGAACAGGTCGGTGCTATATTCGGCGCGGATTTGCAGCGCGCCTTCGCTCTCGCGCAGATACAGCGCCAGATCAAAGATGGAGGTCGTCGTGCTGATCTCCATCGGCGTCAGGGTCAACCCGGCGCCCTTCAGCGCGGGCAGCGGCGCATTGAGGAGAGCCAGCATCACCTGGAAGAGCGGATTGATGCTCAAGTCGCGCGCCAACTGCAACTCATCGACTAACTTTTCAAAGGGCAAGTCCTGGTGCGCATAGGCCCCCAACGCCATCGTCCGCACTCGTTGCAGCAATTCAACAAATGTGGGATTCCCGCCCAGATTCGTGCGCAACGGCAGCATATTCACAAACAGGCCGATCAACCCTTCGAGTTCGCTGCGATTGCGCCCGGCCACCGGTGAGCCGACGACGATGTCGGTTTGGCCGGTATAGCGATACAGCAAGACGTCGAACGCGGCCAGCAGCGTCATGAACCAGGTGACCCCGGCGCGCTGGCTCAACACTTTGAGCTGTTCAACTAAGGCGGCGGAGAGTGTAAAGTAATCGGATGCTCCGCGGTACGTGGGCAATGGTGGACGCGGGCGATCGCTCGGCAGCTCCAGCCGATGCGGCGCATCGGCCAGTTGATGTTTCCAGTACGCCAACTGCTCGTCCAGGACACGGCCTTCAAGCCAGCGGCGTTGCCAGAATGCGTAGTCGGCATACTGAATCGGCAATTCAGGCAGCGGGTCCGCGGCGAGAGCAGGTGGTCGGCCAGCCGAGAAGGCGGCGTACAGCGCTCCCAGTTCGCGCAGTTGCACGCCCTGCGACCAGCCATCCGTGATGATGTGGTGCAGCGTCAGCACGAGCACGTGCTCTTCGGCGCTGAGGCGCAGCACACACGCGCGCAAGAGCGGCCCGTGCACCAGGTCAAAGGGCGGCTCGGTCTCCGCCAGCACCAATTGCTGAATGTGCGCATCCCGTTCGCCGGGCGGCAGGGGGCCGACTTCGACCACCGGCAGCGGGATGTGCAAGCTGGGCGCGATGACTTGCCGGGGGAGACCCTCCTCGGCGGGGAAGGTCGTGCGCAGCGTTTCGTGGCGGCGCACGATCTCGTTGAGGCTGCGTTCCAGCGCGCCGATATCCAGCCGGCCGCTAAGACGTATGGCGTTGCGAAAATTGTAAGCGGAACTGCCGGGTTGCAATTGATCGAAGAACCACAGCCGCTGCTGGGCAAACGAGAGTGGCAGCGGATCAGCAGCGCGTCGCCGGGGGACCGAGTTGGACGGAGACGTTTTGGTCGCCTGCGTCTGCTCCTGGTGCAATAAGTGTTCCACCAACTGGCGTTGCTCGGGTGATAGACTTGCCAGTTGTTGCTCAAGCGTTTCCATCAGTCAGCCTTCTATCCCATCAGCCAGCGCAGTATCTCCACGCAGCCAACGGCTAGCTTCTCGATCGTGGCGCGTTGGTGCACATTCCGGCTGTAGCGCCAGTTGACCCTGAGCCGGTCGCCGCTGAGATCGAATCGGCAATCCAGCAGCCTGAAGCGCTGGTTTTCCGGGTGATGCCTTATCTCGTTCGCATCTTCAAGCACCCGGAAGGGGCCTGGCCTTTGTTTCTCCGCCGACCCGACTTGCGCCCAGTAGTCGAACACTACCTCGTCCTTGAGAAATATTCCCAACTTGCGAGTGGCATCGGCCTTGCCGCTCATACTGAAAATCGGTTGACCGAAACCGCGATAAGGGATCTGGTTGATCTGCGCGGCGAAACTCTGCAAGGCCTCGGCCGGGGTCTTCACTGCTATCCGTTGCAAAATCAACTCGCCGCTCATCGCCAACCACCCGGCCGTGCGCGACAAATCCAGCGTGTCGGGTGGAGGAAGGATGTGGCGTCCCGAATCGACCTGCGACACACAGGCCCAGCGGTCGCCCGACCAGGCCGTTAGCGTTTGAACCAGGGCGAACAGCAATCCCGTCGCGACCGGCGTGCGGTAACGTTGAGGGAACAGGCGCAGCAACGTTCGCGTCTCGTCGATTTCCAGCGAGAGCGATACGCTTTCAAGCGAACCCCAGGTGTTGCGCTCTCTTCCCTGCGCATGATCTACGGGCAGTGGGTGCAGTTCATCCCAGGGAATACTGCGCCAGTAGTCCTCCAGGGCGCGTTGGAGTTCCTCGGATTGGGCCTGCCGTTCCAGGCGCTCAGCCCACTCTTTGAGGGAAGCCGTCTTGGCTGGCAGGCGAATTGTCTGCCCCTGGCTCAGTTGCAGATAAGCCAGCGCCAAGTCCTGCAGCACGATTGTCGTCGAAACTACATCCGTCAACAGGTGGTGGATGACGACGAGCAACCGTGCGGGTTGCTGGTTTCCTAAATCGAACAGCACGAACCGGGTCAGGCGATGCTGGTCGATGCTCAGGCTACTCTGCGCGTCACTCGCCTGTTGTTTCACTGCCGCAAGCTGCTCGGCGCTTGACAACCCGGACAGATCGATCCGGGTGAATGGGATAGCGCGCCCGACTGGTTCAATCGTCTGATGCCAACCCTGCTCATCCCGGTCGAAACGCGCCCGCAGCGCATCGTGGTACTCGAAGATGTGCCCGATGCTTTGCTCTAAATGCCCGGATGGGACGCCTGGCGGCGCTTCAAACATCATGCTGAAGTTCCAGCGATTGGGGTTCACCAAGTGGTCATACGCCTGGTCCAGGAACCAACGCTGTGAGGGCAAGAGCGGCGCCGGGCCGGTAACCGCTTTCTGAGCGGCGGGTCTCAGCTCGGATTCGGGCTGTTCCTTGCGCAGTAAGCGTTCCACCAGTTGGCGTTGTTCGGGCGAGAGACCCGCCAGTTGTTGCTCAAGCGTTTCCATCATCCGCTTCTCTTCTCTATCGACTACCACTCGCCAGCGCTTCAGGAACTGCTTTCCACCTCGGCCAACATTGCTTTCACTTCGTCGGGCGAGAGCTGTTTCACCGTCTCCACCAGGCGCAGCAGCTGCGCCGCGTCTCCCTCTTCCAAGAAGCTGGTATCCACGAGCGGCTCGATCGGCGCTTCGCTCTCGGCGGGCAGCTCATACCCTAACTCGGCAGCCACCTGCCGGGCCGGATCGCCCAACCGCCAGGGTAACTTGATCCTCTTCCAGGCTTCGCTCAAGCGGGCATCCACGCGGTCGTGCTTGAGGATGTTCGGGTCTCCGATGCCGGAGATCATGCGCTCGCGTTTGTTGTCGTACGGCTGTATCACCGCCGGGTCATACGGCAGGCCCAAAAAGTCACACACGCCGCGCATGATCTCCTCCGGCTGGCTGACTAGCTCCTCGTAGTACACGCGCAGCTGGCGCTCAGGCGCCACCTGCTGCAGGAACGAGAGCATGTTGTGGTTGCAGGTCACCCAGACTTTTTCCGCGACGACGAAGGGATCGATTTCGTCCGATCCGTAAATGACCGGCCCGAACAGTTTATCGAGCCGGATGCGCACGAACGACTCAATCATCGCATGCGGATGACGAACCAGGTAAAGATGTTTGGCGCCGGCAAAAATCTCTTCCGAGCGCTTCAGCGTTTCCAGGCTCATGCCATACGACGGCGATTTGTCGACGAGCAGGCGCGGGGCGGCGCGGCGTTGCAGCTCGGCGTAGACTTCATAGATGGGCCGCTCCTGCGCCGCCAGGTCGTCCATATACGCCTTGGTCGCCTCGGAATCGAGGCCCAGCAATTCCATAAACGTCCATTGGATGCCCTGCGCCGCCCAATAGAAACCGTGCCCGTAGTCGGGATCCGTCATACTGCGCTGCCAATCGCGCAGCGTGTCGTACCACAGGATGCCCAGCTCGGGCGGCGAGAAGAGTTGCGGATGACCGGCCAACATGACGCGGAATAACGTCGAGCCGGAGCGCGGGCCGGAGAGCAGAAAGGCGATGGGCGCGTTCTTTTGCGCGGGCTTGAGCAGCAAAGGCCGCGCGACCTTCTGTTCCAGCCGCGATTGGGCTTCGTACTGGTCGTACAACGGCGTCGGCGAAGTGATCTTGTTCTGTTTTAATTTCGTCAGGCGATCCAGCTCGGCCGCCGTGAATCGCGCCATCTCGCCAATCGAGCGCAATTTCGGGATCTCGTGTGGATACACTTGCAGCCCAAGGTCTTGCTGAAAGTTCCACTGGACCTCGGCGATCGCCGGCGTCACGTCATACCCTTCCAGGCTGCCGTTCACCGGCAGTTGATCCATCTCGAGCTTCAGCGCCTTGGCTATCTTCCTCTTCCAGTAAGCCTCCAATAGGCTTTGCCGCTCGGAGGAAGCCGCCTCGCGCAGCGCCTCTTTGATGGGTTTATCCGCCTTTTGGAGATACGCCTGCTCGATCACGCCGGCCATGCCCGCGACCGTGGGACTCTCAAACAGGCCCTGGATCGAGATTTCCACCTGGTAAATCCGGTGCAGCTTGTTGAGCAATTGGGTGACTAACAGCGAGTGCCCGCCCAGGTCGAAAAAGCTGTCGTGAATGCCCACCAGCTCGATCCCTAACACTTGTTGCCAGACGGTCGCCACATTTTGCTCGAATTCATTGCGCGGCGCGACATACGCGGTCGAGAGTTCCGGGCGCGCATGGCCGGTGCGGTTCGCCAGGGACTGCGCCTGCTCCTGAGCTTCGACCAGCATGGCGCGGGTGAGCGCATGAATGCTTTCAAAGCGCACCGGCAGATCTTTCGTAGAGACCAAGACCTGCGGCGCGGTGCTTTGCGCCAGGATGCGGTCGAAGACTTGAATGCCCTCGGCGGGCAGGATGCCACCCTGCATCACCTGGTCGTGAACCATCTTCAGTTCCGGCGGCGTTTCGGTATTCACCGCCATGCCGACCTCTTGCCAGTTGTCCCAATTGACCGTGAGCGTCGGCGCGCCGCCCCGCGCTGCCTGCCAGTGCGCAAAGGCATCCATGAATGCGTTGGCGGCCGCATAGTCCGATTGGCCAAACTCGCCCACCATCGCCGTCAACGAAGAACATAGCACCATAAAGTCCAGCGGCACATCCCGGCAGGCGGCTTCCAGCGCCAACACACCCCGCGTCTTGGGCGCCAGGACGCCTTCGGCCACTTCAGGTGTCTTGAGCTGAATCAGACCGCCGCCCGCGATACCGGCGGCGTGAATCACGCCGTGCAGCGCGCCAAAGTGTTTGACCCCTTGCGCCACCGCCGCCCGCATCTGTTCTCGGTGGGTCACATCGGCGTTGAGCGCCAAGACCTCGCCGCCCAGCGCTTCCAGGTTCTGGAGCTGGCGAATCTTGCGGCTCGTCGCATCGCTCTCCGCATTCGACTCCAACCATTCCGGCCACTCCGCGCGCGCCGGGAAGGCGGAACGCCCGACGAGAATCAACTTCGCGCGCACGCTGCGGGCCAGGTGCTCGGCTAACACCAACCCCATGCCGCCCAACCCGCCGGTGATCAGATACACGCCCTGCTCGCGCAGTCGCGGGCTGCGGCCCTCCGGCGCGGGGAGCCGTATCGACTCGAAGGTCTGCGTCCAGCGCCGCCCGTCGCGATAGGCGATGATCGAGCCGGCGGACTCGACGCGCATCTCGGCCAGAATCTGGTCGATGAGTGTGTCCGCCAATCGGTCGTCCAGCTGCGGGACGACGAAATCGAGGCTGCGACACGCGATCTGGAGATATTCGCGTGGGATGACGCGGGCGGGGCCTAACAGCGTCGCCTTCTCCGGGCACAAGCGCTCTCCTCCGACGACATCGTGCAGCTGGTTGGAAATCACCCCGATGCCGATCGGCGCGGTCAGCTCGTCCGCACCCAGCGCCTGCGCCAAATGCATCAGGCTGTAAAAACCCAGCGCCTGCATCTGCTCAAATGACTCGTTGCCAGACGGCGTCTGGTCATCAGGCGTGAGCGTCCACAAGTGGACGATCTTGCTCGGAAATTGCTCGGCGGTGCGTAGCGCCCCCAACAGCGCGTGATAGTCTTGGGGCTGCCTCGGATGAAGCGCGTACGTCCCTGCATCGATTTGGCTGAACTGCTCCCCGGCTCGCACCTTGATCACGACCTGCCCCTCTTGCTGTAAACGCCGCGCCAGCCGATCGCCCAGGCCGCTCTCGTCAACGAACACCAACCAGTTGCCCGGCGCAACCGCCAGCTCGCCCGGCTGCACCGGTTCGGGCCGCAGCGAGTGTTTCCAGGAAGGCAGGTAAAACCAATCGGCCACATCCGGCTTTTTATCCAGCGTGAGACGTGTTCCCCCCAGGCTGAGCGCGTTCGCCTTCGTGTCGACCCAATAGCGTTGGCGCTCGAACGGATAGGTGGGCAAGGGAATGCGGTGACGCCGCTCCCCTGCGTAAAAGCCCGTCCAATCGAGTTTCGCGCCGGCCAGCCACAGCTTGCCCAAGCTCGTGAGCAGGAGCGCCCCGTCGGACCCCGCCTCTTGTGGGCCGCGCAGTGAACTCAACACGACCGTCCCGGCGCTCGTGTTCAACGATTGGCGCGCGAGAGTGTTCAGCGTGTGCCCCGGCCCTACCTCTAACAGAATCTTTTCGCCTTCCTTGAACAGCTCACTCACGCCTTCGGCAAAGCGCACCGCCTGACGGAGGTGCTGCGCCCAATAGTGGGGATCGGTCGCCTGCTCCACCGTGATCCACGCGCCGGTGACGTTGGAGATAAAAGGCAGCGACGGCGGATTCAACCGAACGCGCTCGACTTCCTGAGCAAACGCCGACACAATCGGCTCCATCATCCGGGAATGAAACGCATGCGACGTGTGCAGCCGGCGAGCGGTCACGCCGCGCTCCGCCAGCTGGCGTTCCAGGGCTTCGATGGCCTCGAGCGGCCCGGAGACGACCGACAACGCCGGGCCATTGCTCGCCGCCAGATCGAGTTGCCCATTCAGGTGCGGCCGGAGCTCTTTTTCGGACAGCGGCACGCTCAACATCGCGCCCGCCGGCAGTTGCTGCATCAAACGCCCACGCGCCGCAACCAGTCGCAACGCCTCTTCCAACGTCCACACGCCGGCCAGGCAGGCGGCAACGTATTCACCAATGCTGTGGCCGATCAGCGCCTGTGGCTGCACCCCCCAACTCATCCACAGCTGAGCCAGCGCATACTCCACCACAAACAGCGCCGGTTGGGCGTACTGCGTCTGAGCGAGCCGTTCCTCAGGGTCGGACGAATGACCAACGACCAACGACGAATGATCCTTGTCCTCCGCCGTCGGCCTCCCGAGCGTAGCGAAGGGGGTTAGTCCCTCGTCGGTCGTCCTTCGTCCTTCGTCGCTTTGATCGGGGTATAACACTGCGCGTAGGTCCAGACCCAAGTGCGGCTCAAGCAGTTCGGCGCACCGATCCACCTCGGCGCGGAACGCCGGCTCGGTCTGGTAGAGTTCCAACCCCATGTTCACGACCTGCGCCCCTTGACCGGGGAACATGAACACCACCGGCCGCTCCCCGCTCTCTCGCTCGTTCGTGAAGACGTACTCGGGGTCAACTTTCTCCAACGCCTGGACAGCCTCTTCCGTCGTATGGCAGACCAACATGCGCCGGCGGCCAAAATCGTGGCGGCCCGCCTTCAAGGTGAACGCCACGTCCGCCAGATCGAGCTCCGGGTATTGTTGCAAATGCGTCGCCAGATTCAACGTGGCGCTCTCCAAAGCCGAGGCGGTCCGCGCCGACAGCACGAGCAGTTGCCAGGGCCGTGACGGGCCTGACGGCTCGACGACCGGCGCTTCTTCCACGATGACATGCGCATTCGTGCCGCCAAAGCCGAAGGAACTCACCCCGGCCCGGCGCGGGAGACCATCCGTTTCCCACGCCGTCAGCTCGGTGACGACGCGGAAGGGGCTGTTGTCGAAATCGATCTCCGGGTTGGGCTGCTGGAAGTTCAGGCTGGGCGGAATGCGCCGGTGCTGGAGCGCAAACACCGTCTTGAGCAGGCCCGCCATGCCCGCCGCCACGTCCAGGTGGCCCATGTTGCTCTTGACCGAGCCGATGCGACAAAAGCCGGTCTTGCGCGTGACCGCGCGGAAGGCATTCGTCAGCGCCCGCACCTCGATGGGATCGCCCAGCGCCGTGGCCGTCGCGTGCGCCTCGAGGTACGAAATAGTTTCGGCGTCGATGCCCGAAGACGCCAGCGCATCGATGATGACGGCGCTCTGCCCTTCGACGCTGGGCGCGGTGAAGGAGGCTTTGAACGCACCGTCGTTGTTTGTGGCGGAGCCTTTGATGACGGCGTAAATCGTGTCGCCGTCCGTCAGGGCATCTTCCAGACGCTTGAGAATGACCACGCCCATGCCGCTGCCGAAGACCGTGCCGGCGGCTTTGGCGTCGAAGGTGTGGCAGTGTCCATCCGGCGACAGCATGCTGCCCGGCTCATAGAGATACCCGACCTGATGCGGCACATTGATCGTCACCGCGCCCGCCACGGCCAGCCGGCATTCGCCCAATAACAAGCTCTGGCACGCCAGATGCACCGCCACCAGCGAGGTGGAACAGCCGCTTTGCACCGCACAGCTCGGCCCCCGGAGATTGAGCTTGTAGGAGATACGCGTGCTGAGCGAGCTGATGTCGTTGCCCAACAACACCAACAGCAGGTTCTGCGGCTGCGCCAAAACGGGGTCGGTGTACAGGCCGACCATGTAGGAGCTCAGGCGCGCGCCGGCGAACACCCCGATGGGGTCTTCGACCTTGGCCGGGTCATACCCGGCATGTTCGAGCGCCTCCCAGACGCATTCCAGCAGGAAACGCTGTTGGGGGTCCATCGTTTTGGCTTCCAGAGGCGAATAGCCGAAAAAGTCCGCGTCGAAGAACTCGATGTCTTTGAGGACGGGCGCGGCGCGCACATACTGCGGCAAGTTGAACTCGGCGGGGTCGACGCCGGAGGCTTTCAATTCTTCGTCGGTGAAGAAAGAAATGGACTCGACGCCGTCGCACAGGTTTTGCCAGAAGGCGTCCAGGTTCTGCGCGCCCGGAAAACGTCCCGCCATGCCCACGATGGCGATGTCCAGACCGGTCGCCGGTTGTTCTATTTCAGGTCGCTCACTCATGCTCACTTTTCTCCTCTTCCAACCGCGTTGTCACTTCAGCTGACGAGAGTGGTTTTACCACCTCCGCTCACCCGGGCTTTTCTAGCAGCGCTCGCTTCTCCACTGAGAATGGAAATCACGTGTTAAGTTCACGCCCTCATTGAACCAAAAAGTAGCGCAGCATTTCTAGGAACCGATGCACTACTTGTTCAATGGCGGCGGGCCGATGCAAATTCTCGCTGTACACCCACTCGGCGAACAGATAGCCGGCGTAGGTCCAGGCCGTGCAGATCAGCTGTATCTTGTGCCTGTCGGTCGGATTATCCGTATCACCCATCCGTTCCGGCGCCAGACCCAACGCCAGGGAGGAAGGGGATTGCTCCATGCCGCCAAAGTGGCCCAGGTAGTTGAAGAGTAGTTGTTCTTTGCGCAAGGGGCGGATCTGCCGCACGATTTCGGGATCGTCGTTCAGATAACTGAGCAGCACATACCCCAGGCCGCGATTCGGTACAGCCTTTAGCTGTTGGCCCAATGCCTGCAGTGCGGCCTCCGGATCATTCATCCCGGAGCGCTGGAGGACTAAATTCCGGCTGGTCGCCAGAAAGCCGACGGTGTTGGAGACATCCAGATCATCGGCGTCGGGGATGATCGTCCGCCCCGAATCCACCACGACCAGCTCCACCCACTCGCCGCCCGTCCATTCGGCAACGGCCTCCAGCATGGCCAGCAGTAGCAGGTCGTGCATCGAAGCCTGGCTGGCATTCGCGCGCTGAATCAGCTGCTGCGTCTCTTCGGCATCGAGCGCCACGCGAATGGTGCGCCGCGAGGCAATCGTGTTCTCGCCCGCGCGCTCGGGGTAATCCAGCGGCAGCGGGGGCGCCTGATCCCACGGCAAGCCGAGCCAGTACGGCGCTTCCTGCACGACAGCCGCCGAGTTGGCGTAGGCGTGCAGCCGTGTTGCCCACTCGCGAATCGAGGTGGTCTTGGGCGGGAAGTGAATCCCTTCGCCCCGGCGCAAGTGTTGATACGCCAATTCCAAATCTTCCAGCAGGATCTGCCGCGACTGAGCGTCTGACACGACATGATGCAAAACCAGCAGCAGGCGGCCCGAACGCGATGGGCCGCAGTCAAAGTAAACCACCCGGAAGGTCGGGCCTGAGCGCAAGTCCAGGCTCAACTGAAACTGTTCGCACCGAGTTTCGATCTCGCGCGCCAATTCCGCGTCGGGCGCTTCCGACAAGTCCAAACGGGCGAAGGGCGGCGGATCGCCGGGCGGGAGGATGAACTGTTGCCAGCGCGCGCCGTCAAAGCTGAAGCGGGCGCGCAAGGCATCGTGGCGCGTCATCAAGTATTCGACGGCTTGCTGCAAAAGTGGGGTCTCTAAGCCTGGAATCACTTCGAGCAGCGCAGCGATATTCCGGCGGCGGCGTTCGGGATCGATCTCGGTCTGGCCGAGGAACCAGCTTTGATCGATCGTCAACGGCGCCGGGCCGCTTAACGGGGCCTGTTCGGCCGGCGCCTGAACCGCAGACGCCTGGCCGAGGGCAGCCGCCAACTCCGCAATGGTCGGAGTCGCAAAAAACGTCTTAAGCGCAAGCGTGTAGCCTGCCTGGCGCGCTTTGGCGATGACGCGCAGGCTGAGCAGCGAGTCGCCTCCTAGCTCGAAGAAATTGTCGTGGATGCCCACCTGCTTCACGCCCAATACCTGCGACCAAACCTCGGCCAGCCGCTCCTCCGCCGGCGTGCGCGGGGCTACGAGGGTCGCTTCCAGCGCCGGCCGGGTTTCATCGGGCGGGGGCAGCGCCCGACGATCCACCTTGCCGTTCGGGGTAAGCGGCAACGCCGGCAGAAACACGAAGACAGTGGGGATCATGTAGGCCGGCAGCGTCGCCGCAAGGTCATTGCGCAATTGGCTGACGGTGATGGCCGGCGCTGTCTGCGGTACGAGATAAGCGACTAAGCGCTTGTCGCCCGGTGTGTCTTCGCGAGCCAGCACGGCTGCTTGCCGAATGGCAGCGTGTTGGGCCAACGCCGTCTCAATCTCGCCCAACTCGATCCGAAAGCCGCGCACCTTGACCTGGTGATCGATGCGCCCCAGGAATTCCAACGTGCCATCGTCTAACCAGCGCGCCAGGTCACCGGTTCTATACAACCGCGACGAAGGACTGAGGACGGAAGACGAAGGCTCGGCGTCATCGCCTGTTCGTCGCTCGTGATTCGGCTTTCGTCTTTCAATCCAGAAGGGGTTCGGGATAAACTTCTCCGCTGTTAACTCTGGCCGGTTATGATAGCCTCGCGCCAGGCCGGCGCCACCAATATACAACTCGCCCGGAACGCCTATTGGCGCCGGCTGCATGCCTGCATCCAACACATACACTTGCGTATTGGCGATCGGCCGGCCGATGGGCACGATCGGCCGCTGGCTCTCCTCTTCACAACGCCAGAAGGTGACATCCACCGCCGCTTCGGTCGGGCCGTAGAGGTTGTGCAGTTCGGTTCCCAAACGAGCAAAGAAGCGCTGTTGGAGCGCCCAGGGCAATGCCTCTCCGCTGCAGATCACCCGTTTCAAGCGGATGCACGACTCCACCCCTGGCTGCTCGACAAAGGCTTCAAGCATTGAGGGTACAAAGTGCAGCGTCGTAATGTTCTGCTCGCTGATCAAGCGAACAAGGTACTCGCTGTCTTTGTGTCCCTCGGGTTGCGCCAGCACCAGGCAGGCGCCGAGCATCAGCGGCCAGAAGAACTCCCACACGGAGACATCGAAACTGAACGGGGTTTTCTGCAGCACCCGATCGGCGGAGGTCAGGCTATAGGCGTCTTGCATCCACACTAAGCGATTGCGAATGCCGCCGTGGGTGTTCATCGCGCCCTTGGGTTGGCCGGTTGAGCCTGAGGTGTAAATGACGTAGGCCAGGTTGTCGTCAGTGACGCTAGCGATCAGGTCAGCCGTGTCGTGTTGGGCAATGGCAGGCCAGTCGCTTTCCAGGCGAATGATCTGAGCCTGGGAGGCTGGCAGGTTAGGCAGCAGGTGATCTTGGATCAGCAGCAGCGGCGCTTGGGCGTCCGCGAGCATGAAGGCCAGGCGCGCCGGAGGATAGGAGGGGTCCAGCGGCACATACGCTGCGCCGGCCTTGAGAATGGCATATAGCCCGATGACCATCTCCAGCGAGCGCTCGGCGCAGATGCCGACGAGCGTCTCTGGCCCGGCCCCCAAGGTGCGCAAGTAGTGCGCTAACTGGTTCGCGCGCTGGTTGAGGGCCTGGTAAGTCAGGTGCTGGTCTTCAACGACAACGGCCACGGCGTCCGGCGTCCGCGCCGCCTGAGCTTCGAACATCTCATGGATGCAACCCCTATCACGATAGGGCCGATACGTCTCGTTCCATACGACGAGCAACTGCTGCCGCTCGTCCGGGGTCAACAGCGGCAACTCCGAAATCCGCTGCGTCGCGTCCCCTGCTACGGCCTCCAACACCGTCTGGAGGTGTCCTACCAGCCGCTTCATCCGCCCCTCAGTGAATAGATCGGTGCGGTAACTCAATGACCCTATCAACCCGGTCGGCCCCTCCAAGAACGTCAGGCTCAAGTCGAACTGCGCCGTCTCCGGCTCCATTCTGAGCGCCTGCCACGTTAGCCCTGGCAGTTTCACCTCCGGCAGCGGCGCATTCTGTAACACCAACATCACCTGGAACAGCGCCGACCGGCTCAGGCTGCGCTCCACCTGCAACTCATCCACCAGCCTCTCAAACGGCAGATCCTGATGCGCGTATGCCGCCCGACACACATCTCGCACCCGCCTGAGCAGTTCCCGAAACGACGGCTGCCCCGACAGGTCGAGCCGCAGCACCAATGTGTTCACAAAGAAACCGATCAGCTCTTCCAGTTCCGCCCGCGTGCGGTTGGCAATGGGTGTCCCTACCGTGATGTCGGTCTGTCGGGTGTAGCGGTGCAGCGCCACACCGAAGGCCGCCAACAGCAGCATGAACAGCGTCACCCCTTCTCGCTGGCACAGCGCGTGCAGCCCCCGGCTGAGGTCCTCCGGCCACTGCACCGTCAGCGTTTTTCCCCGGTAACTCATCACCGGCGGCCGAGGCCAATCGCTGGGCAATTCCAGGTTTGCCGCCCCGGCCAACTGCTGCTTCCAGTATGTCAGTTGCTCGTCCAGCACCTGCCCTTGCAACCACTCCCGCTGCCAGACTGCGTAATCGGCATACTGGATCGGTAACTCGGCGAGGGGTGCAGACTTGCCGGTCAGGAAGGCCGGGTACACCAGCGCCAACTCGCGCAGCAACACACCCTGCGACCAGAAATCGAACACAATGTGATGGAGAACCAAGACCAACACATGTTCTTCAACACCGAGGCGCAGCACACATACCCGCAACATCGGGCCGCATTCCAGGTCGAAGGGCCGCCCCACTTCTCCCAGCGCCAGCTGCCGCACGCGCGTTTCACTTTCAGCGGCAGGTAGATTGCTCAGGTCGATAAGCGGCAAGGGGAGGGTTAGACTGGGGGCGATGACTTGAATCGATTGCCCTTCCACTTCAGGAAAAGTTGTGCGCAGCACTTCATGCCGGCGGACGATCTCGTCGAGGCTGCGCGCCAGCGTCGGGAGGTGGAGTCTGCCGGTAAGGCGCACGGCGATGAGCAGGTGATAAGCGGAACTCTCCGGCTCCAAACGGTTGAGAAACCACATCCGCTGCTGGGCGAACGACAACGGGGTGGGTTCGGTCGCCCAGCGACGGGGGATTACGTTGGCGCGATGCGTCTTGGCCGCCTTCGCCTGTTCCTGCCGTAACCAGAGTTCCACCAGCCGGCGTTGCTCTGGAGTTAGATCCACCAGTTGCTGCTCAAGCTCTCCCATGACACATCAATCCTGTGCTCCGCTTGCCAGGCGCGCCGCCTGATCCCCGCCCAAGTTCTTCACTCACCTTACGCCGCCGTTCAACTTCGCTCGAAGCCCGCGTCCTCGCGGGCGTTTCCAGCCATGCACCCGACCGCGACGGGAGCACTGCACCGCCTGTGGGACGCGGTCGGGGAGCAAACTGCGTAAGGTGAGTTCTTCATTTACGGCGCTGAATGACCTGGTGTCGGCGACTGAACTCCGCTTTGCGCTTGGCTAGTTTTTCGGCCATCTGGCGCGCCGCCTGTTCTTCATCCTGGGCCAGCAACTCCGCCAGGAAGCGAATCGTCGGCTTTTGGTACAGCGTGGCCGTTGGCACCCTGGCCTGCAGCGCTTTTTTCAAGCGGCTCATGGTGTGAATCGCCAGGAGCGAATTACCGCCCAGTTCGAAGAAGTTATCGTCGATGCCGATCTGTTCGAGGCCGAAAACCTCCTGCCAGACGCGCATGATCGTTCGCTCCAGATCCGTTCGGGGCGCGACGTACGGGCTGGCCAGCTGCGGTCGCGGATGGGGAGAGCGCAGCCCGCCCTCCGCCTGGAGATCGGGCGCGACGAAAGCGCTCGACCTGTGCTTGAGCCGCTCAGAGAGATCAGCCGTCGAAACGATAATCGGGTTGCCGGGCAGCTGCGTGAGAACGCGCCGCGCCGCCTCGACGCCGTCCGCCGGCGCGATCGCGAACTGGGCCAACGGCGCGTTCACGCCGGTGACAGACAGCTCGCCTTCAGGTTGCCAAACATCCCAATCCACACTGATCCACGGCGTGCGCGCGGTCTGGTTCTGATGCTCCGCAAAGGCGTCCATGAAGAGGCTGGCCGCCGCGTGCGCGGTCTGTCCCAGTCCTCCCAAAACCGAGGAGAGCGAAGAGGTCAAAAGACAGAAATCCAGTTCCCGTCCCGTCAAGACTTGCCCCAAAGCAAAGAGACTGTTCACCGTGGGCAGCAGCTGCTGTTCGCATTCGGCGCTGTCCAGCTCTTGAATCGGTCTGAAAGTTTCACCGCCGATGCTGCCCGGCGTGTGGATCGCGCTGTGGAGATCGCCGAAGCGTTCGATCGCTTGAGCGAGCGCGCGCTGCATATCGGCCGGATCGGCGATGTCGGCGCTGAGCACCAGCACTTGAGCGCCCTGCTCCTCCAGCGCCTGCGCGCGTTGTATCTTGCGACTGACGCCGTCCTGCGCCTCATGCGTCGTCAGCCAGTGTGTCCATTCATGTGGTTCAGGAAAGGCAGAACTCTCGATCAAGATGAGCTTCGCGCTCACCGTTCGGGCCAGATACTGCGCCAGCGCCCAACCCACGCCGACGAGACCAGCGATGATGAGGTACACGCCCTTCTCGCGCAGCGGGCCGGACGCCCCGGCATTCTCTTCCAGGCGCACCGGTTCGAAGCTCTGCACCCAACGTCGATTGCCGCGATAGGCGATCACCATTTCCGCCGAGGGGGCCTGGGTTTCCGAAAGGACCTGATCAACCCAGCGCGCTTCGGATCCGGCCAAAGCAATATCGAGATAGCGGCAGGTGATGTGTGGATACTCCTGGGGAATGACCCGGCACGGACTCAGGATCGTCGCCCTTTCTGGAGCGGCAACGTCGGTGCTCTCCACCTGGCACACGTTGTTCGACACCACCCACAGCTGGATAGGCTCAGACTGACCCTGTTCTTCCAACGCCTGCGCCAAAAACACGAGACTGTAGAAGCCAGTATCCTGGAACTCTTGAAAAGTCGTGGCGCTGCTGGCAGGCGGACGATTTTGTGTGAGGCTCGCGCCATGCACGATTCGGTTGGGGCGCTGGCCGAGGGCGTCGAGCGCCTGGAGCAGGCGCGTGTAGTCCTCACGTTGCCGTGGATTGAGGGTGTAAACGCCATCGGCGACGCGGGCGAATCGATCCGCGCACAGGACTCGGATGACGGATCGACCCGCCTGTTCCATTCGTTTGGCTAACCCCGAGGCCAGATCAGCCTCATCGATGAACACCAACCAGGTTTCTGAAGGGTGAAGGCTGAGGGCTGAACCCCCTCCGCTTCGCTTCGGGGGCAGGGGCTGAAGGGAACGTTTCCACGATGGGCTGTAGAACCAATCGGCAATCTCCGCTTTTCTTTCCGCGCGCGCCGGCATGGGAGGAGCGGCGGGTGTCGCTTTCGGATCGATCCAATAGCGTTGGCGTTCAAACGGATAGGTCGGCAGAGGCAGGCGGTTCCGCCGTTCGCGTCCATAAAACCCCGACCAATCGATGTCAACCCCGGCGAGCCAGAGCCGGCCGAGCACATTCAGGATGACCGCCACATCCGACCCCGGCTGGTGCGGCTGCCGAAGCGAGGCGAGCACTACGTGGCCGGTGGTGTGTTCGGGGTGTTGCTTCGCTAACGCAGTCAAGGTTTGCCCCGGCCCCATTTCCAGGAGGACGTGGCTCGGTTGTCGCAGGAGCACCTGGAGTCCATCGGCGAAGCGCACCGTCTGGCGCATGTGCCTGGCCCAGTAATCGGGGTCGGTCGCTTCGGCGGCCGTGATCCAATCGCCTGTAACATTCGAGAAAAACGGTATGGCGGGTGGCTGGAGGGGAACCTGTTTGAGCAACTCCCGGAACGGCTCGACAATGGGGGCCATCATCGTCGAGTGGAAAGCATGTGTGGTCTGCACGCGCTGACAGGCCACACCTTTTTCAAGCAGCTCGCGCTCCAGCTCCGCTATCGCGTCTGTCTCCCCCGAAACGACACAGGCGAGCGGTGTGTTGACGGTCGCCAGGGAGAGCTTGCCATTCAACCAGGGTTGGACTTGGTCTTCGGGCAAAAGCACCGCTAACATCGCGCCGCCCGGCAACGCCTGGATCAGCTGCGCGCGCCTGGCGATCAACGACAGCGCATCTTCCAGCGAGAACACGCCCGCCACACACGCAGCCACATACTCGCCGATGCTGTGACCGATCATGGCGCGCGGGCGGACGCCCCACGCCATCCATAATTTGGCAAGGGCGTACTCGAGCGTGAACAGGATCGGATGCGCCAGATGGGTTTGGTTCAATTGCTGCGCGGCGCTATCCGGCGGTCCGTCGCCGCGCCGCAGCATCTTGCGCAGATCGATCGACGCTCCAACCGTAACCGACGCTTCCGGGCCGGCCTCACGGCGCTGCGTGCCATTCGGGTACAACACTTCCCGCACATCCAGCCCAAGTATAGGCTCCAGGAATTCCGCGCAGTGATCGACGGTCTGGCGAAATGTCGGCTCGGCTTGATACAGCTCCAGCGCCATATCCAGATACTGATCGCCCATGCCGGGGAACATGAACACGACAGGGCGATCCTGGATCTCCGCAACGCCGGTGAAGCCGCGCTGCGGGTCGCGCGTGTCCAGGGCGGCGACCGCCTCGCTCCGATCGCGGCAGACGACCATCCGGCGATGGTGAAAATTTTGCCGTCCAACCTGTAAAGTGTAAGCCACATCGGCCAGGTTGAGGGCGGGCTGTTCTTTTAAGTGTGTAGCGAGATTCGCCGTGGCGGCTTCGAGCGCACCCCCGGTTTTGGCGGAGAGCAGCAACAGTTGAACGGGCCGGGATAAGCCCGACGGCTCAAGCTTCGGCGCTTCTTCGAGAATGGCGTGCGCGTTGGTGCCGCCGACGCCGAACGAGCTCACCCCCGCCCGCCGCGGGTAACCGTTCGTCTGCCACTCGCTCAGTTGCGTGTTGACGTAGAAGGGGCTGTTTTCAAAGTCGATCTCAGGGCTTGGTCGTTCAAAGTGCAGGCTGGGTGGGAGGAGCTGGTGTTCGAGCATCAGCACGGTTTTGATAAAGCCCGTGACCCCGGCCGCGCTCGCCAGGTGTCCGACGTTGGTCTTGACCGAGCCGAGCGCGCAAAAGCGCCTGGCCTGCGTATGCGTGCGGAAGGCTTTGGTCAGCGCGCGGATTTCGATGGGGTCGCCCAGCTTGGTTGCGGTGCCGTGCGTTTCGACGTAACGGATCGTATCGGCCTGGATGCCCGCCAGCGCGAGCGCTTCCGTAATCACCCCGGCCTGGCCCTCGACGCTCGGCGCGGTGAAGCCCACTTTCATCGAACCGTCGTTGTTGATCGCCGAGCCTTTCACGATGGCGTGAATGTGATCCCGATCGGCGATCGCGTCTTCCAGGCGTTTGAGCACGACGACGGCGACGCCGCTGCCAAAAATGGTGCCATTCGCCCGGGCGTCAAACGCGCGGCAATGGCCGTCCGGTGAGACATTGCCGCCGTCCAGGTGCCAGTACCCTTCCGCATGTTTGACGTGCACGGAGACGCCGCCGGCCAGCGCCATATCGCATTCTTCGTTCAGCAGACTTTGACCCGCCAGGTGGATGGCGACCAGGGCCGTCGAGCAGGCGGTCTGAACCGTGCAGCTGGGGCCTTTCAAATTGAGTTTGTAGGACGTGCGCGTGGCGACAAAGTCCGGGCCATTGCTCACGTCGATCTGCATCGGGTCGAACGCGCTGAGCGTCTCGCGATTGGAGACGAGGTTGTACAGCAGATAAGTGTTGGTCGTGCCGCCGCCAAACACGCCGATCGCGCCCCGGCAGCGCTCCGGGTCGTACGCCGCATGTTCGAGCGCTGCCCAGGCGCATTCGAGGAAAACGCGGTGCTGCGGATCCATTAACTCGGCTTCGCGCGGCGTGTAGCCGAAGAAACCCGCATCGAACAGCTCCACGCCTTCCATCACCGCCGAAGCCTTCACGTAATTCGGCTCGCGCAGCACGGCCGCCTCGACGCCGCGCGCCTCCAATTCTCGATCCTCTGGAAAGCGAATGGACTCGACGCCGGCGCAGAGATTCTGCCAGAACTCTTGAATGTTTCTCGCACCCGGGAAGCGCCCCGCCATGCCGACGACGGCGATGTCCGATTCCCCCCAATCGCGTGTGCTCATGCCTGCTCCTGTAGCCTATTCGTAACAGCTCACGGACTAATCCGCATCCAAGCGCGCTCTCGATCCCCAACGACAGTTCGCGCCCTCACGCCCGGCCCGATGTCGCGGGTCTCGGCAAGCGGTTGGGGGTTTGAGCACAACCGGATGGGCGCGGATTAGGCCGGAGAAAAAGCCGTGAGCAGTTATGCTTATTCCATCTCGGGAGACTCCACTGCTCTCGCCTCGCGCCTTCGCTGCCGGCGTTCTCTTCGCCTCTCGCCTCGACTGCGACTTTCTTCGTAGGCCGGTGCTCCGTTCTCGTCCGGCTGGATCAGTTTCGCCAGGGCGCTGACCGTCGGG
Organism: Anaerolineae bacterium; assembly: GCA_035292585.1. Taxonomy (GTDB): domain Bacteria; phylum Chloroflexota; class Anaerolineae; order Fen-1058; family Fen-1058; genus DASSFZ01. The sequence goes on along the minus strand of DATDPU010000013.1, from coordinate 28,673 downwards.
CCTTCATACAGGCTGACCGCCGGAAGGTGAACGTTGAACGCTTTCTTGATCTGATCGATCAACTGAATCCCGCTCAACGATGTGCCGCCCAGTTCGAAGAAGTTATCGTGAATGCCAACTTGTTCAACTCCCAACGCGCTCTGCCATAGACGCGCGAGAGTCTGCTCGATCTCATTCCGAGGCGCCATATACGCCGTCTGCAAATTGGGTCGAGGGTGGAGTTGAGCAGGTTCGGCGGGCGCCGCTGGCGTTTCAGACCGCGCAGATTTCGGCGCCAGCCACTGCTCGATCCGCGCGGCGAGATCGCCGGTCGAAACCACGAGCTGGTCAATCGGCTCTAACGCTACGATGCGTTGCAGAACTTCGATCCCTTCTTCGGGTGTGAGCGCCAGTTCGGCAAGCGTCGCGCCGATGCTCCGGTCTCTATCGTCGCCGAGCCGCCAGGCGTCCCAATTGATACTCGTCCAGCGCACCGGGCTGTTCCGGTTATGCCGATGCGCCAAGTGGTCGAGGCCGATGTTCGCGGCGGCATACGCGGCCGACCCCAGACCGCCCAACACCGACGCCAGGGAGGAGAACAGCAAGCAAAAATCCAACGCCTGCCCCTGCAGAGCTTGCTCAAGGGCGGCAGCGCCTTCCAGCTTGGGGCGGAAGTGCAGCTGCGCCTCCGCGACGCCGGTCTCCTGGATCGCGCGGAAGGCATCTTTTCTCACGGCGCCGGCGGCGTGAATCACGCCGTGCACTGCGCCGAAGCGCTCCAACACTTGCGCGAGCGCGGCCCGCATTTGGTCCGGGTCGGCCACATCGGCGCTGAGGATGAGCACATCGGCGCCCAACGCTTCCAGCGCCTGCACACTCCGTAGCTTGCGACTCACGGTATCTTGCGCGGAGTGAGTTTCCAGCCATTGGCCCCAGGCTTCTCGCGCGGGCAATGTCGAGCGTCCGATCAAGGCGAGCCGGGCGTGGACGGTTCGGGCCAGATATTCCGCCAGGACGGAGCCGATGCCGCCCAAGCCGCCGGTGATCAGATACACACCGCCTTCGCGCAAGCGCGTGACGGAATCGGCAGAACGCTCCAGCCGGACCGGCTCGAACGTTGGTATCCAGCGTTGAGCGCCCCGGTAGGCAACGCTTAACGCGGAAGGCGGATGCGTCAGTTCGGCGAAGAGTTGCGCGACGAGTTGCTCCCGGCGCCAATCGTCAGAGAAGGGCAAGGCCACATCGATGTTGCGGCAGGTAAGGTGCGGATACTCTTGCGCGATGACCTTGCACGGGCCGAGCAGCGTCGCGTGTTCCGAGCGCAACGTCTCTTCTCCTGTCACCGGCTGGAGTCCGGCCGAGATGACATCGAGGTGAGTTTCGCCGCCCTGCTGCGCGCCGAGCGCCTGCGCCAGGTAGAGCAGGCTGTAAAAGCCCAGGTGTTGCGCCTGCTCGAAGCGCCCATCATCCGCAGCCAGGCTCCACAAGTGCGCCACCGATTGCGGAGACTTGCCTTGACGCTGCAAGTCGCTCAACAAGGATCGGTAGTCTTCAGGCCGCTGAGGGTTGAGGGTATAGCTACCCTCTGCATCTCGATCGAACTGCTCCCCTACCCTGACCAGAATCACCTCATGTTGTGTACGGCTGAGGTATTGCGCCAGCGCCGCCCCCCAGCCGCGTTCGTCGACGAACAGCAACCAGCGGCGCGGTTCGGTTAACGAAGGCGACAGCGGCAGCGTACGTTTCCAGGTCGGCAAGTAGAACCAGTCGGCTACGTCCGGCTTCTTGCCCAGACTATCCGCAGTTGACTTGGCGGTGGTCCTTTGCTTCGGTTCGATCCAATAACGCTTGCGCTCGAACGGGTAAGTCGGCAGGGGCACGCGCTGCCGGCGCTCGTACGCATAGAACCCGGCCCAATCGATTTCCACGCCGGCCAGCCACAGCTTGCCGAGCGTCGTCAAGATGAAGGCGATATCCGATTGCGCCGACTGAGGATGACGCAGCACTGGCAGGGCAACTTGCTTGCCGCCCCGATCTATATTCTGCCGGGCCAGAGTCGATAACGTCTGGCCGGGGCCGACTTCGAGCAAGACGCGCTCCGGTTCTTGCAAAAGCGTGCGGAGCCCTTCGGCGAAGCGCACCGGCTGGCGCAGGTGTCGCGTCCAATAGGCCGGGTCGGTCGCCTCTTCAGCGGTAATCCACGCGCCGGTCAGGTTGGAGATGAAAGGTAGCGTCGGCGGCTGTAAGCGGACGCGACGTACCTCGGCGGCGAACGCATCCAAGATTGGGTCCATCATCGCGGAGTGAAACGCGTGCGAGGTGTGCAGACGGCGACATTTTACCTCGCGCTCTACCAGCCGCGCTTCGAGTTCGGCGATGGCGTCGGCCGGGCCGGAGACCACGCTCAGGCCCGGCGCATTGTTCGCCGCCAGGGAGAGCTTGCCATCCAGCCAGGGGCGCAGCTCCTCTTCGGACAACGGAACGCTCAACATCGCGCCGGGCGGCAGCGACTGCATCAACCGGCCGCGCGCGGCCACCAGGCGCAATGCATCTTCCAGAGAGAACACCCCGGCCAAACACGCGGCGACATACTCGCCGATGCTGTGGCCGATCATCGCCTGCGGCTTGAGACCCCACGCCATCCAGAGTCGGGCCAGCGCATACTCGATGACGAACAGCGCCGGTTGGGTGTAGTGAGTTTGATCCAGCGCGTGATCGGTTTCTGACGAATGACGAAGGACGAAGGACGAATGACTTTCGTCTTCCGTCTTCCGTCGTTCGTCGATGTGATCGGGATAGAGCAGGCTGCGCAGATCAAGCCCGAGATGAGGTTGAAGCAGATCGCAGCAACGATCGACGTGGTCGCGGAAGACGGGTTCGGTCTCGTACAGTTCGCGTCCCATGTTGGGGTACTGCGCGCCCTGCCCGGTGAACATGAACGCCAGCGGCCGCGTGTGCGGCTCTTGCATGTCCGTCCACATCCCGTGCGGATCGCGCGTCTCTAAGATCGTCACGGCTTCAGCCCGATCGCGGCACACGACCGCGCGGCGATGGTCGAAAGTCCAGCGCCCGACTTGCAACGTGTAGGCGGCGTCCGCCAGCTTGAGGTCGGGATGCGCTTTGAGGTGCGCGGCAAGATTATCGGTCGCGTTCTCCAGTGCGGCGGACGACTTGGCAGAGAGCAGCAGCAACTGCCACGGGCGCGACGCGGACGAGGGTTCTGCCGGCGGCGCTTCTTCGAGAACGGCGTGCGCGTTGGTGCCGCCCATGCCCAGCGATGTGACGCCGGCCCGGCGCGGGTGACCGTTGGTGTGCCACTCACGCAGTTGGGTGTTGACGTAGAACGGGCTGTTCTCAAAGTCGATTTGCGGATTGGGCGATTCGAAGTGCAGGCTGGGCGGGAGCAACTGGTGATGGAGCGCCAGCGCCGTCTTCAGCAGACCGACGACACCTGCGGCCGAGTCCAGGTGGCCGATGTTGGTCTTCACCGAACCGAGGGCGCAGAAGTGTTTCTTGTCGGTGCGGTCGCGGAAGACCTGCGTCAGCGCGGCGACTTCGATCGGGTCGCCCAATGCCGTGGCCGTGCCGTGGCATTCAATGTAGCTGATCGTCTCCGGGTCCACGCCGGCAATCGCTTGAGCCAGCGCCACCACTTCCACCTGGCCTTCCACGCTCGGCGCCATATAGCTTACCTTCAGTGAACCGTCGTTGTTCATCGCCGACCCTTTGATGACAGCGTAAATGGTATCGCCATCGTCCAGGGCTTCCGCCAGGCGTTTCAAAACGACGAGGCCCACGCCGTGACCGCTCACAAAACCCTGCGCTTTCGCGTCGAAGGCGCGGCAGTGCCCATCCAATGAGGTCGGGCCGCCCTCGTGATGCAGGTATCCGGCTTTCTCCGGGAAGTGGATGGAGACGCCGCCGGCCAGCGCCATATCGCATTCGTAGTTCAGCACGCTCTGGCAGGCAATGTGCACGGCAGAGAGCGACGTCGAAGAGGAGGTCTGAACCGTTACGCCCGGCCCCCTGAGGTTGAGCCGATACGATACTTCGGTGGTCAAGCTGTCTTTATCATTGCCGATGGCGGCCTGCAAGCCCTGCGCCGACGCCACGAGATCGAGATGGGAGTACAGGTTGGTCAGCAGGTAGGTATTCATGCTCCCGCCGGCATACACGCCGATGCGCCCCGGATACGTGTTCGAGTTATAGCCGGCGTGTTCGAGCGCCTCCCACGCGCACTCCAGGAAAACTCGGTGCTGGGGGTCCATCAGTTCGGCCACTTTGGGACTCAAGCCAAAGAAGGCCGCGTCGAACCGATCGGCGTCGCCGAGGACGCCTCTGGCCCTGACGTAGTTGGAGTCTTTGAGCAACACTGGGTCGATGCCCGAAGCGAGCAGCTCTTCATCGCTGAAGAAAGAAATGGATTCCTTGCCGGCGACGAGGTTCTGCCAAAATTCATCGACGTTCCTGGCGTCAGGAAAACGACCCGCCAAACCGATCACGGCAATGCCATCGGTCAACACGCGCGCTTCTGTGTCACTCATCCGTTTGATCTCCGCGACAAACGACTTTCCTTCATCAACTGTTGACGCCTGGTGCGCGCCTCCCGCTGTTTCTCCGCTACTGCCTGAATTCTATCGAAAGAGGGCGCTGCCGGCTGTTCCTGGCTGAGATACTGCGCCAGGGAATGGATTGTCGGGTACTTGAATAGATCGACGAGCGAGAGCGGCCGGTTGAAGGCCGCGCGCAATTGGGTATGCGCTTTGACCAGGAGCAAAGAATGCCCGCCCAGCTCGAAGAAGTTATCGTGCACACCCACCTTGTCCAGCTGCAGGATCGTCTGCCATACGCCGGCAATCGTGCGCTCCACTTCACTCTGCGGCGCGACGTACGCAGCCGCCAGTTCGGGGCGAGCGCTATCGGGTAGCGGCAAGGCTTTGACATCGACCTTGCCATTGGGCGTCAGCGGCAACCGGTCGAGCAGGATGAACGCCGACGGCAGCATGTAGTCGGGAAGTTTCTCCTTCAGAAAGGCGCGCAGCTCTATGACGAAGGACGAGCGACCGACGACGGATTCGTCAGCCTTCGTCCTTCGTCGTTGGTCTTCCGTCGGCGCCACGTAGGCCACCAGGCGTTTATCGGGGGAAGCGGTTTTGCCGTTGTCCGTGGTACGTTCCACGTCGCGCGCCACGACAACGGCTTCATGCACGGCCGGGTGTTGGCCGAGGCGCGTCTCGATTTCGCCCAACTCGATGCGGAAGCCGCGAATCTTCACCTGGTGATCGGCCCGCCCCAGGAATTCGAGCTGTCCATCCGGCAGCCACCGGGCCAGGTCGCCGGTCTTATACAACCGCGACGAAGGACTGAGGTCGAAAGACGAAAGTTCGGCGTCGCCTCCAGTTCGTCCTTCAATCAAGACGGAGTTAGGAATGAATCTTTCGGCGGTCAGCGCCGGGTCGTTGAGGTAGCCGCGCGCTAAACCGGCTCCCGCGATGTACAGCTCCCCGATGCAACCGACAGGCAGCTTCTGCAAGTTTTTGTCGAGGATATGGATTTGGGTGTTGCGCAGCGGTTGGCCCATCGGAATCGGCGTATCGGCTTGGAGATCGGAAGGCTGCACGAAGTGGTAAGTCGAGCAGATGGTCGTCTCCGTCAAGCCGTAGCCGTTGACGACCGTGGCCGAGTCGAGCAAGCGATCGACCTGGTTGGCGAAGAGCGCTTCGCCGCCGCTCAACATGAGGCGCAGGTGCGGCAACTGATCGGCGAGGGCGTTGATTCCGGCCAGGAAAGAAGGAACGGTGCTCAAGATCGTGACGCTCTCTTGCGCGATCAAAGCGACCAGTTTCTGGAAGTCCAAGAACTCGGCTTTATCGGGCAGCACCAACGCCCCGCCCGAACACAGCATCGGCAGAACCTCGCCCACAAAGCTGGCCGAGGCGATGGCCGTGAGCGGTAAGATGCGGTCGCCGAGGCCGGGGCGGTAGGATTCGATGAAGGAGCGAACGAGATTGACGAGGTTCCGGTTCTCCAACAGAACGCCCTTCGGTTGTCCGGTCGAACCCGACGTGTAAATCACGCAGGCTAAGTTCTCCGGACGCGCTGGGCTGGCGGGATTTGCCTGGCTTTCTTGGGCAATGCGGGGCCAGTCCCGATCCAGGTAGAGCAGCTGTATTTCGTCTTGCGCGAAAGGCACGGGGCCGATGGCTTCGATCAGTCGCTCCTCGGTCAACAGCGCATTCGCCCGCGTTTCCTTCAGCATGAAAGCCAGGCGTTCGGGCGGGTAATCGGGATCGAGCGGAACGTAAGCCCCGCCCGCTTTGAGGACGCCTAAGATGGCAACGACCAATTCCAGCGAACGCTCCAGGCAAAGACCGACACAGTCCTCCGGCCCGACTCCTAACCGTTGCAGATAATGCGCCAGCTGATTTGCGCGCTGATTCAATTCCTGGTAAGTCAAACGCCATTCGTTGGTTCGATGATTTCCGTTCGGCGCGTCAGCGGCTGGTGTCTCGGCCTCGGGCAGCAGCACGGCGAGCGCCTCAGGAGCGTGTTCGACCTGGCGCTCAAACAGCTCGACGAGCGACGCCGGCCCGACGTCTGCTACGCACGTGTCGTTCCAGGCCGTGAACTGCTGCTGTTCGGCTGGGGTCAAGAGCGGCGCATCGGCGATCCGCAACTGGGGGTTGGCCGTGACGCTCATCAGCAAATTTTCAAAGTGCCGTATCCAGCGGTCGATCGTCGCTGCCTCAAAGAGATCGGTGTTGTATTCGAATGTCCCGGCCAACCGACCGTCGGTTTCGCCCAACGTCAATGTCAGATCGAACTGAGCGATGCGCTGCTCCAAAGACAGCGACTCCAGCTGCAACCCGCCCAACTCCAGGCGCGCGCCCTGAGCGCCTAACGCCAGCGCCTCCAGGCCCGCATCGCCCAAAGCAGGCGCCTTTTGCAAGATGAACATCACCTGGAAGAGCGGTGAACGACTGAGATCGCGCGCCAAGTGCAGGCGCTCAATCAGTAGAGCTAAGGGATAGTCGGCGTGCTCAAAGGTCGCTAAGACCGTCTGGCGCACCTGATCGAGCAGCGCCTCGAAAGTTAAATCCGCTGAGAAGGTTGAGCGCGCAGCCACGGGATTCACAAAATAACCGACCAGCCCGGCCAGTTCGGCCTGTTGGCGGCCGGCGGTTGGAGAGCCGATGATCACCTCGTCCTGCTCAGTGTACCGGTGGAGCAGCGCTTGAAAGGCGGCCAGTAACACCATGTACAGCGTGGCGCGCTGCTCCTGGCCGAGCGCCTTGAGCGCGCGTGTCAGTTCAGGACTGAGCTGAAACGTCTGGCTTGCGCCGTGATACGTTTGAATGGGAGGCCGGGGGTGATCGGTGGGCAGATTCAAGACAGGCAATTCGCCCGCCAAGGTCTTCTGCCAGTAAGCCCAATCTTGTTCGCCTTGAGGCCCGGCCAGCCGCTCGGCCTGCCAGCGGGCATAGTCGGTATATTGGATCGGCAGCGGATCGAGGGCGAGCGGAGCGCCCGCTTTTTCCGCCGGATACAGTCGGCCCAGCTCCTGCACCAGGATAGCGAGCGACCACAAATCCGACACACTGTGGTGCATGACCAACAGCAGGACGTGCTCTTGCGCCGAGCGCGCGAATAGATGCACGCGCAACAGGGGGCCGCGTTCCAAATCGAAGGGACGATGAGCGGCTTCGGTCAGGTGATCATGCAACTCGGTCTCGGTCCAATACGAAGCGTTCTGAATGTCGAAGAAAACCTCTGCCTGCGGGCGGACCATTTGAACCGGCTCGCCTTCTCGAAGGGAGAAGGTCGTCCGCAGCGAGGGATGGCGATCGACCAGCTGTTGGAAGGCGCGCTGCAAGGCGGGAACATCCAACGCCGCTGCGATCCGCACGGCCCCGGCGATGTTATAGGCTGCGCTTTCCGGCGCGAGTTGGTGTAGGAACCACAGGGCGCGTTGACCATACGACAGCGGATGTTCCGCTGTCGTCGTCGCTGGCGCAGCGATCGACGCAGCGCGGTGACCCTGCTCCGACACTACAAGCTGGTCGAGCGCCTCGGTTGCCAATTGGGCGATGCTCAACCCTTCGAGAAAACTCGCCATCGGCGCCGATATCCCCAAGCCCGACTCCAGCCGGTGTTGCAACTCAACCGCCATCAGCGAATCTAGCCCCAGGCTGGTCAAGGGCCGCTGTGGATCGATGCCGGCCGGTGCGACCTTCAACACCCGCGCGATCTCTGCCTGCAAATAGATTTCCAGCCGCGACCGGCGCACTTCCGGCGCAGCGGCGAACAATTCCTCACGAGTCGGTTGCAACTGATCAATCTCAGCAGTGGCAATCGCCGACTCATCCAGCACGCTGCCGCCGATGACGTTCAGGCTGCCGGCCAGATATTCTGCGCGGCAAGCGCGGCGCTGAATCTTGCCGCTGGAGGTTTTAGGGATGGTCCCAATGCGAATGAGGACAACGGCGTATACCTGCAACTCGTGTTGGTCGGCCACCGCCTGGCGGATGGCGCTGGCAGCGCCATCGACAGCGTGCGGCTTGAAGTGGCGCTCGACTTCTTGCACAACCACCAGCCGCTCTTCACCGTTGACGTCCACCGAGAAGGCGGCGCCGCTGGCCAACACCAGCGAGGGATGACTCTGTTCGACGGTCAGCTCGATATCCTGCGGATAGTGGTTGCGCCCCCGGATGATGATCAGGTCTTTGAGGCGACCGGTGACGAACAACTCGCCGTCGTCCAGGAAGCCCAGATCGCCCGTGCGCAAAAAGGGGCCGTCTCCGCTGTCGGCCAGGGCTGCTCGAAAAGTCGCCTCCGTATCTTCCGTTCGATGCCAGTAGCCCTGCGCCACACTTGGCCCCGATACCCAAATCTCGCCGATCTGATCGGGCGAGCAGGGTTTAAGGGTGTTCGGGTCCACAATCGCGATGCGCTGACCCAACAAATTCCGGCCACAGCTCACCAGCGTGCGGCTGCCTGCGTCATGAGTCGGCGCGGCGATCACCTGGTTGCGTTCCAGCGCGTCTGTCCGAAAGGCGCGCGCGATGGGCGCTTCCGATTTAGCTCCGCCTGAAACGATCAAGGTCGCTTCGGCCAGGCCGTAGCACGGATAAAACATCTCTGGGCGAAAGCCGCACGGCGCGAAGGTCTCGATAAACCGATTCAGGGTCGCCGGCCGAATCGGTTCGGCGCCGGTAAACGCGACTTCCCAGTGGCTGAGGTCGAGCAGCGCCCGCTGCTCGGCGCTGATCTTGGCGACACACAATTCGTATGCAAAGTTCGGGCCGCCATTGATCGTCGCCTGGTAACGCGTGATAGCTTGCAGCCAGCGGAACGGCTGCTGCAAGAAAGCGATAGGCGCCAGGAACACGGTGGCGGCGCCGGCGTACAGCGGCTGAAGCAAACCGCCAATCAAACCCATATCATGATAAGGTGGCAACCAGCTCACCCCTCGGCTGTCAGCGGTCACTTCGAAACAGCGCTGGATTTGAGCCAGGTTGTGCAGCAAATTGCCGTGGGTCACCATGACGCCTTTGGGCGCGGCGGTGGAGCCGGAGGTATATTGGAAGAAGGCGAGCTGTTCGAGACCCGGTTGAAAATCTTGCCAGCTCTCGGCGAGCTGTGGGTCTAAGTGATCGGTAGTGATCCAGCGCAAGTTGGCCAGTTCCGGCGTATGCGTGAAACGACTTTCCAGACTGGCTAAGATCGTTGCGGTCGTTAAAGCGGCGATCGCCTGGGAATCAGACACAATCGCCTGGAGGCGGGGCGCTGGGCGGTTGAGACGGGGAGGATAGGCCGGGACCGCGACACAGCCGGCATACAGGCAACCGAAAAACGCGGCGATGTAATCCAGTCCCGGTGGGTAAAGCAGGAGCACGCGCTGCCCGCTGAAGCCTGAAATCTGTAACTGGCTGGCAATGGCGCGTGCTTGCCGATCCAGTTCGGCATGGGTGAGGTGGATTTCCTCGGTCTCGCCATCTACCAGAAACGTGTAGACCCGTTGATCGGGTCGTTCCAGGGTGCGACCGCGTAGCAGTTCGACGAGTGAAGCGAAAGGAAGGAGGTCGCGACTGTCGTGCCAGTATGCCATCGCTATGCCATCTCAACTTGAACTAGCAGGCTTCGCGCTTCGCGCACAACACCCAACCGCCACCTCGATGAGAGGCAAGTCTGCTTGCTACGGAGATTAGACAAAGGTGGAGGCGCTGCTCTACTTCAAGTGATTTTCTTCAGAGGTACAGGGTACGAATGGGAGCGCTGCCAATATATATGATTCCAGGACTGATGTCAATGACGAAATTAGCCAAAGTTTGCAACTTGAACTTCAAGCAATGTGAATGAACTATGCGCGCGGTATCAACCGCACGACTGCCAAAGCCGATGCGTGGCAAGCGACGGAGCATCCGATCCAAAAAGGTCGAAGTAAAAAAAGTCGCTACGAAATCAGTCCCCTGGCCATTGCCAGCATTGGATATGCCAGCCTTGTCCTTCCACGGCCACGGCGGCCGCGTAGTCTGGCGCGGGGGTTAGCGCCTGGAGGAACCAACGCGCGGCTTTTGACGCGCTGCCGTCAATGCTCAAGATTTGCGCCGGCTCGCCGGGAGCGAGTGACACGTCAAACCGATTCAGGGCATAAGCCAGCCCAGCGCCACAAGCTTTGATGTAAGCCTCTTTGCGCGTCCAACAATTGTAGAAGGCCTCCAGCCGCTGGGCCGGCAGCAGCGCGAGCAGCCGGCTGCTTTCGTAGGCCGAAAAGAAGCGTTGGGCAATCGGTTCCAGATCGTCCAGTGGGTGGACGTACTCCAGGTCTACCCCGATGTCCTGAGCATAGGCGAATGCGCACAGAGCCAGTCCGTGGGAATGCGACACGTTAAAGTGAAGCGCGTCTCCGCCGCGCTCCGGCGCCAGGGCCGGCTTGCCGTGAGCGCCATAGCGAAACTGCAACCGCTCAGGCGGGATGTGCAGGTAGCGACTGAGCAGGCAGCGCAGCGCGCCACGGCTGGCGATAAAATGCCGCCGGTCCTTTTCAAAATAAAAACGCGCCGCCCGGCGGTGCTCATCGGCAGATAGCGTGTGGGCCAGCTGCGGCCGGGCGGCGGCTGAGCCTTCAAGGCGGATGCGCCAGACGTGAAGCTCGCGGCCCGCTAGAGTCAGGTCTACCGGCGGGGAAAGCCAGCTCTGATCAGCGGAGGGCATACTCATTTGGCTGGATGCGGGAGCCGATCCAACGCTTGAGCGATCGACTGCAGCAGCGGCGTCCGCGCGCTGTGCAGAAAGAAATGATCGCCAGGAAACATTCGCAGCGTGAAGCGGCTGCGCGTCCGCTCGCGCCAGGCGGTCAACTCACCCTCGCGCACTTTGCGATCCGCCAGCCCGCCAAACGCCGCGATCGGACACTCGAGCAGCGCGCCGTTGGCGTGGCGATAGGTCTCAAAGACTTCGAAGTCAGCGCGCAAAATTGGCAGGAGCATCTGCATCAGCTCGGCATGGCGCAGCACCGGCTCCGGCGTGCCGTTCAGCCGGCGCAGCGTCGCCACGAATTCAGGCTCAGGCAGGATGTGAATCGGTGGATCGGGATCGGGCAGGTGGGGAGCGCGACAGGCGGACACGAACAAGTGGGCCGGCTGAAGCTCGCCTTCGCCCCGCAGCTGGCGAGCCAGCTCGTAGCCGATCAGGGCGCCCAGGCTATGACCGAAAAAAGCGAACGGCATATCCAGATAGGGGCGCATGGCTTGCGCCAGATTCTTGAGCAGAGGAGACAGGCGCGTAAACAACATCTCCCTGAGCCGATTTTCTCGCCCAGGGTATTGGATCGAACAGACATCAATATCCGCCGGTAGACTATCCGACCATGCGCGAAAGACCGAGGCGCTGCCTCCCGCGTACGGGAAACAGAACAGTCGTAGACGCGCCCGAGGGTTCGGCCGGCGGTAAGCGATCCAAGAGCCGACAGTCGATGTCACCATGCTCCAGCCATTATATAAGGAGTAGCTGCCGACTCGCAAGGGCAGCCCACCCGGAAGGAGCAGACGCCGCTTCTAGGTATATTCTCGTTCCAAGAGCTCAAGATGACCCTGACCGGCCAGCGTAGCCAAAGCCACATCGGCCACGCTGCGCACCTTCACGTAATTGAGCATCAGGTTGCCCACCAAATGGACGGCGCCGGTTGACGCGCTAAAATCGGCGCCGCTCAAGTTGGTCGATGCCTGATCAAGCCTGACGCCCAGCTCGGTCCCGCCCTGGGTGTCCGTGAACTTGACCAGGACATAGCCCCGATCGATGGCCTGCTTCAATTCCTCAGCAGACGTGTATCGCTCGACGACGATCGGATGATCGCCTTGCGACAGTCGCCGCACCAGTTCGTCCATGTCAAGAGCTCCTTTGCTTTGCCAGGTGTTGTGCTGCGCCGAGTCTTAGCCTATCCCTCCCCCACCCCCAGCGCCTGGCTTTGCCGTGCGGCCTCTTCCATTTTCTTACGCAGGCTGAGCGGACGCATGTCAGTCCATACGTCTTTGATATAAGCCAGGCATTCAACTTTGGGGCCGGTTTTGCCCGCATCCCGCCAGCCCAAAGGGTTCTCCCGATCGGCCGGCCAAATCGAATACTGCTCTTCGAGATTCACCACGACCTTGTAAGTCGTTCGGTCTTCCTGCTCTTCCTGGTTCATTTAGCCTCCTTGGTATCTGATGCAAATTTGAGACAGGGTAGTTCATTCAAGACTGAGCCGGCGCCAGCGGACTCCAGCCGGACTTTCCCCGGCGAATATCTTTGCTCAATGTACGCTACGATCTCACCTACGGTTTGTATCGTTCGAGCATCCTCGTCAAAAACCTCACGGCCAAATTCCTGCACGAGCGCCATGATGAGCTCAATCAGATCGAGCGAATCGGCCCCCAAATCTTCGCGGAGGTTATCCCAGGGGTTGATCTGCTCCTCGCCGACTCCCAGTTGATCGCTGAGGATCATTTTTACCCGATCGAAAATGTCATCCGCAGCACGAATCGGTGTCTGCGTTGTGATCATGTTATTCACCCATCCAGCCGTCATTCGAGAAGTGTCCGATTGTGGGCTTGGCGCTAACCCACGCGGCCGGCGTGAGCGTTAGTCGGCCGCAACGTTGACGATTGACGCGCCTGATTCCATCCGGGCTAGTTTCTCGGCCGCCGCATCTGGCAGATCATCCTCTGTCAACCGCGCGCGACGCCAGGGAACCAGCATCGGAACCGCCCGTTGATACTCGCGGTACGCAGCGCCGAACTCGATGGCAAGGTCGCGTTCTTCCAGCCACGTCCCGGCTATGATCCAACCCGTCCAGAGCACATTCAACAGCATCCGGTCGGATGTAACCACAGGCGTCGACCACAAGAGAACGACCATCAGCGCGTATAGCGGATGCCGAACGTGCCGATAAGGCCCACGGATCAGTAAGCGCGTCGGGCGCGCCGATCGGCCTCGGAGGTAAGCGCGAATGGCGCGACGCCCAACCAGGTCGAATGCGCCAAGAGCGCGTAACGATCTCACCGTCCATATGAAACCGCCGACCGCGAGCAGCGAAATACCACGGGGCAACCAGGCCAGCCTGCCCTCAAGCCGAATCCAGACATCTTCCGAAGGTTGCCACAGCAGCACGACCAGGAATAGGATGATACCAGAAATGATCGCGTATACCGCAGGATAGTAGTGCTCCGGGATAAGCCGGGTGAGGCGACTCCGCACCGTTCGCCTGATCATGAGGCTGTGCATGCCAAAGAACAGCAGGGACAGTAACGTATCCCAGCCCAGGCGCTCAACATTCGAAAACGACGCCCGCCCAGCCGTCACCGGGCCGGCGATGAGGAAGTAAGCAAAGAGGAGCGCCGCTCCGCTACCACACACCATGGCTCCGGTCATCACTGCATACGCTGCGAATTTCCTTGTCGTCATGGCCCGGCTCCTTAGGACTTGTCCAAAAACAACTTCCCGATGCCCGCCTGCGGGTTCATCCCACAAACGCGGAGGTTATTTTCGGACGGCTCCTTAGTTCGCCGCGACGGTGACGACGGGGCTGCCAGCTTCCACCATTACGGGTTCTTCAGTCACGATATCCGGCAGCTCGTCTTCCACCAAGCGCAGGCGCGGGTACAAGTAACTGATCGCGGTCATTAGCATGAGGAACAGGCCCGCGCTGATGAACAACAAGCCGGAGCCGCGCCCCGCTCCCACGCCGACGATCTGTCCCACGCTGCCGGCCAGCGGCCCATTGACCGCGAGCAGCGGCTCGAACACGTTGTCAGCGAGCGGCCCGGTGACGAGATCGGCCAGCAGCGGAGTCGCTAGAGTGATCGCCCCCCGGATCGCAAACACCCGGCCCTGAACATCCGGGGCCACTTTGGCCTGCCAGATCGCCTGGTTGGAACCCAGAGTGATGGGATAGCACAGCAAGCACAGGAAGAGGCTGAGCGTGACGAGCGGAATGGAAGCGCGCAGTCCGATCAGCGCCAAGAACAGTCCCATCAGCAGCATGAAGACAATCACGCCGTTGATGCGGCGCTTGGCGCCGCCCCAGACGCTCATGATGACGCCGCCGGCCAGATAACCGATACCGCCCAGCGACATCGCCACGCCGAGCTCGGCCGTCGAAGCGAAAGACAGGAGCATGGGAGTGAACAGCACATAGGTCATTTCCGTGAGGAAGCTGGCAATGGAAAGAAAAACCAGCAAGGCTAATAGACCGGTGCGGCCTGTAATGTACTTCCAGCCGTAAACGGTCTCATGCAGCAACGACCCCTTGCCGGCTTGACCCTCGGCCGTGATCGCGGGCCGGGGGATGCGGATGAGCAGGAGGGTGAAGAGGGCGAAGAGAAAAGTTACAAAATCAACCAGGATCACACCCTGCAGCCCGATGGGGCCGAGCAGCGCACCCGCGACGAGCGGCGAGACGAGCACCATGCCTGCGCTCACAATTTGCAGTAGGCCGCTGGCGCGGCCGAATTGCTCCTTGGGCACCAGCTGCGTCGTTGCGGCCGACAAGGCCGGCCACCGCAAAGCGTCACACGCGCCGGTCAGAAGTACCGATAAGAAGATGTGCCAGAACTCCAGCCGATCCGTCATGATCAGCAGGATAATGAACAGGATGCTGAGACCGCCCCCCACATCGCTGAGGAGCATGGCCTGCCGGCGGTCCCACCGATCGACCAGCGTGCCCACCAGCGGACCTAACACGACTCGCGGCAGCATGGTGAGCAGAGAAATGAGCGCGAACTGCGTGATGGAGTTGGTCTTTTGGTAGACCCACACCCCCAGCGCAAAAAAGGTCATGCCGGAGCCGATGAATGAGATCACCTGCCCAAACCAGACAACCGCAAACGCCCGCGTACCGCCGAGTCTGATGCGTCTTATTGCAGAGAATACGTTTGACATGATGCCTTTAGACTCCTTTCGACTGCGTGTAGCTGAGTTTGCAGTTGCCCGGCGAGAATCTCGATATTCGGTTCACGCATGATGGTATAGTGATTCCCAGGTATGGTCTGAACGGTAAGGCTACCACTCGCCAGTGCCCGCCAGCCCGAAGTCCCGACCGACATTGGCCCGGCTAATACCGGTTCGCCGGCCTGGAACAAGGCGATCGAATCGGCATACGTGCGCGGTGCATAGCGTTGCAGCGCCAGGCGATGGCATTTAAAGACCTGGAATAAGCGGCGCACTTGAGGCAGTTCTATGTCTGGGGGTTCGATGTTCGCTCGCTTCAAGTACTCCAATAAAGCCGTGAGCCGTTCGTCCGGTGCGAGCTGGCTAAAGCGCTGCAGTTCACGTGCGACTGCGTCCAACGACAAGTCCAGATCAAGCGGCAAGCCCAGGCTCAGCGCCAGGTCTGCCCAAAACCACATCTCGTCCATCTGCGGTTCGGCATCTCCGGTTGGCAGATCGGCATCGATCAATGCCAGCAAGGCGACCCGCTGAGCCTGGGCCTGGAGCTGGTGCGCCATCTCAAAAGCGACCACCCCGCCCATCGACCAGCCGCCCAGCAGGTAGGGGCCTTCCGGTTGCACCGTCCGCATGGACGTGATATAGCGCTGCGCCATATCTTCCACCTGTGTCAGCGGCGCTCCCTCGCCCGCCAGGCCTTGTGCCTGTAGGCCATAGCAGGGTTGATCGGGGCCTAGATAATGGGCGAGGTTCACGTAGCACCACACACTGCCGCCTATCGGGTGGACAAAGAATAAAGGCCGTCTGGTCGAGTCGCCAATCTGTAAGGGCACGAGCGAGGAGGAAGAATTGGAAACATTTTCAGCCGCGCCGCGCAATCGCTTTTCAAGCAGCGATTGTTTCTCAGCCGAAAGCCGGGTGCGGCGTTTTTCAAGTTCAGCTTTCCGTAATGCCAGGTTAGCCCGCCGAGCTAAAAGTTGGGTCCTTTGCAGCGTCAAATCGTCTTGTGCATCCAAAGCCGGTGGTGTAGGCAGAGTAGCCGCATGGAATGGATGGGGCCGGGCCTTGACCGAGGGCAACAACGTCGAAATAACTTGATTGGGGTCGGCGGTGACGCTTTCCAGTAAAGCGAGATAATCTGCCTGTATTTGCCGGATGGTCACGGCATCGAACAGGTCGGTATTGTACTGAATCACCCCGTGTAACCCTTGCTCTGTTTCTTCCAGCGCCAATTCCATCTCGCCCAACTGAATGGCGCCTGGGTCAATCGTCATTGGCGTGACGCTCAGGCCCGGCAGGGTGGGCAGCGCCGTAGAAGTGTTTTGAAGATTGAGCATGACTTGGAAAAAGGGCGTATAGCTGGGGTCCCTTTTGGGTTGGAGCCTCTCGACCAGTTTTTCGAAAGGCAACTCCTGATGCGCATAAGCGCCCAGGGCGGTCTCACGCACCTGCCCCAGCAACTCACGGAAGGTAAGGTGGTCCAGCAGTTGTGTGCGCAAGGCCAACACGTTCACAAAATAACCAATGAGGCTCTCGATCTCAGGCCGATTGCGGTTTGCGACAACGGTGCTCACAACAATATCCGTTTGACCGGTATAGCGATAGATCAAGGCTTTGAGCGCGGCCAGCAGTGTCATGAACAACGTGGCCCCTGCCTGCCGGCTTAATACTTTGAGCCTATCGCTGAGTGGCTTGGGAAACGATAGCAGATGGTACGCGCCTTGGAAAGTGTGACTAGGCGGGCGTGGCCGGTCGAGAGGAAATCCCACTACTGTCGGAGCCTCCTTCAATTGCTGTTGCCAGTAATCCAGTCGCCGCTCCAGTTCCGCGCCTTGTAACCACTCCCGCTGCCAACCCGCAAAGTCGGCGTACTGGATCGCAAGTTCAGACAGGGGTGAAGGCTGGTGAGTCGAGAAAGCCTGGTAGAGGGCTCCCAACTCGTCAAACAGGATGTCCAATGACCAGCCATCGAAGACGATATGGTGCACGGTCAGCAGTAAGATGTGTTCGTCTTCCGCCAACTGGAGCAGCGTCGCCCGTATCAGCGGGCCGCGGGAGAGATCAAACGGATGTCGGGCTTCTTTCAGAACTAAGCGTTGAGCTTCGGCTTCGCGCTCGGTTCTGGAGAGCGGGCGCAAGTCGATGACCCGCAGCGGCCACTCTAGCGTCGGAGCGATCACCTGTACCGGTTGCCCCTCGACGGCGTCGAAGGTCGTACGCAATACTTGATGGCGGCGCACGATTTCGTTGAGGCTTTCCTGCAGCGCGGCTTGGTCGAGCGCACCCACCACATGTAGCGGAAAAGGAGAATTGTAGGCGACATTGCCCGGCGTTAGTTGGTCCACCAGCCAGAGTTGTTGTTGCCCGAAGGAGAGCGGCAACGCGCCGCCTTTGTCAAGGCGCCTAATGGGGCGCATAGGTTCTTCAGGCTCAGCGCGGATCGCCGCCTCGATGCGCTTGGCCAACGCGGCAATGGTCGGCGCCTCAAAGATCAGGCGCACGGCGAATTCGCGCCCAAAAAAGCGCCGCAGTTGTGCGGTGATCCGGGTAGCCAACAGGGAGTGACCACCCAACTCGAAGAAATTGTCATGGACGCTAACCCGCTCGACACCCACGACCTGAGTCCAAATACCGGCTAGCGCTTGCTCGATCGGCGTGCGCGGCAATACGCAGCTCTTTTGCGCGGCCAGCCGATTCCAGTCCGGCGCGGGCAAGGCCCGGCGATCGACTTTTCGACTCGGGGTCAGCGGCAACGCATCCAACATCACATACGCTGCCGGCAGCATGTATTCAGGCAGCTTGTCCTTGAGCCAAGCCCGTAGCTCACGAGTTTCAAGCAGCTCCCCGGTTTGAGCGACGACATAGGCTACCAGTTGCTTGTCACCCGGTCTCTGTTCGACGTCGCAGGCCAGGACGACGGCCTGCTGCACCTGGGGGTGCTGTCCCAACACTGCCTCGATTTCGCTCAACTCGATGCGAAAGCCCCGGACCTTCACTTGATGGTCAACCCGGCCCAAAAACTCGAGGTGGCCATCCGGCAGGTAGCGCGCCAGGTCGCCGGTCTTGTAAAGCAAGGATGAATCTGAAAAGTTTTCTTCATCCCTCATCCCTCCGCCTTCATCCTTTATAAATATAAAGGGGTTTGGGATGAACCGCTCCGCCGTCAACTCCGGCCGATTCAGATAGCCGCGCGCCAAGCCATCCCCGCCGATGAACAGTTCGCCGGGGACGCCGATCGGCACGGGCCGCAGGTTAGCATCGAGCAGATACACCTGCACGTTGGCAACCGGCCGGCCAATCGGTGCATCGGCGCGGTTGGGTCGCCCTGCGCCCCCGAGATCGCAGGCGGTGGCTACGATCGTCGCTTCGGTCGGCCCGTAGGTGTTGATCAGTCGAACATGGGGCGGCGTGTGGGCTTGCCACGTCAGCAATCGCTCGGGCATGGCTCGTTCCCCGCCGATGATGACCAGACGTACAGAGAGCGGCCAATCTACTGTCTCGATCTCGGCGGTGACGCTGTGCCAGTACGCCGTCGGCAAATCCAGCAGGGTAATGCACTCCGTGGCGCAGGTTCGCGCAAAGGTCGCGACCGAATCGAGCAGCGCGTCTGTCCGCAGCACCAGCGTCGCGCCGCCGAGCAGGCAGGAGTAGATCTCTTCGGCGGCGGCGTCAAAACTGATCGAGGCGAACTGCAAGACCCGATCTTGAGGCGTGAGCGCGAAATGGTCGATGGCAGACGATACGTACTGCACCAATGCCCGGTGCGGGATCAGCACACCCTTCGGCTGCCCCGTCGAGCCAGACGTGTAGATCACATAGGCCGGGTTGCCGGCGCTGGCATCGTTGATTGGATCAGCCTCACTTGCTTGGGCGATGCTTACCCAATCGACATCCAGGCAGACCACGTGCGCCGGATGACTAAGGAGATTGGCTAAGGGCCTATCTGAAAAGTTGTTGTTCGGGCAGCAGTTGTACTGCTGCCGACGCAGTTCAACTGCGTCGGGAACAGCTTTTAGGATAGCCTCTAAAAGTCGCTGCTGGGTCAGAAGCACCGGCGGCTGTGCATCTTTCAGCATAAAGGCCAGTCGTTCCGCCGGATACGCCGGGTCCAGGGGCACGTAAGCTCCGCCCGCTTTGAGGACGCCGAGCAGCGCTATTACCATTTCTGGTGAGCGCTCCATACAAACACACACGAACACTTCTGGCCCCACACCCCGCGCCCGTAAGTAGTGTGCCAATTGGTTGGCGCGCCGATTGAGCTCGCCATAGGTCAGGGCGTGATCCGCATCGACGATTGCCAATGCATCCACCGCGCGCTTGACCTGCGCTTCGAACAACTCGTGAATACATCGGTCGCGCGGATAGTCCACCTGAGTCGCATTCCATGCCACCAGCAATTGCTGCTGTTCAGCCTCCGGCAGCATCACCAGGTCCGCCAGGCGCTGATCCGGATCGGCGACGATGCTGTCTAACAATCTCTGGAAATGCCCTGCGATCCTAACGATCGTACTGCCATCGAACAAATCCGTGTTGTACTCGATGGCGCCAACCAGCTCGTGTGCCGTCTCCGTCAGCGACAGGGTCAGATCAAACATGGCCGTAGCGTGGTCTACTTCCCACAACTGCATGTTCAGACCGGGCCACGTCTGCGCCTCCAACAGCGCGTTCTGCAGAGTGAACATCACCTGAAACAGCGGCGTGCGGCTCAGATTCCGCTCGGGTTGCAGCGCGTCGACTACCATTTCAAACGGCACATCCTGGTGCGCATACGCCCCCAATGCCATGTCGCGCACCCGGCCCAACGCTTCTCGGAAACTCGGCGCGCCGCTTAAATCGGTGCGCAAGACCAGCGTATTGACAAAGAAGCCAATCAGCCCCTCAATCTCGCTGCGCTGGCGATTGGCGATCGGCGTGCCTACGACGATGTCCTCCTGGCCGGTGTAGCGCTGCAATAAGGTCTTGAAGGCTGCCAGCAACAGTATGAACAACGTGACCTGCTCACGCTGCGCCAACGTCCGAAGCGCCTGGGACGTGGCCGGGGACACGCTGAACGCTTGCGTAGCGCCGCAAAATGTCTGCATGGGCGGACGCGGCCGGTCGGTCGGCACATCCAGCACGGGCACACCCACTAACTGCTGACGCCAGTAGGCCAATTGCTCGTCCAGCACCGCGCCCCGTAACCATGCCCGCTGCCAGGCCGCATAGTCGGCATACTGTATCGGCAGGCCCGGCAACGGCGACCCCCTCCGCTCCGCTGCGAGGGCAGGTGCTTGGCCTGCGCAAAAGGCTGGGTAGAGGGCCGCCAACTCGTACGTCAAGATGTCCAACGACCAGCCATCCGAGACGATGTGGTGCATATTGAACAGCAGAACATGCTCGTCGGCCGCCAGGTGCAAAACCGAGGCCCGCACCAGCGGGCCGTGCGCCAGGTCAAAGGGGCGCCGCGCCTCTTCACTCGCCACCCGGCGAGCCTGCGCCTCGCGCTCAAGCGGTGGCAGTTCTTGCAAGTCCAGCATCGGCAGCGGAACCTTCAGGACTGGCGCAATGATTTGCACCGGCTGTCCATCCACAGAACCAAAGGTCGTGCGCAAGCTCTCGTGCCTACACACAATTTCGTTGAGGCTCCGTTCCAGTGCGGCCAGGTCCAGGTGACCCGTCAGATGCAAGGCAACCGGAATGTTATACAAGGGGCTATCCGGCTCCAACTGGTCCAGAAACCACAAGCGTTGTTGGGCAAACGACAACGCCAAATCCCCCTGGCGCGAGACGGGCCGGAGCGGCGGGGTAGCCAAAGCCGGCACATCCCGCTGCGCGGCGTCGAGACGTTCGGCCAGGCTCGCAATGGTCGAGACTTCAAAGATAGTGCGGAGGGGCAGTTCCACCTGGCAGGCGCTCCGCACGCGCGAGACAATTTGGGTAGCCAACAACGAGTGCCCTCCCAGTTCAAAGAAGTTGTCATGGATGCCGACCTGCTTCAGCCCCAGCACCTCAGCCCAGATTCCAGCCAAGATTCCCTCAACCGGCGTGCGCGGCGCGGCATAGGTATCTGCCAGGCCCGGTCGGGTTTGTTCGGGTGCGGGCAAAGCCCGCCGATCCACTTTGCCATTGGGCATCAGCGGCAAGGCTTCTAGCACCGCGAACGCCGAAGGCAGCATATACTCCGGCAACTTGTCGTGTAAGAAACGCCGGAGGTCGCCGATTTCGTGCCCCACTGCATTGGGCACAAGATAGGCTACCAGTCGTCGATTCCCCGGCTGATCCTCGCGCGCTACGACCACCGCCTCCCGCACCGCCGGATGCTGATTGAGCGCCGCTTCAATCTCGCCCAACTCGATCCGATAGCCCCGAATCTTGACCTGGTGATCCAGCCGCCCCAGAAACTCGATGTTCCCGTCCGGCCGATAGCGCGCCCGGTCCCCCGTTCGATACAACCGCGCCCCGGCCTCGCCCCCAAACGGGTCCGGCACAAACCGCTCCGCCGTCAACTCCGGCCGGCCGAGATACCCCCGCGCCAGGCCCGCCCCGCCAATGTACAACTCGCCCACTACACCGACCGGCGCCGGCTGCCCGAACCCATCCAGCACATAGACGCAGGTATTGGCAATCGGCCGCCCAATCGAAACCGTATGCCCCACCTGCTCCACGCGTTCCAGCCTATAGCAGCAGGTAAACGTCGTGTTCTCCGTTGGCCCATACCCGTTGATCAGCTGGACATTCGGTAATTCGCGCAGCACTTTCAAGACATGCGCCGCCGACAACACATCACCCCCCGCCAACAATTGGCGCACCCGCCCCAAATCGGCTAACCGATAATCCACCATCTGATGAAACAATCCCGCCGTCAGCCACAGGGTGGTTATCTCTCGACGCCGCAGCTCCGCTCCCAACTCCTCCAACGACGGCGTCCCCGCCGGAAACACGACCAGCCGCCCGCCGTTCAACAAGGCGCCCCACACCTCAAGCGTCGAAGCATCGAACGCCAACGGCGCCAACTGCAAGAAGATTTCATCGGCGCCGAACCGGGCGTAGTTCGTCTCTTTCACCAGGCGGACGATGTTTTGATGTGTAACGCTGATGCCCTTCGGTCGCCCCGTTGAACCGGAGGTATACATGACATAGGCCAGGTTCTGCGCACTCGTCCGGCTCATCAGATTCGATTCACACTCGCGGGCCGCCGGTTGCCACTCGCGGTCGAGACAGAACACCTGCCCGTGGTGCGGCGGCAGGCTGGCGAGCAAGTGCTGTTGCGTCAACAGCACCGACACCTGCCCCTCCGCCTGCATGAAGGTGAGCCGCTCTGTCGGATAGCAGGGATCGAGCGGCAGATACGCGCCGCCCGCTTTGAGGATGCCCAGCAGCGCAACGATCATCTCCACCGACCGTTCCGTGCACACGCCGACGATCGCCTCCGGGCCAACGCCGTTCTGCTGCAAGTAGTGGGCCAGCTGGTTGGCGCGGCGGTTCAACGCCTGATAGGTCAGGTGCTGATCTTCAAAGGTCACCGCCACCGCTTCCGGCGTCCGCGCCACTTGCGCCTCGAATAACTCGTGGACACACGCGTCGCGCGGATAGGCGCTGCGGGTATCATTCCACGCCGCCACCAGTTGGCGGCGCTCAGCTTCCGATAGCAGCGTCAGGTCCGCCAAGCGCTGATCGGGATCAGCCACGCTGCTGTCTAACAATCTCTGGAAATGCCCCACCAGCTGAACGATAGTCCGGTCATCGAACAAATCGGTGTTGTACTCGAATGTTCCGCACAGGCCCTGCGCCGTGTCTTGCAGCGACAGCGTCAAGTCGAACTGTGTTGTTCCATCCTCGGCCTTGCGGGGCGTTAGCCCCGGCAGTTCCGACGCTTTCAGCGCGGTATCTTGCAGAATAAACATGACCTGGAATAACGGCGAGCGACTCCGGTCTCGTTCAGGCCGGAGTTCCTCTACCAGTTTTTCAAAGGGTAAAGATGGGTGAGCGTATGCTCCCAACGTCACTTCGCGCACCCGCCCCAGCAACTCGCGAAATGTAGGGTTGCCTCCCAAATGGGTGCGGAGCACCAAGGTATTAGCCCGGCATCCCGTCAAGCCTGCAAGTTCGGCCTGAGCGCGATTGGCAATGGGCGCTCCCACCACGATATCGGTCTGGCCGGTATAGCGGCACAGCAGAGCCTTGAAAGCCGCCAGCAGCGTCGTGAACAGAGTGACACCTTCCCGCTGGCTTAATGCTTTCAAATCTCTGGTCAAAGCCGGGGACAGCGCCAGCGGTTGCCGAGCGCCGTGGAAGGTCTGCGCGGGTAGACGGGGATAGTCGGTGGGCAGTTCAAGCGCGGCTGGCGCAGGGCTTAATTGCTTCTCCCAATAAGCGAGATCAAGTCTCCAATCATCTTCACCTTCTGGCAACATGTGCTATACCCCTTGGTAGCATGGATAGCGCGAGTGGTTAGCGCCACTTGATGGAGTCTTTATTCTTTTGGTTCTTCCTCTAATTCGTTAAGGAGGGCTTCCTCTTTGTCGAGGAGGGCTTCCTCGATCAACAGCGCCATCCGGGCGATCGTGGGCGCCTCGAATAGACTGCGCAGCGGAAGGTCGATTTGAAATTCTTGATTCATTCGATAGATGACTTGCGTGGCGATTAAGGAATAACCTCCCCGATCAAAGAAATTGTCGTGGGCGCTGATCTGGTCAACTCGCAAAGTCTGGCGCCAAATCTCAGCCAGCTTTTCTTCGAGCGGGCCTTCGGGCGCCACAAACTCCTTCAGGCCGGCAGATCGGGACTCGCCGGGCGGCGGCAGCGCACGGCGGTCTACTTTGCCGTTGGGCGTGAGCGGCAGAGCCTCAAGCAGCACCCAGGCGGACGGCAACATATAATCGGGCAATTGTTCCCGCGCGTGCTCGCGAAGATCACTCGTCGTCGGAGCTGAACCCTGGCGCGGAACGATATAAGCGACGAGCTGCTTTTCACCTGGCGCACGCTCCGCCGCGCGCGCCAGCACTACGGCGGTCCGAACATCCGCATGTTGTTCCAATACCGCTTCGATCCCGCCCAGTTCAATTCGAAAGCCGCGCACCTTCACCTGGTGATCAGCTCGACCCAGAAATTCCAAATGGCCGCTGGAATGCCAATAACCGAGGTCGCCGGTTTTATAGAGGCGCGCGCCCGGTTCGGTAGAAAAAGGATCGGGCCTGAAAGCCTCAGCCGTTTTGCAAGGCGCATGTAGATAACCCCGGCCAACACCCTCGCCCCCAACATACACTTCACCGGGGACACCTACCGGCGCGAGCTGGAGTGCTCGATCCAAAACATAGAGCCGCATATTGGCTATCGGGCGGCCGATCGGAATCCGCAGCACATCCGGCGCCAAGGCGGCGTGCAGGGGATGATGGGTGACGTCATCCGAGCACTCGGTTGGACCGTACGCATTCAAGAGCGGGATACGGGGATAATGCTCGAACCATTGCCGCGCCAGTTCAGGCGGCAGCGCTTCACCGGTCGGTATCAGCCAGCGCAACGAGCCTAAAGCCGGCGAACTGCTGTCGGAAGCGACCTGGTCCAGCATGGCGCGTAACAGTGAGGGCACTGTCTCCAAAATGGTCACCTGGCTACACTCAACCTGAGCGAGCAAACGCACGGGGTCGGCGGCGATCTCATCGGTGAAGATGTGAACGCGCCCGCCGACGAGCAGCGCGGCGAGAAATTGCCATACCGAGATATCAAAACTCTGCGAAGCCGTTTGGGCGATGACATCCTTATCCGTAAGCGCGAGATCACCGATCTTGGCGTACAGATGGTTAATCATCCCTCTCTGCTCAACCATTGCGCCCTTAGGAACTCCCGTCGAGCCGGAGGTATAGATCACATAGGCCAGATGATGCGGCGTGCAGCGTGTCGGCAGATTTTCTCTACGAGGCGGATGGCTCAAGAGCTCAGGCAGCTGCAAAACTTCGGGCTGCTCTTGAATCGCAAGATTCTTGAGCGAATCGGCGAGCACAGGCACAAACTCGGGCGTGGTAAGCACGAGTCGGCTTTGGCTCTGGCCGAGTACCTGGCGGATGCGCTGCGCCGGATAACGCGGGTCGATAGGCAAATACGCGCCGCCGGCTTTGAACACGGCGAGCATCGCCGTCAAGAAATCGAGGCTGCGCTCGGCCAGCAGCGTGACCACGGTATCCGGGCCGACCTGGCGCTCGACCAAAAGCGCCGCCAAAGAATTGGCCCGCTCGTTAAGTTGCGCATAGGTGAGAGAAGCGTTGCCGCAAACAGCGGCGAGGTTATCCGGCGTGCGCGCGACTTGCTGCTCGAAGAGTTCGTTGAAACACTGATCGTGAGGATACGCTTTGTGCGTTGCGTTCCAGGCCACTAACAGTTGGCGCTTCTCTGCCGCGGTCAAAAGCGGTAGATCGGAAATACGGCGCTGGGGATCAGCCACGCTACTTTCCAACAACGTCCGGTAGTGTTCCGACATCCGCGTGATGGTCGCCTCATCGAATAGATCGGTGTTGTACTCGATGGCGCCGATGAGCTCGCTTCCGGCTTCCATCACCGACAGGCTCAAGTCAAACTGGGCTATGAAGTCGTCTACTTGACGCAGCTGCGTCGTCAGGCCGGGCAAGCCGGGCAGCTCCCGCACGGTATTCTCCAGCAGGAACAACACCTGGAACAAGGGGGTCTGGTTCAGCGAACGCTCGACTTGCAAAGCATCCAACAACATTTCGAACGGCAGGTCCTGATGCGCATACGCGCCCAGCGCCACTTCCCGCACAGACTGCAACGCCTCCCGAAAACTCATGTCCCCGCTCAACTGAGTACGCAGCGCCAGTGTGTTCACGAAGAAACCAATCAGCCCTCCCCACTCAGCCCGATTGCGGTTGGCGATGAGCGTGCCCACCACGATGTCCGTCTGGCCGGTGTAGCGATACAGCAGCACCTTGAACGCCGCCAGCAGCGTCATGAACAGCGTCGCCCCTTCCCGCTGGCTGAGGGCGTGCAGCGCCGGTGTCACCTGCGGTGAGAGCGGGAAAGTATACTGCCCTCCCCGATAGGACGGCTGCGCCGGGTGGGGCCGGTCGGTCGGCAGTTCCAGTACGGGCGGGCTATCCGCCAGTTGCTGTTGCCAGTAAGTCAGCTGCTTTTCCAATACCTCGCCTTGCAGCCACGCCCGCTGCCAGGCGGCGTAGTCGGCATACTGAATGGGCAGTTCCGGCAAGGGTGAAGGCTGCCCCGCCGCGAACGCGGGGTACAGCGCGCCAAATTCGCGCGCCAGGATGCCGACTGACCAGCCGTCCGACACGATGTGGTACATGACCAGGATCAAGACGTGCTCTTGGTCGTTGAGTCGCAGCAAGGTGGCGCGCAGCAGTGGGACGTGCGTCAAGTCGAAGGGGCGGCGGGCTTCGGCGACCGACCAGCGCTGCACCTCCACCTGCTGCTCGACGTGCGTCAGCGAGCTGAGGTCCACGATTGGCAGTGGAACGATCAGGTCCGGCGCGATAACCTGCCGAGGAAGTCCCTCCACCGCTGGAAAAGCCGTACGCAGGGCCTCGTGGCGCCGGACGATTTCGTTGAGGCTGTGTTCGAGTGCAGGGATGTTGAGCGAACCCTGAAATTGGATCGTGCCCGCAATGTTGTAGAGCGGGCTGTCGGGTTCCAATTGATGGAGGAACCACATCCGTTCCTGAGCAAAGGAGAGCGGCAGCTCTCCCACACGCGGCGTGCGCAGAATGACTTTAGAATCAGGCAGGTGGAGCGCTTCATCGGCTAAATAATTGGATAAGCCCTCAATCGTCGGGTATTCAAAGAGTACAGTCGCCGGGAGGGTGCGGCCTAAAGCAAGACCGAGAACGTTTCGAACTTCGATCGCCACTAGGGAGTCAAGCCCCAATTCATTCAGGGGCTGGCGCACATCCAGTTCGGATGATGGATCGAGATGAAGCACTTTGCGAACTTGTTCGCACATGAACGTCGTCAGAACACGCCGACGATCATCGGGCGGCGCTTCCTCCAGCCGGCTCAACAGGTCGATTGGCGCAGCAGACGAGCGCGGGTCTTTTTGACGGGCGCGGACCTCGCCGAATAACTCGGACAGCAGCGGCGGCTCACTGCCCAGCGGGAATTGTTCCAGCAGCTTCCGCCAGTCGATCGACGCCACCGCGATCTGAGCCGTGCTCCGGCGCAGCACGTGCTCAAGCGCGTGCAGTCCTTGCGGCGGAGCGATCGGCTCGATTCCGAACAGCGCCAT
The DNA here is from genome assembly GCA_035292585.1 of Anaerolineae bacterium. Taxonomy (GTDB): domain Bacteria; phylum Chloroflexota; class Anaerolineae; order Fen-1058; family Fen-1058; genus DASSFZ01. Next base: position 1,045 of record DATDPU010000013.1, on the reverse strand, counting down.
CCTTTCGCGCACCGCTGGCTGGACGCCCATGCCGACCTCGCCCCACGCCCCCCAGTTGATACTCAAGCCCGGCAACCCCTGCGCCCGGCGATAGTGCGCCAGCCCGTCGAGGAAGGCATTCGCCGCCGCATAGTTCCCCAGTCCGGGTGAACCCAACAGCGACGTAGTCGAGGAAAACAGGACAAAGAAGTCGAGCGGCATTTGCAGAGTCAGCGTGTGCAGGTTCCACGCGCCTTGCACCTTGGGCGCCAGCACGCGCGCGAAGCGGCCCCACTCCTGCCGCGCGAGCACCCCATCGTCCAGGACGCCCGCTGCATGGACGATGCCCCGCAACGGCGGCATGCCGCGCCCGATCTCCGCCAACACAGCGGCGACTTGTCCTTCGTCTGACACATCGGCTTGCGCGAGCAGGATGTGCGCGCCCGAACGCTCCCACTCGTCCACGGCCTGACGCAGGGCCTCTGTCGGGGCGCTGCGCCCGACGAGCACGAGCTGCCGCGCGCCTTGCTCGATCAGCCACTGCGCCACTTGCAACCCCAAGCCGCCGCGCCCGCCCGTGATCACATACGTGCCATCCGCGCGGAAACCGTCCAGCCTGTGGCGGCCAGGTTCCGCTTTGGCGCTGCGCGCGCGGATCAGCCGAGGCACATACCGCACGCCTTGCCGGAATGCGATCTGGTTTTCATCCGGTGGAGCGTTAAGCTCCGTCAGTAGCGCCTCGATCTCATCTGCGCCTTTCGCCGTGTCCAGGTCGATCTGGACACAACTCAGCTCAGGATGCTCGAGGTTAATCACCCGCGCCAAACCTGCCAAAGCCGATTGAGCGATTGCCAGCGGCGCAGAGTCTGGCGTCACCGGTTGAGCGCCGCGCGTGATCAAACACAGGCGAGGCGAAGCTGGCCCGGCCCGCTTCGCCAACGCCTGAGTCAGGTGCAACACACTCCCACAAATCTGCGCTGCGTCGCTTTGCAGCGAAGCGTGTGTTGTCTGTTCTGCTGCGGTGGCATCCAGGCTCCACACATGAACGATCGCGCGACAAGGCGCA
>DATDPU010000012.1:0-10661 GCA_035292585.1 Anaerolineae bacterium | reverse complement strand
CTGCAACATCGCCTTGCGGCGATCGCCGAAGCCGGGGGCCTTGATCGCCAGCACACTCAGCACGCCGCGCAGCTTGTTGAGCACCAGCGTCGCCAGCGCTTCGCCGTCCACGTCCTCGGCGATGATGACCAGCTCGCGCTTACCGCGCTGGATCAACTTCTCCAACACCGGCACCAAGTCGGACGCAGCGGAGATCTTCTTGTCGTGGATCAGGATGTAGGGAGTCTCGAGGACGGCTTCCATCGTATCGGGACTCGTGATGAAATAGGAGCTGATGTAGCCCCGGTCGAACTGCATGCCCTCGACGTACTCCGTCTCGAACTCCAGGCCCTTGCTCTCCTCGACTGTGATCACGCCGTCCTTGCCGACCTTGTCCATCACTTCGGCGATCAGCTCGCCGATTTCCTCGTCGGCGGCGGAGATCGTGGCGATGTGGGCGATGTCTTCCTTGCCCTTGACCTCGATCGACATCTTTCGGATGGATTCGACAACCGCCTCGCGGGCTTGCTCGATGCCGCGCTTGAGCAGCATCGGGTTGGCCCCGGCCGCGACCATCTTCAGCCCTTCGTTGACGATGGCCTGCGCCAGCACGGTGGCGGTAGTCGTGCCATCGCCGGCCACGTCGTTGGTCTTGGTGGCCGCTTCCTTGAGCAACTGCGCGCCCATGTTCTCATATGGGTCGCTCAGTTCGATTTCCTTGGCGACGGTGACGCCGTCGTGGGTGACGGTGGGGGCGCCGAACTTCTTATCGAGCGCGACGTTGCGGCCCTTGGGGCCGAGCGTGGTGGCGACGGCATTCGCCAGCGCATCGACGCCGGCTTTGAGCGATCGTCGCGCCTCGTCGCTGAATGTGAGTTGTTTAGCCATGTGATTCTCCTTTTACTTCTCGACAATCGCGAGGATGTCGGATTCTTTGAGGATGAGGAGCTTCTTGTCTTCGATTTTGACTTCGGTGCCGGCATACTTGGCAAACAGCACGACGTCACCCTTCTTGACGTCCATCGGGATGCGCTTGCCGTCGTCGTCGGTGCGGCCGGGGCCGGCGGCGAGGATTTCGCCTTCCTGCGGCTTCTCTTTGGCCGTCTCGGGCAGGATGATGCCGCTGGCTGTCTTTTCCTCTTTCTCGAGAGGCTCGACTACCACGCGGTCGCCCAACGGCTTCAGATTCATCTTCAACTTAGCCATGCTACAGACCTCCTGTTTGGGTTTTAGATGAGGGTGTTCAGCCACTGCTGATGGGCTGGTACAAACAGAACCGGTTAGCACTCTTTTGGGGGGAGTGCTAACCGACTGCATCTTACCACAGGACTTTAGGGCTTGTCAAGGGGTTTCCGAAATTTAGTTCGCCACCGCTTCAGCCTTCATCCCGCTTCCCTCAACCTTTCGATGATTTTCCGATCCGTCGTTGCGAAGGCATAGCGATCGATCTCGCGCAGCCGCACCCACTTGAAATCGGCTACGCTGACCGCCTTGGGCCGACCGGCTACCACTCGGCATTCGAACGCATGCAGCGTGATGCGAAAGTGCGTATAGCTATGCTTTACCACTCCGACCCGATCGGCCACCTCAATCTCTAAGCTCAATTCTTCCCCAATCTCCCGCTTGAGACATTCTTCCAGTGTCTCGCCCGGTTCACACTTACCGCCGGGAAACTCCCACAGTCCGCCCAACATTTTGTCCAATGGGCGTTGCGCGATCAACACCCGCCCGTTCTGGCGAATGACTGCCGCCGTCACGGCGTAATGCGGGATGACCTTGCGCGCTCGCTTGACCGGCAACCGATCCTGAATGCCGAGCCGGCGCGCTTCGCACTCTAACGCGATCGGGCAAACAGCGCACTTCGGCGCGCGCGGCGTGCATACCAGCGCGCCGAGTTCCATCAAGCCTTCGTTGAACTGCGCCGCTCGACCCTTCGGCAACAGCGCCTCGGCCAGCGCCCACAACTCGGCGCGTGTGGCCGGCTCGCGCGGATCGCGTTCGATGGAGAAGACGCGGCACAGCACGCGGGCGACGTTGCCATCCAGGATGGGCGCATCGACGCCGAAAGCCAGGCTGGCGATCGCCCCGGCGCTGTAACGCCCGATGCCCGGCAGTTGCAGCAAGCCCTCGACCGTCTGTGGGAAGCGTCCGCCCAGTTCGCGGCTGACCACCTGCGCGGCTCGATGCAGGTTGCGGGCGCGGGCATAATAGCCTAAGCCTTCCCACAATTTGAGCACTTCATCGATCCGCGCGTTGGCGAGGGCTTTGAGATTGGGAAAGCGCGCCGTGAAGCGTTTGAAGTACGGGATCACCGTATCGACCTGGGTCTGCTGCAACATCATCTCGCTCAGCCAAACCCGATACGGTGTGCGTCGCCGCCGCCACGGCAGATCGCGCGCCTGCGCCTCGAACCACTTGATCAGCTTGCGCGCGAGGGCCGGCCGATTTCCCTGCTTACCTGCTACCTGTTTACCTGCCACTTGCTCGCCTGCTTTCGTCATTGCCCTGTTTTGCGCCGATGTATGGTACACTCACTCTCGCTATGCCACAACTCTACGATCTGGCCATCGCCTGGAACTGGGAGCACGACGCCGACTTCGTGACATTGCTCGACGCGGCCTGCCGCGCGCGCGCTTTATCGCTGCTGCAGATCACGCCACCCTCCCTGGCCGCAACGCTCGATCGATTGCAGACCGGCGATCTGGTGCTGCGCGCCCTGTTGGATCGGGCCTGGGACATCGACGAGGCGTTTTATCCACTGGCCGATTGGGCCAGTGCCAACGGCGTTCGCATTTTCAACGATCGGCCCATCGCGCTGCGCGCCTGGGATAAAGCGACGATGCACCTGGAGTTCATCACCGCCGGCCTGCACACCCCTTACACGATCGTGCTCTCACCGTTCAACGAAGCCCCCACTCCCTTGCCGCCCGATCTCACCCCGCTCGGCGAGCGCTTCATCGTGAAGCCCGCGCACGGCGGCGGCGGTACGGGTGTTCAGCGCGACCTTGCGACCTGGATGCAGATTCAGCACATTCGACAGGAATTTCCCAACGATAAGTATCTCGTTCAAGCCTGGATCAGGGTGCATCCAACCGAGTCCGGGCCGGCCTGGTTCCGCATCTTGTTTGCGTTGGGTGAAGTGTTCCCCTTTTGGTGGAATGTCCAAACGCACGTCTATCGACCGGTGACCGCCGTCGAGGAAGCGCGTTACGGTCTGGCGCCGCTGCGTGAGGTGGTTCGCACCATCGCCCACGTCAGCCGCCTCGATATTTTCTCGACCGAGATCGCCCAACGCGTCGACGACCGTGTGTTTGTCAGCGTGGACTACGTGAACGATCCGATCGACCTGCGGCTCCAATCGAAAGCGATCGACGGCGTGCCCGATGCGGCTGTGCGCGCGATCGCCGATCGGATCGCCGAGTACACCCGGTCGGGTTTAGACAAAGGACGCAGGACGGAGGCCGCAGGCATTCCGGCCAACCTGCGCCAGTGGTAACACAATCCGTCTTTTCTCACTTGCCCGCGCAGCGGAAAGGGTTCGTCATCCGTCAACCGGAGTGTTTCCCCTGTGGACTTGCCGCTCCGCCTGCTCATTGGCCTGTCGCTGAGCACCCTGATCGGTTACGCCGGTTATCGACGCCAGGCGCTGACGCGCTCCGGCTGGCTGGGCGCTGCGCTCACTGGCGCCGCGATCTTCGGCTTCGGCGGGCTGGATTGGGGTCTGCTCTTGATCGCTTTCTTCGCCTCATCTTCGTTGCTCACCCGCTACCAGGAGGGCGCCAAGGCCGAAGTCATCGCGGTCTTTGCCAAAGGCGGCCCGCGCGATCTGGGTCAAGCCCTGGCCAACGGCGGCGCAGCCACGGCGATCGCCATCCTGTATGGTCTTAGCGGAGATTCGCGCCTGCTGTTGGGGGCTTTCGTCGGGGCGCTGGCCGAAGCCAACGCCGACACCTGGGCCACCGAGCTGGGCATCCTGGCCAAGCACCCGCCGCGCCTGATTACAAACGGGCGCAGCGTGCCGCCGGGCACATCGGGCGGCGTGACGTGGCCCGGCACATTGGCCGCAGTCGGCGGCGCGGCGCTGATCGGCGGGCTGGCCGCGCTCTTTCGCGGCGATTGGCGGCTCTTGCCCCTCGGCGCGATCGCCGGGCTGGCCGGCTCGCTCTTCGATAGCCTGCTCGGCGCGACGGTGCAAGGCATCTATTATTCTGAGCGACGTTGCAAGGAAACCGAGAGACCGGTCGAGCGCGACGGCGCACCTAATCGGCAGGTGCGCGGCTGGGTATGGATGAACAACGACGTGGTCAATCTGCTGGGGACGCTGGTAGGATCGTTGGTTGGTTTGTTAGTTGGGTCGTTGGCTCGCTGATGCGCTAACTTGCGATGAAACGCCTCCTGCCCCTGCTCGCAGCCATCGCACTCATGGTCACAGCCACTGCCTGCTTCGGCTCGACCAGTGCGTCCGCTCTCCAACCCACCCTCCAATTCTCCAGCTCTCCAACTCTCACCCCCGCCGATCGCTTCGACTTTCCGCTCGACCCAACGCGCTTTGGCCCGTACGTGCAATACGTGACCGGCCCGCTCAACGTCGATACCCGTTTCGGCGTGCAGAACCCCGGTTTGGGCGGCGCCGGCAAGTGTTTCGTCGATCGCCAGCTCGACCGCGTCGCTTTCGACAAACTCTACCATGCCGGCGAAGATTGGTTCGCGTTTGACACACACGGTCAAGTGGTGTGGGAGCTGGCTGCCGATGCGCCCGTAACAGCCGTCGCGCACGGCATGATATCCTGGACGCAGCCAACCGGCGGCGACGGCGACATCGTCGTGATCGAACACGCGCTGCGCGCGGGGCCGCAGGTGTGGTCGGCGTATTGGCATCTCGACCACGTGACCGTCGTGCGGGGCCAGGTGGTGCAGCGGGGCGACCTCATCGGCCGCATTCTCAATCGCGGCGCAAACTCACATCTCCATTGGGAAATCCGCACTTGGGCGGATGGGACGGAGCTCTTCTCCAGCGATTCTGCCGGCGGTCGCGGCGCCTGCAACGGCCGTGTCCCGGGGCTTGGCTACACCTGGGACGATACGGCTTCACGCGCCGCGCCGCAGGCCTGGGGCTATCTCGATCCAACCCAATTCATCCGCGAGCATCACTGATCATCACAACAGACCGCCAACCTAAAAACCGCTCATCCCAAACCCTCTCGGATCGCAGCCCGCGTATACTCAAGACAACCAGGGACTGAGGTAGTTTATGCGCAAGCACGCTTTGATTGTCCATCCGGATCATGCTATCTGCACCTTACTGGAACGGTGGGTGCGTAACGAAGGGTATCTGCCGCAGTCGGTGCGGCGAGGCGAAGAGGCGGTGCGCTTCGTGCGGCAAGCTCACATCGATTTGATCGTCCTCGATCGGCACGCGCCCGATACGGAATGCTCGGACGTGATCCTGGGGCTGCTGAAAGACCCGCAGTCCGCGCGCATCCCGATCGCCTTTGCCAATGGCGATCACGAACTGCCCATTCTAGCCAGCAGTCGCGCCGTGCATTAAGGTTCTAATCCATTTATTTTCATCATGCAAACAGCCGGCGTTCATGCCGGCTGTTTGTAATTCCACTGTCTACGACAGCATGAACTCGGCGATCAGCTGCGCCGTCGCCACCAGCGAATCCTTGTGCGTTCGCTCATACGAATGGCTGGCCTCCACGCCGGGGCCGATCAAGCCGACCGTCATATCCGCGCCGGCGCGCCAGGCCGCCTCGCCATCTGAGCCATAGTAAGGGTAGATGTCGAGCTTGTAGGGAATACCCGCGTTTTCCGCCAACGCGACCAGCTTACGCCGCATCTCGATGTGGTACGGCCCGCCTGAATCTTTCACGCAAATCCCCACCGAGAACTCGTCGCTGTTCTGGCCCGCGCCGACCGCAGCCATATCGACGGTAAGCAGTTCTTTCACGTCCGGCGGGATGCCGGTGGCCGCGCCGTGCCCGACTTCCTCATAGTTGCTGATCAGGATCGTCATCCGCTGGCTGGGTTGCAGACCGGCATCGAGCAACGCTTTGACCGCGCCAACGATGCAGGCGATGCCGGCCTTGTCATCCAGATGCCGGGAGCGAATAAAACCGGTATCGGTCATTTCCACGCGCGGATCGAACGCGACAAAGTCGCCGACGGCAACGCCCAACGCCTGCGTTTCGTCAGCCGACGTCGTGCGCGCATCGAGTCGCAGCCAAACGTTCTCGTCGGTGCGTTTCTGGTCTTCAATCCCATCGTACCCGTGGATGTGAACCGAGGCGCGGCGCGGCATAAGCGACCCGCGAAACTTTTTTCCAGTAGACGTGATGAGCGTGCAGCCTTCCGTCTCAACCGAAGTCCACGATACCCCGCCGATGCGCGTGAGCAGCAAGCGTCCCGTACTCACATCGATATCTTTGACCATCGCGCCTAACGTATCGACGTGCGCGGTCATGGCGCGTGGCCGGTTAGAGGCTTTGCCCTTCCAGCCGGCGACAAGCGCCCCTTTGTTGTTCAGACGTGTATCCAGACGCAAATTACTGCCCATCACCTCTTGGACGTAGTTGACAGCTTCTTCGGTGTAACCCGTTGGGCTGGGGATTTTTAGAAGATGAGCCAAAAAATCGGTCATGTATCGGACATCAATGTTCAGAGTACGGCCCCGTTGGGCCGACCGAGCGCCGGATTTGCTCACCGGCGTGCCAGTCTTGGACTTGGTCCTTTTCACAACCGTTGCTTGCTTAGACATAGGCTTGTCCTGTTGACATAAGGGGAAATGTGACAATATGACGTGAAGCGGGGAGATTATAGCACACGCTTAAGTGTATGCAACCAGAAAGTATTTTTCTGAAAGGCGAGTCGTGTAGCTCAATCGAGAGGGCGCAGACGTATAGCGAGATCGCGCAGTTGGTTGAAGCCAATCGGTTTAAGGAGGACGAGATCCGCTTGCTTTTGGACTTTTAACTCGGTAGGCTCGGCCGTTGCGACGATGACGCGAGTCCGGGTCAAGCGGTTATCCGCGCGGATCCACCGCAGGACTTCGTCGCCGGACACGTGCGGCATGTGCATGTCCAACACGACGATATCCGGCACACATTCTGCCAGGCGTATCAGCGCATCTCTGCCATTCCGGATAATCTCGACTTCAAACCCGGCGTCAAGCAAGGCTTCACGGAAAACGATCGAGATATCGAAGTCGTCCTCGACGATCAGCCCGAGTGGTTTTTTTCCCAAGGTCATGAATCGCCCATTCAAGAGTGTAGAGTCGGCTGGTGGCGTTACGCTTCGGTCGTAAGGACAAGCCGCTAAACTATACCCTGCTAATGCCTTCGAGTCAATCTCTGTGGTGTCGCTCAGATATTGAACATGGACGCCGTAGCGTAGGGCCTCGTGCCCGTTGCGCGCCCAACCGCACAACTGCGATTGACCGGCCCTGTGAAAATCACCCGCGCCAGCCTATTGACAACCCGCTCAAAGCCACCTATAATCCCGACAACTTCAAAATCAAAGCGTTAAGCGGGACGAGTAGCCGGCGCGCCGCGCGCCAGGGATAGAAGGCCGCCGATTGAGAGCCTTCTTCGTAGCCCGGCCGGTGAAAACCCCCCGTGAGCGGGCAGCTGAACGCAGACTCCAAGTAAGCCGCCCCGGGCCGGCCCGTTACAGCCAAGAGTGCGGCAACGCCTCAGTTATTCGTTTATCCGTTGCCGAAGCTGGGTGGAACCGCGAGATTACCTCTCGTCCCATAAGGACGAGAGGTTTTTGTTTTCAGGAAAGGAGCGTGACGATGATCGAAGATGACACCCATACCCCAATCCGTGCCCGCCGTGAGCGCCGGTAGAGACGACCACTTGTGTCGACTGGCCGGTTGCTCAGCGCAGCCGGTAGAGTCGCCAGAGCTGGTCGCCTCTGCCGAACCTGACTGGAGGTGATGTATAGTATTCCTCTGCAACCTCTACGCCGACCGCGAAGATTTTTATCCACGCATAACACGAATCGGCGCGAATTGCTTTTGATTCGTGTTTATTCGTGGAGATTCGTGGATCAATCTTTTGGTTGCGGCGGGAGGCTGCGCTATGTCCCTACAACTCGATTCGCAAGTTCGCCTTGAATGGGTCATCGCGTCAAGCGATCTCGACGCCGACTGGTCACACGCCGCGTGTTGTGATGCGCTTGCCGCACGCCCACCGGCCGAGCCGCAGCCACCGGCCGGCGACGAAGACGCGTGGTGGCCGGACCGCTGCATCCCCTAGCGATTCAAATGTTGGGCCGGCAGTTGAACTGCCGACCCAACCACAGGTCGCTCGGACAGCAGTTTAACTGCTGTCCCAACCGAGGAGCTCTACCATGTCCGAACGATACGAAGACTCAGCGCTGTACAAAATTCGCCACTCCGCTGCGCACATCATGGCGCAGGCGGTCATGGAAATGTTTCCGGGCGAGGCGAAGATCGCCATCGGCCCGCCGATCGAAAACGGCTTCTACTACGACTTCGACCTGCCGCGCAGCCTGACGCAGGAAGACCTGGCGGCGATCGAGACGCGCATGCGCGAGATCGTCGCCGAGGATCAGCCCTTCACCCGTAAGGAGGTCGGCGCCGCAGAAGCCCGCGCGCAATTCAAAGACCAGCCTTACAAGCTTGAACTGATCGAAGGCCTGGAACAGGGCAACCTGGACGAGTACGGCAACCCGCTGCAAGAGAAGCCGGTCATCTCTTTTTACATCGATGGCCCGTTCGTCGATCTGTGTCGCGGCCCGCACGTCGAGCGCACCGGCCGGGTCAACCCGGCGGCGTTCAAGCTGCTCAACATCGCCGGCGCGTACTGGCGCGGCGACGAAAAGAACAAGCAGCTGCAGCGCGTCTACGGCACGGCCTGGGAGACGGCGGACGACCTGGAGCAATACCTGTGGCGACTGGAAGAGGCCAAGCGGCGCGACCATCGCAAGCTGGGCCGCGAGCTGGGCTTGTTCACCATCTCGCAAGAGGTCGGCCCTGGCCTGCCGCTCTGGCTGCCGAAAGGCGCGGTGCTGCGCGACACGTTGGAGCGGTTCCTGCGCCAGGAGCAGCTCGATCGCGGCTACCTGCCGGTGGTCACGCCGCATATCGGCAAGATCGATCTGTACAAGACGAGCGGCCACTGGTACACCTATCGCGACAGCATGTTCCCGCCGTTAGCCACGCCCGGCGCCGACCCGGACGCCGAGCATCCCGATGGCGAAGTGTACGTGCTCAAGCCGATGAACTGCCCGCACCACATCGCCATCTACAAGAGCGAGCCGCGCTCTTACCGCGATCTGCCATTGCGGTTGGCCGAAAACGGCACGGTGTATCGCTTCGAGCAAAGCGGCGAGCTCAGCGGCCTGTTGCGCGTGCGCGGCTTCACGGTCGACGACTCGCACCTGTTCGTCACGCCGGAACAGCTCGAGGAAGAGTTCATCAAGGTCGTCGATCTGGTGTTGTACGTCGTCAAGGCGCTGGGCCTGGAAGACTTCACGGCGCGCGTCGGGCTGCGCGATCCGGCCAGCCCCAAGTACGTGGGCAGCGACGAAGCGTGGCAGAAAGCGCAGACGGCGATCATCAACGCGGTTGAAAAGTTGAAGCTGCCTTACACGTTGGAAGAAGGCGAGGCAGCCTTCTACGGCCCGAAACTCGACTTCATCTTCCGCGATGTGCTGGGCCGGCAATGGCAGCTCGGCACGGTGCAGGTCGATTACAACCTGCCGGAGCGTTTCGGGCTGGAATACGTAGGCGAAGATGGGCAACGCCATCAGCCGGTCATGATCCATCGCGCGCCGTTCGGCTCGCTCGAACGGATGGTGGCGACGTTGATCGAGCATCACGCCGGCGCGTTCCCGGTCTGGCTGGCTCCGGTTCAGGCGCAGGTCATCCCGATCGCCGATCGGCACGTGGCGTATGCGCAGGCAGTTCAGCGGAAATTGCGCGACGCCGGTATCCGGGCCGAGATCGACGCGTCGGCCGAACGGATGCAGGCCAAGATTCGCGCCGCGCAGCTGCAGAAGATCCCGTACATGCTGATCATCGGCGACAAGGAGCAAGCAGCGGGCGCGGTGGCGGTGCGGCTGCGCTCGGGTGAAGACCTCAAAGCCAAGCCGCTCGACGAGTTCATCGCGCTGGCCCGCGAGGCCATCGACAGCAAAAAGTAAAAAAACTCCCGCAGGCCCCAACCTGCGGGAGTTTTCTGAGTTGCTTCTTGACTCTCCTGTGGCTGGGGGGTGTATTGATGCCCAAGCAACCGGAGGGTTTTTGTGTTCCATGCAAGATCAGGCTTGGCAAAGCCATTTAGATAGGCGTATAATCTCACTTGAGCGGGAGATCCCATGAGTGGCGCCGATCAGGCTACAGCCCCTAATCTACCAGCCTTCCTACAGGGCCTGGACGTCATGCGCCGTATCGGCCAGGCCATCAATGCCGGCCTCGAGCCGAGTGCCCTCATTTTGGAAATCTACAAGCAAACCGGTGAGGCCATCCCCGCCGATGTGTTCGCGCTTTCACTGCTGCTGGCCAATCCCGACCTGGTCGATCTCTTCGCTGTCGACCGAGGCAGACTCGTTCGACAGCCAGGGCGGCCGATCGGGCCACTAACGCGCTGGGTGGTCGAGCGCCGTCAGCCGTTTCAGACGGCAAATGCGCAGAACGAGCCACCGCCGGTTCA
>DATDPU010000011.1:0-21335 GCA_035292585.1 Anaerolineae bacterium | reverse complement strand
GTTGCGGTGGGCGAACATCTGTGCGATTTAGCCTTGTTTTAGGCTGAAAAACGTGATGCGCCGGATGCGGCGGAAACCGTACCCTCAACTAAAACGGCGCGAAAACTGGTGTTTTCTGCATTCTGTGATCTACTGAGTCTTGACATTTGTGTCACTGGATGGGGTCATGCAGGCTCCCGGAGGCAAAGGTGAAGACCCCTCTGGCGGCTTTGATCTTGAAGGCTGGACGGTGCCCTACTTCGATGAAGCAGTGGGCACGGCCATGGAGAAACAAATGACCCCGCCGTCCGATTTGCTGCTAGGGAGAAAGACGTATGAGATATTCGCCGCATATTGGCCGTCACATGAAAGCGACTGGCCGGGCGTCAATTCTGCGACGAAGTATGTTGTTTCGGATACTCGTACAGATTCGCTTTGGGACAACACGGTCTTCATCAAAAATAACGTCGTGGAAGAAATACGGAGATTGAAGCAGCAAGACGGCTCCGATCTTCAGGTGCATGGCAGCAGTAATCTGATTCAGACTTTACTGGCGAACGATTTAGTTGACGAGCTGTGGCTAAAGATATTCCCGGTGACGCTCGGTAAGGGCAAACGGTTGTTTGGCGAGGGCACGGTACCCTCGGCGTTCAAGCTAACGGAGTCAAAGATGGCCCCGAGCGGTGTGATTATCGCTTCTTACAAAAGAGACGGCGAAGTCAAGCTTGGCTCTTTTTAGATGCGGCAAGCCGATGTTTAGGCGATATACGTCAATGACTGTTCAACGCAAATCAGCCAGCAACCGCACCGTTGTTGGCAACATAGCCTTTACATGAAAGGAACTCACGCACATGAACGACCTGCAAAAGATTACACCCTCGCTGTGGTTCGACCAGGACACCGAGGAGGCGATCAACTTCTATGTCGCCGTCTTCAACGGCTCACCGCACAAGCGGCGCGATTCCAGGATCATCAGCATCACACGTTACGAGAAAGGTATGGAAGCTCCGGGGGCGGACCAAATGGAGGGCAAGGTGATTACCGCCATCTTTGAGCTCAACGGGCAGAGATTCATGGCCCTGGATGGAGGTCCGATCTTCAAATTCAATGAGGCCGTGTCGTTCTATGTGGAGTGCGAAGACCAGGACGAAGTCGACTATTTCTGGAAGAGGCTCTCGGCAGTCCCGGAGGCCGAGCAATGCGGCTGGCTCAAGGACAAGTTCGGCCTGTCCTGGCAAATCATTCCGAAGCAAATGGGCGACCTCCTGGGCAGCCCCATAAGGAAAAAGGCCCTGGCTGCTGCGCCTGATCTTCACCGCCTGTCATCCAGTGCTCTCGACCGAAGCGCGCGTCGCGCTGACGCTGCGCCTGCTCGGCGGCCTGACCACCGATGAGATCGCGCGCGCCTTTCTCGTGTCGGAAGCGACGGTCGCGCAGCGCATCGTTCGGGCCAAGCGCACACTTGCCGAGGCGCACGTTCCCTTCGAGGCGCCGCACGGAGCCGATCGCGCTGCCCGTTTGTCGTCGGTGCTTGAGGTGATCTATCTCATTTTCAACGAGGGCTACCTGGCGACTGCCGGCGACGATTGGGTGCGGCCGGCGCTGTGCGAGGACGCGCTGCGCCTGGGCCGCATCCTGGCCGAGCTGGTTCCGAACGAATCGGAAGTTCACGGCCTCGTCGCGCTAATGGAGATTCAAGCGTCACGCATTCGGGCGCGAGTTGGCCCAGCGGGCGAACCTATCCTGCTGCTCGATCAAAATCGCGCGCGCTGGGATCAACTCTTGATCCGGCGGGGTCTCGCGGCGCTCGATCGGGCCTACGCCTCGGCGCTCGTCGGTGCGCTGGGGCCATATGCTTTGCAGGCCGCCATCGCCGCCTGTCATGCGCGAGCGCGCACCCCGGACGAGACGGATTGGGTGCGCATCGCGGCACTCTACGACGCCCTGGCTCAGGTCGCGCCGTCACCGGTGGTGGAGCTGAATCGCGCCGTTGCGCTCGCGATGGCGTACGGCCCGGCTGCCGGGCTTGAGGTTGTCGATGCCCTAATCGACAAGCCGTCGCTGAAGAACTATCACTTCCTGCCCAGTGTGCGCGGTGATCTGCTCGCCAAATTGGGCCGCTTCGACGAGGCCCGCGCTGAATTCAAGCGCGCGGCCGCACTCACGCGCAACGTGCGCGAGCACGAACTCCTCGTCGAGCGCGCCCGATCGCTCGGCCAGGATCGATCGGTTTGACGAGTGATGTCGGCTGATATTGCCAGCTTGAAGGAAGCGGAAGGGGAGCACGGATTGATCCAGCAGATGCCCACTCGTGGAAATGACCGATGATTGGCTCGAACCTGGTGCAGACACTCGTGCCGGCCCAAGATGAGAGACGAGTATGAGACGAACCGTCTTCTACACCTGAGGCGGTTGATGTTTGTCGAATGGGGTATAATCGGTGCAGCACAGCCCGATCAGCCATGAAGTTGCCGAGCTTTGTGAGGTGTTCCATGAGCGGGTTAAACACATATCAGGGAGTCGTTGAAGGCGGCAAAGTGCGATTGCTGAACGCGACGCTACCGGATGGTGTCCAAGTCGTCGTCGTCGCGCCGGAAACGCTCCCGTCAATCGAAGAGCAGCTCGAGCGTCTACGCCGTCTATCACCCGAGGAGTGGCGCAAGCCATTCGACGCGATTCGCCGGGCCTGGGAGACATCCGAGCCGGCCGACCAGGAAGCTGAGACGTTGACCGACGACGAACTCAATGCCCTCGTGCATGAGGCGCGTGAGGAGGTGCGTCAGGAGAAACATGATTAAGGCGGTCGTTGATCTGACCGAGATGATTCGGCTGTCGATGCAGCCCGTGTCGCGCTCGCCTCTCATGCAGAAATGGGAAGCGGGCGCTTTCATCTGGATCACCAGTCCCAACCTGATTGCCGAATTCCAGTGGGTGACCTCGCGCCCGAGGCTTGCTCGCCGCATTCGACCGCTCGTGCGAGATGCCCTTGTGGATGCCCTGTGGAAACGGGCGGTGCTGGTCACGCCAGCGAGCGAGTTTCCTCACTGCCGCGATCCGAAAGATGATGTCGTGATTGCAACGGCCGTCGCTGCAAATGCCGGCTTCATCGTGACGACAGACCGCGATCTATATGATGATCCAGGCTTAGTGGCGCGATTGCGCGATGGGTGGAGTATCCAGGTGGCGTTGCCAGCGGAATTCCTAGCAGCTTTGGGTTGAGCCAGGTGAGACAACAGTGCCTTGAGACCTTCGTGTGACTCAGTGATGCGGCGCAAGACCTCCACATTCCCAAACGACAACAAACCGTGTCGAGGTGTCTAGCCTTGGTGAACGATACAAGCGAGTTGAAATCAATGCGCCAGAATGAGATTAGAATGGGACTTGACAGCCATCGTGGAATCAGGTATATAGACAGCCAAGACAGATCACGCCAGTCTGTCCGGACTGGTGCTCGTCAGGCTAACCTAAAACGGCTGGACTGACGGTCTCCGATAGCCGTTGCAAGATTGCAGCTCATAACCCGGAGGTCGCAGGTTCGAATCCTGCCCCCGCTACTGGATGACACCGTAGCTCTTCGGGTTACGGTGTTTTGATTGGCCCGAAGGTCTCAGGTTCAGGGAACCCAACCCACAGGAGGGTTTTCTCATGAACCGCAGCACTTCGGGCTTGTTGTTGTCCAAAGCCGTCAACGGCTTCCTCCAGTTCAAGGCCGCCGAAGGCCTCAGCCCCGCCACACTCACCAGCTACGAGACGCACCTCAAGCTGTGGCTGGAACACCTCGGAGACGTTCCCCTCGGCAAGATCACCGCGCGTGAAGTGCAAGAACATCTCCCTGGCTGCGCACCGACTACAAGCCGCGTCGCGTGTCGGGTAGCGACCATCCCCTGGCCGCTAAGACGCTCCGCAACCGCTGGGTGACGCTCGCGGCGTTCTTCACCTGGGCCAGCGCCGAAATCGGTATCGCCAATCCCATGAAGGCCATTCCTGCGCCGCGCTTCGAAGAGGCGCCGGTCGAGCCGTTCACCAAGGAGGAGATTGAAGCGCTCCTCAAAGCGTGCGAGTTCTGCCATGAGGCGAAGACCACCGACCGCCGGCGCTTCACGATGCGCCGCGCGACGGGGAAGCGCGATCGGGCGCTGATCCTGACTCTGCTCGACACCGGCCTGCGCGCTTCGGAACTGTGTGCCCTGACCATCGAGGATGTCGACCAGAAGACCGGACACGTCGAGGTCAAGCATGGTGTGATCGGTGGCGCGAAGGGTGGGAAGGGGCGGGTGGTCTACCTGGGCAAGGCTACGCGACGCGCGCTGTGGTTGTACCTGACCTCGCGCGAGGACGGCGAGGATCCAGAAGCGCCCGTGTTCATCGGTAAATTCTCCCGGCCGCTGAACCGGAATTCGCTGCGGCGGGTGATTGCCAGTCTCGGCGAACGAGCGCAGGTGAAGCACTGCCATCCGCATCGTTTTCGCCATACTTTCGCGATTACGTATTTGCGCAGTGGCGGTGATTTGTTCACGCTTCAGGCGTTGCTGGGTCACAGCACGTTGGAAATGGTGCAGCACTATGCACGTATAGCACAGATAGACGTGGAGAAGGTGCATCGCCGCGCGAGTCCGGCGGACAATTGGCGACTGTGAGGGGTGGAAGTTCATGCCGGTTCGCTCATTGCACCAACCGCTCGGCAGCGATCATCAGCGCTTGCTGTAGTTGCGCGTTCGACAGCGAGCGCAGAAACTGCTCGAGATCAGCATCAGCCGGCAACGAGGTCTTCGGCGCGCCGGTCAACCCGGCAATGCGCTGCTTGACCTCGTCGCCGGCGAGCGGTGCGTAGATGCCGTCGGTGATGCGGATATCCTCGTGCATCAAGTTCATGCTGACGGCTTTATAGTCTGCCATCGTCCGGGCACGCTGCAGGGCGTAGACAGCGTGCCCATGACGGAACTTGTGCGGTGATTTATGAGGCAGCTCCGCCGAGGCGAACAGCTTGCGCAGGCGCTTGGCGACCGCGCCCTTGCGATTCTTGCCTGCCAGCTCTGCGGAGAGCGCCTGATCGCCCCAGTGGGTTATCGATGGCGCATACCACATCGCAGTGTCAGGCAAGCGGCTGCGCACGAATGCGTCCCAAGCTTCGACGACGGCGTTGAGTTCCGGAATGTTCAGCAGATACGTCGTCGCCGACTTGCCGTTCTTCGTCTTGACACCGAGCGCGGGCCACTGCTTTACGGTGCGGCTGGCGAGATCGACCGCGCCGATCGGCAGCGAGCCAAAGGCGGCGACCCGCATGCCCGACAGGAATAGCATGACAGCGGCTGCCTGATCACGCTGCGTCGCCAGGTCGTCGTCGGCAACCGGCACTGCGGTCAGGCGCAGTACTTCCTCTAGCGTAACGAACACGTGCTCGTCCGGCGCTTCGACGCTGCGAGGTGGTCGCAATTCGTCGATCCAGGCATTCGGCAAGGCGCGGAACTCGTGCGCGTGGTTCGCCTTCGCCCAGGTCAGAAAGCGCCGGGCGGTCTGGACGATTTTCTTCAGTGTGGCGGCGGCCAGCGGGCCACCTTCCTCAACCGTGCGGGCCGAGGCCAGAAACGTAGCGAGAGTTGGTTCGATCTCGTATGCCTGGCTGAACGGCGTCTCGTCGGCCCACAACAGCAGATGTTTGCCGTATGACCAATATCGCTCAATCGACAAGTCGTTCAATTGAGCCTGGCTGCGCAGATACTCCAGATACGATTTGAACAGCCGGTAATTACTGCGGTTGACCAACCCGATATCCTCGATGCATAGTGCGGCCGCACTCGGGGCAGGCTCCCCTCAGCAGCCCGCGTCTTCCTTCGCCGACTTGGGTGGGATTCTGCAGCACGACGAACTTGCGGCATTGCAGACAATAGGCTTCGTTATCGGCCAGTCGCCGGCTTGCCCGTATCCTGCGATGTGATCTTACCCACTCCGCAAATTGCTTTCCATCAATCAGAATGTGTCCTCGAACATCGCGCTGGTGCGGCATCCCCTTCTTGATCCACTCGCGGACGGTCCGCGCCGGCACGCGGAGGTCTTCTTCGAGTTCGCTTGGTGTATACAGCATGGGGAGCAGACCGGGCGCACGAACAATGACTGCGTGGGGAAACCGCATATAGATCTTCAATGGCATTTGGCCTCTCCGCTTGAGCCATCTCTTGCAAGATGAGAACAAAAAAGGCGCGCCGGTCTCCTTGTGAGACCAAGCGCGCCTTGCGCGTCCTATGTGTGGCGAACGATCGGCTTCCTAGCCGCTGTTCGCGTTGTCAGCGCCCGCAAAGATACTATGCTGACGACGATTATGCAATTGGGTAATTGGTCATGGGTAGATCTATGTATATGCACCGCCACAGATGATACTTAGCGCCTCACGCGCATCATCTCAATTGCTGTGCAGTTGAGCGTCGCAGATGTCAGCGACTCCCACGGCGGACGCTTCCGATATGGGATGGCCTGATGACAGATGCGTAGTGGCGTCATGTGCCTCGTTGGTAAGCAACCTTAGTGAAGAAACCTGAAGAACCTAGTTACCTCTGCTTCACGCGGTCTCTTAACGTGCGTCTCCCCATTTGCCATCCATACGCCCCGGCGCTCCGCCTCGTTCCTTCTAGCTATGTGTGGGCTGTGTGTTGTCAGAAAGATCTGGGTAACAGGACTGTCCTTGGTCCCAACCAGCTTGTGTAGACTATTAAAAATCGCGGCCTGTTTCTCTGGCGACAGATTGATCTCCAATTCCTCTATACCAATAATTGGTGAATTGGATGCGGCGACATACGAGAGGATCATTAGTATCTGCTGAACCCCACTGCCTTTTCGCCCGATCGGCAACTTTAAACCATCTTGATTCTCGACAAAAGCTTCAATTTCATTACCCACGCGCGCAATCAAGATTCTTCCGTGAGCGAATGGAGGATTACCGAACTGTTGGGAGATTTGACGGAAGATTTTCTCTTTGTCCCGGTCAATGCTGATCTGAAATAACCAGTTCTTGAAGGAATGCGGCTTCAGATCAGCTTGGACGACTCTGTCCAGTTCTTCTTCAGCGCCGAGAAAGCGATCAGGCGATACTCTCGCGAACGCATTATCCAGGCTGCCCATAATCCTCTCGAATGTTTCGGCTTTCTCTGTAGCGTTTAATTCTTTGAAGCCTGGCAGATACCTAGATCCCTCTATCGACGCATTGCCATCATAGAATAGCTTTTGATTGAACTTTGCTGTGAGAAGGGTTATGGTTGCTCGGTCGAAACCCAAAGAGCTAATTTGGCCAGAGATTTCCAAGTGATCATATTCAGCATTGCGGGAAAGTGCATCGAAGAATTTCTTCGGCAATGTCCGTATAGCCTTGATTTCACGTCTGAAAAACCGAATGCGAATGGAAAAGGTGATTGGTTCAGCCGTGTTATTGTAAAAGTTATCCGAGAAATCATCAATTACTCCGCGCCAGAATCCACTTGGCCTCTTCTGGATGAGACTTTCACCTTTGGATACCTCAGTAACGTCCTCTTCATATTTTTGCTTGAAGACGTGTTCCAAAAGAGCGAGTATATTCGATTTCCCCGAATCGTTTTCGCCATAAAACACCACTAGCGACGATAGGCTCCCAATGGAAACTTCTTTGAGGCTACGATAGTTCGTAACCCTTAGTTGTCGTATGTACATGGATGATGTCTCCTTGGATATAGTCGGCGTTAGGATAAACCAGAGAACTCTTCAGGGAGCTGCCTGGCAACTCTGGAGACCAAGTCCTGTGGAGAATTTGATTTCTCCGCAAGTGTCAGTATGATGACAAGCACTTTCTTGAATACTTCGCCGTAACGACGAGACTCGAACAGAGGATAGCTAGTGTTGATCTCTATGGCCCCATCATTAGCCCATCTGACCGCAGGGAACTTTTCCTTGGCGGCCTCCCATTCCCATGCCTTATATCGAACAGGTATTTTCTCAGATCCGACGGAAATCGTATCTAGGAAGGCTTGGTGGTCTTCAACGATTTCGACAACCTTCCGTTCAATATCTATGCTGACGGGCGAGGCCTTTCTGCTCGACTGATCTTCTCGCTTAGATACAACTTTGAAGCCCCTTGACGCAAGTTTCTCAACATTGCGGCCGACAACATCTCGCCGAGCACCAACTTCTGCGGCCCGAGAGTCGCTAAACTGTCTTTTGATATCACGTTGTGCTTCAGATATAGTCTCTACATGGTTGGCGAAGTAACCGAGTCTTGATCGGAAATATTCACGAAACTGATCGTATTCAGGGCTATCAATGAACTTGGCTCGATCTATACTTAGAAGGTTGTCAAAACCATCGAGAATGCGAATCTCACCTGTGAGCCAGTGTAAACGGCTGTATGCGCGACCTTCGAGCCCAAGCCCGAATGATGTGCGTGTTCCTATCCCCACATTTCGTAGTCGCTGTTTCAAATACCGATTCTCGCTGGGATTGATAGATTTCCAGTCAGTCGCGATAACATAGCGACAGCTAATACCATTCGACTCCCAGGCTTTGTTCTCCAAAATATGAGAGCCTGGCGAGTTTCGGAACAGTTCTTTACCGTTTAGTCTAACTGTAATTCCCGATGGCCCCAGATCAGAAAACGCTTCACGATAAGGCGACTCAGAAGGATAAGCTAACGGCAAGTCCTCGCTAAGGGACCACTCTAAACGAGCGAGAGGCTCCCAGGCCCTCACCGTGCTCCTCGAACCACGAATGACGATATTTCTAGCTTGAAAGTAACCACTTACCATGTCGGTAAGGCCAATCATACGTATTGTAGTTCCATGTTCTTCTAGCAGCCTCGGACCACGAACTTCGTAACCCTGTATAGGTATATCTTCCACATCGACAAGTCTCTGACCCTCTTGCATGAATCGCTCAGTTGGAACAATCGCCTCAAATCGCACATCTGATCTTCGAGCGCTAGAAACCACTTGCATACGTTTCCCAAAAGGAAACGTTGCGAGAAATCCTATACCGAACTGCCCTATTCGCTGTCGACCGAACTCAGGGCTGGTACGCTTGCCGCGTTGCTGCCCAGCAATTCTGAGAAAGAAGTCAAACTCCTCAGGCGTCATGCCATTGCCATTGTCAGTAACCTCAATCAAGTCGTTCTTTAGATCAATAGTGATGTTTACCTCTGTGGCGTCCGCATCGTAAGCGTTACTTACCATCTCGCGGATCGCGCCTGGAAAATCATCATACGTAGACGCGCTGAGTAACCTGACGATGCGTCTGTCAACGGTCAGTTGCTTTTTCCACGCCGTTCTACCAGTCGTCACACTCATATCTCAACCATTGAATTAGGACTTACGCAGTTGGTGCGGCAGTTGCACTGCCGCCGCCCCATCTGCCGCAGTACAACTGCGGCAGCAACATGCAACTGCGTAAGTCCTGTGAATATGTCAGCAGATCAACTGCCAACGATAAGCCATTCGATATTGTGGCGCGGCTTACCATTGTTTTTGCTCAAAGCGTAGCTATAGTGCCTCCAGCGTGTTTGTACTTGCTTCCCCCTCTCAATGAGCAGCTGTCGAATTACACCAACTGGTACTAGGCTACCCGACTTGTGGGAAACCACGATAATACTCTCCCTAAACCGATCCAACAACAACGAATAAAGCCCCATCAACTCATTGATGGAGTGGGCAGGCCACTGCATGCCGTTTCTCTTGAGGCGCAATCCGTACGATGATTGATCAACTAAGTTTGGCCACTTATCATACTGAGCTATGCCCTCAAGGAAGTGATATGAGGTTCGATAGTCCAGATTCTCTTGATGTGCAAAGAAGTATGGCGGATCAAGATAAACGAGATCATAGCCTGCCTGTTCAACACAGAATGCATCGCGGCATAAGGCTTTGTTTTTGCGACCATTATCGAAGACTGTCTGGTTCGCTTCCCGGACAAATCGACGCATAGCCATAGGAAAGGGTGTTTCCCAAGTGGACTTGTTACCAAAGCCTCGTTCTACATCTCTGGTTCGGAGACTCAGATTCTTTCGATGGAACAGATTAAATGGTCGCTTAATAAGACAAGCTTGGCCGAGAGCCCATAGCGCAAGTGCTTGTTTCTCACGCAATTGTCTTCCCGAGTACAACAGGCTGAGGGCAGAGATGTTTGCGATTGTCCTATCCAGCCACTTGTTTTCAGAGTCAAGAAAGTAGTATTTTCTGAAGGTATCCGTGATAAAGGTTCCTGGTCGTATGCTGGCGTGATTACCAAGGATGAACGCCAAATCTTCGTCTGTAAATTGTGTATTGCAGTTTTCGACTAGCGCGACGGCCGAAATGTGGTTATAGCGCAGATAGTCGTTATAAGTAACCTGCTTGCCCATCCTCTTGAACAACAGCGACACAACGCCGGTTCCACCAAACAAGTCGAGCGCAGTCTCAAAAGGGATGTCCCTTAGTGCAGCCCAAATCCAAGACAATATCTTTCGCTTGCTACCACGGTAACGCGTGGTCGGGAAGAACCACTCTGGCGGCTGACCCATGCCAGGCTTTGGGGCTACTTTATCGGCCAAACTAATGTGTCTCCTCTTCGTTCTTACCGATCCCGATGGGTGACATATCGGACCTGTTTGGTATCGCAGACATTTGCTTACTGGCCTGCATCAAGGCCAAGATGTTTGCCTCTTATCACCGCTTCCAGTTAAACTGAAGGATTTTCCTGATCGAATTGTCTTAAAACCCACGGAACCGTGTACGACATGTATATCTCTGGCCAAAATTTCGGCTTTCGAGTCATCGCTTTATCCGCTTCCGGCGATTTTGAGGTAGCTTCGATAAATCTAGACTATCGTAGAGAGTTTACACTAGAGTATCTAAAAAGCAAGAACGCCTGGCCCTCACCCGGCGTTTCGTTCATAGTGGTCTTGATCAGCGCGAGGTGAAACCTGCGCCTAATCTTGTGTCGCTTACCACTCTGCAGCACGGTCAAGGTAACAAGTGATTCTCCCTGGTAGTGTGTCAAGTCTTGTGTAAAGGAGCGGGCCGGGTCAGCTGGTCGGCATGGCGATTCGCCTGAACTTCAGGCTACGACGCGCAAGACCGCCTCACTTCGGTCACGGATTCAGGTGACCGTGTTGTGCGGTACGGCTACGACATCAACGGCGACCTGGCCGTGTTCACCGACACGCCAACGCCGGAAGCGCAGGCCGCAGCCGCGCAGGCATTGGAACAAGCCCGTACCTCACTGGAGATGACACGCGAGTTATGGACACGTTTGGCGCCTCGCTGACACCGGCCATCCGCGCCAGCTTCGAGAGCAGCATGCTGGGGGCTGAGCGGGCGACGCGCGTCGCCGCCGAACGCCGTGCTTCCGCCTACGCCCAACTCTTCCTGGAGCTGGTCGAGGCGATTGCGCCCGGTATTCTGGAAGCATACGCCACCGATCGGCCCGAGACGTGGCTGCCGGAACAGTGGCGAGCGCGCATCGACGACATCCTGAAGATGACGCGAGCCAACTTCAGCGATCAAACCGAGCTGGTGCAGTCCCTGCGGGATAAGCTGGCCGCGGCCGACCGGCAATTCCAGGCCGTGTACAGCGCGCTGCAATCGGCGGTCAGAGAGATCGAGCAGCTGCGCCACGTCAAATTGATGAAGGCGATGGGCAAGGAGCCGGAAGATACAATCGCACTGCCGGACATGCCGGACGCCATCCAGCCCTCCCTGCTCGACGCCGCAGTGATGCCACTGCCCTCATCGAAGCGCGGACCTCACCTGCCGGCAGACCTCCGCATCGAGATTCCTGAAGCCATGCCGTCTGGCTGGGCGTTTGCCAGCCAGCAGGAATACCAGCGCAAGGCCTTCTTCATCGGCCTGCTGGGAAAGACGGGCCGCTGTTACGGCCGGTGGCTGCGCGAGATGGCGGCCCTATACTGCGAGGTCCAGGACGCCGACGTGGGGACGATCAAGCGTCTGGTCAAGGCCGCGTTGACCCAGGGCTGGATTGAGGTCGTCAAGAGCAAGACCAAGTGGGATGGCGGGATGCCCGATCTGATCCGCCTGACGCCGCGCGGTGAGGAGTTGTATCGCGCCATCTTCGGAAGCGATCCGGTCGAGAGCGACCTGACGCGCCTGCTGCGCGAGCATGCACCCCACGGCGACGATCACGCCGTGCTGTGCGCGATGGCCGCCGATGCCTTCGAGCAACTGGGCGGCCAGGTGCGCCTCGCGCCGGGGCCCATCTCGGTCGGGCAAGGTGTGTATCAACCCGACCTGCGCGTGGAAATGGGCGACGCGATGTGGTTGGTCGAGTGCGAGCAGGCGAAGGGCAACCCTGACGGGCGCCGGCGCAAGTGGGAGAACGCGATCGGTCTGCAGGGCAAGGTGTACCTCGTCACGCCAATGGCCGAAGTGCGCGAGCGCCTGGTCGAGGAGATCCTCGGCCTGGGGCGGCGCTGCCAGGTGTATGCTTCGGATATCAAGTCGCTGCAGTCGGCCAGCCCCGAGCGAATCTGGTGCGTGATTCGGGAGAATAACCAGGGCGTGATACTGCCCGCGCCGGACTGAACGCTTCGACTGGATACGCATCGGCGGGCAGCCAACCCCCGCGTTCCCCGCTTTCGCGGGGATGACAGCGGGGACCAGCCGAATAACCGTCGCGCAATGGGCGCGCTTGCTTCCACAAGGGAAGTCGGCGCGCCCTTTTTGCTGAGTACGGCGGGATAAACCCAACCGAGGATGACGTGGAAGAATTTGCGCAGGAGTTGCTTCAAGCGTTTCGAGATTTCGCCGTGTACGAGATCAACGGCCTGCTGGTCATCGCGTATGCGCTGATCGCGCAGTGGGCGCTGGTGCTGTCGACCTTGTGCGCGGCCGGCGTGTTCGTCCTGGATCGGGTGTCGGCTGAACGGGCATCGTTGACGGCCAGCCGGAGTGTCCCAGCGCCGGAACGCAGCGCCCGGCTGACCCTGATCATCTTCGCGCTGTGGGCGATTGTCGCGCTGAGCGTGCCGATGCCGGTGCCGGCGCTCGGCCTGCTGATGTGGGCGGTGACGTTGGCCGTGGCCTGGCTGATCCCATCGGCGCGGCTGCGGGTGCTGTGGCAGGGCAAGGTCGCGCTGACACATGCGGTGCAGTGCTCCCGTGATGTACGCGCTCGCCAATCTCGGCCTGATGTTGTTCACGCGCCTGACGGCCGGCTTGGGCGCCGAACAATGGTCGGCGTTGCTCGGCAGCGTGCGTGATGCCAGCGCGACCATCGCGCAGGGTCGCGGCATCGTCCAGACCATCGCCACGATCGCCATCTGGTATGCCTGGCCGGTCGGCGTCATCGGCTGGATGGTCAAGGAGTTCGGCATCAATCAAGGGAGCTTGGCGGGAGCACTGCACCGCATGTGTCGCGCCGAATGACTCACGCAGCCTCGGCCAATTTCCGATCCAACTCCGACCGAAAACTCGCAACGTTTCCGTCTCGCAGACTTTGGAAGAACTTGTTGATGTATCCGTCGTTGAGGAAGGTGAACTTGTAGCGCAGCGGGAATCCTTCTTCCTTCAGATGTGCGTTGACCCGTTCGAAGTGGGCCAACGCGTATTCGTTTTTCTTGCGATTCTCTTCGGAAGGCTCGCGCAGTTCTTCATCGCCTTTGATCTCCACGACGACGATGAGATTGCCCACCTTGATGAAAAAGTCGGGGTTGAACTTGCCACGCTTGGGGTGTTCGCCTTTCTTCCACGCGTAGTCGATCTCGTAGAAGCGCGTCGACGTCGATTTGAGCCATGCGTCGTAACACCCGACGTTCGCAGAATCGAGCAGTGCCTTGATGAAACGCTTTTCGTTCTCGGAATCGGCAATCGCCAGATTCAGCGGCGTCTTGAAGTCGTGATAGTTCCTCACCGGGATGGTCTTGAACCCACTGCCTGCGTCAGTCACTTCGTCGAAGAACTCGACTTGCTCATCAATCAGCGTATCGCGTGAGTGGGCCGTATAGAAGATCGTCTTGGTGTTGCGCAATTCGGGCGCGCTGACACTGTCGGCCTGACGCTCACGGGTTGACACGGTGAAGTAGCGCTTGATGACGGGTGCGTAGCGAACATTCTCCGTGCCTGTGCGTCGCAGCGTGCCCAGTGATTGCAGGAACTTCTGCTTCATGCTCTCGGTCGCTTTGGTCGCCTTTCTCAGCTGGAGCGATTTCCTGACGATCTTCTCCAAGCGATCGATTGGGAATCGATCGGTGTAGTAAGTGCGCGCCTTTTCGTCGGGATCGTCCGGGTCTTGTTCATCCAATAGCCGTTGGTACATCGCCTCGGCCACTTCACGAGCTGTGTAGGTCTTGTGCTGAATTTTCGTCTGCCACCTATACCGCTCACCCGTTGCCGCGCGCTCAAACTCGATGCGGATGTCCTCGACGGGCGATTCGCTGGCTAGATCAACGTAGCCCTTCTCAAATAAGCGATAAGGGCGATCCATCGGCTTCTTGACCGAGGTCGGATCTAACGTGTAGTTGATGTTGTGCAACTCGAAATGATAGGGCGAGTTTTCGACGACGTGCGAAACCAGGCGTTTCTCTCGTTCGAGAATTTCGTTGACCAGATGCCGGATGCGCGGCGCCCAGGCGTCGTGATTGAACACGGTGACGACCGGCTGCTCGCCCTGCCAGTCGTTCGGGACACGCAGGCCGCGCCCCAGCACTTGCGCGATCAGCAGTTTGCTGTTGAAGGCGCGTTCCTCGTGCGGCACGATCTGAAAGACGCGCTTCACGTCCCAGCCTTCGTTGAGCATCGACACGGCGACGATCCACTCGACTTTGCTGGCCGGGCTGTCGACGTGGGGCAGTTGCCGCACACTCGGCGCGTTGTTGTAGACCACCAGCACTTGCTCGTCGGCGGCGTCGGGCGACAACTTGGCCTGATCGCGCAAGAACTCCTTCAGTTCGTCGGCCACTTCTTCACAGCGCGCGATCTTGGGCGTGACGATGATGGTCAACGGGCGCAGTTTGCGTTTCTTCAACTTGCGCTTCGTCTCTTCGTGCCGGTTGTGGATCAACTGCCACTTCTCATCGGGATCGGCTGTGCGCGGCATCTCGGCCACGTACTCGACCTTCTTGATGTAGCGCTCTTCCATCGCCTGCCGCAGCGAATAACGATAGATGACATCGGCGAAGTAATCATCGGCCACGTAGCACGTGCCGGACACGCCGACGATGTAGCGAAAGCCGTAATCGGGATTGAGCAAAAACTCCTTCCACTTCTTGGCTTTGGCCGCGCTTTCGTTGGCGACATGGTGCGCTTCGTCGTTCAGCACGGCGACACGCGCGCCTTTGCCGGCGAGACTGTCGCGGATCGATGAGCCAACGTGCTCCAGAATGGCGTGGTAGTTCTCGACGCAAATGCTACCCTCGGTGATGCTCTGGCTGGCGTTGATAATGCGCGGCGCGCTGATCTTGGCGCCGGCGGGGAGCAAGTCGCGCAGATCGGCATCGCCCGCCAGGTCGCGGAACTTTTCGAGTAGGCCGTCTTCGATCGTCGTCGAGGGGCACAGTACCAAGACGCGATCGACCGCGCCCTCGGCCAGCAGGATCGCGGCAAGGCCATACAAGATGTAACTTTTGCCGGTGCCCGTCGCCAGATCGAGCGAGGCCGAGAGTTGATCGGGCAGTTGCAGATGGCGTTCCATGCCTTGCCACGAACCGTAGCGCTGCTCCAAAATCGGATTGGCGTCGTAATTGGCGCGGGCCAGTTCGCGCAGGTTGGCGTACTCGCCGCCCAACAGGTAACGCAGCATCACGCGGATGGCATCTTTCTGGTACTCGCGGTCGCCGCACAGCTCGTCAATGAAGGCTTCGTAGCGGGTTTCATCCCAGCGGGTCCGATCCACGGCGGGGCTGACCTTGAGGATCAGGTCTTCATTACGAAAGCGCTGACGGTCGGGATGAACGGGCATGGTTATCTCCGCGCCCTCTTGCGCGGCTTCGCCGATGTCCCTGTTTTCTTTGGCAGGTTGAAGTCGGCGCGCGGAATTACTTCGCGGGCCTCGTTGCCGTAGATGTCGAGGAATACGGCCATGACCTTCTCGCCGAGCATTTCGGCGGGCAGCCACGCCTGCCAGTCGTCGGCTTCGAGTTGATGGGCGTACAGCACGGCATCCAGCTCGAAGACCTCGCCGTTGAAATCGTAATCAATCATCAGCGTCGAGAAGGTCTCGAATCCGCCGCGCGCGTCCTCGCCCCGAATCCGCGCCCGGCTCTCGAACTTCTTGATCTTCAGGCAGGCTTCGGAGATCATCTGCCCTTTGCGCTTTTTGACGCTGGTCGTGTATACGAGCTGCGGCGGCTGGATGAAGTCGAAGCCCCACGCATCCACGATGTCGTTCACGTCCATCTCGTCGTTAGGCTGCCGCAGCGCGGCGAAACTGCGGTGGTGGAGTTCGTTGATGACCGAATAGGGGATGCGCAGGGCATAATAGCGGATGCCCTCGATGTCGAGATAATCCTGCTGAAAGTCGAACGCCCCGCGCGGCGCGATGATATGAAACTTGCTCCCGATCTTCTTGTGGACGGCGTCGTGAATCTCGCGGACGGTATCTTCGTCGATGCGCTTGCCGGGCTGCGCGTGATGGTTGAACACGAGCACCGGCGCGCCCTTGCGCGTGCCGTCGATCTGGATGCCGCCGATAGTGTCCGGCTTATCTTTGCACTCGAAGAGTTGTAACGCGAAAAAGCGCCAATCCTCGCGCGGGAGTTGCCGCAGTTGGGAGAAGTCGTACAGACCTGCGTTGTAGAGTGTGAACGGCCTGGGCTTGAGCGGCTTGCCCTTGTTGCCAATCTCGCTCTTGAGGTTGAGCATCCGCTTCTGGATGGTGTAGACCGCCAGTTTGCCGCAGTCGATCCCGATCCAGCGCCGGCCCAGCTTCTCAGCGACGGCCAGCGTTGTGCCGGAGCCGGCGAAGGCATCAAGGACGATGTCGCCAGGATTGGATGATGCGTAAACAATTCTCTCGAGCAAGGCTTCTGGCTTTTGTGTCGGATAGTTTTGCTTCTCTGAAGATTGCGCTTGAAGAGGACTAATACCCACCCATACGTCGGATACTGCCTTGTTACCGACCGTGTCCTTCAAGTATTGCTTGGTTTGGATACGCCCGTCCTTACCAGATGGAAAATGCAGCAAACCCTGTTTATCCAGTTCTCGCATTCGGTCGATAGAGACCTTCCAGCCATTCTCAGGCGGTTTGTATCCTCTGTATTCGTAGGTCAGATTCGGGCGTGGGTGTGGGCTTGCCAGATTACCCAGTCTGTAGCGCTCCCAACCTAGTGGGGCATGCTCGCCTTTCTTCAGTTTTGTCCAGGTTTTCCTATCTGGCGATTCGGCATATACGAAAAAAGCATCGATGTATTCCTGCGACTGCGCGGTCTTCGGTCCATTCCAGACGTAAGCGGAGCCCTTCCGAAAAAACAGAAGAGTATCATGCACGCAGCCGTATCTGCCCGGATCATTGTGTGAGGCGGTGCGCTGCCAAGTGATCTCATTCACGAGGTTTTGCTCACCGAGTATTTCGTCCAAAACTACTTTGGCGTAATGAATCTTTCGATAATCAAGATGAACATAGATACAGCCGTCATCGCTCAGCAACTCGCGAAGCAAGACCAACCGCTTGCGTAGAAATTCAACGAACTGAGCGCCAGCGACCTTGTCCTGATAGGCTTTCTGATCCTGTGTCCCTCGAAACTCCTGCTTCGTGGCAAACGGTGGATCGATGTACACCAAGCGCACGCCGGGCGTGCCGTCGGCGTTGAGCAGTTTCCCCTGCTCCTTCATCTCTAACAATCGTTTGAGCACCTGCAAGTTGTCGCCGAAGATCAGCATGTTGTGCCAGTCGTCGCCGTTCTTGCCAAACGTGCTGACCGGCTGAAGCGGCACGGCCATCGTGTCCGCCAGAATGTCTTCCTCGCGCTGCTTGCCGTAGTACACCAACTCGTATTCGCGCTTCTCAGGCGGGAAGAGTTCGCGCGCCCACTCGCGCGGCAGGTCTTCGCCGCGCCGCAGGCGGTCGATCACCATCTGGCGGAACGCATCGTCCATGTTGCGCCTTACTCCTTCACGGGCAGTGGGGCTAACGTTTCGAGGCCCAGTTCGTCCAGCAAGCCGGTGTCGGCGAAACTGTAGTGCTCGTCTTCGGCCACAATCACGTGGTCGAGTATCTTGAGGCCCAGCGGATGACACGCGGCAATCAGATCGCGCGTCAAGAGTTGGTCGGCCTCGCTGGGTTGAGCCGCGCCTGACGGGTGATTGTGAGCGGCAATCAATGCCGAGGCATTGATACGCAGCGCATGCGCGACGATGGATCGGATTGCCGGATGCACCAGATCGACCGTGCCTTCGGCAATCAACACATCGTCCAGTAATCTGCCGCGACGATTCAGATACGCCACGCGGAAGTGTTCCTGCGGCAAGCCGCGCAGACGAGATGCGAAGTAGTCGGCAGCCTGCTGTGTGCTCTTGATCGTCGTCTTCTCGCGCACGGTTGGAAGCGAAGCGCGGCGACCGAGTTCAAGCGCGGCCTGCAACTGAGCAATCTTGGCCATGCCCAGGCCTTTGATGTCCTGCCACGCCGACAACGGCGCGGACATCATGCCCTGCACGGAGCCGAATCTCTTGATCAACTCGCGCCCGAGTTCGACGGCGCTCTTTCCCCGCACGCCGACACGCAACAAGATAGCGAGCAGTTCAGCATCGGTCAAAGCATGTGGCCCACGTGATAACAGGCGCTCACGCGGGCGTTCGTCTTCGGGCCATTGGGCAATGCCGGATGAGGTTCGCTTCGCGCTTGCAGTCATCGATTGGAAGTATAGCCCGACGATAGCGGCGGGTCAAACGCGGCCTGCGCACCATCGCCATCGGCCTGGACGTGCCCGACGCGCTGGTGGCCTATCTCAACATCGAGAAGATTCAGGCGACCTCGATGGCCTTCTTCCAGCGTCCTAACCTGGAAGGCTTCCGCGCCAGCCTCACGCGCAAGGACAACCTCGATGTAGTGATTTCGCCCAACGACATCCTCATCGCTGAAGAGATGGCGCGGCGACCCTCGGACGACCCCGGCTCAATCAAGAGCCTGGTGATGACGGCGGCCAACGATGGCTACGCAGCGGTTATCCTCGACCTGCCCGGCGAGCGCACCGAGTGGGCGGTGCAGCCGCTCATCGCGGCCAACACCGTGCTGCTCGTGGCGCAGCCGAGCTTTATCGACCTGCAGCGCGTGGTCGACCTGTACCGGATGCTGACCGAGACGCTGGCCGGCCAGCACCGCGTCGCCGACGACGCCATCTACCTGGTGATGAACGAGGTCAGCGACAAGGACAACACGCTTCGCGTGCCGCGTGACTTCCAGCGCGCGGCGATGGACTTCCTCAAGCGCCAGTTCCCGCCGGCGATCGGCGGCATCCCGCTCGACCCGGCGGTGCGGCTGGAGCAGAATCGGGGGCAACTGCCGGTGATGGGACTCGACCGCTTCGGACGGGCGATTCGTTCGCTGGCCGACACGCTCTTCCCCGGCACCGTCGCCAGCGCCAACGTCAACGGCCGCCACGCCGTCGAGCGCAGTGGATTCCGCAAGGTTCTGGATTTCGCAGGGTTCTAGCGGAGATAGGCGATGGCACTCTCTTCATACACTGCAACCGCCACGATTCAATCTTCTGACCGCGAGCTCCTCGTGGCCGAAGTCGCCGAGCGGGTGACACGCGAATTCGGACTGGCCAAGCTGCGCAGCCGCGAGATGCGCGGGCCGATTCGCGAGCGTGTCCTGGCGTTGCTGACCGATGCCGCCCGACAGCGCGGCCCTTCGACTGCGCTCAGGGCAGGCGCGACCAGCACGACGATGCTGGCTGGCATGGTCGACGAAGTCATGGCGCGCACGGTCGGCCTGGGCTTCCTCGACCCACTCCTGCCGCCTGCTCGCAGCGACATTGTCGAAGTCTCCGTGCTGCCGAGCGGCGACGTGTACGTCAAGCGCAAGGGCAGCGGACATTTCGAGCGGCTCGACCTCCATCCCCCGCTGCACGAGGTGATGCGCGTGGTGGACACGCTCTTGGGCAGCCAGAACAAGGCGCTCACCGAAGCCACGCCGACAGTGGATGCCAAGTTACCACGCACCGACAATAACCCCAGTGGCGGGCGGGTCAAGGCGCTGCACCCGGCCATCGCGCCCGGGCGAGGCTTCCCCTCGCTGTCCATTCGCCTGCCTGCACTGTGCTGCGCACAGCGCGGCACACGTGTTCGAGCCGAAGCCGGTGCAGCCTGCGCAAATCGTGCAGTGGGGCAGCGCCACACAGGAGATGCTCGACGTGCTGGCTGCTGCCGTGCGCCGCAACCTGCGCATCCTGACACATGCGGTGCAGTGCTCCCGTCGCCGGCGGCACCGGCACGGGCAAGACCACACTGCTGGCCGCGCTGTGCAACTCCATCCCTGATGCTGAGCGCGTCGTCAAAATCGAAGACCCCGAAGAAATCTTCCTCGACAAGCCGCACGTCGTCACGCTCGAAGCACGCGCCGCGCCACCCGGTTCGCCCGTTCCATCGTACACGGTCAGCGATGCCGTGAACGACGCGATGCGCATGGCGCCTGACCGGCTGATCGTCGGCGAAGTGCGGACGGGCGGTGCGGCGCTCGCGCTGTTCCGCGCGCAGATGTCCGACCATCCGGGCCTGTCCACCTTCCATGCCGAAGACCCGCAAGCCGCCGTGCATCGCCTGGCGCTGATCATGTTCTCGGATGCCGGCGTGCGGATGGAAGCCGCCAAGGGTCTGTTCGCCTCTGCTGTGGACCTGTATGTGCAGATCAACAAGGTGAGCGGCAAGCGGCGGGTGACGGGCATCTGGCAGATCGAGTCCGCGTTGCGCGGCGGCGATGTCAGTTTCACGCCGATCTTCAACGCCGACCACGCGCAGGTCGGGACGATGACACGCGAAAGGACAATCTAATGAAACTCAGTTCAGAAGACGCAGCCGTGATTCTGAGAGACGCGGCGGCGAAGATCGAGAGCGGCCAATACGACGCAGGCGCACTGTTGCAGTTCTGGCTGCCGCCCGTTCACCATTTTCTTTACGAGCAGACACTGCCTGCCTGCACCTGCCCACGTAGGCCGCGACACGGCCGGATGCACGCCATCACCTGCCCGCGCCGCCGCTCCAAAACATCCCAAGCCCCGATTCGACCTCGCTTGAGAGAACTCGAATACATAGAGAGGGCACGATGATCAACCCCCTAATGAAATGGGTGTGACCAAAGTTAGTTGATCTGAAAGCGTTCCGCTTGATCAAGCCAGGCGGTATTCATCGGTTTTCCGTACAAGCGTTGATGGCGTTGTGCCCGGCGGAAAGTATGAAACGCTTCCCAATCCCCATTCT
>DATDPU010000010.1:0-10395 GCA_035292585.1 Anaerolineae bacterium | reverse complement strand
TCGCCACCCGCAAGTTTCCGATTGAGGAACCCGTGCATGATCTACTACCCGAATTCCGACGTAACCGCACACGATGTCGTGGCGCTTGGCCTGACTAGAGATTGGCTCAAAATGCACACACGATGTCGTGGCGGTTGACATGTAGTTGGTATAATGCAAGGAGTATGACCACCCCCACCTCCCACTCCGTCCTCGTCATCGGGGCGGCCAGTTTCGATATCAAAGGCTTCGCTGACGGGCCGATGCTGCCCGGCACCTCCAACGCCGGCCGCGTGCGCCGCAGCCTCGGCGGCGTGGCTCGCAACGTCGCCGAGAACCTGGCCCGGCTCGACGTGAACGTCACGCTGCTCACCGCTGTCGGCGACGACTTCGGCGGCCGGCAGATTATGGAACAGGCGGCTGGCTGCGGTGTCGATACTGCGCCGACGATCGTCGTGGAGGGCGGGCGCACCGGCGCGTACCTGGCCGTGCTCGACGAGAACGGGAACCTATCGGTTGCAATCGACGACATGCGCATCGTCGAGGCGATCACGCCGCGTTACCTCAACGACCGGCGGCGACTGTTCGCCGAAGCATCAATGCTCGCGATCGATGCCAATCTCACGCCGGATGCGCTCAACACGATCTTCAACCTGGCTGCGAAGTACAACCTGCCGGTATGCGCCGACCCGACCTCGACCGCCCTGGCCGATCGACTGTGCCTGTACTTGCGGCAGCTGCATCTGATCGCGCCGAACGCCGCCGAAGCAGCCGTCCTGACCGGGCTGCCCGTGGCGCGCACGCAGGATGAGGCGCGGGAGGCCGCGCGGCACCTGGTAGCGCTCGGCGTCGATCTGGCGATCTTAACGCTGGCCGATCAGGGTTCGGCGTACGCCACCTCCGAAGCGAGCGGGCTGGTTCCCGCGATGCGCGTCGATATCGTCGATCCGAGCGGCGCGGGCGATGCTTTGACTGCGGCGACGATCTTCGCCGTGCTGAACGACATCCCCACCGACGAGGCCGTGCGGTTGGGCGTGGCCGCCGCCGCGTTGACGCTGCAATCCAAGGAGACGGTTGCGCCCGAGCTCAGCCTCGAAAAGCTGTACGCACAGCTGGCGCCGTGAGGTGAACGAGTAAACAAGTATCAGGTAGACAAGCAAGCAGGTAGACAGGTAGCAAGAAGCAGGTAGATTGGTAGATTGGAAGCTGGGAATAATGCCTTGTCTACCTGTCTACCAACTACCGATCTACCAATACACTTGTGTACCTGCTACCTGTTTACTTCTGACATTATGACCGACTGGCTGAACATCCTGCCCGAAGTTCAAGACGCACTCGACGCCGCTCGGCCGGTCGTGGCGCTGGAATCGACGCTGATCGCGCACGGCCTGCCGCAGCCAATCAATCTCGACGTAGCCCGCCAACTCGAAGCGATCGTGCGCGAAGCCGGCGCTGTCCCGGCGACCATCGCCCTCATCGGCGGCCGCATTCAAGTCGGGCTAGAGCCGGGAGTGCTCGAGTACCTGGCGCGGGCCTCGAACGTGCGCAAGGTCAGTCGGCGCGATTTGCCGATCGTCGCGGCGCAGCGGGGCGATGGCGCGACGACGGTTGCGGCGACGATGTGGGTCGCCGCGCAAGCGGGCATTCAAGTGTTCGCTACCGGCGGTATCGGCGGCGTGCATCGCGGCCAGCCGTTCGACGTATCAGCCGATCTACCTGAGCTGGCCCGCACGCCTGTCGCCGTCGTGTGCGCGGGCGCCAAGGCCATCCTCGATCTGCCGCTCACGCTGGAATGGCTGGAAACGCACGGCGTGCCGGTCATCGGGTATCAATGTGATGAGTTGCCCGCCTTCTATTCGCGCCGCAGCGGCCTGCCGGTCGATGTGCGCGCGGAGGATGCCGAACAGGCCGCCGCGATCATCAAAACGAAATGGCGCTTAGAGAGTGCGGGCGGCGTGCTCGTCGTCGCGCCCGTCCCGGCGGAGATGGAACTCGACGCCGCGCGGAGTGAGACGGCGATTCAATCGGCGCTGCACGCGGCCGAAGCGGCCGGCATTCGCGGCAAAGCGCTCACGCCGTTTCTGCTGGAACGCGTCAGCGAGTTAACCGGCGGCGCGAGCCGGCGCGCCAACATCGCGTTGTTGGCGAACAACGCCCGGCTCGCGGCTCAGTTGGCGCGGGCGCTGCTGAGGCTAAGCTAGGGCGGCAGTTCAACAGCGCTATCCGCGCGTTTGCGAAGCCCATTCTGGCCGGAACCGATCGCCTCAGGCGCACTGGCGATGGGAGCGTAGTACCCTACCACTTAATTCTGCGGGGTTGGGACGGCAGTTGCACTGCCGTCCGCCGCAGTGCAACTGCGGCGGGAACTATGCAACTTCAGATTGTTGAAGCACTAGTACACGCGGGCGTAGGTGTACTAGCCCGCCCCGCAGTTGCACTGCGGCGCGGGCAGCGGAGGACAGACGACCGGTGATCTGTTCAATTGAAGATGGGGCTACCGGTAGTGACGACTGAAGTCGTCATTCAGCATAGAGCGACTAAAGTTGCTGCTACGATTGCCGCCCTTCTCCAGTTTGCCTCGCCGTTGCACGGCGAGGCACGGACAGCCGTGCAACCGTTGTCCGAACCTGAAGGAGCACCATCAAGACAATGTTGCGGCGGGAGGCCGCGCTAGGCTATGATGGGAACACACTCCTCGCTGCGAATCTCGGCCGAACTGAAAAACCTGGCGCTCGTCCGCCGCTTCATCGAAGACGCCGGCGCGGCGCTGTCCGCCGATTCCGAAGCCACGCTCGATCTGCTCCAGGCTGTGGACGAGTCGGTCACCAACATCGTCGTGCACGGCTATCGCGGCCAGCCGGGTGAGATCGAGATCGAGTTGCAGCGCGAGGGAGACCAACTGCTGGTTCGGCTGCGCGATCAAGCGCCGCCGTTCGATCCCACCGCCAGCCCGCCGCCCGACATCAATCTGCCGCTCGATCAACGCCAGATCGGCGGGATGGGAATCTACATGGCGCGCAAGCTGACGGATCGGATGACGCATCGCCTCACGCCGCAGGGCGGCAATGAGCTGACCCTGGTCAAAACTATCATTCCTACGCAAGCGAAAGGAGGCACTGCATGAACCTCACGCTCGAACACGTGTCGGGTGGAACGCCGGTCGCCGTCTTGAGCATCCACGGCGATCTGGATGGTTCGAACTTTCAGGACCTGATCGCTAAATCGAGGGAGCTGTACGCGGCGGGCACGCGCCGGCTCCTCCTCGACCTGAGCGATATGCCATACATGAGCAGCGCCGGCCTGGTTGCGTTGCACAGCATCGCGCTGCTGCTGCGCGGCGAAGAACCGCCGGACCCGGAGGATGGCTGGGCCGCCTTTCACGCCGTCAGCCGCGATCAAGACCGGGGCGTCAGCCCGCAGCAAAACGTGAAACTGCTCAACCCCCAATCGCGTGTGACTCGCACGCTGGAGATGACCGGCATGAACCAGTTCTTCCCAATCTACACCGATCGGGCCGAAGCGATCACTTCCTTTTAAAGGCTGGCGCTGATCGAACCCTTGCCCGGAATGCCCGCGTGTGGTATTCTTGCCCTGTCGTTGTCCACACCTAATCCAAATCAGTTGCGCGATGTCGTTATCTACTCACTGCCTGATCGTTCGCCGTCGCCTGTCTTCCGATCCACGCGCGGCCGGCTTGCTGTCCGACGCGCATGCACTCGGCTTAACCGAGCTGACGCGCCTGGAGTGCGCCCAACTCTATTTCATCGAGGGCCGGGTCTGCCCGGCTGACCTCCAACGGTTGGCCGCTGAACTCCTTAGCGACCCCGTCGCCCAAACCTCCGAATGGCGGAGTGTCGAAAGCGGCGGGGTCGCTTCGTCTCAGAAACCCGGTTTCTCGGAGAAACCGGGTTTCTTGATTGAGACGGCGTTGCGGCCCGGCGTCACCGATCCGGTGGCCGAACAGATTGTGCGCTCGGCTCGCATGTTGGGCATCAACGGCGTCGAGCGCGCCGCCACCGGGCAACAGTATGTGGTGCAGGTTGTAGGAGGCGACTCCTGTCGCCGACAGTCGGCGTCGGGTGAATCGGCATCGGGTGAATCGGCGTCGGGTGAATCGGCGTCGGGTGAATCGGCATCGGGAGAGTCGGCATCGGGAGATGCCTCCTACATTGAGGGTATTCTGCACACGCTGGCGCGACGGCTGCTGGCGAACCCCGTGATCGAACGTTATGCGCTCGGCCCGATCGACCCAATCTTCCCCCACCCCGCCGAGGCGTCGGGTCAGGTCGAGATGATCCTCGTCCGCAAACTCGATCCCGACGAGCTGCTGGCGCTCTCGCGCGATCGGCGCGCCGCGCTCGATCGGGCCGAGATGCAGGCGATTCAGACCTACTACCGATCAGAGGGGCGCGACCCGACCGATGTCGAGTTCGAGACGCTCGCGCAGACGTGGAGCGAGCATTGTGTGCACAAGACGTTCAAGGCGAGGATAGAGATTAGAGGCTGGAAATTAGAAGTTGGAGAAGCGTCGCATCCAACCTCCAACTTCCAACTTCCAACTTCCATCGATGGTCTATTGAAAACGTACCTTCGAGCGGCCACTGACAAAATCGCCGCGCCGTGGGTGCGCTCCGCGTTCGTCGATAACGCCGGCATCATCGACTTCGACGACGAATACGAAATCTCGTTCAAGGTTGAAACGCACAACCATCCTTCGGCCATCGAGCCGTTCGGCGGCGCGAATACCGGCGTCGGCGGTGTGATCCGCGACGTTCTCGGCGTGTCGGCCAAACCGATCGCCGCGACCGACGTGCTGTGCTTCGGCCCGCAAGAGGTGGAGTTGGCTGCCTTACCGGAGGGTGTGCTGCACCCGCGTCGCATTCGCTCGGGCGTGGTCGCGGGCGTGCAGGACTACGGTAACAAGATCGGCATCCCTACCGTGAACGGCGCGATCTTATACGACCCCGGCTACACGGCCAACCCGCTCGTGTTTTGCGGCTGCGTCGGCATTGCGCCCAAAGGCAAGCATCGGGACACGCCGCAGCCCGGCGACCGCGTGATCGTCCTGGGCGGGCGCACCGGCCGCGATGGCCTGCGCGGCGCAACCTTCTCGTCGATGACGATGGATGCGCAGACAGGCGAAGTCGCGGGAGCCTCGGTGCAGATCGGCGACCCGATCACCGAGAAGGGCCTGATCGAGGTCATCACGCGCGCGCGCGATCTCGACCTGTATCATGCCATTACCGACTGCGGCGCGGGCGGTCTGTCGTCGGCCGTCGGTGAGATGGCGCGCAAGGTCGGCGCCGAGGTCGATCTCAAGCGCGTGCGGCTCAAGTATCCCGGCCTGGCGCCGTGGGAAATCTGGCTATCGGAAGCGCAAGAGCGCATGGTGCTCGCCGTGCCCGAGTCGAGTCTGGCCGCCCTGCAAGCGGTGTGCAACACCTTCGACGTCGAGCTCACCGATATCGGCGTCTTCACCGGATCGGGCCGGATCGTGGCGCGCTACGGCGATCAGATCGTGCTCGATCTCGCCAACGACTTTTTGCACGACGGGCTTCCACAGCGGACGCTTACTGCGGCCATCACCAGTCACCGATCACCAATCACCAATCACGTTTCACAAAGCGCACCTCTCTTTGACTTTGGCGCAACCCTTCTCCGCCTCCTCGCTCACCCTAACATCGCCTCCAAGGCGGATGTCATCCGCATTTACGATCACGAGGTGCTGGGCGGAACCGTCGTCAAGCCGTTGACCGGCGCGCACAACGACGGCCCGTCCGATGCCTGTGTGCTCAAGCCGATCGGCACGCGCGGCGCGCGCGGGATTGTGCTCTCCAACGGCATCAAGCCTGAGTTCGGCAAACGTGATCCGTATCGCATGGCAGTCAGCGTGGTCGATGAGGCGATTCGCAACGCGGTCGCCGTCGGCGCGGACCCCGCGCGTATCGCGCTGCTCGATAATTTCTGCTGGGGCGATCCGCTCCGGCCCGAAACGCTGGGCGGGCTGGTCGAGGCGGCGCGCGGCTGTCACGCTGCGGCGCTGCATTACGGCGCGCCGTTCATCTCCGGCAAAGACTCGCTCAACAACGAGTATCTGGGCGCGGATGGCCTGCGCCATGCGATTCCACCCACGCTGCTGATCTCGGCCATCGGCCTGATCGAAGATGTGACGCAAGCGGTGACGATGGATCTGAAAGAGCCGGGGAATGCGGTTTACCTGCTCGGTGAAACGCGCGCCGAGTTGGGGGGCAGCCATTTCGGAATGCAGAATGAAGAATTAAGAATGGAGAAAGAAGAAACGCCGGGCTTGCCAGAGCACGCACCGCGCCTGTATCGCGCCTTGCATCAGGCGCTGCGCGCCGGGCTTGCCCGCGCCTGCCACGATTTGAGCGAAGGGGGCTTGGCGGTCGCCGCCGCCGAGATGTGCCTGGCCGGGCGGCTCGGCCTGACGTTAGCGCTCGACGCAGACGATCCGATCGTCGCGCTGTTCAGCGAGTCGAACGGGCGCTTGCTGGTCGAGGTCCGCCCCGATGATTGTGCGGCGTTTGAAGCATATTTTTCGGAGAAACCCGGTTTCTTGAAGAAACCGGGTTTCTTCAAGAAGGGTTTCTTAACCTGGATCGGGACAGTCACCGCTGAACCACAGCTGAGCATCACGAATCGCGCGCAGCCGTTGATCGCGCTGCCCGTTGCCGAGCTACTCGCTGCCTGGAGCACGCTGTCGCAATGACGCGACCACACGTCCTCATCCTGCACGCCAACGGCGCCAATCGCGATCTCGAAGCGGCGCAGGCGTTTGAACTGGCCGGCGCGGAAGCGGAGATCGTGCATATCAACCAGTTGCGCGCGAGCGAGCGGCGTTGGGTCGATTATCAAATTCTCGCTTTGCCCGGCGGCTTCTCTTACGCCGATGCGCTGGGCGCGGGCCGGTTGATGGCGCTCGATCTCAACGTCTATTTCGCCGAGGAGGCGCGCGCCTTCGTCGAAAGCGGCAAGCCGGTGATCGGAATCTGCAACGGGTTTCAAGCGTTGGTAAAAGCCGGCCTTCTCCCCTCTCCTTTTAGGAGAGGGGCGGGGGGTGAGGTCGCCACCTTGACCTTCAACGCTTCCGGCCATTTCGAGTGCCGCTGGATCACACTGAAGCCTCACTCGCAAAAGTGCGCCTGGACACGCGGCCTCGACGATTTGATCGATTGCCCGGTCGCGCACGGTGAAGGCAACTTCGTGCCGGCCGATTCCTCTCTAGTAACCAATCTTCAACAGCATGATCAAATCGCTCTCATCTATTCTCGATCGGACGGCTCCCCGGCGAACGGCGCTTACCCCGATAATCCCAACGGCTCGATCGCCGATATCGCCGGGGTATGCAACCCGCAGGGCAATGTGCTCGGCCTGATGCCACATCCCGAAGACCACATCTTTCCGTACCAACACCCGCGCCGGGCGCGCGGCGAGATGGGACACGGCGGGCTGAAGTTGTTCGAGAACGGGGTGCGTTATGCGGCGCAGCTATAACCGCAAGCCATAATAGAGGGAGGATACATGCTGGCGACCTACATTCAATCGCGCACGACGAACCCGGCGCTCATCCGCATTCTGACAATCGTGGGTTTTGTGGCGCTGACTGCGCTGTGCGCGCGGGTGACGATCGAACTGGCTTTCACTCCCGTGCCGATCACGCTGCAGGTGCTGGCCGTGCTGCTGGCCGGGTTGGCGCTCGGCGCGAAAGACGGCGCGGCGAGCCAGGTGGTTTACGTCGCGGCGATCACCGCCGGGCTGCCGCTCGACGCAGACGGTTTGGGCGCGGCCGTCTGGGCACGCCCTTCTGCCGGTTACCTCATCGGTTTTATCTTCGGCGCGTGCGTCGCGGGTTACCTGGCGGAGCGCGGCTTGCAGCGCAGCCGAGCCTTGCGCTTTATGGCCGGCCTGGCGGGCGTTGCCGCGATTTATCTCGTCGGCGCGGCCTGGCTCACGCTGGGTTTCCTCGGCGGCGATTGGAGCCAGGGTTGGGCGCTCGGCGTCGCGCCGTTCATCATCGTCGACGTGGTCAAAGCGCTCATCGCCTCCGGCGTGGCGGAAGGTATCAACGGACTTTTCAACGGACGACGACCTGATCGATACGGATAATCGGTGAGCGTTGTTGAATTAGAGCGGATTCTGCTCGGGTTTACGGATTACGGAATACGCGCTAATTTCGAGCGGACAAAGGATGGCGTCATGATCGATGTTGAAAGACTGAGGACGTTGCTTCCAGCGGCGTTGGCCGAAACGAACCTGCCTTTGCCGGGTAAGCAAGCGGGTAAGGTGCGCGATGGGTATCGGTTGCCGGATGGTCGCCGGTTGCTCGTCACCACCGATCGGCTCTCGGCGTTCGATCGCATCCTGGCCCGCGTGCCGTTCAAAGGCCAGGTGCTCAATCAACTCTCGGCTTGGTGGTTCGAGCAAACCCAATCGCTGACCCCACTCCGCTCCGCTGCGGGGGCTGTCGTCTCCAATCATCTTATCGCAACACCCGACCCGAATGCGTCCGTCGTCGCCGAGGCCGAGCCTTTCCCCGTCGAAGTGATCGTGCGCGGCTACATCACCGGCGTCACCGCGACCGCGCTGTGGTATCGCTATGCGCTGGGCGAGCGCGAGATTTACGGCTATCGTTTCCCCGAGGGGCTGCGTAAGAACGAAGTATTGCCGGAGCCGATTATCACGCCGACGACGAAGGGCGGCGCGACCGGCCACGACGAACGGCTGACGTGCGCCGAAGTCGTCGAGCGGGGATTGCTCGATGCGCCGACCTGGGATCGGGTGCAGGCGGCCGCGTTGGCGATCTTCAAGCACGGCCAGGCGATCGCGCAGCGCGCCGGGTTGATCCTGGTGGATACCAAGTACGAGTTCGGCCGCGCCGCCGGCGGCGAGATTTTGTTGATCGACGAAGTTCACACGCCGGACTCTTCGCGTTTCTGGAAAGCCGATTCGTATACGGCGCGTTTTGCCGCAGGCGCGGAGCCGGAGAATTTTGACAAGGAGTTCGTTCGGCTGGCGTATGCCGAACACGGCTACCGCGGCGATGGCCCAATCCCGGCTATGCCGGATGAGCTATGGATATCGGCCAGCCAGCGCTACATCGCAATTTACGAGATGCTCACCGGGCGGACGTTCGAGCCGGGCGCGTACCCCATCGAGCCAAGACTGGTGGAGAATCTGCGGAAGGCCGGAGTATTTTAGATTTCTGAATGCGGATTGCTGATTGTTGATTTGGAGATCCGCAATCAGAAATCCACAATCATATAGGACTTACGCAGTTGGCGCGGCAGTTGCACTGCCGCCGCCTCATCTGCCGCAGTACAACTGCGGCAGCAACATGCAACTGCGTAAGTCCTGTCATAAATTACTATGGCTCAATCACTCGTTGTTGTCCTCATGGGTTCCCAGGCCGACGAAGCGCACTGCCGGAAAATCGCCGAGGCCGCGCGCGGATTCGGTCTGGAGGCCGTCTTGCGCATCGGCTCGGCGCACAAGACGCCGGAGCACGTCCTGGCGGTGCTGCGCGAGTACGAAGCCGATCCGCGTCCGAAGGTCTACATCACCGTCGCCGGCCGCAGCAACGCGCTCTCGGGCTTCACCGATGGCTCGGTGGCCGCGCCGGTGATCGCCTGCCCGCCGCCCGGCGAAGCGTTTGGCGGCGCGGATATTTTCTCTTCGCTGCGGATGCCGTCCGGCATCGCCCCGGCAGTCGTGCTCGAACCGGCCAACGCCGCGCTGCTGGCCGCCAAGATTCTCGGCTTGAGCGATCCCGCTGTGCGCGCGAAGGTGATAGAGTTTCAACGAAAGCAAATGGAGAAGATTCTGGTGGACGATGGTGCTGTCAAGGATGAGGGATGAAGGATGAGAATCGAGGATAAACCCCAACACGAATGCGGTATCATCGGCGTATTTGCGCCGAACGAAGATATCGCGCGCATGGCCTTCTTCGGGCTGTTCGCGTTGCAGCATCGTGGGCAAGAGGCCGCCGGCATCGCCGTGTCGGACGGCGCGACGATGCGCGTCCATAAGGAAGTGGGGTTGGTGTCGCAGGTGTTCAACGAGCACAACCTGGCGCCGCTCCGGGGCCACTACGCGATCGGGCACACGCGCTACTCGACCACCGGTTCGTCGATCGCCCGCAACGCGCAGCCGTTCGTCATCGAGACGTTGTACGGTTCGCTGGCCGTGGCGCACAACGGCAACCTGGTCAACGCGTACGAGCTGCGCCAGCAGCTCGAGGCCAACGGCTCCATTTTCCAGACGACCGTGGACAGCGAGATCATCCTGCACCTGCTCGCGCGAGCCACGAACAAACATTTCGATGATGACCTAGTCGAGTGTCTCCGCCTT
The DNA here is from genome assembly GCA_035292585.1 of Anaerolineae bacterium. Taxonomy (GTDB): domain Bacteria; phylum Chloroflexota; class Anaerolineae; order Fen-1058; family Fen-1058; genus DASSFZ01. Next base: position 48 of record DATDPU010000010.1, on the reverse strand, counting down.
CTGAAGGGAGCCTTCTCGCTCCTGTTCCTGACCGAGCGGGAGCTCATC
>DATDPU010000009.1:0-31570 GCA_035292585.1 Anaerolineae bacterium | reverse complement strand
TTCTTCTGCGAATATCGGCAACAGTGCGTTGAACTCAGCCACGGTCAAACTGGTCATGCTTAGAAATTTGCGCGGACTCTTGTGTAAAGTGGCGTAGGTTATCATAAACCCAATGATACCCTATTTCCGATAAGGTCTAACGAATTTTGTCCATAGTATCAAACCCACCTGAGAGAATCTGTGGCACTCATCGAACACAGTTAGACTGATACCCTAGCACGTTAAATCGAGCTGTTCGATTTGTTTCTCATCACGATAAGTTGAGCTAATACCTCGGCGCAGCGCGCCGCGCTACGACTCGGCTGGAAGAGACGGACTGCATGTGATAGAGCCTCTGCATATTGAGCCCGCGGTCTCGGACCACCGCTGGCCATTACGCAGAGTGATTCAGCCAACGCATCAGAATCCTCTGGTGGGCAGACTAAACCTGTTCCGTGCTGGCGAACGATCTGACCCAGATCGCCCACGTCGGTGGCAACCACCGGACAACCACATTGTAACGCATCAGAATATATTACCGGAATACTCTCAAGTCGTGAAGGGATGACCAACACATCACACGCCTTTAAATAAGCTGTAGCCGTTGCAGGATCGGCAAAGCCGTAAACAGTCACACCATCTCGTAGGCGTCCCTGGCTAGCACGCCACCGAATAGGCTTCTCCAAAGAGCCGCCGCCGAACAAATGCAACTGCACGTGAGGAACTCGTTGCAAGACAATCTCCATAGCTTCCAACAAGATATCAACACCTTTGGCGCGATCCCATCGACCAATGAATAACAAGTGCAACCGGTTTTCGGGTAACTGTGCCGCTGGCGTGCTTTCTACCGGCAGAGTACGACAGGAGGCTAGGAATTCACTCCTGCGGCCTGTTAAGCGGCTAACCTCATCGGCGAGATGCAAACCATCGCTGAAGACATAGCCTGCCCGCCGCAATACGCGGCGGACGATAGCTTTACCCCACAGGTAGCGGCCGATACCCCATATATCTGAACCGAGTGTCCATACAGCGTAGGGTAGTCCTGTGCTGCTCGCCCAGTAACCAGATGGAACTGCCCACATAGCTAAAATTGCTTCGGCCTGCACTTGTGCACACACGCGTTTCAGGGCACAACAACCGCCAAGCATTATACAAGCCATACGCAGACTATCAGCCGGATGGCGGGGGTTAAGCCGAGTGAGAACCCGTTCAACTCCACCCCATCGAAACGTGTGAACTGGTACAGGTGATCCGGTTATCGGCTCACCTTTATCTGGCGTTAACACATTTACCGAGTGTCCCAGTTGAACTAACTGTACAACAATATCACGTACAAATCCACCGGCGTTGATCGCTTCATCCACTCGGGTCGGATAAGAACTTGTGGTAACAATGAGCCGCATAGTTCTCGTTATCTGTCCTCTTGCGGTTTGCGCACCACACAAGTATAGCCCAGAGCAAATATTCCCGATCGATCGAGATGCGCATCCAGAAAATAGGACGGCCGTACGCAGAGCCACTCGTTGAGAAAGAATACTACTGTGCGAACGAGAGGAATTGACCAAGTCAGTCCAAGCGTAATTGTTGAGACTTGATGACTCAAAAACGAGAAAAGTCCGCCCCGTAGCACTATTTGCACGACCTCAAACCCAGCGGTTTGAAACAACGACATTAAGCCGTACCGCGTAAATCGAAAGAAATCGTAAGGCTCTTCGTGCAACCGGCTAAGATGTGGCACTGACACGATCAGGATACCGCCTGGTTTCAAGATACGATAGATTTCAGCCATGGCCTTAAAGGGCTCCGGCACATGTTCTAACACTTCAAGGCAGATGGCCGAATCGTAAGTCGCATCCAAAATCTGCGCCATAGCTTGTATATCAGCTTGATAGGTTATACCCGGTAGCTGAGGTCTGGGATCTAGACTATCGTAACGACTCACGTGGTCCTCAATGAATGAGCGATAAGGCATCACTCCACAACCGAGATCGATTAATGCACCCGTTGCGTATTTCTGAATCAAAGGCACAGTAACTCGATACTGGCCGAGTAAAATGGCAGAGAAATATCGGCGACGAGGTGAGTCGCGCAAGTCACGTTCGATCTTCCTTCGATTCAGGGCGACAATATCACGAACCATCTGAACAGCTAACGTTTCCTGTATTAACTTTGACGGCGGCAATAGGTATCAGGCATGTGAATCAAGTCAAGAAATAGCAGTCCCCTTGAGCGGTGTGGTGACTGTTCCAAATTGCGACCCTCTATGGGCAGTAACTGGTCAACTACTTCACTTCAATATAAACCGGTGACCACCCTATCACCAATTGATTATTGACTGGCGCGATCGGATTGCCAAACTTATCGAAGACCCGCACAAAGTTGCCCGATACGGCAATTGTCCGATCAGTACCATCACTTGACCAGACAATCTGCACAAAACGAATGCCATCCTGGTTGAACAAGTGACCCGACACACCAGGATACGCGGTTACTAGACCCTCGTAGCGTGAATTCATCAGTTGATTACTCAAGAATCTATACGCCAAGAACATCGGTCGCGGCTCCAAGTTGGATAACAGCAAGGCATAGTAATTGTTATCGGAAACCAAATGATAGTACATAAGACCACGCAAGTTAAGGCTGTAGGCCTCTGCGAAAACACGTGGAACAAACGCAGCAGCAATATCATAACACACCGCTATTGGCTCCCTGCATTTCAGGGCCACTTCAGTAGCAACGACTGGCTTGCTGGCATACCCATATTTTCCCGTAACCCGGCGAACAAACGCAACCTTCTCGGGGAACCCTGTTCCACCCGACGCCCCTCCCCAAGCATATGTGCTGTGCATCCGCGCGGGCAGGTCGAGACGCATTAACGCATAGGAATGGACATCCACCACATCGAAAAAATCTCCGCCGCCAGCTAGCATAACTCCTTCCAAATAACGACCGGAGTTCCAGCGCCGATCACTGATACATGATTCACCAACTGTCGTATTATCTGGATCGCACTCAAGCAACAAGCCTCCCAAGACCAATTGTGCTTTTGGATCAGCCGCCTTCATGCGTGGATAGACCACTTTTAACATCTCCGCATAATATCCGCCGCCATAGTACGGATCGCTTAAATCACCCCAACAACCAAATATGGCATCAGGCGCTGTCGCCTCTTCCGGCGCAATATCTAATTCATTTCCGATCTGCCAATAACGCACGCCATAGGGCGATGAAGAGCCATACCGGATGACTAGCTGCTCCATGAATATGGCAAAGGCTTGGAATTTATCAGAACGAATAGGCCCACATACATAGGGCACAACCTTTTGGGCCCATTGCGGCGTGAATTGAATCGAGATAAAAGGTTCGACACTTCGAGCGTGGGCATTCCTCAGCTCATTCTCGAAATCGGCCAACACTTCCCAGTGATATTCCCCTTCATTCGGCTCCACAGCGCGCCATGAGATCGGCTCCCAGCGCCGCGCCCAATGGATACCTAGCTCTAAGACCCGATCAAATCCTTTTGAATCGGAATAGCCTTGCAGTGCGACTCCTAGCAGCGATGCTTGTGGGCGGAAGTTATTCGTAACAACTGGGGCAAAAGTTGTAGTTGGTATCTGCGTCGAAGTGACAAGAGTAACTTCTTCATTCAACGCCGGGCCGGCCGTCCGGCTTGGCGTGGCCCCAGGCGTCGTCGTTAGCGATGGGGGCTGAGTAACTACAGGGGTATGTGTTACCTGCAACCTAGGGGTGCGAGTTGGAGTGACTCTGTCAAAGGCCCGCACAGTTGTTTCTGTTGGAGCCGGATCGGACAGTGCCAAGCGAGGACGGCATCCACCTAATACCAGAGCGCCTAGTAACAACAGTTGTACTACTCGCCAAGTTACTGGATAATTAGTCTGGTGAATCATTGAGCTGTCTCGTACATTCCTGAGAGCGAGCTGACCGTCCGCTCGGGCTTTCCAGCAACAAGGCCACGCCCTGTCCGTACAACTGGATCACGCTGTGTGGAACAGCATCATAGTCTGATTCATTGAGCATCGGCCCGGTAGGCGCCGATACATCTGTTACAGCTCCGTCTGCCAATGTTTTGCGCCATACACCTAATGCAGCAGCTCGCGCTGCACCAGAATATAGATTCATGTCGAGCCAGCCTGCCTGTGCGCCGCGCTTAAAGGCATAACCGATCAGAGCCGAGCCTGAAGTTTCTAGATAGGAGCTCGGCCGAGTTACTACTGTATGCCACAATCCGTTGGCATCTTGCAAGCCGACCAACCCGCTCGCTTGCTTTTGCATGATGCTTAGCACTGTCGAGCGCAGCGGGTGCGTAACGGATATGTTCGCTAACAGATCGACATCAGCTAACAGCACCCAACCATTACCGCGCCCCCAATGTACTGATCCCCATACGCCGCTCTGACGTTCGTCCCATGCGTGGCGATACAGACCACTCAGTGGGTCTTGTAAATGGTTAGCATGTTTGATCGTCTGAGTAATCGCCTCTTCAAGGTAAACCGGATCGCCGCTCACCTCGTTCATTTTTACCAGGAACGGAATTGCGCCGAGCAGTGTATCATCCCACACCGTATGAGGCTCGTGCGCGAGCGCGCCATCCGCCGTTCGCTGGGCTATGTTCAGCATATAGCCTGCCACTTTCTGGGCGAAAGTTAGGCGCTGTATGCCGCCGTACTCCTGGTATACGGCCAATGCTGTATAACCAAGCAGACCATCGTTAACATGAGTAATGTCCGTTTTCACGGCGATACAACTGTCTATCCAGGTCTGTGCCAGACGTAAGTATTGTATAGCGCCTGTCGCGCGCCAGGCCTGAATCCAGCCATATCCCAACGTACCGGCCTCCCAATCGCAACGGCTTTGCACCTCTGGTGCAGAGCGCTTCCCGATTAATGCAAGTGGGCTATCGTAAGGGCGTAAATAGATATCGAACTTACCCGCATTTGGGCGAGCCGCGTACAACAATACGTCGCGATTGGGTGCGACGCGCGGTGTGTCTGTCTGCCAACCGATACATTGGGCAAGTGCACTTAACCCGGTACCCGATGGGTTGATCGTGAAGATCGCCGCAGCTTCGGCGCTGCTCTTAGTAAAGACCAAACCGCTGCCATCCGGCACAATAACGGGATAGCCATCATAAGCCGGATCAACCGTAACCCTCAGAGTATGAGAAGCATCTGCATCCATCAAGTAAATCTCGCTGTTTCCGTCCCGCTCACTGCGAAAGGCAATTACTGTGCCATCATCGGAAATGGTTGGGAAACGATCGACCGCGGGATCGGTTGTGAGACGGATCCAGCTATAACCGTCTAGCGCAGTCCGGTAAATATCCCAATTGCCAGCCGCGCGATTGCTGCTGAAAATCAACCTGATTCCATCGGGAGCGAAAGCGGGGTACAGCTCGTCTGTGCCTGTGTACCCTGCCGCCCGACGCAGGTTTGCCCCATTCGGATCCATGAGATAAATATCCCAATCGCCAGTCCGGTTCGAGGCAAAAGCGATCGTTGAACCATCCGGCGAAAAAACAGGTACATCTTCTGAGGCTGTCGGTGTTTGGGTGAGATTGATAGGCTGTCCACCTGATATTGGAATACTAAAGAGATCTGGCAGACCGGCGCGATCACTTACAAACACAACCCGCTGCCCATCGGGCGAGAGAGCCGGCTGCACATCGTTAGCTGGATCGTCTGTCAAGCGTACTCCCAAATCAGAGCAGTAATCGTTCAAGATCAATGGCGCGTAGACCGTTGCGGTCAATCCCGCTTCCGACGACGCTCCGGTTGCAATTGTAGCAGATAATAGGTCGGCAAGGCGGGGAGACCGTGAGAGATTGGCAGGTACTCGCACAAGCGCTAGAGTCAACAGCAACACACCGGCTAAAGACACAAACAAGATTATGACAGCGCGAACAATACTGATTTGACGGGACTCGAGCCAGTCGAACTCAGGCAGTAACGATGGATGAGCAAAAACTTTGTTCTGCATTTAGCTCTGGGCGGGAGCAGCAACAAATTCGAATATGTATACGCTTCGATTAGTGTACGCAAGCTTGAAATGTGACGTGCTTTCCATCTCCGCTTCCGAAAGTGGCCCTCCCCGCTGACCAATGTATACATGCGTAATCCCTTCCTGCCGCAGCAATGCCAGCGCCTCCAGCGAAGTCAAATGTCCGTTCAAGCGATCCAGAGCTACAATGCGCTCGGCAAGATCGGGCACAGTAGAAAGCTCGCTGGGATATACCATCGGCACTACAACAGCTGCCCGATTCGCCAAAAGCGGCAACCAGTAACCGGCATCTGAGCCGATGACATAACTATCCAGGTAATCCCAATGAAAGGTATTCACCATGAATCGTGCCGACGGTGGCGTATTCTGCCGAATCCACTCCATAGCAGCCAAATCATCAGCCTGAACATAGGCTGAACCCGGTTCGACGATCGAGCTGATCGTGGCAGCCCCCCAGATAATTACACCGGCCAAACCGATCCACGCCACTCGTAGAACGAAATTGAATCGCTTAGCCAACGCGTCGATACTCGTGGCCAGTGCCCAGCCGATAATCACCGAGGCCGGAAAGTATAGCGAGATGAAGACTGAGATAGTGTCCATAAAAGCGCCTGCAAAGCGCGGCGTTGACAGAAAGAGCATTAGGGCCGCCCAGGTGGATAACGTCATGACTAGCCGTTCCCGTCGCCACCATCCCCAGAGCAGGGCCATCAAGGTCAGGCCAGCCACCAGTATATTGGTTGGGTAGTTCAACACGCCCGAGCCGAGACGCTCTAAAGTGAAGAAGGTAGGCCCGGGCGGTCCAACATAGACTGGGTAGCCTTGCTGCCGCGCAGCAAATAGATGCCATATCCAAGGTCCGGTCAATCCGCCTGCTATCGCTGTGGCTTTCAGCAAGCGCCAGCCCGCCTCTTTCCACGCCGGCCATAATGCTTTGCGAAGCAGTAGGCTGCCACCCGACAAAACGATCACCCCGCTGGCCGCCATCAACGTGACACGGTAGTGCGTCAAGGCAAGCCCGGCCGCCAGTATGGCGAGGAACGGTAGGAGCGACCGGCTAGTACCTGACTCGATCCAATCCCAGATCAACCCCAGGAAGATCGGCAAGAGGATCAAGCCGGTCAACTGAGTGTACCGGCCCCAGTTAATATAGTAAGCAGGGAAGACCGAGACAAGACCGGTAACAACTGCGGCAAGCATCGCTGCCGATCGGCGGCGAGTCGTCACTTCCGTGAAAAAAGCCACGGCCAGCGCGGCTGCTGCCATGAGGATTTGTGCCAGGAGTGGCACCAGCGTCACGGGCGTCAAACCGGTCAACCACGACAGCGCCGCCGCCATACCGTGAAAGCCAAAGTGGTACGTGAACGTTGCAATAGGCGCATAGGGTTGATAGTCGTCGGGCAACATGCCCCGCTCGACGATCATCTGCGTAATGAGCGTATGATGATAGCTGTCGCTGCCCGGTCCAACGACGGTACCTTGTAAGGCCCAAATCCCCGCCACGACTGTGAGGATCAGGGCGCTCCACAATACGACGCGGCTGTTCCCCCGCCAGGCCTTGAAGGCTGATCCAATCTGTTTGGGCCACTTCGAGGGTCGAATGCGTATCAGACCAATGGCCCAACCTGCAAGCAGGATCATCAGCACCGCGGCTGGCGACAATGCGACCCGCAGCCCTTGCATCCAGGCCAACAGCACAGACCACAAAGCGATCGACAAACCGAATGACACAGCAACTGTCTGCGTCTTGTCGAATCGGCGGCGATCGGGATGAAAGGACAGCAGACCAAAACCGGGGCCCATAAACAGCACAAGCGCGGCAAGAAGGCTCAGCCACTGGATCATAGATAGCGCCATCGACATTCGATTCCTTCACGACAATAGCATGGCCGCGAATCCACGAGCAGCCTATCTATCCAATCGTCGCCATGCTCACTGTCGGGCATGTTCTCCTATCGCGCTCAGTTTGAGCACGCTCTCGCCCTGCCAGTAGAACGCAACCACTGGCCCAGTCGCCAAGTGCTCGGTAAGCAGTTGATTCAAATGCGCGGAGGGCGGCAGAGAGAGGTGGACATTTCGCAGCACCATCGTCTCAGAATTCACGCCTAGCTGCCCCTGAAAAAGCCACGCGGCAAATAATACGCGATCGCCAAAAGCGTAGGCATACTCCATCCGGTCGGGAAGGTTGATAAACCATAGCTGGCCGGTTTCTTCAGGTGGTAGAGCTGCCAGTGCACCCTGCACCTCGACCATGACGCTGCGAGAAACATCGCCAGCCCTGTTCCACCAGTAACCGCGATGTAGCAGCGTGACTAAGTTAGCGCCCAAAACCAACGTTGCCAGAAGTCCAACCAGTAACCGTCTTCTGCGCAGCGCCGTTGCATTCCAAGCAAGCACTACACCCGATCCAAGCAGCCAGGCCCAGCCAATCGAAGAGAAGTATGTTGTTCGTTCAGCCACAATCAGGATCACCGGCCCCAAGGCAACGATCATCCACACCGCACTGAACCAGATGATTCGAGCCTCCCACAGCCGAGTCCCTGCCATCCACACACTCAAGACACCGGCAATGGCAAGGGCAGCGAGAGCGGGAAGCGTTGCAAGCGGAAAGCGCGTGAGAAAGTACAGCGAGTCGGGCAGCGCCACCATTTCCATTAGAAGATAGTAAACCAGGTTTTTTGGCAACGCCAATACATTGAACGGCACATCATAGCCGCCGCCAACTTGCAGGCGAAACACCAGGTAGCCCGCCCCCGCTATAAACAGGAACAGTAAGGGAAACAGCTCCGTAAATCTAATAGAGCGCATGCGGTCATTTAGCCGGGGCAGGAATACAAAGAACAGGTCATAACAGGCCAATAGAACAGGCAATGCCAGGATCGTCTCTTTGAACCCCAAGCTGACGATGTATAGCAACAGGGTACTCAACCACCACCGGTGTTGCTGCCTTTCTCGAAACTTGATATACGAGAGCATGCCCAGGAGCGCAAAAATAGCCGCCAGCATCTCGTGCCGAGCCGTAATCCATACGACCGCCTCGGTGTGGCAAGCGAGCACGGCGAATATCAACCCAGACCATACGCCCACGCGGCGGTCTCGCGTTAAGCGCTGACCGAGCACCGCAACCAGGATAGCACTCACAGCATGAAGGCTGAAGTTGAGGAAATGGTAACCGACCGGATTGAGACCAAACAGTGACCATTCCCAGGCAAGCGATAGTTCAGAGAGCGGACGATAACGGCTGCTGTTTGAGGCATCGGAGATAGTTGTTAGCTCAGGGGGCAGGCTGCGGCCGCTGTTACGGGCAAGCAGCATCCAATCGTCCCCCAAAAAATATGTTTGCACATAGGGTAAAAACGTGAGGAACGCCACCGCAGCCACCAGGAGATACAACATCAGGTGGCTGCGCTCGGAAGCTATCTTACCAATCGTCATCGCTGGCCCATTATAACGCATCCCGTGAGCTTGGCAAAAGCCAACTCACCCACACGCGCCAAAAGCATTCCATGCGACAGGGCATCCTCGGCCTTGACCATGATCGCCCCCCCTGTTAAGATACAGCCGGCTCCTCGTGAATCCGGCTTGAACCCGGCGGTTAAATGAACCACACGTACCCAGCTTGCGCGGTTGTTATCCTCAACTGGAACAATTCCTCCGATACCATCGCCACTGTTCAGGCCATCCGCGCCTGGCCGACGTATGCGCTCGCGGTTTGGATCGTTGACAATGGCTCGAAAGACGACAGCGTCGAACGAATCCGGCGCGAGTGTCCGTCGGCGCACTTGCTCGAAAGTAACCACAACCTGGGCTTTGCCGCCGGCAACAATCTTGCCATCCGTCAAGCGCTTGCAGAGAATTCAACCGATTATTTTTTGCTGCTCAACAACGACGCCGTCATCGATGAAGCAGGCTTGCGCCAAATGCTTGCTACAGCCGAGCAGCACGCAGCAGGCATCGTCGGGCCGGTGCTGCGCGATCCCCTCCCCGCCGCAACGCTTCAGGCCGCTGGCGGGCGCAACGTGGCTTGGCATGTCGATACGCACATCTCTGATCTTCCTTCCGACATGGAGCCGTACCCGGTTGACTACGTGCCAGGAACCGCGATCCTCGTACGAGCGGATCTGTTCACGACGATTGGCCTATTAGACGAAGCCTATTTTATCAGTGGCGAGATCGCCGATTTTTGCCTGCGCGCCCAGCGACAGGGGGTGCGGCTCTTGATCGATCCCGGCGTCACCGTCTACCACGATCAAGGACGTTCTTCAGAGTTACGCCTAGTGTTTTACGCCTATTATTTTCTGCGCAATCGCTTCCTCTTCGTCCGCAAGTTCTACCCGCGCCTGCGTTGGCTGCTGGTACCTCGCTGGGCCTTCTTCGGACTGGTATCTGTGGCTGCATCCTGGCTGCGAGGCAGACAGCGGCGCGCCCGCGCGCTGTTGCTGGGCCTGCGCCACGGGTTGAGTGGAAAGTTCGGCGATCGCAGCGCAGACGTGCTCGCACTGAAGGAGTGATGCTGCGCCACCGCCTCCGAGGGTTCACACAGCACTTATCCCGATCGCTGCATAGCGACATCCTCCGAGCGTCGCTCGTGCTGGTTGTGTTGCTGCTTGTTCTCTTCTGGCGAGCGATCTTTCTGGGCGAGAGCCTGCTGCCCGTCGATCTGATCTACGAACTCGATCCGGTTTGGCAAAACCGCACGCCACCCGGGTTCACCGCACCCGACAACCGGCTGCTCTCCGATGTAGTGTACTTCATCTATCCCTGGCAGGTGGAGATGCGGCGCGCACTCTCTGAAGGGCGCGTGCCGTTGTGGACGCCTTACATCAACAATGGGCAACCGATGTTGGCTAATGGGCAGGTCGGCGCATGGGATCCATTCTGGCTGGTCGCCCGCCTCTTCCCGTTCCACGATTCTTTCCTCATTGTGGCGATCCTTAAGCTATGTGTCGCGGGGCTGTCCACATTTTTGTTGGCGCGGCAGCTGGGGACCGGGCAGCGGGGTGCTTTGCTGGCAATGATCGTATTCGCCTTCGGCGGCCCCTTGATCGTCTGGTTGAGCTATCCGGTGTCCAGCGTGATGGCCTGGCTGCCGCTGCTGCTGTACCTCAGCGATCGGGCGCTTGCCCGGCAGACGACAACACCCTTTCTCGCCATCGGCATCGTGTTGGCATTTCAATTCTTCAGCGGGCATCCTGAGACCTCACTCCACGTCTTGTTAGTCTGGGTTATCTTCTGCCTGGCGCGCAGCGTGACCCGCGACGGCTGGCGCGTGCGCGTGCCGATTCGACTGGCGGGCAGGATGGCGCTCGCCGCTGTAATTGGCGTGGCGCTCGCCGCGGCGCAACTACTGCCGCTGGCAGAGGGCATTCTGGATAGCTCGATTTTGATCAGACGCCAAGCCAGCGCGCAGGCTCCGCTTCTGCAAACTGCTCTCTTTGACTGGCACGAGTGGCCGACGCTTATCACTAGCCTCCTGCCCCAATTCTTCGGCACGCCGATCGACAACAGCTACTGGTATCCCTTCCAAAACTACAACGAGCAAACCTTCTACGCCGGCATCGTGCCGCTGGCGCTCGGACTGATCACATTGCTCGCCTGGTGGGGGGAGCGCCATCATCGTGCGAGCGCCCGTGCTGAACCGAGCGCGCCGCAGCGTTTCTCACGCGGGTTTTGGATCGGCCTGGCGCTGCTGGCGCTCGGCATCGCGGCGCAGCTCCCCCTGATCAACCTCGTCAATGCTCTGCCACTGGTTCGCCTCATCAACAACGGGCGCTTGCGTATTGTCTATGTGTTAGCACTCGCGCTGCTGGCCGGTCACGGGCTGGACTCGCTTGCCAAGAATAACATTCCGAGCTGGCCTGCGCCAAGGCGATTCTTGATCGTGCTGGGTGCGCTCGCAACTGCTGGACTGATTGCCGTCGGCGGCGCTTACCTGAGCGTCACCGCGCTGCGCGACCCATTCATCGCAATGGGCCGAAGCCAGGCCGAAGCGATGAAGGCGATCGACCACCCGCTGTTTCCTTACTCGCTGGACTATTATTACGAACGGGTGAATATTCGATACGCGCAGACGCAGCGGCTGTATATGCCTGCCACGCCTGAGATGTTTCTGCCGGCCGGGGTAGCGCTGCTGGCGAGCGGGTTGAACTGGATTCGCCGCCGAACAGGCAACCAGGCGCTCTGGCTCAATGGACTGGTGCTGCTGACGTGCGCCGATCTGTTCATCATCGGCGCCCGGTTGAACCCCTTTACGCCACCGGCACTCAGTTTCCCGACAACCGAGGCCGTCGATTTTTTGAAGCGCCAACCCGGTCTCTTTCGCGTAAGCGGGCTGTATCTGGCGCTGATGCCGAACACCAGCATGGTCTTCGGTCTCTCCGACGCGCGCGGCTACGATGCCGTTGTGCCCTGGCGCCACGCGACCTTGCTCCAACGCGTTGAGGGCGCTTACCAGCTGAATCACTACGGCTTGCTCCGCTCGGCCAACAGCCGGCTGCTCGACTTAATGAATGTCGAGTACGTGATCACCGATCGAGCATTGAGCGGGCGATGGGAACCGGCCTTCAGTGAAGGAGGCAGCTCGATCCGCGTGTACCGCAATCCCAGCGTGCTGCCGCGTGCCTTCATCGTCTATCAGTTCGAACCCGCTCCCAGCGCCGAAGCGGCATTGAGCCGCGTGCTAGATGAGAACTTCGATTTTCGAACGCAGGTGATCCTCGAAGGAATGCCGCCCGACCTGTCGTCCGCGCCCGAGTCGCCGCAGACCGGAGAAGCGCGCATTGTCAATTACGAATCGGAACGAGTTGCGATTGAGACCGACACGCCAGTCGCAGGCATACTGGTGCTGACCGATACCTATGCACCTGGCTGGCAAGCCCAAATCGATGGGCAGCCGACCGAAATATACATCGCCGATTACGCTTTTCGCGCCGTTCGGGTTCCGGCGGGGCAGCATCGGATAGAGTTCACCTATGCGCCGGCCAGCTTCACGGTGGGCGCAATTCTCAGCCTGACGGCGCTCGCCGGCGGTGCGATATACGTCGTCGTGCGACTCTATCGAAGAACACGATGAAGGTCTTATATCACCTGACCGTGCCCCCCTCATCGATGGCCGCAGCCGATGCCGTGGTTCAAGAGGTCGAGGCGCTGCGCGCGATGACCGGCGGTCAAATCATTCACCTGTATCCAGGCCAGCGGCCCGGCACGCGACTGCCCCGGCGTTGGTGGGGACTCCAACACCTTCTCGCACTGCGGCGCGCCGAACGGCAGATCGACCTTCACCATATTTTCAACCCCGATCCCTTCCCATTCGACGTTCTGCGCTTTCTACGCCAGCCGATCGTCTACACCGTCGTCGCGGGGACGCAGGGGGCCGATCGCAAAATTGTACAAAACCTCGCCCGGCGTGTTCACACTCTGGTTGTTTCAACCGAGGCCGAGCGCGCGGTTCTGAGCGCGTGGGGCATTGCCACTGCGGTTACCATCGGACCCGGCATCGACGGTACACGCTTCGCGCGCGTACCGCCGCCCACGGGCGAGCGTTTGACACTCCTCGCCGGCTCGGCTCCCTGGACCGTCGATCAATTTGAATCGAAAGGGATCGAGGCGCTGCTTGAAACAGCGCAAGCCCGTCCTGACCTGCATCTGATCTTCCTCTGGCGCGGCGTTCACTTCGAGGAAATGCGGCGGCGCGTCGCCCGGCGCGGGTTGAGCGATCGCGTCACAATTATCAACCAGTACGTAAACGTCGCGGATGTGCTGGCGCAGGTGCATGCCGCCAGCGTGTTGGCGCGAGATGCCACGCTGGTCAAGGCTTATCCCCACTCGCTATTGGAAGCGCTTGCAGCCGGCCGGCCCATTTTAATCAGCCGGGCGATTCCCATGGCAAGCTACGTCGAGCAGACCGGATGCGGAAAAGTAATTGAGGTGGTGGCTGCGGAAAGTGTGTTCACTGCCTTGGCAGAGCTGGAGCAAAACTATGCGGCTTACCGAACCGCTGCACTGCAAGTCGGGCAACGCGATTTTTCCAGACAGAGGCTACTGGAAGCGTATCAGCGACTGTACACGTCGATAGTGACCGGCTAAGACCGATTCGGATCACACGATCAGCCCGGAATGTCATCGAACGACTTCTTGCTCAGATGCTTATAGCGGCTCGGCGCCTGCCAGGGGAAAACCATCGGGCTGAGATAGTACTGCCAGGGTTTCCCACGAGATACCGAAGTGCGCCGCAACGCCTGCACGGTTCGACGCTTGCGCCACATACGGCGCAATGCCCTCAATCCTTCCAAGCGCCCTTGTAATGAACTGATGTCTTGGCGCTTCACTAGCGTGAACAGCACTGCGGCCAGGTCGTAAATAACTATCAACGGCAGGTAAAACAGCAGCCGGGGCAGCGGGTAATTCTTAGCGATCAGCCACACTTTGTTACGCCCTAGCAGACGATGCTTGAAAGCGCTGCCTTCGATCGCCGTCGCCGAATGAATGTGATAGACGCGCGCAGCAGGGATGTACAAACAGCGCCAGCCGGCCAGGCGCGCTCGCCACGCCAGGTCGACATCCTCAAGGTACGCAAAGAAATCTTCGTCAAACAACCCGATTTGTTCGAGCATGGCCCGGCGATATAACGCTGCGCCGGCGCATGGGCCGAACACCTCAACCGGCTCTGCCTCGCAGTCGTCATCAGGTTCACCGCCGCGACGATCCCAGGCAATGCCAACCGGATCGAGGCTGATACCGGTTGAATTGATCATATCGGGTCGATCGGCAAAAACCATCTTTGAAGCGCACATCCCTACCTGGGGGCTACCGTCGGCTGCGGCAACCAGCGCCGCCAGCCAGCCGGGATCGACCCGCGTGTCGTTGTTGAGCGTGACGATGTACGAAGCTTGACTGGTTCGGATAGCCTGATTGTTTGCCTCAGCAAAGCCTCGATTCTTCTCGTTGCAGATCAGGCGCACTTCGGGAAAGCGCTCTTTCAGCCACGCGATCGAGCCATCGGTCGAGCCGTTATCCACCAGGATCACCTCAAAGTCGGTGTAAGTCTGGGAGTGGATCGCAGCCAAGCAAGCGGGCAGGTAGCGTAGGCCATTCCAGTTGAGGAGGATGATCGAAACAGGGGGATTCACCGTACACCCCGCCCCCGGCGGGCGAGGAGCCAGCGGCGATACTCGTTCAGCCGACGCGCCAGACCGCGCAGCCCACCCACCCGCAACGCGCGCCACGCCTGGCCCGGCAGCCGCCACCACGGCGTCGGCCCCAGCGCGAAGGTCGCGACGCCGCGCAAATACGCCTTGTCTGGCGCAACTCGCGGGGACTGGCAGAACGCCAGCAGCGGCTGCGCCGCCACCTCCCAGCGGTACGCTTGAGCCACCGGCTCGAAGCGCGGCCGATACGTCTCGCGCAAGTTCGACGTCGCCAGCAGGCTCCCGATTGCTTCGACCAGCCCGTCCACATCGCCCACCTCAACGACGCGGCCCAGCTGGTGCGCTTCGACTTGCTCGCTCAACACATCGCCGCGCGTGGCGACGATGGGCAACCCAGCCCAGAAATAATCCAGGAAGCGCACGCGAAAAGAGAAGCGGGTCTCCAGATGGTCGAGGTGCAGGCTGATTGCCACATCTGCTTCCAGCAGGTAGTTCGCACGCTCCTCGTACGGCACCCAGTCGTTAAAGAACACGTATCGCTCGTGCAGACCCAGCTCGCGACTCAATGCCAGCGCCTCGAGCGTAGCCTGCATCTCCGGCGCACGGGGATCGGGATGCTTGACCCCCATGAAGAACAGCTTCACGTCCGTCCGCCGCTCGACGATGCGCGCCAGCGCGCGGATCAGCGTCGGCGCGTCGAACCAGTTCCAGATGCCGCTCAACCACAACAACACTTTATCGTCAGCGGCGATGCCGGGATGAACGCCCTTAAGCACCTGCCGGGTGTGGCGCGGCGGATCGGCGGGCAAGCCGATCGGCGCCACATCGATTAAGCGGCGCAACGTCGGATCGTCTGCGTGCGTGAAAGGGTTGACTCGTCCCAGCGCCGACATTACACCGAGATAGTAGTCACGCTGCTTCTCGCTGGCGCACAGGCTGAAGTCGGCCCAGCGGGTCTGGAGGGCTTGCGCTCGCAAATAAGACTCGAAGAGCGCCAGGCCCGCGGTCGATCGATCGGCCACATCCACGTGTAGCCGTTCCAGGATGAACGGGATGTAGAGATCAAGCACCAACGGCCGGCCCAGGTGCGGCAAGAACGGATACGTCGCCAGCAGGATCCCGTGCGCGACAACCACATCCGACTCGCGCGCCAGCGCACGGACATCAGCCGCGCTGCGGCAGCGATACACGCGCGCCGGGAACGGCATTGGTTCGGGCAATACCGGATCGGCGATAAAGGGCAGCACGGCCAGCGTCACGTCAAATCCTGCATGACTAAGCACGCGCGCAAACTCCCAGTAACGGATACCCGGCCCGGCCATGCTCCTGCCGATCACATCCTTGCACAGAAACAGCACGCGCCGTCGGGATCGGGTGTCCAAGCCAGCCATCCGTAGCACTCCTTTTTCCATCTTACAGGGTGTTTTGAACTTACCGTTTCCGTAGATACGCTTTATCAGGCGCGCAGCGTGGCGACGCGCAAAACTCGATCAGCGGCTGCGCCACGACATCCCAGCGATAGGCAGCCGCGACCTGCTCGAAACGGGGTCGATACATCTCCCGCAGGTTCGGCGCGTCGAGCAGCGTCAGAATCGCTTCAGCCACGCCGTCCACATCGCCCGGCTGGACCACCCGACCCAACCGCCGCGCGTCTACCTGCTCGCTCAACACGTCGCCGCGCGTCGCCACGATGGGCAGCCCGGCCCACACATAGTCCAGGAAGCGGGTGCGGAACGAGAAGCGCGTCTCCAGTTGATCGCGGTGCAGGCTCACGCCAACATCGGCCTCCAACAGATAGTTCTCCCGATCCGTATACGCGATCCACTCGTTGAAGAAGATCGCCCGACCGGTTAACCCCAGCGCATCGCTCAATGCGACGGCTTCGGCGGCCGCCGTCATCCGCTCGGTCAGTGGGCGAGGATGGGTGATCCCCATGAAGAATAGTTTGATGTCCGTGCGTTGTCGCGCGATGCGCGCCAGCGCCCGAATAAGCGTGGGCGCGTCGAGCCAGTTCCAAATGCCGCCGCCCCACAGCACGACTTTATCGTCCACGCCGATGCCCGGCTGGACGCCTTTCAGCGCCTGACGGGTGTGGCGGGGAGATTGCGCCGGCAAACCGAAGGCGACCACGTCGATCAAGCGGCGCAGCGTCGGATCGTCGGCGTGAGTATAGGGATTTACGCGGCCCGCCGCCGCCAGCGCCCCCAACCAGTAGTCACGCTGCTTCTCGCTCGCGCACACAATGAAATCAGCCGCCATGACCTGGCGTTGCACCGCGCGGCGATAGCCTTCGTGGGTAAACACGTGGTCGCTGCCGGTCGTATCGGTGTCCACATGCAGTCGCTCCAGCAGGAACGGGATGTAGAAATCGAGCGCCAGCGGCTTGCCCAGATCGGCCAGGAATGGATAAGTAGACAGCAGGATGCCCTGCGTGATGATGACATCCGCCGTGAGCGCCAGCGCGCGCACTTCGGTCTCGTCTGCACAGTGAGTAAAACGACCAAAGGGGATTTCGGTCGGCGGCGATGAAGCGGGTACGAACGGCAGCACGGCCAGCGTCACATCCAGACCGGCATCGGCCAGGACGCGGGCGAATTCCCAGTAGCGGATGCCGGGGCCAGCCATCCGCTTGCCAATGCTTTCGTTGCTGAGCAGCAGCACACGAGACGATCGCATAAGTCTCTTCAGCCATCACTCACTCAGACGCCGCCGGGCGTGTCTTCGGGTCAATCCTCGTTCGGCGATGCGCTTCGCCATCATTTTAATTTCGGCCTCCCGCTACCGCGTCGCGTGAGAAGCCAGCGGCGATACTCACCGATTTGGCGAGACAGACCGGCGACACCGCCTACCCGAACGGCGCGCCAGGCTTTGGACGGCAGCCGCCACCACGGCGTCGGCCCCAGCGCGAAGGTCATTGCCCCGCGCAAATACCCCTTGTCCGGCGCTAGGCGCGGTGACTGGCAGAACGCCACCAGCGGCTGCGCCACCACCTCCCAACGGTACGCGGCGGCAACCCGCTCAAAGCGCGGATGATACGTCTCGCGCAGATTCGGCGTCGCCAGCAACTCGACAAGCGCTTGCGCCACGCCCGCCACGTCGCCCGGCTCGACCACCCGACCCAGGCCCTGGCGTTCCACTTCCTCGCTTAACACATCGCCGCGCGTCACCAGCATCGGCAGCCCAGCCCACAGGTAGTCCAGAAACCGCGTGCGAAACGCGAAGCGCGTCTCCAGATGGTCGCGATGCAGGCTCACCCCGAGGTCGGCCTCCAGCAGGTAGTTCGACCGCTCTTCATACGCTACCCACTCGTTGAAATACACCGTGCGATTCAACAACCCCAACTCTTGGCTTAGCGCGATGGTCTCGGCGAGTACCTTGCGCTCGCGTTCCTGGGGATTAGGATGCTTCACTCCCATGAAGAACAATTTAACGTCGGGTCGCCGCTCGGCTAGCCGAGCCATGGCGCGGATCAGTGTGGGCGCATCGAGCCAATCCCAAACCCCGCCCCCCCAGAAAATCACTTTGTCATTCGGCCCGATGCCTGGGTAAATCCCTTTGAGCACTCGCCGGGTCCGGCGCGGCGGTTCGGATGGCAAGCCGAACGGGACGACATCGATCAGACGACGCAGTGTTGGATCGTCAGCGTGCGTATAGGGGTTGATCCGTCCCAGGGCCGACAGCGCGCCTAGCCAGTAGTCCCGCTGTTTCTCGCTGGCGCACAGAATAAAATCGGCTGCTATGATCTGAGCCGATACATTCCGGCGCAACCGATCGAAAAACAGGCTTTGTTCAGCGAGGGGATGAGAAGGTGTTCGTTGTAGCTCCTCGAGCAGCAGTGGAATGTACAGATCGACGACGAGAGGCGGCCGGATTTTTCTGAGCGCGGGATACAGGCTGATGATCGCGCCCGGCGCGACGACGACTTGAGCATTAGCCGCTAACTGTTGCAAATGAGCCTCATCGCGGCTGGCCTGCAAGCGAAAAGGGGCTTGACCCTGCGGATGCTCGGCGCGGATGCCGGGAACGGTGACGAGTGTGACATCCAGTTCCGCGCAGGCGCTCAAAACCCGAGCAAACTCCCAATATCGAATGCCCGGCCCGCTCAAATGCGGGCCGATCGCGGCGTTACACATGAACAATACGCTCCGCCGCACATCTGAATTTTCACGACTCGCAACATCCTGGGGAAGCGCGCTCACGGTGTTGCATTATATCACGTGGTTACGGCAGACCTGCCGATTAAGCCATATGATTTGTCAGGCCTACCTGGATGTGTTATCATCCCGCTCCGGTTACCAGCCATGTCCCTTCAAAAGCCTTTTAATGCATGAGTACGCCCGCACCCGTTCAAGCCTTTAGCGTCCTGTGCCCTGATGACCCAGCCTCGCCGCCAGGCGTGCTGTTTGTGATCGGCTGCGAGGGCGATACGGTACGTTACCGCTGCAACCACCCGGGCGAGCAGCTGGCGTACTTGGGTGTGCGCACTCAGCATCGCTCCTGGAGAGACCCGCGCCTGTTCAGCGACGCATTGGAGTACAACATTTTTATCCTGCACCGAGTGATGCACACCGGCTTGATCCCTGATCTCCTCGATTTACTCCGGCGGCTGGGCAAAGTGACTATCTTTGATACCGATGATCTGACCTTTGATCCAGCCTTAGCCCGGTACGATAGTCAGTTGGCAACGCTCAGCGTCGACCAAGCTCGACGCTATCGACAGAATATAGAGTTGCAGGCCCAGACTCTGGAGCGCAGCGCTTATACGCTAACGACAACGCAGTTTCTAGCGGATCAGCTGCAACGCTGCGGAAAACGAACTTTTATCAACCGCAACAGCTTAAATAGTGAACAGGTACGGCTCGCGGAAGCCGCGCATCATAATCCTTATTCCAGTGCGGATCGAGTAACAATTGGTTATTTTAGCGGCAGCCCCTCGCACGAGCGTGATTTTGCAGTGGCCGCGCCCGCGCTGCTGCGCCTGATGGAGCGTTACCCGCAGGTGCATCTGGGCATCTTCGGGCATCTGGCGCCCGATCGACGGTTCGCCCGATTTGGCGATCGCGTTCAGCGCGTGGCCTATATGAATTGGCAAGAGCTGCCCCAGGCAATCCGGCAAGTCGATATCAACATCGCGCCTTTAGATGTCGATAACCCCTTTTGTCAGTCGAAGAGCGAGCTCAAGTATTTCGAAGCCGGCATCGTCGGCGTGCCGACCGTCGCCAGTCCAACCGACGCTTTCAAATTTGCCATCACGCAGGGTGAAAACGGATTTCTGGCGGGAACTACTCAGGAGTGGTTGTCTCATCTGGAGCTGCTGACGGTCGATCCGGAACGACGGCAGCAGATCGGCGCGGCGGCGCGCGAACACGTCATCCAACACTACACACCGAACGCACGTAGCGCGGGCTGGCTACGAACCGTGCATCAGATTTGGCATGATTGGCAAATGCATCGACCTGCGCCACCTATCGAGTTACAATCAACTCGCACGGTTATCGACCAGATGATGCAGTGTCTGAGCAACCTGATCGTCCTCGACGATCCCTCACGCGCCGAGAAAGAAATCACCCACTTCGCAAAGACGCTGCGCGGAGGACGGAATCGTCTCCCTTACAAGATTTGGACCTGGGTGAAAGCGAAGATCAAGAGAGGGTTACGTCTAAATTACACACATGCGTTTTTCAACCAGCCCTGTGTCCTGTCATCAGAGTTAATCGCCGGAACAGAGCCCAGTGGACATTTCACGGCCACCCAGCCTGGCCTCTACCGCCTCGATATCCCTTTTGCTACGCACGATCGGACAAACACGCCTGAGGTGAATTTGCACTTACGATCGTCGCCTCACGCACACGAAGACTTAGTTACCGTTTGCGTACCAGGTGCTCTGCTTCGCGACAACCAACCCTATCGTTTTATCTTTCAGCCGATCCCGGACTCACAAGGACGCGAGTTCTACTACTATCTGGAATCTCCGCAAGCTACACCTGGTAACGCAGTCAGCCTCTGGATGACTCAGGGCGTTCGGCAGCCGGTTTGCGCGCCCCGCTACTGGTCAGGAGACGAATCGGTTTGATGTCACAGCCCGCGCTTCGTGTGTTGTTCATTAGCGGCCAGGATGGCGGCACGCGCCGCTATCGCTGCGATCATCCTCAAGCGCAGCTCGAGCCGCACGGTATCGCAACCGGCTTTCGTGAGGCGAGCGATCTGCGCCTGCTGGCCGATGCGCTGGACTACGACGTGTTCATTCTGCACCGTGTACCCTATTCCGATCTGATCGGCCGGGTCCTAGAGTGGGCACAGCAACTCGGCAAGCCGGCGCTTTTCGAGACCGACGATCTCATATTCGAACCCGATCTCGTCGAATACGATGGTCACTACCGCAGTTTGCCGCCGGACGAAGCTCGTGCATACGAGCGCAAAGTGCAGCTTCATCTCAAGACGCTGGCGCAGTGCGATTATGCGCTGACGACGACTGAATATCTGGCCGAGGCGCTGCGGCGGCGCGGCCAGCCGACGTTCGTGCATCGGAACGCGCTGGGTACGGAGTTTGTGCGCTTGGCCCAAGAGCTGCAGCGCCCACACGTCGAGCACGTAGATAAGCGAGTCGTGATCGGATATGTGAGCGGCAGCGTTTCGCACGACCAGGACTTCGCAACCATCACCGATGCGTTGCTGCACGTTTTAAACCGCCGTCCCAACGTCGAGCTGCTCGTCATCGGGCCTCTAAATTTGAGCGAGCGTTTTACATCTGTGGCGCAACAGGTTCGCATGCGGCCGCTGCTTCCCTGGAAGGATATCCCACGGGAAAGCCAGACCATCGATATCAACCTAGCGCCATTAGAGCTGGATAACCCGTTCTGCCAATCGAAGAGCGAAGTGAAGTATTTTGAAGCCGGCATCCTGGGTATCCCCACGGTAGCCAGCCCAACCGATGCCTTCAAGTTTGCCATCCGCCACGGCGAGACGGGCTTCTTGGCCGGTAACACGCATGAATGGATCGAGTCTCTGGAGCGGTTGATCGACAACCCCAACCTGCGCCGATCCATCGGCGCAGCAGCACGCCGGGATGCGCTCAAAAATTACGTTCCACAGGTGCGCGGGCGACAACTCGCGCCGTTATTGCAAACGCTTGCCGATGAGCATCGGCGCGAACCCGACAATCCGGCCATACAGGAAACTGTCGAACGCCAGGTGATCGCTTACTTGACGAGCGTTCTGGAAGAGGTGCTGTCTCCCTCGTACCCGGCGGCCCTGCCCCGACCCTATGACGATACGCTGTGGCGGCGACGCTATCTGTTCGAGGGGCGAGCGGAACTTCGAGACTTGCAGCGGGAGCGTGGCGGACGCTGGCTCGCGGGGTTGATGCAGAGAGTAATCCGATCACCACATGCGAAGTGAACCATACTTACCGCAGCAAGCAGGCCCAATTGCATCTTACCCTCTCAAGATCGCGCCTCTGCTGAGGCTCTTCAACAGGCGGCGAACAGGCGTATGGCTATTAGCTGCTTCACTCGTCATCGGAAGTGGTCTCCTCTTCCGTGGAAACTTTGTAGACGAGTCTGACAATCTCGCGACCGGGTGGCTCATCTCGCGGGGCCGCCTGTTGTACCGCGATATCTTTTCACACCATTTCCCGTTTGTATACTATTGGACGGCAGCTGTCTTCACATTGGCCGGGCCTTCCCTACTGGCCGCTCGTCTGTCCCTGCTGTTATTCCAGGTCGTGTCGTTCGCCTGGGCTATGAAGCTGACGCATCTTTACGTTCCCCTCAGCCTTGCCAGCCTGATCTGGAACATCGTCGGCCACTCCAACTTCGGGAACATGGTCCTGTACAGCAATTTTGCCGGCGTGGCCTGTGCGGTGGTTTTCAGCCTTGTGTTGAGCATCGCCACCCGATCGACAGCGTCAGACCGGAGATATTTACTCACTCTCGCCATCTTCTCGCTCATCGCCATTCTGTCCGACCCACTATCCATTTACGGGATCAGTCTATCCATTGCGAGCCTGGTTTTCTCCAAAGGGGGAATCAAGCACGGAGCAACCGTAACTGCGCTGATAGTGCTGGGCCTGGGTTTGAGCTTCGGAGTTTTATGGATGCGCGGCGCGCTCCCGGACTTTTACGAACAAGTAATTGCTTTCAACTCCAACATCTACAGCAAATACACCTATAGTAGCCCGGACCGGCTGGGAGATATTCTGCGCTGGGCGCTCAACCTGTTTTACGTTTTCGATCGCAGTCAGTGGTCACTTTTCGGTTTCATTTACCGACCCACGATCATTCTCATCGGCGTGGCTCTGCTGGCGCACAGACGCTTCCTTCTGGCGGGGTTGGCCTTCATTGTCCCGACGGCGCTACTCGTCATCAGCGCAAATACGTTTCGCTCGAACGGGTTCGTTTTAGTTTCGCTCATTACCGCGGCCTGGTTCGTCGTCGAACACGCTAGGCGCGACGAAGCCTCCAGGCGTGGCCAGGCGAATTATCCGCCGCTCGCGCAGCAATCCTTTTCATTCGCTTTTACGCGCTTGAGTCGAGAAATGCCGCGAGTCTTGATAAGTCTCGTGCTGATTGGGGCCTTGGTGAAGGGTGTCGTGACCATCGTTCAAGTCAACCGCTTGTCATACAAGACCAATTTTGGGGCCGAGGAACAGGTTGCCCGTTACATCCTCAGTGATGCGGCATGCGGTCGCCAGGATGTGGCTCTGGCCTTCTACCCAGATGGCCCGCTCTATAACTTCTTAACTCAAATGCCGCCAGTCGCAAAGTATCTATTCATGTGGCCGTGGGTGGCTGAAGTTGCCGCCTCGGAGGTTATCGAGCGCCTGGAAGCGGGGAATGCCGTCGTTTATCTTGATCTCACCCGCACGCTGTGGGGCAAGTATCCTAACAAGGACTATCTCGCCGCTCTGAAAAACTACCTGGACGTGAAGTATGAAGAAGTGGACCAGGGGTTTTATGTATCTCCGGACCTGGCGCACGCCTGTCATCCATTTCGTTTCTTCCCCAGGCCCACGATTCCGCGTGAAGTCTCATCCGGAGAACTGGTGACCGGCGTGCAGTTCACACAAACCTTCCTGAGCCACTGCGCCGGTCTAACTCGGCTTGAACTGTATCTGGCAACCTATGCGCGAGTGAATACCAGCGCGGTCGTTTTACAGTTGACCGACTTGGAAACCGATCGACAGGTTTTCCAGCAAACGATCAGCGGCGTGAGCGTCGCCGATAATCAGTGGTACGCCTTTAGCATTAGGCCATTGCTTGACTCGAAGAGTAAACGCTACAGCCTGAGTTTGCTTTCGCCAGATGGACAGCCGGGCAATGCCATCACGGTCTGGCGCAGTCGAACGGACGTATATCCAGCTGGAGCAGCCTTCATCAACCGCGAGCCAGCCGGCGCCGATTTCGCGTTCCGCTATGCGTGCGCCAGCGAACTCGCCCCTGATTCCAGATCGGAATAGCGTGACTGCTGCTCAGCCACTTGTCGGGAAACGAATGATGTCTATCGGTATTTTTCTCTCAAAGATCAAATCACTCGGGCTGGATGCGGGCCCATTTTGGGCATTGCCAGCCGAGCGGCGAGTCCGCATCTGGTTCCTGAACTCCGAGCGCTATAATCGCCTGTACGCCGAAAGGCGCGCGGACAGTAGGGTGATCGATCTAGGATGCGGCCCGCCGGCCAATCGCGCGCTGGTCCGCGACGAGGCGGGGGTTGGAAACTACGTCGGCGTTGATTTCGATCTCAAGAACCAGCCCGATATGGTGGCCGACATCGCGCGGATGCCGTTTGCGAGCAACTCGTTAGCCTTGGTGCGCGCGAGCTCGGTCTTCGAGCACACGTACAACTATAACGAAATCCTCCAGGACATCTATCGTGTCCTGCGTCCTGGCGGTTCACTGTTCATCGAGACGCCGTTCTTTCTCGAATTTCACGGCTACCCCAGTGATTACTTTCGCTACACGCACATTGCCTGGCAGCGCATCCTGCACGACATCGGTTTCAGGGTGATCGATTGCGACGCTGACTGTGGACGGGGTTTCTTCCTTACCTTGACGAAAGCGCTCGAGCTGGGCAGCTTTGCCTTTACTGGAGCACAGTGGGTCGGGCTTCGTTTTACGCTCAGGGCGCTCAGCCGGATCGCGTGGCGACTGCGATGGCTCGACAAACACTACGCGGGGTCCCTGTACGCCGCTGTGGTGACTATCGCCGAAAAGCCAAACGACAATGACGCGCGCGCGCCCGCTACTCAGACTGAGTTGAGCGAGAGACGTATGATCGATCTATCGCCGCCGCCTATGGCGACAAGCCGAGTCATCCAGCGCTATCACACCAGCGTCGAATACGATCGGCAGGCCGGTCTTCGCGCCGCTTACCGGGCGCGGCGACGTCCGTCCGCTCGAGCGCTGGCATGGGTCAAACGCCAGGTCAAGCAAATCACGCGCCGCAGCTACTTACTGACCCTTGACGGGCGCACTTACCGCCTGATCGACGAGCTCATCGCGGGCGCAGTGTACCGTCAGGATTTCCAGAGCGCGCGGCCCAACTTGTGCGGCATTCGCGTCCTGTTCGCCACGTTCCGGCGCCTCAACACTCCGAACGTGATCTTTCGTCTGAAAGAAACAGCCCAAGCAGCCGATTGGGTGGTTTGGACCTTACCAGCCAGCGCGCTACAAGACAATCACTTTTTCCTTTTCAGTTTTGAACCCATACCTGATTCGGCAGGCAAAGGCTACTCCTTTTCTATTGAGTCGCCGGAAGCCATACACGGGGATGCGGTGGGAGTGTGGACCGTCGTGAATGATCCTCAGCATGGCATGTTCGATCAGGATGGCCGTTCCATCTCTGGGCAGCTGGCCTACACCCTCCAGTATTCGGGTTAGTCAAGCGCGCCCTCCGGCTCGCCAGGAGTGAAAGTGGCGTCAATGGTAAAGCTCATCTCCAAAATCAGATCGCTGGGCCTGAGCACAGACGACTTTTACGACACACCGCCAGAAGCGCGCGTAGGGCTATGGTGGCTGAACTCCGACAAGTTCAACCGGCTCTATGCCGAAAGACGCCGGGGCGCCAAAGTGGTGGATTTGGGTTGTGGCCCGCCAGCCAACCGCGGACCTGTGCGCGACGAGGTCGGAGCGGAGAATTATTTTGGCGTCGATCTCGATATCAGAAACGAGCCTGATCTAGTCACCGATATTGCGCGCATGCCTTTTGCCAGCGAGTCACTTGACTTGGTGCGAGCCTTTTCGGTCTTCGAGCACACCTACAACTACCGCGCGATCCTCGACGACCTCTTTCGCGTGCTCCGACCGGGCGGCTCCTTGTTTATTCAAACGCCGTTTCTGCTGGAGTTCCACGGCTATCCCAGCGACTATTTTCGCTATACGCACATCGCCTGGCGACGCATCCTTGAAGAGGTCGGCTTGAAGGTGGTCGACTGTGATATCGAGTATGGGCAGGGTTTCTTCACCAACGTGGCAAAGCTTCTGGAGCACGGCAGCTTCTCATTCGCCGGCACGGGAGCGCGCTGGTACTGGCTTCGTTTCATGCTCAGGCTATCGAGCAAGGTCGCCTGGTCGTTGCGACGATTCGACAAGCACTATCGAGGCTCCATGTACGCCTCTGTGCTGATCCTGGGCGAGAAACCAGGCAGCGTGCGGCATGTTGCTCGATGAACTCCTTAAGCGCTCTTCTCTCGAAAATCTGGTCGTTGGGCCTGGAGGCCTACGCATTCGACCAGCTGCAGGCCACCAGACGCGTTCGCCGCTGGGCGTTGAACTCTGACAAGTTCAATCGCTTGTATGCCGAGAGGCGATCGGGAGTCAAAGTCATCGATCTGGGATGCGGCTCTCCCGCTCACCGTGCGCCGGTGCGCGACACGGTCGGGGTGGAGCATTACTGGGGCATCGATCTTGATATTCAAAATAAGCCCGATCTGGTTAGCGATGTGGCGCGGTTGCCCTTCCCCAGCAATTCACTTGACTTGGTCCGGGCCTTTTCTCTGTTCGAACACACCTATAACTACCGGGAAATCCTGACAGACATCTATCGCTCGCTCCGGCCAGGGGGATGCCTCTTCATTCAAACGCCGTTTCTGCTGGAGTTCCACGGCTACCCCAGCGACTATTTTCGCTATACGCACATCGCCTGGCGACGCATCCTTGAGGACACGGGTTTTGGGGTGATCGACGACGAACAATGGGGAAAGGGATTTTTCATCAACTTAGCCAAAATGCTTGAGAATGGCAGTTTCAGTTTCATCGGAGCGCGCTGGTATGGGCTGCGTTTCACCCTTCGGGCGCTGAGCAGAATCGCATGGCGGATGCAGCGCTATGACAAGCACTACCGTGGCTCACTCTACGCCTCAGTGCTGATCTTGGGCGAAAAACCCGGCGCCGAAGAGGCCCCCCCGGAGCCAGCCCCATGAGCTCCCACAGTATGAGCGTCTGCCTGATCAGCGGCTCGAGCGTCGGTACCACCTTTGAATATCGAGTACTGCACAAGCAAGAGCAACTGGCGCTGTGCGGCATCCGCAGTCTCGTTCGGCACTATCTGCCGCGTCGAGATGTCACGCTTGAGGAAGCCTTGTCATGCACTGTGGTGTACCTCTATCGCGTGCCCCACGATGCCTTTATCGAAGACCTGATCGAACGGGCTTTAGCGCGAGGTATTCCCACCCTCTTTGATACCGACGACCTGATCTTTGAACCTGAACTAGCCCAGTGGGTCGACAGCCTCAAAACAATGTCAGATGACGAAGCCGCGCTCTACTACGAGGGGGTCTGGCGCTATCGCCAGACGTTGCTCGCCTGCGACTATGTCGTCGCCGCAACCGAATATCTGGCCGAACGAGCGCGCGCGCACGGCAAACTGACATTCGTGCATCGTAATGCGTTGGGCGAGCGCTTTATGCAGATCGCGGAAGGGTTGTATCGGGAACGACAAATGTCAGCTGCTGCATCCGGGCGGATCATCATCGGCTACGTCAGCGGCACCGCCACTCACAATCGCGATTTTCTCGAAGCCAGCCCGGCGCTGGTGCAGGTTCTGCAGCGACATCCCGAAGTTGAACTCCACGTTCTGGGGCCGCTCGCCGTGCCAGCCGAACTTAATTGCTTCGGCGAGCGCGTGCGCAGCCTGACACCTGTGCACTGGACCGAAGTACCTCACATCTTGAATACCTTCGACATCAACTTGGGGCCGCTGGAACGAGAGAATCCTTTCTGCCGTGGTAAGAGCGAGGTCAAGTATATCGAGGCAGCCAGCTTAGGCATCCCTACCGTCGCCAGCCGAATCGACGCATTTGAATTCGCCATTCGCGATGGTGAGAACGGTTTCCTGGCGGGCGATCCGGCAGAGTGGATCGAGAAACTGGAACAGCTGCTGGCCGATCCGGCCTTGCGGCAACGGATGGGCCAAGCCGCGCGCGCCGATGCCTTGACCCGATACGCGGCGGCCACGCGCAGCCGAGAACTGGCGGAAACGCTTCAGGCTATCCAGCGCTTGCACCCACAGCCGCAAATATCTTCCGAGACCGAGGCCGAACATGCCGCGCGTAGGCCACTGGTCCTGAATTGGATCTTCACCGAGCCGATCCCCGGCTCCGGTGGGCACGCCGACATCATCCGTATGATGAACTTATTGGCGAGCTTCGGTCACCAGGTCAACGTCTACACCGTGCCCTTTACGCGGCTATCCGACAAGAGCGATCTGGAGATTCGCCGCTTTGTGGAACGGCACTTCACAGAGCTGCGTGGGCACTTGCAGAAGTGGATCGGTGGCCCCGTGGCTGAAGCGGACGCGACGATCCTGACCTACTGGGAAACAGCCTATATGCTTGGCGACCGCATCGACGCGTCGAAAATCTTTTACTTCGTGCAAGATTGGGAGCCGTTCTTCTACTCGATGGGCACGCAATACCTGCGCGCCGAGCAAACCTACAAGATGGGTTTCTCCTGCATTACGCTCGGCCGGTGGTTAACTGAGTACTTGCGCCGGCAATACGGCGCCGACGCCGATTACTTCGATCTGGCCGTCGATCACGACATCTATTATCCCCGCTCGGTCAACCGGCCTGATCAGCCGCGCATCTGCTTTTACGCTCGACCTTCGACACCGCGCCGTCTCTTTCCGCTGGGCATTGCCGCATTACAGCTAGTCTATCAACGTCACACAAATGTCGAAATCGTATTCTACGGCGCTGCCGATACCGATCTCGCCGGACAAGCGATACCCTTTCCCTTTGTCAATCGGGGTCTCCTGAGCGAGGAAGACCTGGCAACGTTGTTCTCCACCTCGCATGTCGGGCTGGTGCTCTCGGCCAGCAACTGTTCGCTGGTCACGCCTGAGATGATGGCGTGCAAATGCGCCGTCATCGATCTCAACCGGGAGACTGTGCAGGGCGTGCTGGAACACGAGGTCAATGCCCTGCTCGCCGAGCCGACGCCGGAGGCGATCGCCGGCGCGATTCTGCGCCTGCTCGATGATGCGTCACTGCGGCAGCGCCTGGTCGAGAGTGCTTATCGACAGGTGCAGGACTTATCCTGGGAGAAATCGGCGCGCAGAGTGGAATCGCTCTTGTACGAAAAACTGTCGGCGTCAGGGCACAGGCTCATTTGGCCCAGCACGGCCACGCGCTCCAGCCTGCCCTCAACCAGCGACCTACCCGCCGATCAGCAGGAAAGGTTGAATGCGCTGCATCGCCGCAGAGGACAGGCAGCGGCGCAATGGCGCGTCAGGGCAAGAGGATGGCTGAAGCGCTGGTTGGGGATCGAGCGGGGAATGCTCCTGAATCGTAAAGCGGTACAGACGATTGGGGAGATCGCCGGCCGGCGCTACGTCGGCCAAAGCTTTGTCGCGCGCCACGCTCGACTGCACCGGATCGATCTCCTCGTGGCGACTTACGGGCGGCGCAATACACGCGACGTGATTTTCCATCTCAAAACGTCCCCGGCGGCCGCTCAAGACTTGGCGACGGTTCGAGTCAACACCAGCCTGATGGCGGACAACAACTACGTCCACTTTGTGTTTGAACCTCGACCCGACTCTAGCGGCAAGGCCTATTACTTCTACCTCGAGTCGCCCGAATCCGCGCCGGGAGATGCGATCACACTGTGGACTTTCAGCCAGGTTAACCTCCCTAATGCCGAACTCAGCGTAAACGGGCGTCGGCAGGAGGGTCAGTTAATCTTTGGCGTTTTCTATACGGATGAGGCCCTTGGGGAAGTGGGCGAGCGACCTTTGCTCCATGAGTGGCGCCGCCCTACGACGTTGGGGGATCGGGTCGTCAAAGCGTATCAGGTCTTGACAACCCAGGGCTTGAGCGGATTCCGGCGCGAGGTGGGCAATTACCGGAAGTGGAGAACGGGAAAAAGGTCTTAGGCGTCAAGGTCACAAGCGCTCGCCGACACACTCGGCGGGCAGGTTTAGGGTTGTCTCCCCTTTCGTCGCGTAAACGTAGCACTCCACGCTCCCGTTAAGCGAAGTCAGCTGTTTACGCGCCGTCTCCACTGAAGCCTCGAGATAAATCAATCGGCGGTTAACTTGCTCAACCACTCGATCGAGCAGCGGCTGCACGATCAGCCGCGTCGCAAAAGCCTTGACGCCGCCGATCAGTCGCCCGACGATGCCCGGCTGCGTCGAGGGGAGAGCCGGATCGTAACGCACCGGGCCGAGGCGAGTCGCCTGACCGGCCGCGCCGTAAGCGGCCGGCGCGGGCCAGGGCGCTTCGCGCCACAACGGCAAGGCCATGCGCGGATTCTCGCCCGCTCGCGCATCCCTAAAGCCAAAATAACTCAGAAAGAAGCCCAGCAGCTTCGGATGATAGAACGTGACGTGCCCAAAGTGCATGTAAAAGCTTTCTAAATGCGGATAGAGACTGCGCACGTTGGGTGTTACCAGTAAAAGTATGCCACTCGGCTTGAGCGCCCGGTAGGAGAGTCGGATCAGCTCCATCACGCTCGGATAGGTCAGGTGCTCGATCAGATGCGCCGAGAAGATGCCATCCAGGCTGTCCTCGGCTGCCTGCCGCAGATAGTCGAGCACATCGCTCTGCACCACAGTGAGGCCACGCCGTCTCGCTTCGGCGCAGCAGTCCCCATCGGTGTCCACGCCGACGACTGCAATGCCTTGTTCGGTCAGCAACTGCATAAAATCCCCGTGACCGAAAGCCAGATCGGCCAGCGGCCCTGACCGGTCTTTGAAGAAGGGGAGGTAAAAGCTTTGAATCCGGCGCTGATTCTCTGGCGTCGCCTGGATATAACGCAGATAAGCATCGTCCAGGCCGGGGTAATCCATAGGTGTCAACCGCCACGACATCGTGGGCGCTAGAACCGCCACGACATCGTGGGCGCGCTAGTGGTGATCTGCCGCCAGGACATCGTGTGCAGTGGGTTCATACTTCTACCTCAAGGAGGTGGGTATGGACCCCTGCACCA
>DATDPU010000008.1:0-11311 GCA_035292585.1 Anaerolineae bacterium | reverse complement strand
TTCTTCTGCGAATATCGGCAACAGTGCGTTGAACTCAGCCACGGTCAAACTGGTCATGCTTAGAAATTTGCGCGGACTCTTGTGTAAAGTGGCGTAGGTTATCATAAACCCAATGATACCCTATTTCCGATAAGGTCTAATGGCACAAGCAAGACCAGGCTGCATCCTGGCACTTACGCTGGACATGGCCTCGTCTACTTGTGTCCATCAAGGCTCTATGCTAAACTCCCGCAGCAGTATTTGCACGCCTGATTATTGAGGTCAAAAAGCCAGCTCGCTTTGGAGCAGAAACTCGATGCTGTCCAGAGTGTACACGTGTGCGGTGATTGGGCTGGAGGGTCAGGTCGTCGAGGTGGAAGTAGACACCGGACGCGGCCTGCCCTCTTTTTTTCTAGTCGGCCTGCCCGATGCCGCCGTCAAGGAGTCGAGCGAGCGGATCCGCTCGGCGATTAAAAATAGTGGCCTGCACATGCACGGCGGGCGGATCACTGTCAACCTGGCCCCGGCCGACCTGCGGAAAGCCGGTCCAGCCTACGATCTGCCGATTGCCGTCGGTATCCTGGCCGCAACCGAGCAAGTCCCGGCGGATGCGTTGGACAAGGCGCTATTCGCAGGCGAACTGTCGCTCGACGGAACGGTTCGGCATGTGCGCGGGATATTGCCCATCGCCGCCTTTGCCTCGGCCAACGGCTTCCGCACGTTGTACGTGGCTTGCGCTGACGCCGCCGAAGCGGCCTTGATCTCCAGCCTGGACGTGATCCCCGTCGCTTCCTTGAGCGAGCTCGTCAATCACCTCCACGGTATCGCCCGCATCTCGGCCCAGCCGTACACGTCCCTCGATTCGTTCAGCCAGACCTCGGCCTATACGGATTTCAGTGAAATCAAAGGCCAGGAGCACGTCAAGCGCGCGATGGAGGTAGCGGCGGCCGGCGGGCACAACGCTTTGCTCACCGGGCCGCCCGGTTCGGGCAAAACACTCATTGCGCGGGCGCTGCCCGGCATCCTGCCGCCGCTGACGGTTGACGAAGCGCTGGACGTGACGCACATTTACTCGGTCGCCGGGGCGTTGCCGCCCGATGCGCCGCTGATCCGTGAACGACCCTTCCGCGCGCCGCACCATACCATCAGCCATGCCGGGCTGGTCGGCGGCGGCAAGTTACCCCGACCGGGTGAGATTAGCTTGGCTCATCGGGGTGTCTTGTTCTTGGACGAGCTGCCTGAGTTCGACGAACGCTCACTCGAATCGATGCGCCAGCCATTGGAGGATCATCACGTTACGATTTCTCGTGCAGCGGGAACGCTGACTTTTCCAGCCAATTTCCAGCTCATCGCAGCGATGAACCCCTGCCCTTGCGGTTATTGGCAAGATTCCACTCACAACTGCACCTGTTCGCCCGCCGTCGTCACCCGCTATCAGAAGCGGATTTCGGGGCCATTGCTCGACCGCTTCGACATCCACGTCGAAGTGCCGCGTGTGGAGTACGAGAAACTCGCCTCGGATCGAACTGGCGAGCCGAGCGACACGCTCCGGACGCGCGTCATCGCGGCGCGGGAACGGCAGCAGAAACGTTTCGAGGGAACGGGCCTCACCGCCAATGCCGACATGGGGCCCGCGCACATCCGGGAATACTGCGAGGTGGACGAGGTGGGCAAGTCGCTGATGCGCGCGGCGATGCAGCAGTTGGGCATGAGCGCGCGGTCGTTCCACCGCGTGCTGAAGCTGGCGCGGACGATCGCCGACCTGGCAGGCGCAGAGCAGATTCAGTCGGCGCACCTGGCCGAGGCGATTCAGTACAGACCCAGACGGCAGGCGTGAGCGAGCACAAACACGAGAGGGTTCAGACTCACACCTGCCCCACATTGACAGGTGTTGGGGTAACCCAGAGGCCGGTGGTTCCCTGGCCCGCCTGCGGCGGAGCAGGGCGGGCGAATCCACCCCGCTACTCTTGCGACACCGTGGACCGTCAGGCTACGGTGTTTTCGTTACCTGACGAGTTCCGGTTCGGACATGCAAACCAACCGGGGATTCGCAATGAACCACAACTCGTCAGTCCTCAAGCTATTCAAGGCGGCCTTGGGCTTTCTCCAATACAAAGCGAAATTCGGCTCTCCCGACTTGGACGGGATTATCCGCGAATCACGCGAATCTTCGCTAATGTTTTCGCGCGATTCGCGCGATTCGCGGATTGCTTTTCCCGCCCGATCCGGTAGAGCCACTTTTTTGATGCGGTCGGGCCGGAGCGCTGCCAGTGGGTCTGTTACGAAGACCTCGTCGCCGATCCGGAGTCGGTCATGAGCAGCGTGTGTCGGTTTTTGGACGTGCCCTTCCATGAGGCGGTGCTGCAACCCTACGACGGCAGTCGTGCGCGCATGAGTGGCGGCCTGGGCGATCCCAACATTCTGCAACACAACCGCATCGAATCCGGTTTGGGCGAAGCCTGGAGAAAGATCAAGTGGCCGCGGCGGCTCGATGTAGCCACGCAACAACTGGCGGCTCGGCTAGGATATGAATTGCCAGAAAATAGGTTGCCCAACACGGCGGAAGAGCGGGTTCTGGCAAACCTGGATCAATTGTCAGCCGAGCAGGTACGTGAGATGCTCCAAGACTTGTTGGCCGATGAAGAGGGCAACTAACAAGTACCGGCCACAGCCTCGGAATTGCTTTGCTACCTATTTCTCTATCGCGACCGTGTGTACTCGCGCGAATCGACCTCGTTCTGTCACTTGTAGAGACAGCCAGAATCCGGCTGCTCATCGCCTGCCTCCTTCGCCCACGGTCTGCCTGGCTGGCGCGGGTTATGGACCGCTCGCGCCTGGCAACGGTGCGGGCGTGTCCTTGGCCTGCTGCAAGATGCCAATCGAGGAATGGACGGGATTCGAACTGCTGCCGATGAGCAGGCCGGTGAGGAAGGCCAGGCTGGTCTGGCCGGGGCGCCTGCTGGTATGCGGTTTCGATGGGGAATGAGCACCGCCTGCCCCGGCTCCAGCGCGACATCGGCGAAGCCATGGCGGTCGGTCGATTCGACGACTGCCTGGCCGATCAACTCGCGAATGGCATCACGCTGTGGGTGGTTTCACTGCGGCGACGGGCCGCGGACCTCCCCATTTCCTTACCCACCATCTTCCAGCACACCTCGAACGACACCGCTTGCCCGGCTCTAAAAACAAGCGGCAGCACAACTTCGGGCGTGCCCGGCCCGATCGGGTTCAGTGGAATCCCATTGAGGGTCGCTTGGATGTCGCCCGCGCCTCTAGGCACGCGCACGTGGAGCACGCGGCTGCCATTCACCACCGCCCGATATTCTCCGGTGATGCGTCCTGGCGCAACGTCCAGCCGCAGCAGCGGCATATCGAGGATGAAGCGCTCCGGCGGAGCCTGCGGCGCAATCAGGAGACCATCGCCTGTCGGGGCCGGCTCGATGCCGCAAGCGCGTAGCAACCCCAACAGCGCCATGGCGTCCTGGTTGGCGTTCATCGCCGGAAAGTCGGTCATCGGCGTAACCGGGCTGACCCACGTGCCGCCGGGGTTTTCTGCGCCTGGGCCGTTGATTGCATCCGGGCCTGACCAGGTGTTGATCCAGACATCGCCATAAGCCTGGGCGTGCGCGGCGAAGGTGTTTCGCTGCAGCGAGCGCCAGGCCAGGTCGGGCCGACTGCGGGTATACCCCCAGGTCAACAGCTGGGAGATCGCCGGCCACACGGCCCCGCCTTCACGCAGCGGTGCGCCGATGGGCGAAGGGTCATCCAACAGCCTGGCGATTGAATCGATCAGCCTCGCCTCGATACCCAGCGCGGCAGATAAACCGCTGATTAAGGCCCAGGGCTGTGCCTCCAACTCGATCCAATCACGACCGATGGGCACGGGGCGATTGAACACGTCGCGCAGCAACGCGCGCGTAAACCAGCGACCGTTCCATTGTCGGCCGACGGCCTCGCGCAGCGCGGGCAGCAACGCACGCATCTGGGCGGCCAGATCGCGATCCTGCCCCTCGACCCAGGCGGCCGCCAGTGGCAGCACGTACAGCGCCATTTGGCTATTGGGAATCGACTCGCCGTGATCCTTTGAGTTCTGGAAGGTGACGCCGAACGGTCCTGGCGCGTCTTTCATCGCCGACTCGAAGACGATCCCATCGGACCAATCGCCATCGCCGATCTTGATTAAACCATGATCGCCAAGGCCGACGGATTCAATCAAGTGCTTCACCGCAACGCGCACATGGTCGAGCACCGTGCTGCCGAGCGGTGAAGCCGGTCGTGCGCCGCGCGGATAAAAGGGCACTTCGACGTCAAGGAAGGCGAGGTCGCCTGTCGCAGCCAGATATTCGGACAGCGCCAGCAGAAAGAACAGGTCGAGATCAGAGGGAGCGGCGTGGATGCCCTGAGCATCGCTGTGGAACCCGTGGCCCGCGAACGCGTAGGGAATCGCGCCGGTATCCGCATGGGTCAGGCTCATGATCAGCCGCAGCATGTCGCGGGCGAGTTTCGGGCGCAGGTAGACCAGCGGCAGCGCGAAGAGCGCGTGGTCGCGCGGCGCACCATCTGCGCCATGTAGATAGAGGTAAGCCGAGCCCTGCGGCACCAGATGCGCCTCGTAGTAGGCGTTGTAAACGGTTGCCGACAGCAAGTTATAAGCGTGCCAGGCCATCTCGCGCTGGAGTAGCGGGTCTTGGCCGGTTGTGAAGTACACGATGTGTTTCTGCCAGGCGCTCAGACTAGCGCCCAGTGGTTGGCCCGCGCGATATTTCTTCAAAAAATCCAGCGTCTGCCCTTGCGATGCCGCGCCGTAGGCATAACGCAGCCGGATGCTCTCGCCTGGCCTCAGTGTCTGGTCGCGCCGCAGTACCATGCAATACGGCATGGGGTCACTGGCTGCCGGCGCGCGTGTGTCGCTCGCGTGCCGGCAGCGCACCGCCTCCGGCTGGCGGGCGTCGCCTGTTCCGAAGAACGCCGCTTTGACCGTATACCGCGCCGCGGCCGGGCTGGTGCTGAGATTGGCCAGGAAGACGTCGGCGGGCGCCCAATCGACATCGCTCACTGCGTCGGGTGGTCGGGCTGCCGGCGCGGAGGGCTGTTGATGAAACCGCAGCGCCTGTTGCGCGGCATCCCAGTCCATAGAGGGCGTGAAATAGTGATTCAGCTCGCGGCGCTCATCGTCGCCGGCCGCAGCAAAGGGCTGCGAGCGCAACCATTGCAGCTTCAACTGGTGGACGTTGACATCCCAATATTCGTAATAACGCAGGTCGACTACCGTCGCGCCCAGGTTCTCGATGACCACGTCGATCAGCAGTACCGGATCATCGCCATACGGCGCATAGGCCCGCCGTGTCACTCGCACATCGCGATAAGTCATCACACTCTCGCAGTAGCCCATGCCAAATACCCGGCGTGTTTCAGCGCCTCTCGGGCGATAGCGAAAGGCAGTCGCCCAAGTTTCCGTGCCATCCTCCAGATAGCCGAAGCCGCCGGCGTAAGTGTAGGGGATGATCGTCGGAGCCAGTTGGTTCAGCGCCGTGTGGATGGGCTCAACCGCCCCGCTGCCGCGTGGCTTGATGTCGATGGGTGACCGCCGGTCGATGTGTCGGGCGCGAAAGCGATACCCCATCGCGCGCAGCCAGCGATAGGCGCTGGCAACCGAACGGATGAGGCGCGCCAGCAGGTTCAGCAGCCGGTCGTTAAGGCCCAGGGGCGCGTCGTCAAAATCCCCGGCTGTTTCGTAGTCCCGCGCTTCGAAGCGGTTGAGGTAGACACCGCCTCGGTCGCCGAGATAGAGCTGGAGCGTGCCGTCATTAGAGGCCAGGGCGGTGATGCGATCGTTCCCAATCTGATGCCAGTGGTCGCGCCGGTTGAGGTTTTCGGTGTTGGGATAGCGTGAACGAGGGTCTGTGTACTGATCGATCTCGTAAGCGTAGGCGGGCAGCCCCGCCGGATCGATCGTCCAGTGCCCGAAGGCTGCGTTGCCTTCGCGGGTGGTCTGAAACGCGCGGGGATCGGCCGGCGCGGCGCGTGCGCGTGCGCTCATCAACCGGTTGAAGATGCGACGCGGCGCGAGTAACTGAATCACCGGTCACCTCCTATGCCTCGAACGCCGATGGCTGAAAGACCGCCATGATCTCGCCAATCATTTTGTCGTAGTCGCCGTCGTAACGCGACACTTCGTAACAGCCAATCGGGTTTTCGAGCACGTTGACCAGGCACTTGTTGCAGTAGGTGCATGGCCGGTCGGGTCGATCTTTGCCCTGCGCGAAGAGGTGAACCAGATCGTTGTTCGCGATGAGCGCGCGCGCGATGGTCACCGCGTCGCAGTCGCCCGCACTGATCACCTGGCGTATGACCGACGCGGTCTGGAAGCCGCCGGTGCACAGAACAGGAATCGTCACGTGCTGCTTGATCGCCCGCGCATCGCTGACGTTGATGCCTTCGATCGCGCCGGTGACGCTGCGGTTCCAGAGGAAGCGGAAGATGGGACGCAGCCAGCGGTAGCGCGCCAGCAGATAATTGCGAAAGGTGTAGACGCCGCTCGACAACATCGTGTCGTAGGTGCGCGCGGCGATGCTGGCCGGCAGCCCGCCGGCCGGATTGCGTGGATGCGGGAACATGCTGCCGGTGGAGACGTGAAGCGCATCGGCCCCCGCAGCTTCGATCCACCGGCAGACCTGAATCGAATCCTGCAGCGTGTTGCCTTTTCGCTCCCACGGGATCACGGCATTGTGGTGATCGACCGCGCTGATCTTCACTTGCACATGAAAATCGGCGCCGACTTCACGGCGGATGGCGCGGATGATGTCCAGCACAAAGCGGGCGCGGTTTTCCAGGCTGCCGCCGTACTCGTCGCGCCGATCGTTGATGCCCGAACTGAGGAACTGCGTGATCAGGTATCCGTTCGCGCCGTGCAGTTCCACGCCGTCGAGTCCAGCCAGCCGGGCGCGCCGGGCGCCATCGGCGAAGTGCCGGATCGTTTCGTTGATCTCGTCCGGCGTCATCGACTGGCACTCGAAGCCGTGAAACGATTCGGTCTGGCTCGTCGAACTGAGCGCCTTCTTTTCAGAGTTCTCGATGCCGCCGATGTCCTGCTGGCGTCCGGCGTGGCTGAGCTGCAAGATGTACTTGCAGTCGTGCGCGTGCACCGCTTCCCCCAGCCTGCGCCAGAACGGGATGCGCTCGTCGCGATCGATGGCGGCGTAGTTGGGCAGGATGCGCCCGCGAATACTCACCGGCGCGAACGAAGACACGATCGCACCCACGCCGCCGCGCGCGAACTTCACCTCCCAATTGATGCGCGCCTGATTGCCCGATCCGTCGTAGTTGTCGAACCGGCCCGCCAGGTTGGAGCGGAAGATGCGATTCTTGACCGTGAGGTTGCGAAATCGCACAGGCTCGAAAAGGATGTCCTTGTCCATGCCTTCACCTTTTTCTTATGGGCACAGATTCACGCAGATCGTCATGGATGGATTCCGGTCTGTGTTCATCTGTGCTGATCTGCGTCCCAGTTCCCATCACCACGGCAGGTACTCGATCTTCTGACGGTGACCCAGCAGGAAGTAGCAGTAGAACAGGTTGAGCCACGGGAAGAACACCTGGAGGTACGCCTTGCACAGCAACAGGCTGTGATCGCCCGCGTTGGGCAGCACGACGAAATCGCGGATGACGCGGAAGAATACGTTCAGGCCGGTGTTCATCGACACGTTGTAGTTGAAGTGTCCCAGATGCGAGTACGGCCGGTGCAGCGGCTCAGGCGGCTCCTCCGTCACGTGCGACACGCGGAAGTAGCCCACTTGAATCGGGCGACCATTCTGCATGCGCACGTTCCAATCGCCCCGGAACTTCTGGTTGTCCTGGATCACGATCTCGTTGTAGCCGAAGTTGCGGCCCGCCTTCTGGTAGAAGCCCTTCTTGAACTTCTCGCCTGACAGCCGGCCGACCCACTCGTGGTTCCATCCGCAGTAGATGTAGCCGTTGAGCTGTTCCGGATCGGGCGCCGCGCCGGTGAGCAGCACGTTTTCGAGCGTGGCCTGATCGGCCTGCGCCAGCGTTTCGTAGGTCCAAATTTGGTTCGCCATGCGGCCCTCGTTACTCGATGAACGACGCGGCGTAATGCGCCAGCGTCATGACTGTGAGCTGCGGATTGACCGTCGTCGCGCTGGGGAAGATGCTGGCATCGCACACGTACAGATTGTCGTAGCCGTATACTTTGAAGTTCGGCCCGACCACGCCGCCGGTCTTCCCATTCCGCCCGCGCGTCGCGCTCAGCGCATTGCCGCCCTGCGGATGACCTGTGCCGAGCAGGATGTCCCGCTCGTCGCTCACGAGCGAGCGCAGCTTTTCGAGTTCGCCTTCACTGCGGTACGCCGCCAGCCCGCGCGAATAGCTCTGGTAACGCCGCGTCGAAGCGAAGACTTCCTGCGCGCCGCCCGCGAACATGATCTTGCCCAGCGTGATCAACGCCTCGACCAGCGTGTTCAGGTCGCGCGCCGTCGGGGTGTAGACGATATCGGGCGCGCCGCGCAGGAACAGCGCGCGGGCCAGATGCGCGTCGGGGTTCGGCTCGGTGCCGACCAGCACACCCACCCCGACCATCCGGTTGTAGTTCTGCATATTGCGGAAGTGCGTGTCGAGCCAGCCCGGCATCGCCAACGCCTGCGCGACCGGCGGGTTGTACCATGTTTCGTACACGAAGCCCGGTCGATCGTTCAGGCTGAGATAGTGCGCGATTTGCAGACCGGCGTAGCTGTTCAGTTTCTGCTCGAAGCGGCCGTGCAGCGGGCTGCCCATATTGAAGCTCAAGCCGCGACCCACCGGCAACTCGCCCTGGCCGATCCCGCTCTGCATCAACAGCCAGCTCGAGGCGATCGTCCCGGCGCTGAGGATCACCGTCTTGGGGTTCTGGATGAACAACTCGCGCTGGCCGCCCAGCCGGACGACGATCTCGGTGACGTGCCCGTTCCGGCCCTTCAGTTTGACAACCTCCGCTTCCGACAGGATACGGAACTTGTCCGCGCCGTGCGACGCCTGCGCCTTCGGCAGCACCTCGTCCAGCATCGACAGCTTGCGACCATACTTGCAGCCGATGTTACAGTAGCCGCACCCCACGCACTCGGTGATATTCGCCCGGACGATCTCGTATTCATAACTGCCCGGCTGGAGAAAGTTCATGACGCCCTGGCCGATCACGCCGTCGCCCGGATTCAACACATCCTCGACGCGCAGGGGGGCTGAGGTCGAACACGCGATCGATTGGATCGACAGCCGTTGCCTGACGGCTGCCTGCGCGCGTCTGAACGCGTCTACGTGGATGCCCGCGTTGGCGCAGTGGGGATCGTTCCAGCTCGTCAACACCCGATCCGGCGTGTCGAAGCACACCGCGTTGTTGACCACCGTCGTTCCGCCAACGCAGCTGCCCTGCAGAATCGTGAAGCGCAGCGCCTGCGAGATTTGGAGCGCGCCATCGCTGTACAGCCGGCTGATCTGATCGACCTCGTCCTCGCTGAAATCATCCGGCTTCACGTACAGCCCTTTCTCCAATAGCAGCACCTCGCGGCCTTGCGCGGCGAGCTGCTCCGCCAGGATCGATCCCGCCGCGCCCGATCCGATGATGACGACATCGGCGCTCGAGATGACGTCGATGCCTCGGCTCGCCAGATCGCCCGGCGTCATGACCCGTAGAGGCGCGTGCCGGCGGATCGGCTTTGCCGTGGCCCCGCCGGGTCGCTGCGAAAACGGCGCGTAGCCGATCGCCTGCTGCACATCGGGGTGGCTGTAGTAACCCAGATAAGTGAGCTGGATGTTGAAGCGGACCGCGCCCTCGATCAAATCGAGGATACGGCGCGGGCCGACACGGTCGAGCACCCAATACAGGCCGCGCGGCCTGACGATGTCGCGCTTGAAATGGCGATCGACGAATTCGCGGCGCAGCGCGGGATTGAGAAAGCTGAGCGGCGGCTTCAGCGCCAGGAGCGGGGCGAATTCGAGCGCCAGCACGGCCAGTTTGGCCAGCCAGAGCCGACTCGATCGGAACGAGCTCAGATAGCGATCGGTGCGCAGCGCGATCTGATAAGGCGGGACTTTCTCCGAAGCGCCGCCTTCGATCAACGCTTCCGACACGGCCTCGAAGGCGCGGAACTGCATCGGGGTGAAAAAGCCAAGCGCATCCAGCAAGGCGCGGCTCATCCGAATCTTCAAGACGACGAGACTCGTGAGGGCGGAAGCATTGACCGCGACGGCGATCAGCATCATATCGCGCGCGGATAGCGTCACGCCATTCACCGTGAGCAGCGCCGAACCGAAGCGGGAGATGCCGGCGAGGGTGATGAGGGCAGCAATGAATGCGATGCCGCCGCCCAAGATGACCAGCGTGAACAGCTCAGTGTAGCGCCGCATATCTGTCGCCGCCCACAGCGCGCAGACACCCAGCAGCGCCATCTTGACCGCCGCCCCGCCGACCATCAATGGCTGTTGGAAGAAGTCGACCAGATCGGATGGGTCGACAAACGCCAGCGCCAGGGTCGCGCCCGCGGCGAACACCGAGATCAGGCCGAACGCCACGACCACGTTGCGCGCGCCCCGTTCCCAAGGTGTGAGCGGCTTGTCCGTCATCCACGGCATCCAAGTCGGCGCGGCCACGGGGGCGTGCCGTACCAACAGGCCCAATGCCAACGTGGCGATGCTGCACGTCACGACACCGGCGAGCAAGGTACTGGCCTGGTCCTGGCCGTGAGGACTGAAGGTGAGCGCCAGAAACGTGCCTGCGCTCAGCGCGAGGCCGCCGATCAGAATGGTAATCATAGGGCGGTAGCGCCGCACATCGGCAGCCGCGAACCAGGCCAGCAGGGCGAGCAGCCCTAAGCCCGCAGCTGTATCGGACACCAACGGCGGCTGGACAAAAAAGGTCGTGGCTGGGCCGCGATACGCCCCGAATAGCGTGAGGGCGCATAACGCCGCAGCAATCAATGCGATCGAGTTGAGAACCCTGGACAGTCGAGATTCTGCTGGTGTATAGGGAATCACGCCACTCTCCTTAGGGAGTAACTGGACGAGCTTTGTCATCTATCAGGATAAACGACTGAAATTCAAAAATTAGGATACGGTTGGACTCAAATTGGCGTTTCTGGTGTTGATGGATATACTCTGGTCAATATCCACCACGCAGCGCGCGCGACGCCCGCCTCGGGCGGGTCTAGTACCCCGACCGCCTAATTCTGCGGGGTTGGGACGGCACAACCCTCTTCGCTGCGCTCGTGGGCAGGCCGCCGCCCGTCCTTATAGCTGGCAATGAAAGGCGGCGGCTGGCACTGCCGTCCGCCGCAGGCCCACGGGG
>DATDPU010000007.1:0-43110 GCA_035292585.1 Anaerolineae bacterium | reverse complement strand
TTCTTCTGCGAATATCGGCAACAGTGCGTTGAACTCAGCCACGGTCAAACTGGTCATGCTTAGAAATTTGCGCGGACTCTTGTGTAAAGTGGCGTAGGTTATCATAAACCCAATGATACCCTATTTCCGATAAGGTCTATTTTAATCCACGAGGTGACAAATAGCATTTGATCTTTCGCTTGTGTCGTTATATGCCAGATGCGGCAGGGCAACGTCAGATGCTCGCCCAACGACGTCAGATGGCTGTCAAGCAGAAAAAGAAGCGCGTGCTACAGTGTCGATCGGTTTTTGAGAAAGAAGCTCCATGCTAAACAACGCCGGAACCTTCCTCTTCGCCTGGTACAACCTGCCATTCACCATCCTGCTTGGCCTATGCGTGCTGCTGGCCGCG
This sequence comes from Anaerolineae bacterium, assembly GCA_035292585.1. Taxonomy (GTDB): domain Bacteria; phylum Chloroflexota; class Anaerolineae; order Fen-1058; family Fen-1058; genus DASSFZ01. The sequence continues at coordinate 42,719 of DATDPU010000007.1, read as the reverse complement.
CTGCAAATGGTCGGGCTGGGCGGCGACCACGAAGGTGATGCCGCTGCCGACGTGGCTGCGGATGCTCACATCGACGTCGATGCAGAAGCCGATCTAGATGCCGAGGCGGACGTAGACGCCGACGCCGATCTCGACCACGACCTGGACCTCGATCACGATCTGGATCACGACCTTGATCACGCTGTCGATCACGGCATCGAACACGCTGCGCACGCCGAAGCCGGAAGTGGTCTGTCCGTGCTCGCCTTCATCGGCCTGGGCAAAGCGCCGCTGCTGGTCGTGCTGCTCATCCTGTTCGGCTCGATCGGCGTGCTGGGTTGGAGCATGAATAGCATCGTGCGGAGCCTGTTCGGTGGAACCTATCCCGGCCTCGCCTTCGCGGCCGTGCTGCCGCTGTCGCTGGTCGCCGGCAGCCTGGTGAGCTCGCGCACGGCGCGCCTCATCGGCCGGGCGCTGCCGCCGATCAGCACGACGGCGACGCGGGCGCAGGCGTTGGTCGGCAAACGCGGCACGGTCACCAGCCCCTTCGCCGATGAAAAATACGGCCTGGTGCATGTGCGCGACTCGGCCGGCACGCTGATCAGCGTGTTCGTCGTCGCGCACTCTGACCAGGCGATCAAACGCGGCAGCGAAGTCGTGCTAGTCGATTATGACCCTCTTCAGAAACGCTACACGGTTGCGCGCCCATAAAGTACAGTCTTGAGCGAGGGCGATTGCGATGAACATCTGGGCCACCTTCGTCGAAACCCTGGTCGTGATCCTGTTTGAACTGGCGCGAGTTTACGGCGGCAATGTGGGGCTTGCCATCATCACACTTTCGTTGCTGGTACGCCTGGCGCTACTGCCGATCACACTCCGAACGGCGCGGCGCGCTCAAGCGCGCCAGGCGCAATTGAAGGGGCTTCAGCCTGAAATCGAGCGATTGAAGCAGCGTTATCGCGCGCACCCCGAGCGGCTCGCGCAAGAGCTGGCCGCGCTCTATCAGCGCCGCAATTATCGCCCGTTCGATCGCGCCCGCCTGTTGAGCGCGCTCATCCAGCTCCCGATCTTCGCCGGACTGTACTCGGCCCTTCAACGCGGCCTGGTGAACGGAGGGCGGTTCCTGTGGATCGGCAACCTGGCGCAGCCCGATCTCAGCATGACCCTTATCGTCGCCGGGCTGACCTACGCTGCCAGCACACTCAACCCCGGCTTGCCGCAAAACGCGCGTCTTCTCTCGGCGCTCCTGCCCAGCTTGCTTACGGCAGCGCTGGTATGGCAGCTCGCCGCAGGGTTCAGTCTCTATTGGGCGACGTCAAGCGCCATAGGTCTGCTGCAAACCGTCATCCTGCGCCGCAACACAGCCTAGTACCCCGACCGCCTAATTCTGCGGGGTTGGGACGGCAGTTGCACTGCCGTCCGCCGCAGTGCAACTGCGGCAGGAACTACGCAACTTCAAGTTGTCGAAGTACTAGCGCTCAGGTTGTCGGCCGCTCGCGCAACAGTTGAATTTCCTGGTGATAGGAGACAAGAGCATGGAACCCCTTATTTTCGCAACGATCATCCTGGTCGCCGTCCTGATATTCCTCGTACTGATCCGCTCGATCATGCGCGCCTACGTGAAGACGCCGGCCAACCGCGCCTTCGTCCGCACGGGCGGCTTGTTCCGCAAGCCGAACGAGCCGCCGAAGGTGGTGATGAACGGCGGCGCCTGGGTGTTCCACACGATCCACGAGATTATCTGGGTCGATCTGGGCACGATGGCGATCGAGATCGAGCGCACCGAGCACAACGCGCTGCTCACCATCGACCCGCAGTATGCCGACATCAAAGCTATCTTCTACATCAAGGTCAACCCGACCGTCGAGGGCATCATCGACGCGGCGCGCACCATCGGCGGCAAGCAGGTCGATGCGAACGCCGTCAAGCAGCTGGTCGACGCCAAGCTCGACGGCGCGCTGCGCGACGTGGCGGCTTCCTTCACACTGATGAGCCTGCACCAGGAGCGCGAGAAGTTCATCCAGGAAGTGCAGAATCGGTTGAAGACGGACCTGGAAGAGAACGGCCTGGTGCTCGAAGCGGTTTCGATCCTCACGCTGCGCGCGGCGCGGCAAGGTTCGTTCGGCACCGACGACGTGTTCGGCGCGCAGGTGGCGCGCGCCAACGCGCAGGTCATCCAGCAGGCGCTGCGCGAGCGCAACGACATCGAGCGCCGCACCGAGATCGAAGTCAAACAGCGCGACACCGATACCGCCAAGCTGCGACTTACGCTCGACCGCGAGCTGGCGTTGGCCTCGGCCACGCAGGAACGCGAGGTGCGCACCATCCAGGCATCCGAGAAGGCGCAGGCCGATCAGAAGGTGTACGAGGAAGAACAAAAATCGGAGCTGGCGCGCGTGGCCAAGGAGCGCGCCGTGGCGTTGACCGAGCTGGAACGCGATCAGCAACTTGCCATCCAGAACGAGCGCCGCCAGCAAGAAGTAATGGCGGCCGAAGTGACCCGCCGGCAGGCGATCGAGCTGGCCGAGCAGCAGCGCCAGATCAACGTATTGCAAGAACAACAGAAACGCGAGAACGCCGAGAAGGAACGCTTAATCGTCTCGGCGCAACGCGAGGAAGCGGCGCAAGCCGTGAAGACGGTCGAAGCCACGCAGGAAGCGCAGCGCGAGGCGCGCATCCGCGTGATCGAGGCCGAGCGCGAGGCGCAGAAGGCCGTGATCGAGCAGAAGAACAAGATCGAGCTGGAAGCGCTGCGCAAGCAGCGCGAGGCCGAAGCGCAGGCCAAGGCATTGAAGGAAATCGCCGCAGCCGAGGCCGAAGCCGCGTTGAAGCAGGCCGAGACGCTGCGCACGCAAGCGCAGGCCGAACGAGAAGCCGAGACGCTGCGCGCCGACGGCGCACGCGCCAAATCGTCGGCTGAGGGCCTGGCCGAAGCCGAGGTGATGAAGGCGAAGGCCGAGTCCGCAATGCGCGAAGCGGAAGCCATTCGGGCGCGCGGCCTGGCCGAGGCCGAAAGCGAGAAGGCCAAGGCCGAAGCGCTGGCCGCATTCGAGGGCGTGGCGCAACGGGTCGAGCTGACCAAGCTGCAGCTCGATGCCCAGGTGCGCATCGAGATCGCCAAAGCGCAGGCGCTCGGTTCGGCCCTGGCGACGATGAATATCAAACTCATTGGCGACCCGGCTGCGGCAGCCTCGCTGCTGCGCTTGGTCACGCTGGCGGATGGGCTGGGTGAAATCGTCAAGGCCGCGCCGCAGCCGGTGCGGGAAATCGGACAGCAGCTGATCAACAAGGTCACCGGCGAAGACGGCGACAGTCTGCTCAAAGTGGGCGAGGGCAATGGTCATACCGGCATGGCCGAGTTGGCGCTGTTGGCGCCGGAGATCATGCGCATCGCCGAACAGACGCTCGACGTCAACCGGTTGAAAGGGCAGAGCGTGGGCGAAGTGCTGGCGCTATTGGCGCAGCGTACCAAAGCCGAAGACCGCACGACGATCGAGAAAGCGCAGCAGGCGCTGGCGGCGCTGCCAATCATTAACGATCTGCCGTTTGAAGAAGTGTATCTGAGGGCAACGGCGAAGTGATGAGGAATTAGGTGACTACGTGATCACGTAGTCACGTGTCACGCTTCACGTTTCAGACTATGAACTGGCTCGATCGCGTCCTGGCGTCTCTGCGCCGGGCGATCCATGACTTAATCAGCGAAGAGGATCTGCCTGAAGGCGCTACCTTCTCGGCGCTGCTGGCCGCCGCCCGCGTGCGCATCGACGCCCTGCACATCGAGCTGGACGAAGCGACGGCGCGGGAACAACGCGCTGAAATGGAGTTGACCGTCGCCCAAGCGCGGCTCGATACGCTGAATACCAGCATGGATGCCGCGTTACGCACTGGACAAGATGTGCTGGCGCGCGAACATCTTGAACAGGCACAGGCGGAACAACGCAAAGTCGATCAGCTTACCGAGCGCCGGCGCGATTACGCGCAAGTGGCGGCCAAACTGCGCACCGAGGTACGGGCGCTGCAAGCTCAGTTAGACGACACGCGCCGCCAGGTCGACCAGCTGGCCGATCGCGAGCGGAATGCGCAAGCGGTGGAACAGCTCAGCCAGTTGCGGCGCGATTTGCGCAAGTTCGTGGCGACGACCCGCAATGATCTCGGCGAGCGTGAAGAGCAAATCGCCCGGCGCGAGGATCGCCTGGCGGCGCGGGAAGAAGTTGAACGTACCAGTTATCGGTAAACGGTGAACAGTGAATCAGTAATCAGTAATCAGTAATCAGTAATCACACATCACGAACCATGCCACTCACTCCTGAGCAACAACAAGCACTCAACAATTTGCTGGCGCGCGTGTCACGCGGCGCCCGGCCGGCCCAGACGCCCGACGTTCTGAAGACATGGTTGGGCCTGTCGAGCGGCGAGTTGAAGGCGCAGCTGGCCGCGCTGCTGGATCGGAAACAGAGCGCCGAGCAGCAGTTGCTCGCTCTCGTAGAGCGCAACCCGCTCGACGCGGCCATAGCCTTCCTGGCCGCAGCCTCGGCCGCGTTTTACGCCGCCGAGAAAGACGCCAACCCCAAGATCAAGACCTACATCGACGCGTTCTACTACATCGCCACCTGCGCCTCCGTGGGCTACGCCGACATCTTCGCCATTACCCAGCCGGGCCGCGCCATCGCCGCGTTCGTCATGATCGTCGGCCCGGCGCTGGCCGCCCGCTCGCTGGACCGGCCGCACGCGACCGAAGACCCGATCGCAAAGTAACGCTAGACCTCCGAGGTCTGGGGGAACCAGAAACCTGGTTTCTTGTGAGAAACCAGGTTTCTCTCTTGTATTTCTCTAGTCGCCCGGCACGCGGTATACTTACCGGGCGAGGTTGAACACCATGTCTTCGGTTGGGCGCTCACCCAGCAACTCATCGACGATGAATCCACTTGTCAAATCGTCCCACGGCGGGCTTATCACCATTTATGTGACGAGCACGGCGTTCACCATCACGACGCTGGCGGTCCAGACTACGTTATGGAGCGACGGGCGCTGGCTGATATACCTCGCCGGCGCTGTCCTCTTTACGTTGATCGCGCACGCGGCTGCGCTGGTCGACAGGCGGCGCTTACGCCTGTTCGTGCTGCTCTTGATCGTCCAGGCGGTCCTCCTGCTAGGTCTGATCCACTTAGCCAACTATTACTTCCTGACCGCGATGCTGTCCTTCATCACGGTTAGCCTGGCGCAGAGCAACCTTTCGCCGCGCTGGGGGAATCTGTTCAGCCTCGTCCTGCTGGCGGCGATCGCCGCGTGGTATGGGGTAATGGGCGGCTGGGAAGGGGTGTGGCAGATCAGCCTGGGGCTGGGGGCGGGCTTCGTGTTCATCACAGCGTTCACGCGCGTGGCCGACAATGAACGACTCGCCCGGCAGCAGCTCGAAGCGGCGAACCGGCAACTGGCCGAGTACGCCGCCGAGGTGGAACAGCTGGCGACGATGCGCGAGCGCAACCGCCTGGCGCGCGATGTGCATGACAGCCTGGGACATTACCTGACCGTGATCAATGTACAGCTGGAGGTGGTGACGAAGCTCATCGCTTCCGACCCGGCCCGCGCGCGCGAAGCCGCCGTCAAGGCGAAGGAACTCGCCTCGGAGGGGCTGGCCGAAGTGCGCCGATCGGTTGCCGCGCTGCGCCCATCGCCGCTCGACGATCGACCCCTGCCCGACACGATCCGTCAGCTCGTCGACACAACGCGCGACACCGGCCTGCTGGTCACTTTCGAACAGCGCGGGGCAACCCGGCCGCTGGCCGCCGAAACCGAGACGACGCTGTATCGAACCGCGCAGGAGGCGCTCACCAACATTCGCAAGCACGCGCACGCCAGTTCGGCCAGCGTGCGGCTGGTCTTCGAGCCGGCTGCCGTGCGCCTGTGCATCCGCGACAATGGCATCGGACGACACGACAGCGAAGACCAGGTGGGGTTGAGCGCGCTGCGCGAGCGCGCGGCGGCGCTGAACGGATCGGTCCTGGCCGAGAATCACGCCGAAGGCGGCTTCCTGCTCGAAGTGACGCTGCCGATTGCGCACTACGAAGGCATCGTGTGAATTTCTGCCTGATTCCCTTTATACCTGCTACCAATTTACCTATGTACCAGCAGGTAAATTGGTAGATTAGGTATAGCGGGACTGTGGGGCTGACAAGTATGCAACATGAGTGAAGCGAATTCGATCAGTGTATTGATCGTCGATGACCAGCGGCTGATGCGCGAAGGGCTGGCGACGTTGCTGGCGCTCGCACCCGACCTGCGTATCGCCGGGCAGGCGGGCGACGGGGCCGAGGCGATTGCGCTGGCGTTGGCGCTGCGTCCAGACGTGGTGCTGATGGACATCCGCATGCCCGGAACCGATGGCGTCGCGGCCACGCGAGCTATCCGCGCAGCGTTGCCCGACACGCAGGTGATCATCCTCACCACCTTCGACGACGACGAGTACGTGCTGGCCGGGCTGCGCGCTGGCGCCTGCGGCTATTTGCTGAAAGACATGCCCTCCGAGCAGCTGGCCGACGCGATCCGCGCCGCCGCACGCGGCGAAAGCCCGCTGGAGCCGGCCGTGGCGCGCAAGCTGGTGAACCTGGTCGCCCGTTCATCTGCAGGAGGCGACTTTGCAGGAGGCGACTTTGCAGGAGGCGACTCTGTAGGAGGCGACTCTGTAGGAGGCGACTTTGTAGGAGGCGACTCCAGTCGCCGACAATCGGCATCTGGTGATGCCTCCTACAGTCCCAACCCGCTCTCCGAACGCGAGATCGAAGTGCTGCGGCTGATCGCGCAGGGTCACAGCAACAAAGAGATCGCCGAGAAGCTGGTCATCGCCGAGGGCACGGCCAAGAACCACGTCAGCAATATCCTCAGTAAGCTCAACGCCCGCGACCGGGCGCAGGCGGTCGCACGGGGACAAGAGCTGGGACTGCTGTAAACGAAGGCCGCAACGAATCAGCACCAGATAAACGGATAGGAAGCCGATCCTCTATCCGTTTGTTCGTTTTTATCCGCTGCCGAGGCGCTTCGGCACATGACCGCAGGTGACCGGCAATAGGCCACCCGGCACATGACAACCCCCATCCAATTCGGTAGCCTGGAGGTAATTCAGCCTGGGAAGGAGTCAAGCAGCTTACTGCTCGTCACCGGCCGGCTGATGGTCGTCAAGTCTACCTTTTGAATGTGACTCGGGATAGCCCATCCGGCACATCACATCTGGCCTCGGTGTCATTACACTGAGGCCAATTGTTTTAGGAGGCACGATATGCCGAACATGGTTGAAGTGAACGAACTCGTCAAGCAATATCCTGGCAGCGCCGAGCCGGCCGTGCGCGGCGTGAGCTTCGCCATCCGCGCCGGCGAAATCTTTGGCTTCCTAGGGCCGAACGGCGCGGGCAAGACCACGACGCTTTCGATGCTGGCCGGGCTGTTGCCGCCTTCGCGCGGCAGCGCCTCGATCGCCGGCTTCGACCTGCTACGCCAGTCGAGCCAGGTGAAGCAGCGCATCGGGCTGGTGCCGCAGGATTTGGCGTTGTACCCCACGCTGTCGGCGCGCGACAACCTATCGTTCTTTGGCAGTCTCTACCGGCTGAAGGGCGCAGCCCTGCGCGGGCGCGTCGATGACGCGCTCAAAATGGTCGGCCTGTTCGATCGCGCGAACGAGGCGGTCGAGAAGTTCTCCGGCGGCATGAAGCGCCGAGTCAACATCGCCGCCGGGCTGCTGCATCGGCCCGAAGTGTTGTTCCTCGACGAGCCGACCGTCGGCGTCGATCCGCAATCGCGCAACTTCATCTTCGAGAATATCGAGGCGCTCAACCGGGACGGCATGACCGTGCTGTACACCACGCATTACATGGAAGAGGCGCAGCGGTTGTGCGATCGGGTGGCGATCATCGACCAGGGCCGTATCATCGCGTTGGATACGCCGCAGGCGCTGATCGAATCGCTGGGCGGCGGCGTGATCTATCTCGGCGTGCCGCACGAGACGCCCGACGCCTTGCTCGCGCCCGTCCGGGAGTTGCCCGGTGTGCGCAGCGCGGAGCGCAAGGACGGCAAGTTGTCGATCACGGCGCAGAATGCGCAGATGGCGTTGGTCAACGTCATCGACGTGTTCAACAAGGCCGATGTGGCGATCCAATCACTTGAGATTTTGGAGCCGAACCTCGAATCCGTTTTCCTCAACCTGACCGGCAAACGGCTGAGAGATTAGTGTGGCAAATTGGCGACGAGGAGGATATGCATGAGAATCGACGGGCAGTTAATTCTGGTAACCGGTGCATCCAGTGGTATTGGCGCGGCTACGGCCCGGCTGCTAGCTCAACAGGGCGGTCGCGTGTTGCTGCTGGCCCGCCGGCAAGCGGTTTTGGAAGAGGTGGCGGCCGACATCGCCGCTCACGGCGGCGCAGCCCTCGCCTATCCGGTGGACCTGGCCGATCCCCAAGCGATCGTTCGCACGGCGACTGCGATCGAAAACGAGGTCGGGACACCCGATGTTCTGATCAATAATGCCGGCGCCGGGCGTTGGCTGACCATCCAGGAAACGAGCGCCCGCGAAGCCGAACAGATGATGGCCCTGCCCTATCTCGCGGCGTTCAACCTCACCCGCGAATTTCTGCCGCGCATGCTCTCACGGGGCAGCGGGCACATCGTCAATGTGACTTCGGTGGCGTCGCGCCTGGTTTGGCCCGGGGCGGCGGCGTACACTGCTGCCCGCATGGCGCTCTATGGCTTCAACGCCGCGCTGCGGACGGAGCTGCGGGGATCGGGGATCAACGTGACGCTGGCGCTCTTGGGCAGCGTGAGCAGCGAATACTGGGCGCACAATCCCGGCAGCGCAGATCGATTGCCCCAGATCGCCAAGCGCACACCGATGCTCACGACCGAACAGGCAGCCCAGGCCATCGTGCGCGGCATTGAGGGCAACGCGCGTGAGATCGTGCGGCCTCGCCTCTTCAGATTCATCTTCCTGCTCAATACGCTGTTCCCTGGGAACACCGAGCGGGTGCTGCGCAGCGGCTGGCGGCCGGTGGATTCAACTCGCCGGCCATACCTTGTCTCACCGGAGAATTGATATGCTTCGACAAATCCTGTCCCTCACCCTGAAAGACTTGAAAATCCTGTTCAAAGATACCGGCGGCGTGGCGACGCTGTTCCTCATGCCGATGATGTTCATCTTCGTGATGACGCTGGCGTTGGGCAGCACCTTCGGCGATAACAGCGATAACCCGATCGAAGTGCTGATCGTCAACGAGGACAGCGGGCCGGTCGGCGCGCAGATCGTGGAGGGGTTCAAGGCGGTGGCGGGCTTCAGCGTTGAAACCGATTGGGACGGCGCGGCGCTGACCCGCGCGCAGGCCGAGGAACTGATCGCCAACCAGACGCGCAACATCGCCGTCGTGATCCCGGCTGGCTTCAGCGAGACGATCGAACGCGCGACGTTTGAGACGCCCGCCGGCCAGTCGTCCGAAGTCGCCCAGATCGATCTCATCACCGACCCGGCGCTCTCGGCGCAGTTCGTCGGCCCGATCCGGGGCACACTGGCCGGGTTGGCGCAGCAGGCGACGCTGAGCGCGATCATCCCGCGCGGCCTTGATCTGTTCCTCGATCAGATCGGCCTGGCGTTGGGCGCGCCGCTGCCCGACTCGGCGCGCGAAGCGCTACGCGGCGCGGCGCTTCAGGCGACAGACGGCGGCAACACCCAACCGGCGGTCACAATTCAGGAGACGCAGCCGGCCGGGATGCAGGTGGAGCAGCGGCCTAACTCGGTGCAGCAAAACGTCCCCGGCTGGACGTTGTTCGGCGTGTTCTTCATCGCCAACCTGCTGGCGACGAGCGTGCTCGAAGAGAAACGAGTCGGCACGTTCCGCCGCATCCTGGCCGCGCCCATGTCGCGCGCGACGTTCCTGCTGGGCAAGCTGCTGCCCAATCTGATCGTCAACCTGATTCAGATCGCGTTGATGTTCGCCGTGGGCGTGTTCGTCATGCCGCTGTTCGGCACGCCTCGGCTGGAATTGGGCGCGCATCCCGAAGCGCTGATCGTGATCTCAGTCGCCGCTTCGCTGGCCGCGACCGGGCTGGGGCTGCTGATCGCCGCGCTGGGCAAGACGGCCGAGCAGATCGGCGGGCTGTCGTCGCTGCTGGTCGTGACGATGGCGGCGCTGGGCGGCGTGATGGTGCCGCGCTTCGTCATGCCCGATTTCTTGCAGACGATCGGCTTGGTGACGCCGCACGCCTGGGCGCTCGACGCTTATCAGAGCGTGCTGGTGCGCGGATACGACGTGCTGCACGTGCTGCCCCACATTGGAGCGTTGCTGGCGTTCGCGGCGGTATTCTTCGGAATCGCGTTGTGGCGCTTCAAGTGGGACTGACCTCACCCTTTCCCGGCTGCGCCACCCCTCTCCCTCTCCTTTAGAGGAGAGGGAGAGGGGTGGGGTGAGGGTGAGGTTACCGGATCGCGACGGCAACTGCCAGCCAGCCATCACCCAATGGGTCGGGCTTGGCAACGATGGTTACGGTGTCGCCCACCTTCGGCCCGCGCGAAGCATCGGGCATGAGCTGTAGCGTCCCGTCGATGCGGAACGAGGTCGTCTCGCCCTGCTGGCCGACGACGTCGAGCCGATCAGCGGTGGCGTTCGCCACCAACCCCAGGTAGTGCATCCGCTCCGGCGTCTCCGGCACGACGACGATCTGGCTTACCGTCAGCTGACCATTGACGTTCTGCGACCACACCGCCACTTTGTCGCCAACCTTCAGCTGATCGAGACCGACCGCCGGGGTGGTGATCGAGAGGAACTGCAAGCCTTCGCGCGTCTGCACGCTGATGCTATCCGCGTTGAGGGCTTGCAGCACGCCGACCGCGCCGACCTGGCTTACCGCCGGCGCTTCCGCTACGGGGGCGGCGTCGGCAACCGGCGCGGCGCTCGATGCTTCCACCGCTGGCGCGACTTCGACCGCGCCCGACAGGTCGGCGGCGGCCGGTTGCGATACCTGCACTTCCGGCGCACCCTGCTCGTTGCCCATCGTGAAACCGAACATGCTGCCGATCGCCAGGGCCGCGAACACCGCAATCGCAAAAGTAATGAGCTTCATGTTATTCCTCCTAGTATCGTGGATCAAGAAGATCCGTATGGCGTGATCATACACTGCCTGCGCCTGGCTGTCATGCCTCCCTTAGTCCGGTACAGAAATTGAACGCGGCCCAACGCGAATCAAAACGGATTCCGTCTCCATCGGCGCAAATTGGCGTGCAGGCACGCTTGAGCGCTTGTGCTGCGAACGACAAAAAGCCCCGACAGACGCATGCCGGGGCGGATGGACAGACCTGCCAGGTCTTTTCGATTAAGGTTGATACACGATGGTCAGGATGACGAAGACTTGTTCACCGGCCGCGTTGCTGGCGAGGACCTCCAACACGTTGACGCCCGGTTGCAACGGCGCCGACAGACTGAAACGACCCTCGGCATTCGCGAAACCGACCACGTCGTTGACGCTGACGAGCGCATCGGGCTGCGTCTGGCCGATCACCAGGTAGGGCGACGTATACACGGTCTCGCCGTCCCGGGGTGTTTCGATCGTCAGCGGGAAATTCGAGGCGGGGGTCGGCGTGGGGTCGATGGGCAGGGTCGGGGGCGGCTCAGGGATAATAATCGTCGGCGGGGGCACGGTGGGTTGAATCGGAACAGCCGTGGCCGTCGGCACATCGAAGATGACCGTCGGCGCAGCGCCCGGCTGAGTCGGCGTCGGGCCGAACTCGCCACGCGGCGGCGAGATCACCGTCACCGAGATCGTCGGCGTGCCGCCCGGCGCGGGAACGCTGGGAATGACGTTGGATAGGGTCCCGTTGGCATATAGAGCGTAAACGATCAACGCGAGCAGGACCAACAACAGCAAACCTCTCATGAAAACCTCCACAGGTATTATAGCCCGATCGAGGTTTTTGACCCGTGAGACAATTGGCCTACAATTCAGGGAGGAAGGCTGAAGGCGGAAGGCGGAATTTCTTCAGCCTTCATCCTTCAGCCTTCCTCCTTATCTAAGGAATACTATGCGTCTCATTCACCTCGATCCAGCCGACCGTCGCCGCATCACGCAGTTCCTTGAGCTGCCGTTCCAGCTCTATCGCGATACGCCGCAGTGGGTGCCGCCGCTGCGGATGGAAGCGCGCCAGGTGTTCGATCGGAAACGCTACCCGTTCTATCGGCACTCCGACGCTGCGTTCTTCCTCGCGCTGGATCAAGCGGCTAGGCCCGTTGGACGGATCGCCGCCATCGACAACCGCAACTACAATATCTTCAACCAGGAGCGTACGGCATTCTTTTACTTGTTCGAGTGCATCGATGATCGAGAGACGGCGCTGGCGTTGTTCGAGGCCGCGTTTGAGTGGGCCGGCGCGCGCGGGCTGGATAAGATGATCGGGCCGAAGGGCTTCACCGCGTTGGACGGGATGGGGTTGCTCGTCAAAGGCTTCGAGCATCGACCCGCCTTCGGCATCCCGTACAATTTGCCGTATTACTCGACCTTGATCGAGGCGGCGGGATTCACGGGCGTGGGCGATGTGGTTTCGGGCTATTTGAACCCGCGCATGCCATTCCCCGACAAGGTGCACCAGGTGGCTGCGCTGGTACAGAAGCGACGCGGCCTGCGCGTGACCCGCTTCAAGTCGCGGCGCGAGCTGCGCGCGCTGATCCCGCAGCTGCAAGCGATGTACAACGACTCGCTGAGCGGCACCACTGGCAACACGCCGCTCACCGATGCCGAAGTGCAAACGCTGGCGAATCAGCTGGAATGGTTCGCCGACCCGAAGTTGATCAAGATCGTGTTGAAGGACGATCAGCCGGTCGGGTTCATGCTGGCCTATCCCGATATTTCGGCGGCGCTACAGCGCACGCGCGGGCGGCTGTTCCCGTTCGGCTGGATCGACTTGCTGCTGGAACTGAAGCGGACGAAGTGGGTCAACGTCAACGGCGCGGGCATCATCGAGAAGTATCGGGGGTTGGGTGGGACCGCGCTGCTGTTCAGCGAGATGCACCACAGCGTGATCGCGGGCGGCTTCGATCACGCCGACATCGTACAGGTCGGCGTGGACAACGAGAAGATGCAGCGCGAGCTGCGCGATTTAGGGATCGATTTCTACAAGCTACACCGGTTGTATCAGCGAGCTATGGTTGCCACGAGATCACCCACGCATCGCTCTCCGGGCTGAGCGGGCCAATCACAGTGTTCGCCGCATCGACTTTCACCACCGTCACCGTCCAATTGAATGTGCCCACCGCGCCAGGCGGCACCGGGTACAGACGCCACGGATCGGACGTGAGATAGCCATCGACCAGGCTGCCGCTCGCATACAAGCGCATCCAATATCGCTCGTCAGGCTTGATCGAGGCGTTGCGCAGCAGCCAGCGAAAATCGACGGTGGCGCCAGGATACACGCGCGAGCCGGACGGCGGCCGTTGCAGCTCGAGCTGGGGATAGATAATCGCTACCGGCGGCGGCGGCGTCAAGGTAGCAGTGGCCCGTAAACCTGAAGTGGCAACCGCTTGGGTGCGGGTGGGCGTCGGCGTGGGCGTCGCAGTAGGTGTCGAAGTGGGAACAGGCGTGTTGGTCGGCGTATGCGTGAAGGTCGGCACCGGCGTGCGGGTGGGCGGCAGGGTCTCCGTCGGGAGCGGCGTCGGCGTCGGCTGTTCGCTGCCACTCAACACGACCATCAGCGCCAGCCCGCCCAGGCCGAGGATCACGGCAAACGAGACGAGGGCGTAAACGAGTGAAGAGGCCGCGCCACGCGCCGCGACCGGACGCCACGCTTTCGGCTCGACCCGATTGATCGCGCGCGCCAGCACGACAAAATCGGGCTTCCCGCGCGTTTTCTCAACCAGCGAGGTTGCGCGTGCGGCCTGCGTATTGCCCGGCAGCGTGACTTCCAAGATGCCGACCTCGCTGCACACCTGGGCAAACTGTCCAGCGGTCAGTCGTCTCAATGCGCGCTCGACGTCTTTCGGCGTCGGCGTAGGTGCGCTTGGCACGCGTGCGTCTCCTGTTTGATGGTTCCCCGTGGCGTCCCCATTTTACCCGTCTTCGGCGACGACGCAACTCGGCGGTTGACCACTTAGACAGGCAAACGCGCAGACCCGGTTTCTCCTGGCGTCTGCGCGCGTGTGTAGCTAAGAACTCATCTTACGCAGCCGCCGTTCAACTTCGCTCTATGCCCGCGTCCTCGCGGGCGTTTCCAGCCATTCACCCGACCGCGACGGGAGCCCCCCTCCGCTGCGCTACGGGGGCTATAGTGCACCCGCCGCAGGCGGGTGGGACGCGGTCGGGGAGCAAACTGCATAAGGTGAGTTAAGAAGATTCAAACAAAGAACCCTACGGCCAGCGTGCCCGGCCCGGCATGGGTGGTGATCGATGCGCCGAGGCTACAGATCGGGATGTGCGAGAGGCCCAAAAGGGATTTCAGATCGCCGGCCAGACGCTGCGCCTCGTCGAGGTCGTCGGCGTGCATCACGCACAGGTGCGCCTCCGGCGAACGCGGACATTGCTCGACGACCAGTTCCTTCAAGCGTTCGAGCGCGCGGTGCTGGGTGCGCACTTTTTCCAACGCCTCGACGCGGCCGTCTTTGAGCTGGAGGATCGGCTTGATCTGCAACGCGCTGCCGATCAGCGCCGAAGCGCCGCCGATGCGGCCGCCCTTCTGGAGATATTCCAGGGTAGCGACCAGGAAGTAAGTGCGGCCACGTGGGATCAGCGCTTGCAGGCGCCTGAGGATTTCGTCGGCGCTCACGCCCGCCTCGGCCCACTCGGCCGCCAGTATGACCAGCGTCGCTAGGTTACCCGCCACGGTTCGGGTGTCGAGGATGCGGATATCGGCGTCGGGGAACGATTCTTCCTTCGCCGTAAACGCCGAGCGGACGGTGCCGCTCACCTCGACCGACGGATGGATCGAAAGGATGGTGCGGGCCTGGGCCAGCTGGCGAGCATAGGCTTTGACCATTTCGCCCGGCGGCGGGGCGGCGGTCTTGGGCAACTGCGCCGCCGTCTTCAAACGGCGGATAAAATCGGCATAGCTGATCTCGACATCTTCCAGGAAGCTTTCTTCGCCGAACAACACGACCTGCGGCGCGACTTCAATCAAGTGCGCCGAGGCGTAGTCTGCCGGCAAAACCGCCGTGGTGTCGGTGACGATACGGACAGCTGCGGATGTTGGTGGCATGGCCCGCTAATCTCCCGCGTCGGTGAGATTGAAGACGAACGACGAATGACCAACCCCCGGCGCATAGTGACGGGGTTGGTCATTCGTCTGGCTGGCAGCTATTCTATTCGACCTTCTCGACCACGATGGTGCACTCGGTGACTAGCGCCGCGATCGCGCCAATCGCCGCCCAGACCGGCGCCAGGGCGATACCGATCACGCCGAGCGTCAGCGGAATTTCGATCAGCGTCTTTTCACCCTGCTTGATGACGATGCGGCGGATATTGCCTTCGTTGACCAACCGCTTGAGCTCGGCCAGCAGCTTATCGCCGCTGATGCGAAACTCTTCACTGCGGGTCTTTTCGGCCTGTGGTTCTGGTTGCTCACTCATAGTTCCCTCCATAACGCATGCTGTCTGGATATTGCATCGGTTCAGATTCTATGCTATTCACGGCGTGACACGGCCTACCCGGTTACATGACCGTGACCGTAGCCGCGCCGGCTTCCACACTCAGGTCGACGCGATTGGCAGCCGTGTCGTAGTTGGGCGATTGATGCACGCCATTGAGGTACGGGAAACGCGCCTCGTTGAGTTTCAACGTGCCGACCCCGACCACTCCCCGAACCCGAGCGGCCACGCTTTCCGGCAGGTGCAGGCGCACGGTCGCAGCGCCCGCTTTAACCCGCGCCGCAACCTGGCCGTTGGCTGGCAAGTATACATCGATCGTGCTGGCGCCGGTTTCCAGTTTGAAGTCGCGCACCTTGAGTTCGCGCAGGTCGAGGTTGGCCGTGCTCGCGCCCGTGTGCACGTCGAGCGTCAACGGCACCTCACGGTTGATGTCCAGCCGCCAATGCAACGGCGCGCCCCACCAACTGCCCGGCCACATCCAAAACGTCCAATCGCGGTTGAGCGATAAGCGCGCGTCGACGCGCTCGCCGTCGCGCTGCACCCGCTGTTCCAGTTCGCCGTCGAACGTACTGTTGATCAGCGTCGCCGGGTCGGCCGACGAGCCAATGCGCAGCTCGCCCGCGCCGTGATGCACCTCCAACCGCGCTTCGCGCGCGCCGTCGAGCGGGATCAGCTGCGTCGAGGTGGCCCGGCTGCCGCGCCCGATAAAGTTACTCAGCAACAACCACCCGCCGATCAGGATCAGGAACACCGGCCACAACACGCCCCAACCGACTCGCAAGACACCCAGATTCTGCAAGAGAAAAATTGCGCCGACGGTGATCAGAATCACGGCCCAAAATGCTGCTCCGCTTCGGGGATTCATACGGCCTCCAGCTACTTTGTTCGAACTTGACGCGGTGATTGTATCCTATTCCGCCGCCGGGCTGAACCGTCTCACGACCGAACTTTCTACGCCGTTGGTCTGACCTAACGCAAACGACGCACATTTAGCGTGCGTCGCTCGGTATTCCAGGCTGGCTCTGTCCACAATATTCCAGAGCGGATTCAACTTTAGTTCAGCCGGCTGCGCGCCCTTCGCACCGCGCCGCTTCGAGAGGCCGCCTCAACTCACGCGCGTTGCTCGATTGGGCTGTATCGAAGTCCATGTGGGCCGATGTATTCCGACGCCGGCCGGATCAGCCGGTTATTGGCGAGTTGCTCCAAGATGTGCGCCGTCCATCCACCGACCCGGCCCGCGGCAAACATCGACGAGAACTGATTGGGGCGCAGCCCAATACTCTGCAACACCAAGGCCGTGTAAAATTCGACGTTGGTCTTGAGATTGCGGCCCGGCTTCACTTCTTCCAACACACGCAGGATAATCTGCTCGACCTGCGTCGCCATTTCGTACAACGCCCGGTCGCCGCCGCCGCCGGCATTCATTTCCTGAACGGCGCGGGCCAGCACGTCGGCGCGCGGATCGCGCACCTTGTACACGCGATGCCCGAAGCCCATGATGCGCTTGCCGTGCGTCAGTTGAGCGCGCACCCACGCCTCGGCCCGATCGACCGATCCAATTTCCTCCAACATGTCGAGCACCGGGCCGGGCGCGCCGCCGTGGAGCGGCCCCTTCAACGCGCCGATCGCGCCGGTGACGGCCGAGACCATATCCGACTGCGTTGACGCGATCACCCGCGCGGTGAAGGTACTGGCATTCATGCCGTGATCGATCACCGTCGTCCAATACGTATCGAGCGCGCGAGCCGCGTGTGGATCAGGCTCTTGGCCATCGAGCATGTATAGAAAGTTCGCGGCGGGCGGCAGATCGGCGCGCGGGTCGATCGGTTCGAGATGACGCCGGGCGCGATCGTGCGCCGCAATGATCGCCGGCGCCCGCGCCGTCAACGTCTTCGCGCGGCGCAAGTTGGCCGGCAGCGACTCGTCCTGCGGCGCAGGATCATCTAACGAGAGCGCCGCCACGGACATGCGCAGGGCATCCATGGGCGGCGCATCTTTGGCGGCCTTGACGATCATCAGGGCTTGGGGCGGCAGCGCGCGCAGCGTCGCCAGCTCCTGGCGCAACGCCGCCAGCTGTGCAGCATTGGGCAGCGCGGCATTGTTCTCGAGCGCCAAGCGCCACAACACGTAACACACTTCTTCAAAGGTGGCGCGTCCGGCGATTTCCTCCAGCGCATAGCCGCCGATGATCAACTCGCCGGCCAGGCCGTCGACGTGGCTGATGCGCGTTTCGGCCGCGACGACGCCTTCGAGGCCTTTCGTCGCAGCGGGTGCAGGGGTTGTCGTCATCTTGTCTCCCGATATGACTGAAGTATATCCAACGCTCAGTGAAATGTCGAACGGCGCGCCAGCAGACTTAACAGACGTTTGGATCAGCGCCGGAGTGTGGCGATCAAACGCTTGGGCAGGAGGAGCAAATCGAGCGCATCGGAGATACTGGTCACAATGATGTCGGCGGCCGCGATGGCTTCGCTCGACACGCCTTCGCATCCGATCACGGCGATCGACAACGCTGCCGTTTCGAGCATCCCCGCATCGTTCGCGCCGTTCCCAATCGCCACTACCTCCGCTGCGCCCAGCTGCTCGACGAACGCCGCCTTTTGCCGGCGCTCATCGCCCGGAGTCAAGCGGTACGCCTTCAAGCGAAGCGCGGTGTCGATGGTAGATTGCCGGACGTGTGTATCCGCAGTCAATAAGTGAAGCGTCAGCTGCGCCCGAAGCGCCGCCAGGCGATCCGACACGTTTGCGATCAGGCGACCATCCACGGCCAATGTCCCGTTCACGTCTAATACCACGTGCGATAGCTTCAGTTCTCCTCGGCCGGGGATCTCGATCTCAATCATGGCGTCCACTCCGGTTTTAGCCGATTATAAACGAAAGCTGAAATCTCAGGACTTACGCAGTTGGCGCGGCAGTTGCACTGCCGCCGCCTCATCTGCCGCAGTACAACTGCGGCAGCAACATGCAGCTGCGTAAGTCCTGATCTTTGATCTGTAGCCAGCCGCCTTTAGCGCACGGCGGAAAAGGTAGTCTTTCGTCATCCCCTTGCAAACTGCGCCAAACCGTGCAATTCGACCATTTGTTTCGTTTGGGTATTGACATAGAACGAATGTTCCCTTATAATGCCGCTAAGACTTGGGAAATACTTGGGATACTTGGGATTTCCTGGAGGTGAGCCGTGGCCCTATCTACACGTCAACAGGCGATAGTCGAGTTCATTCAGCGCTTTACCCGCGAGCACCAGTACCCGCCGACCATCCGCGAGATCGGCCTGGATGTGGGTATCTCCTCCACCTCGGTCGTCAACTACAACTTGAACATCCTGGAGCGCGAAGGGCTGCTCGAACGGGATAAGGAAGTTTCGCGCGGCATCAAGCTGATCGGGATAGCGGCTGACGCGCTCGACCCGCGCACCCTGGTCAGCGTGCCGTTGCTGGGTCGCATTGCCGCCGGCGAGCCTATTCCGGTGCCCGCGACCGACTTTCAGGTGATGGGCGACGAAACGATCGAGCTGACGCGCGGCCTGCTCCCCGCCGATATGCAGGGCATCTACGCGCTGCAGGTGCGCGGCACGTCGATGGTCGACGCGATGATCGGCGACGGCGATATCGTGGTGATGAAACACCAGCGAACGGCGCAAAACGGCGAACTCGTCGCCGTCTGGCTGCGTGACAAAGAGGAAACTACGCTCAAGCGCTTCTTCCTGGAGAACGGGCGCGTCCGGCTTCAGCCCGAGAACCCCACCATGAAACCCCTGTACGCCGATCCCAAGAATGTCGAGGTCCAGGGCCGAGTGGTCTTAGTCGTGCGGCGACCCGCTTGAACTGGCGCAATCCCCCAACCCCAGCGCAAAAACTGGGGTTTTTGTTTATCCCCCCAAGCTCGCCCGTAACTTTACGCCTCCTCAGCGCGACTTATAAATGACGACTATTGCGCACTCAATACAGTCCATTCGCATAACTCCTGAACTATTTGAATCGCTTACTGTGAGCTAGGTTACCATGAACATTCGAAGAAATATTGGCCGAATCCTTTGGTTGCTGCTGAGCCTGTTGTTCCTGGTCGTCGCGCCTGCGAGCGCCATCTTCCTGGTCCCGGTGGAAGTGCAGCGAGATGGCGTGAATGGCGTCGACGGCTTGAGCGGAGCTCACTCGGTCACCGTCAGCCCTGATGGCCGGCACGTGTATGTGACCGGCTTCAACGATCGGGCGATAGCGGTCTTCCGGCGAGCCGCGGACGGGCGGTTGACGTTCGTCGAGGCCAAGAAAGATGGCGTCGAGGGTATAACCGGCCTGGCCGGTGTCTTCATGGCCATCGTCAGCCCTGACGGTCGTCACGTCTACGTCACAGGCAGCGGCGATGACGCCTTGGCGTTATTCAATCGAGACGCAACCACCGGGCGGCTGGCTTTTGTCGAGGTCCAAATAGATGGCGTCGGCGGCGTCGATGGCCTGGACGGCGCCAGCGCGGTGACGATCAGCCCGGACGGCCGGCACGTCTACGCCGCCGGCTTCGGTGATAACGCGCTAGCGGTGTTCAGGCGGAACGCCGTAACCGGCCGATTGACCTTTGCCGGCATCGCACAGGATGGACAGAACGGCGCCGATGGACTCGCTGGCGCTTATGCCCTATCGGTCAGCCCGGACGGCCGGCACGTCTACGCCGCCGGCCTCACGGGCGATGCCGTCGCCGTGTTCCGCCGGAATAGCAGGACAGGGGCGCTGCGCTTCGTCGAAGTTGAGAAAGACGGGGTGGATGGCATCGACGGGCTTGACGGCGCTTACGGCGTATCGCTCAGCCCCAACGGGAAGCACGTCTATGTGCCAAGCCTGGTCGACGATGCCGTGGTCGTTTTCAGCCGGAACAGCGCGAGCGGAGCGCTCACGTTCGTCGAGACCGAACGCGATGGCGTCGATGGCGTCGATGGCCTCGACAGCGCCTTCGCAGTCGCGGTCAACCCCGACGGCCGGCGCGTCTACGTCGCCAGCTATGCTGACAGCGCCGTGGCCGTGTTCGAGCGGGATGACACCACCGGCGCGCTGACGTTTGTCGAAGTTCACACGGCTAGCGCAGACCTCGACGCTCTCGATGGGGCGATTTCGGTAGCGGTCAGCCCGGATGGGCGTTACCTGTACGTCGCCGGTTTTGGGGACAACGCCGTGAGCGTGTTCAACATCCCGATCATCAGCTTCTACCTGCCGGTAACGGTGAAGACCGGCATCTGATGATCTTACTGGCTTATTCACTCATCTTACGCAACTTGCTCCCCGGCCGCGTCCTCGTGGTCGCTGAACAAAAGTTCCTTTAACCCCAGCCCGTGCGCTGGGGTTTTTGTTTGAGTAGCCTATCACCGCCGGAGGCCATCGTCGTCAGAGACGGCTCCTACAACTTCGTGGTTGTCACCCATTACTTTTTCTACCCAGCCGCGACTTATAGTGAGATAATAGCATCCAGGATGGGATCGATGACGACCTCTGCACTCGTGCGCGCCAAAGCGTACAACCTGACGACCCGATTGGCAGTGGCGGTCAATTGGCGAATCGCTGCCGGCGCGCTGGCCCTGTTCGCGCTGTTCGTCGCTTTATTTGCCGTCGTTCAATTCGCAACCCCCGGCATCGCCGACAACGACGGCTACTATCACATGAAGCTGGGCCTGCTCATGCGCGAGCAGGGTCTCAAGCCGCCGTTTGTCTGGCTGCCGATGAGCCTCCTCAGCCGCGAAGCCTTCTATGATCATCATTTGCTGTATCACGTTTATCTGGCATTGTTCGCGGGCGACACACCGGAAGCCTTGACTTTCGGCGCGAAGATTGCGGCCATGATCATGCCCGCGCTGGCGTTCACCGCCGTCTGGTGGTTGCTGCGTGGTCAGCGCGTGCGCTGGGCCTCGCTGTGGGCGGTGGGACTCTTCGCGGTATCCGAGGCGTTCTTGTACCGCATGAGCATGCCGCGCGCGCAATCCGCCTCGCTGCTGATCCTGGCGTTGGGGCTACACTGGATGTTTCAACGGCGCTTCACGTTGCTGATCCCGCTCGGCTTCGTTTACGTGTGGGCGTACAACGCCTTTCCACTGCTCATCGCGCTCGCCGCCCTCTACACCACGGCGACGTTCTTGACCGAGCGGCGCATCGAGTGGCAGGCGCTCGTTTACCCGGCGATTGGCATCGGGTTGGGCCTGATCGTCAACCCGTACTTTCCGCAGAACGTGGCATTCATCGTGAATCACCTCGCGCCCAAGATCGGCGAGTCGGAGACGGCCGTCGGCAACGAGTGGTATCCGTACCAGACCTGGACGCTGATCGAGAACTCCGGTTTCTCGCTGGCGGCGTTCCTGCTGGGAACATTCGCTATCGGTTGGCGCGGCAAACGCATCGACCGCGTGCAATTGACCGCCTTATTGGCGGCGATGGCCTTCGGGTTCCTGTTGTTCAAGTCGCGCCGCTTCGTGGAATACTACCCGGCCTTCGCGCTGATCTTCGCCGCGCTCAACGTTGCGCCGCTGGTCGAGGGCTGGCTGGCCGATCGAGTACGGTGGCAACGCTGGCTGCCGGTGGGCATGATCGTCGTGTTGATCGTGCCGCTGATCATCACGTTGGGTCAGGCGCGCGTGGCGATGGGCCGCTCCAAGCCGGCCGACCTGTATGCCGGCGCTTCGGCCTGGCTCAAGACGAACACGTCGCCGGGCAGCCTGGTCTTTCAAACAGATTGGGACGATTTCACCCGGTTGTTCTTCTACAACACGTCGAACCTATACACCATCGGCCTGGACCCGACTTACATGGAGCTGTACGATGCCGACCTGTACGCCGAATGGGTGAAGATTACGCAGGGCAAGGTCGAGCAGCCTAGCCAGGCCATCCGAGCGCGTTTTGGCGGCGAGTATGTGATGTCGGACCTCGATCACACTGGATTCTTGAACAAGGCCGAGGATGATCCCGGTCTCACGGAAGTGTACCGCGACCAGTACGCCGTGATCTTCGAGGTGGAGTGAAGGCAGATCGCGTATGGCGCATCGCTTTTTTGCCGCTTGCCGAGACCCGTTGCAGGTAAAACGGGTCTTTTTCATCCCGCGAAGCGTATCAGTTTCCCAAAGGCGACTCCCACCATCCGCATTCGTTTACCCGCACCTGCGCTGGGGCAGGTGTTCGTTCTTATTCATTGCCCGTTACTTTTCGCCTTGTTGCGCGACTTGATCAGTGAAATCAGACAACATCATTGAGGAGAGAGTTCAGATGAAACGCACGCGACCTTCTAAATCATGGAATTTGGCGGCCTTGTTGATCGTGCTGGCGATCTTCGGCGCAGCCTGCGCCCCGACCGCAGCCAGCCCGGCCCCGACGGGACCGAGCACGCCCGCCGGCGCACAAACCGAGCAGACGTTCTCCGGCACGGTCGAGGCCATGGGCGCGGATACCTGGACGATCAGCGGTCAGGTCGTGAACGTCACCGCTCAGACCGAGATCAAAGGCCAGGTCGAGGTGGGCGACACCGTGACCGTGCGGGTAGAAGTGGGGGTAGATGGCTCATTGGCCGCGCAGGAGATCGGGCCGAGCGACGCCTCGGGCGATGACAACGCCAACGGCAATGACAACGGTAACGATAACGGTGACGATAACGCCAATGGCAACGCCAACGAGAATGGCGACGACGATAACGCCAACAGCAATGACAACGGCGACGACGATAACGCCAACAGCAACGAAAACGGCGATGACGACAACGCCAACGGCAATGCCAACGGTAACGATAACGGTGACGATAACGCCAATGGCAACGCCAACGAGAATGGCGACGACGATAACGCCAATGGCAACGCCAACGAAAACGGCGACGACGACAACGCTAACGGCAACGAGAACGGCGACGACGATAACGCCAATGGCAACGACAACGGCGACGACGACAACGCCAACGCTAACGGCAACGACAACGGCGACGACGACAATGCCAATGGCAATGCCAACGACAATGGCGATGACCAGGGCGGAAACGGCAACGAGGATCAGAACCAGAACCAAAATCAGAACGAGAATCACAACGGCGACGATGACGGCGGGAATGGCAATGACAACGGCGATGACCAGGGCGGGAACGGCAACGAGGATCAGAACCAGAACCAAAATCAGAACGAGAATCACAACGGCGACGATGACAGCGGGAATGGCAACGAATAGGCAAGCCGGGTGAAGGGCCGCTGGCCGGAATGGGGAAACAGGCCCATTCCGGCCAGTGCGCGCCAGAGAATTGCTGCGGCTTAGGTTGAGGCAGAGCGCTGTCGCTGAGGTGCTATAATGTCGCTGGTCGGCGCGGGGGAATTCAGCGGGAGACCGACCGGTTATCGGGAGACCTCACTCGTGCAGGATGAACTCGCTCTGCTGGCCAGAGCGCGCCAGCTCGATTCGGACGCGCTGGCCGAAATACACGACCGCTACTACGCGCCGGTCTTTCGCTACGTGATCTTTCGCGTGAGCGATCGAAGCACCGCCGAAGACTTGACCAGCGAAGTCTTCACCCGGCTGCTCGGCGCCTTGCGCGATCGACATGCTCCGCAGAACACCTTGACCGGCTGGTTATACGGCGTCGCGGCGCGGGTGGTCAGCGATTATCACCGCAAGCACTACCGCGCACCCCAGGTTGAACTGGATGAGTCGCTCGTGAGCAAAGAACCTGGGCCGGCGGAAACCGTAGAAGCCCTGCTCACCCGTGAAGACCTCAACCGGGCGATGAGCGAGCTGACCGAAGAGCAGCAAAACGTGATCGCGTTGCGCTTTGGTTACGACATGCCGATCCAGACCGTCGCCCGCACGATCGGCAAGAGCGAAGGGGCAGTGAAGCAACTCCAGGCGCGGGCGATTGCCGCGCTGGCGCGCAAGATATTGCCGGAGATGGCGGACTGACATGGACGCGGCGCTCGAAACCAAACTGATTGAATGCCTCAGCGCGCTGGAAAACGGCGAATCGCTTGAGCAGATTTTGTCGCGTTACCCGGCCGAGGCAACACGGCTGCGTCCCCTGCTGGAAACGGCCGCCGCGCTGCCGAGGCTGCGGCGGGAGCCTTCGCAGGCCGCCCGCTCGACCTCGCGCAAGGCGTTCCTGGCTCAGGCGGCCACGCTGCGCGGCGCGACGAAGGCTCGCCCGGCCCGTTTCTTCGCCCGACCGCTGCTGTCATTGGCCTCGCTGGCGTTAGCCTTGATCCTGGTCAGTGGCACGGTGGTCGCCGTGTCCGCCTCGGCGCTGCCCGGCGATCCCCTGTACGGCGTCAAGCGTATCGTCGAGAATACCCGGTTGACGTTGGCGTCGGACCCCGCCGCGCGCGGCCAGCTCGCCGCACAGTTCGACCAGGAGCGCATCGACGAAATCGGGGCGCTGCTCAGCGCGGGACGTGAGGCCGAAGTCGAGTTCAGCGGCGTTATCGAATCCGTCCAGGCCGGGGCCTGGGTAGTGGCCGGCCTGCCGGTCAGTATTGACGACCACACGCGCATCGCGGGCGAACCATACGTCGGCTTGCGTGCGCAGGTGCGCGGCCGCACCGTCGACGGTCTGTTGATCGCGCTGGCGATCACGGTCGAACCGGGCGCCGGGCCTACGCCCACGCCCCGGCCGACCCCGCAGCCGGAGGCGACCGCCACGCCATCCCCGACGCCGCAATCTACGCCGACGCCCACGCGCACCCCGACGGCGACCCGCACGACCACGCCGACGGCGACTCGCACGCCGCCGCTCACGCCGACGCCCTACGAAGTGAGGTTTACCGGCGTGGTCGAGCAGGCCGGCGCGCAGACCTGGACGATCGGCGGCGTCGCGGTGGAAGTGAACGCGGCCACCGAATTCCTCGGCAACCCGGCGGCGGGGCAGTTTGTGGAGGTGCGCGCCTGGAACCTGGGCGATGGCCGGCTCGTGGCGCTGCGCATCGAACGGCTCAACGATGGCGGCAACGACAACGGCAACACCAACGGGAACCAGAACGGCAACGACAATACAGCTGACAACGGGAATGAGAACGAGAATCAAAACGACAATGATAACGCGAACGAGAATGGGAATGGGAACGAGAACGGGGACGATAGCGGCAGCGGCGGCGGGAATGACAACTCGAACGACAACGGCGACGAAGACAACTCAGGCAGCGGGAACGGCAATGATAACCATAATGACAATGGGAACGGGAACGACAATGGGTAACTCACCTTACGCAAAAGACCATTTCACCGCTGAGAACGCAGAGAGCGCGGAGCGGATTTCCTAGCACATCTCTGCGTCCTCCGCGCCCTCTGCGGTAAAATCCCGCCTGACTGCGTAAGGTGAGTGGGTAATTAACGTGAGTTCGGGGTAGCGATTTTCTCGACGAACCCATCGGCTTTGGCAACCGCATCCTCGCGGTTGCCGCCCGCGAGATGCGGGCGGTGAGCCTTATTCCGAACGGACGTTAATTACTCGCCTTACGCAGTTTGCTCCCCGACCGCGTCCGCGCGGTTGGGTGAACGGCTGGCAACGCCCGCGAGGACGCGGGCTTCGAGCGAAGTTGAACGGCGGCTGCGTAAGGTGAGTTAATTAGCCGGCGTGAATTAAAAACGAGGGCGCGAATGTGACAGGTCGCGCCCTCGTTGTGATCAGACGAGCGTCATCTCAGGAGCGGGCTTACCTCCACGGCGTTGGACTCCGCACTCCCCGAAGTGGCGATGCTCTCCACCACCTGATTCAGGTTGATCGTGTTGAAGAGCGCGACGCCGGTCAGATCGGTGACGGCTGTCAGCGTGGTCACGCTGCCATCGCTCGCCGTACGGGTCAGCGTCACCGTCGCATTCGCCAGCCGATTCTGGTCGGCATCGTAGACCGCAACCGTGAGCAACTCCGTCTGCCCGACGACGCCCTCGGTGAGCAGCACGGGATGGAGGATCATCACTGTCGGTTCCGTCTGCGAAGTATTATGGGGCGACGCGGCCTGACTGGCTTGCAGCTGCGCATGGCTGCCGCCGGAAACCAGCCGCACCTTGATATTGCCGCCGTCGATGATCTCGTCGTTGGTTCGCGCGCTGAGGCTGTACGAGCATCCGGCGGTGCATTCCAGGTGGAAGCGATCGCGGTCTTTGCCCGGTTCGCCGTTATCCTGAACACAGACCCGGAAGGATTTGCCGCCGGCTCCATTAAAGGTTCCCGTGCCCCGGAATTCGGCGGAGTTCGATCCGGCCGGCACGCTGCCGCACGATCCTTGCACGCTGCCAAGCGCCGTGATCTTTGTGATCTTGATCTTGACGCCAGTCTCTTTGTCGTTGAGTTCCAACTCGCCTTCCAGCTTATTCGATTCCCGCTCGACCTCGAAGCCGAAGTTGATCTTCTTGCCCTCTTTGCTGTGCAGCCAGCCACCGCCGGTCGTCTTGCTCTCGCCGGGTTTAGGTGTAGCTGTTGGACGTGGCGTAGACGTCGGTCGTGGCGTGGATGTGGGCGTCGGGGTCGGCGTCGGCGGAGCAGTCACCGTGATCGCGATCACGTCGTCATCCGACAGGCCGCGCTCGTCCGTGACGATCAATTTCGCGTTGTACGTGCCCGCGCTGCTGTAAGCGTGTTGCGCGGTCTGCCCGGTCGCGTCGATGGTCTCGTTACCGTCGAAGTCCCATTGATAGCTCAGCTGGTTGGTCGGCGTCAGATCGTCGAACGAAGCGCTGCCGTCGAAGGTCACCGGCTGGCCTGCCGGCGGGTTCGTCGGCCGGGCTTGCGCGATCGCGGTCGGCGCGCGGTTGTCGGCGGGATCGGGTTGACCATAGTTGAACGCGACGCAGCCATTCCCCGGCGTGAACTGCACATCGCCGGTGAGATCGCCCGGCGCGTTGCCCGGCCCATTGCCCGCGCCCGACATCGCCGTGACGGCGAACGACAGGCAGTCGAACAGGTGACGCCAGCTGTCTGCGCCCAACGGGTCGTTCGGGTCGGAGTAGTTATCGACCCAACCGGTTGGGCCGGCGTCCGAGTAGGAATCGCCTTGCTTGAAAGCGGCATCGTTCAGGTTCGGCGTATCGTTGCCCGGCTCCGGTCGCGCATCGACCGGCGATTGCGCGGGCGGGTTATCCACGCCGACGTTGCCGTAACCGTGCGCTTCGTCGGTGATCACCAACAGCAGGCCGGGTTGAAAGGCGATCGGGTCGCGATCGTTTTCGCCTTTGCCTTCCAGGTCGAAGCCCGATCGATCGCGCATCTCCAGATAGTAAGCATGATCGGCCGGTGAGCCTTCCGAGGCTGAGATGTAATTCCAGCCGCTGTTGAACAGGCGCAGATCGTCGGCGCCCGATTCGAAATCGGTCTGATAGATCACCTCGTTGCCCGCGGTGATCCGCAGATCGTCGATGAACCAGCCAGGGCGGGCCAGGCCGGGATCGGTCGCGTACGAGAAGCGCAGCGCGGTCGGTTGGCCGGCGGCGAAGGAGATGTCGTAGCTGTCGGCCAGGAAGCCGCCGTCGGGATAGCTGCCCAGCAGCCGATCGGTTGTCGCTGTTCCCGCCGCATACGATCCGCTGGTTCCGGTCAACCCGTTGCCGAACTGCGCCTGGCACGAGTTGGCGTTGGGGTTCTGCGAGGCCGCCGTCGTGTAACCGTTGTCCGAAGCGACCGATTGATACGTGTCGCCGCCGTCGGTCGAGACCATCACATACCCGTAATCGAAGTCCCACTCGATGTCCCAATACGACTTGAACTCGACGGTAACCTGGGCGCCGGCTGGCAAGGTCGCCAGCTCGGGCAGGAACACGTCGAGGTTGTGACCGGCCAGGGGCGGGCAGCCGAAGTCGTTGCCGGAACCCGACCACCACACGTGATCGGGCGAGGCGCCCTGCGCTACCTTCGCCGGATCGATCAACAGGCGCGAGGGCAGCTTCGCGACATACGCCTCTGCGTTGTGGATGTTCTGGTCGCCGTTGGCCGCCGAGAGCACGTAGGGCGTGCCGTCGAGTTGCTGCCAGTGGATTTCGCCGGTGTCGAATTTGGAGTCGCGCCAGCCGCTCACGGTTTGGGTCTCGCCCGGATTCAGCGGTTGCGGCACGATCCAACCCAGTTCTTGCTTCGAGAAGATATCCATGTTCTGCGACTTGTCGGTCGCCATCAAGTTCCAATCGCCGTAAGTTTCGCGACCACCCAGCGAGTAGAAGTCGGGCAGACCGAGCGAGTGGCCGTACTCGTGCGAGATCACGCTGGCGCGATCGATCGCCGATTCGGGGTTGACGTTGTACGGCCCGACGCGCACGTACACCGGCAGACCGTTCTGCCCGGAGCCGCCGTTGGCGGCGCAGTCGTCGAACTGCGTGTACGCGGTCGAGGTCCAGCACTGCGGCACGCCCTCCAGGCTGGTGAGCTGATCGTCGGAGAGATAGCCCTTGAGGCCGGTCGCCGCATCGGTGTAGTAGAACTCCAGGCTCGACGAGTGCGGCCAGATGTTGTCATACGGCGGGACGTTCAATTGCGACGCCCCGTTGCCGCCCAACCCGACAAACACCATCATGAAGAAATCGACCACGCCGTCCTTGTCGGTGTCGAAGTCGTCGTAGTTGATTTCGGGATCGGCGATCTGCGCCGCGTCGTACACCGCTTTGCCGGTAGGGCCGCACGCATCGTCGATCGAGAGCAGCAGCCCGACGCCGCCGACCGCGCCCGCGATCGATCCGGCGCTGAATTTATCGGAACCGTAATAGCCCGTATCGCCGGGCAACTGATACCAGCCGTTGACGATGCGCTCCGGCAGCACCGACGTTCCGGCAAAATCGTTGAACGTCGTCCCGGTGCACGCGCCCTGCGGCTGGAGCTCGCTGAAGGCGAAGCCCGGCGCGTATTCCCAATCGGCCGAGGCGATACCCGCCGAGGGCACGGCCGCGTGCGGGAAGAGCTGTCCCAGCGACATCTCCTGGTACAGGTTGAAGGTCGAGCCGGGGACATCCGGCGAGTTGATCTTGTTGGCGAGCGCGTCGCCGGTGTGCGCTTCTGCGTGCTTGCGGTCGAAGTAATCGACCGGCACAACCGGGAAGGGTCGATCGCCGTAGCGCGCAGTGTCGTACGCCGCATTCGGCGGAATGACCTTCGGGCCGTGACTCATCGAGGCGAGTCCCGCCGGGCCGCCCGCATACGTGAGCTGCGCCGTCGTGGACAGGTCTTTCCAGACGATCTGCTGATCCTGGCCGAGTGTGTCGGCGCGCGCCTCCACGACCAGCGTCTTGATCGCCGGCCCTGATGCCGATGCCGCGGGCACGTTTCCAATCGTCCAGCTGATCGATCCGTTGGGGTTAATCACTGCACTGCCCGAACCGCTCAAGGGCGTGACGAGTGTGAAAGTCGTGCCATCGACGGCGGGGATGTTGACAACTGCACTCGTCGCCGCGTTGGGCGTGAAGTTCTTGACGAAGACGCGGAATGGATAAGACTCGCCCGGCTTCACCCAACCGACCGAGGAAACGAAACTATTCTCGACGAGCAGGCTATTGGGCGGGACGTTGACCGTCAACGAGCCGGCCCCGGCGCGCTCCGCCGTCCATTCACCCGTGATTGCATCAGTGAAGGAGGCATCGATCACTTCGATCGCCAGCGTAGCCTGGAAGTTGGTGTCCGAGCCAGCCGTCACGCCTGCCGTGGCCGAACCGGGCAGCGTCGCCGTGAACGTCCCATCGCTGTTTGCGGTGAACGGCCCGAAGGGGCCGCGCACGCTGCCATCGGGTGCGGTGACGCGGATCGAGAAGGTCGCGCCGACCCCGGTCTGCTGCGCGGCGGCCAACGGCGGAATCTGATCGATCTCATACGTCGCGCCGGTCACGCCGACGGGATCGCCCGGCGCGAAGCCGGAGCCGGTTGGCGCAATCGTCGCGCCAAGTTGATTGAGGAAGAACGTGGTTTCGCCGAAGTTGCCAGTCTGGCTGTTCACTTGCACGACTCGCGCCGTGAGGATGCCCGCTTCCCAGGCCAGCGCCGGAGTGAGGTTGAAACGCCACGCGCCGTCGTCGGTCTGGCGGGTCGTCGTCAACGCCGCGCCGATCGGACTGCCGCTGGGGCCAAACAGGCGCACCGACACCGCGTCTCCCGCGGCCGTGTTGCTGATCAGCACCTCGCCGAAGCCACAGTCGCGCTTATCCCAGTAGCGCACATCGCCAAAGGCCACGCCGGTGCAAGCGGGCTGCGGTGTGGGCAACTTGAAAAAGGTCCAGCCGGTTGCCAGCGGCGCGGTACTTGTCTGCTGCGCCCCACGCGCGGACGGCGCGGCCGATACGGCGTTGAGCGGCAGGATCGTCGCCACCAGCGCAACGATGATGAGCAGTGAAACGAACCGATTGACTTTCATGCTGATCTCCTTCACGAGATATGAGTTGTGACTTGCTGACTACGTATGCCGCTTGATGCAGCAGAAAATACATTTCGGCGACGCAACAAAAAACGTGACGCATAGAGCGTCACGTTGGCAAGCCGGCAAGACACTTAATGGGATCGATGCTCAAGCATCAAGCCAAAGCAACCGAAACACGGTTATCGCGCTTCGGGGTTCAACGGATGAAGAGCTGGGGACACAGACGCGGAGCACACTGATTCACACGGATTTTAGTAATTCAGTGTTGCTCTGTGTTCTTCCGTGTCCTATATCCTCCCAAAATCGGGAGGATCGCAATTTCGATTCAGTCCCCGCAGCCCGCGAACAGAGCGTGGCCCGATGCGGGTTGCGCGCCGGCCGCCTGCGCCTTCAGGCTGGCAACCACGTCGATGCGGCCTGCGCCGAGCAAACCACGGTAGGCCGGGTTGCGCCGATCGAGTGAGTAAGCCGTTCCACCGATCAGGCGGCCAAGCTCGTCGAGCGTCAGATCGGGATTCACGCTGCGCAGCAGCGCGGCCTGACCGGCCACGAACGGCGTCGAGACCGAGGTGCCGCTGGCTCGCGCATAACCGCTGGCCGGGAACGCGCTGTAGATACTCTCGCCGTATGCTGCCACGCCGATCCAGTCGCCGTAGTTGGCAAAGGTCGACTTGCGATCCTTGTCGTTCACCGACGTAACGGCGAGCGCGCACGCTTCGGCGGCGGGATATTGCGGCGCGGCGCTGTTCAGGTTGCCGGCAGCGGCGACCACCACCGCGCCGGCCTGCGCCGCCTCGGTCACCGTATCGCGCAGGAGTAGCGATTGAGAGGCGGCGCCCAGGCTGAGATTGATCACATCGGCGCCGTTGTAGGCCGCGTACAAGATCGCGCTCGCCGTTTTGAAGTTATTGCCACGGCCATCGGAGTTGAGCACGCGCACCGGCATGATCGACGCATCGGGCGCGACGAGGTGCACGATTCCTGCCACATGCGTGCCATGACCATAGCCTTCATCGACTTGTCCATCTCCATCGTCGTCCACCCCATTGGCCTCATCCGCCGGCGCCGGATCGTTGTCTACAAAGTCGAAGCCGAGCAGGCTCAGGCTATCGGCGAATGCGGGATGATCGAGCTGTACGCCGGAATCGAGCACGGCGATGAGCGCGCCCTGGCCACGGCTGTAAGCGTGCGCCGTCTCCAAATGCAGTTGTGCGGCGGAATTCTGGTTGCGAAACGGGGTCGGGTCCTGGCCGCCCCAACCGTAAATTCGATCGGTGCTGCCATCTTCGGGCGTGCTGTTGATGTGGTTCAGTTCGGCGTACACCAGGCGCAGATCGCTCGCCATCACCTGGACGAGAGTCTCGACGTCCGCGCCGGGCGGTGTTCCCAACAGGAAAATGTCGTCATGGTTGAAGAGCGATGCCAGCGTGCTCGTGCCATACGTCTGGTTGATCCCCAGGATGTCGCCGCCGGCCAGCGCAGCCAGCCTGACGACGATCTGATCAGGCTCATAGTCCAGCCAGCTGGCGGCGCGCGCTGAATGCATCGTGGTGTTCAACAGCGCGATCGAGAATAGTGCGATCACGAGGCCAAGTCTGATCCAGCGCGACATAGATACTATCCTCCTACCTGCTTTACCTGCTACTTGCTACCTGCTACCTTCTACCTGTATACAAGTAACAGGTAGACCAGGGTCCTGCCCGCACGCGCTAACGCTGTCCAACCAGGATAAACGGCGCCCAGTAATACGGGTGCGGATACTGCTGTCTGAGCGCCTGTTGAGCGGCGCGCAACGCCGCCGCGCGCCCCAGGCCCCGATGCAGGTTGCGGTACCACTGCGTCATCAGCTGCGCCGTCGCCTCGTCCTGAACCAGCCACAGGCTGACCAACACCGAGGCCGCGCCCGCTCCCAGAAAAGCGCGCGGCAGTCCGACGACCTCGTCGCCTAAGAGCACCGTGCTGCGCCCCGATTCGCACGCGCTCAGGCTCACCAGGGCCGCATCGAGATCGAGCTGCAAAGCATCGGCGGCGGTGAGCCAGCCATCGTGCAGCTTGACCGACGAGAACATCGGGTTATCGGCGCGGAACAGCCCGTGACAGGCCAGGTGCACCACATCGCGGCCCGACACCGCGGCGTTGAAAACGGCCACCGGCGCTTGCTCGCCGATCAACACGTCGGTCTGTACGCCCAGCTCGACCAACACTTGCCCCACGGCTTGCACTTCGGCGTTGACGGCCGGGATCAGACTATCGGCCAGGCCCACAACCAGCGCGCGGCGCGCCGCGCGCCGGGCGCGCTGTTGGCAGAGCGCAAGCACCGTGGCGCTGGGCGCGTAGGCGATCTCGAATTGGTCGAGCAGATACGTTTGCCCATCATGCAGCGCGTGGAATGGCACTTGATGCAACACACCATGGGGCACGAGCGCCAGTTGCCTGGGAGCCTGATGAGACGCTCCGTGCTGTTTCAGATGAGAGGCCAGCGGCGCGACCAGTTCCGTATAAAGCTCGGCCAGGATGCGTTGGGTCGATTGTTCAAGCACGGCCATGTGCCGTTGCGCGAAATCACGTCCTGCCCGGAAACGATCCCATTGTGCGTTGAGCCGCTGGAGCAGGGATTGAATCGTTTGGACCCGACTCAGCTGGCGGACGACGTGCAGCTTTCCCCGCGCGTGGACAAAAGCCAGCACCTCAGCGCCGACGACGTGGTAGGCGACGAGCACGAGATCGGGCGGCAACTGTTCTTCAAGCGCATCGAGCGCCAGGGGCGTCGTCAATGGATCGGGAACGGCGGCGCTGCCCGATACTTGCAGACGGAGCAGGCTGATGTCTTGCTCCAGCCGATTCGCGCGCGCCTGAATCTCGGCCAGCGCTACATCGTTTTGTTCGGTTGTGGCATCCAGGAATCGATTGTAAGTTGCGCTGAGATCGGCCTGCAAGGCCTGCAAGCGGGATACCAGGACTGGATCGCCGGTAAGCGTCGATGCGGGGACGATGACACCCGTGAGCAAATCGACCAGCGCGCGCGATTTGGCCTGCTCGGCCACGGCAAAGGCCCGCCGCACGCTGTCTTCGTCGCCACGAGC
This sequence comes from Anaerolineae bacterium, assembly GCA_035292585.1. GTDB lineage: Bacteria > Chloroflexota > Anaerolineae > Fen-1058 > Fen-1058 > DASSFZ01. Next base: position 8,748 of record DATDPU010000007.1, on the reverse strand, counting down.
GAGATAGAGCTGGATGAGATCTTCGTAGACGGCGGTTTTATCGCGCAAGAACGAGGTGCGGATCGCTTCGTGCGCCAGGCTGCCGCGCAACGTTTCGATCTGAGCGGCGGCCTCTTCCAGGAGCGCCTCGGCCTCTCGATCGTTGCCTTGCAGCCGGCGCAGATGACCCAGGCGACTGTTGAGCCGATAGTTTAACGCCGGCAAGCTCAAGTGGCGCGAGAGCCGCACGGCGTCGAGCAGGTACATCTCGGCGGCAGCCGTATCGGGCAACAGCAGGTCGGACAGACGCAGGCAGGCATAAACACACTGGACGGGCCACGCGCCTCCGCCGACCAAGGCCAGCGCCTGCTTGGCTGTTTTGATGGCGCTTTCTCGGTCATCGCGTGCGTTTTGGAGTGCGGCCTGCTCCAGCAAGACGCTGGAGAGCATGGGCGTATTGTCGGCTGCCGCAAAGAGAGTCGCCGCATCGGCCAGGGCGGTGGCCGCGTCTTCATAGCGCGCCTGGGCGGTGAGGGCCGCACCCAGGCCCCATAATGCCCGCGCGCGATGATCGGCCATGCCCGCATCTTTGAGCAGCTCGTCGGCCTCCCGATACACCGTCAGCGCTTCGGGATACAGGTTGAGCGCCAGGTAAGCATCGGCGGTTTTACGCCGGAGGATGCGCTTGTGCGACACGGCGTCGAGCGGATCGAACAGGCGGCGGGCCTCCTCGAAGGCGCTCAGACTGCGCGCATAGTTGCCGAGCGCCAGGTGCGCATCGCCCAGGTTGCTCAAGGTCTGAGCCTGAAGCAACGTGTGCCCGGCCGCCGCCCAAATGCGACTGGCCTGCTCGAACGCCGCCAACGCTTCGCTCACGCGACCCAGATGCACCAGGACAATGCCCCGATTGTTGCCGATGTCGCCGATGCGCTCGGTCAGCTCAAGTTGCGTGTATAGACTTTCGGCCGCTGCGTACGACGCGAGTGCGTCTTCGTAGCGACCGGTGGTCTCGTAGCACACGCCCCGATTTTGATGCGCCAGGGCCAGCACGAATACGGCCTGCGGTGACAGCTCGCTCTGCTGCGCGAACGCATCGAGGACGGTTTGGCCGGCCTCCAGCGCTTCAGTGTGCCGCCCCAGTTCGTTCAACACGTGCATCAGACCAATGTTGGTGCGCAAGGCTTCCAGTTCTTCCCCGATCAAGGCGTAGTCGTGGCGCGCCGACTGGATGAGTTCGAGCGCGATGTTGAACTCGCCGTTGATGGCGTGCGTTTGCGCGCGCAAGTAAGTAGCGCGCGGGAGCACGATCGCCGCCGCCGCCGGGCCGGCGGCGCTGGCGCAGACGATGCTCAATTGCCGCGCTTTGCCCGGATCGCTGCGGACCAGTCGCGTAGCCTGATCCAGGAGTTGTGACAAGCCTTGCACGTGAAGGATGTTGGCCGAGCGCAGGTAGTCGATCTGCTGTTCGAGCGTCGGCAGCCCCAATAGCTGGTCTAGCCACGCATCCGTAAAAGGAAGCTCAAGCGCTTCGGCCATGTCTCACGTGTGCAGAGAGACGGATGGGATCACCACCTCGAACTGATCGGCGCTGACGACAATCGCGTATTCGCCGGGCGGCACATCGCCAAACGCGAACTCGCCCAATTCATCGGTTGCGGCAAAACTCACCGCAGAACTATTCTGCAACAGCTGAACACTGAAGGCATCGCGGGCCACATCGATCGTGGGGAACACTTGCCCGGCCACGTGGAGGCGCTGTTCCGCGCTGTGCGGCTGAAGATTCAGCGCGATCTCGGCCACGTCAGTCGTGTAGATCAGTTGACGCTGCTGCCCCTCGTTGGCGGCGGAACGCAGACCGGCCGCGGCCCATTGGGCGCGGCTGTCAAAGCTCAGGCTCGCGATCAGGCGTCGAAAAAAGCCGGGCGGCTGTTGCGACCCGGCGTGAGCGGCAAAACGTTGTCTGAGGATAGCCCGCATCTCGTGCGGCGGAGAGGCCAGCTTGACCGATTTGCTAATTTCGAGGAAACGGCGCAGCCAGGCGAGATCGGCGGCGGTCGCCTCATCGCTCGCCTGCTCCAGCTGCTGGCTCAACGCCCTGGCCTCAGCCTCGGGCAGTCTCCCTTCCAACCAATCGAGCAGTTGTGCGAACCGTGCTGAGTCTGAGTTGACCATATCGAATGCCCTTGTGCAGCGTATTCTTGCCTTACATATGCGCCAGCAGGGGTTAAAAAATACGAGTCGGGTGAAGCTCCAGAAAATACATCTAGCCCCCGCTCGAACCGACGGGGCGATCCGCCGGTTTTGTCTGATCCATCAGGTAGCGCTTTAACTGCTCCAGGCAGCGCGCGCGGGTTGGGCCAATGCTGCCAACCGGCATGCGCAGCCGGGAAGCAACCTGGGCGTAGGCTGGCTGGTCGGGATCGAAGTATAGGGCGAGTAACAGATCGCGGCAGCGTAGATCGAGCAGGTTAAGCCCGGAGTTGAGCCACTCGATAGTCTCCCAACGCTCCAGCGGCTCGCTTGCGCCGGTCAAGGCGACCCGCTCGCCGAGGTCGCCCTCTGGATCGATCGTCTCGCGACGCTTGCGGCCGAGCAAGCGCCAGGTGTGTCGCCGGGCCACCGTTACCAGCCAGGGCGCCAGGCGCGTATCTTCCCGCAGGGTCTTCAGGCTTTGGAGCAGAATCGTAAACGTGATCTGGGCGATATCGGCGGCGTCGTCCGACGACAACCCATAATTGAGCGGGATCGAGAACACCAGCCGCTCGTATTGGTCGAGGAGGCGCTCCCAGGCGCGCGCATCACCCACCTGGCAAGCCTGGATCAAGTCCCGATCCAGCTCGGACGCTGCGCGCCTGAACGTAACCGTTTCGGAGGATGACAAAGATAGTTCCGTGTGGCGGGGTCAACGGGATTCCCGTGACGCACAAGCCGGTGGCTGGCCGGCACACAAATTGTACCAGAAATTGTAATAGAAACCGAATTTTCATCAGCGCCGAGCTGCCCGACACTTGCGCGCAGCTCGCCGAGGTCAAACAGCAACTGCAGGATTCGACGTTCGAGATCACTCTGCAGGCGACCCCTGGCGCGCGTGAAGAGTGTTTCCGGGATACGCTCCGCTGTGCGCCGGCGCGCTTCACAAGACTTCGGCGCTCAGGTATTGAACACGTGCGCCGTAGTGTAGGGCCGTGTGCCCGTTGCACGCCCACACGGGGCTAAGCTACTGTCCATGCACTTGTTCTGAACATGAGCCGACTTCGGAAGTCTTCAACCCTGCAAGTTCAGGTGGGCAAACTACCAGCCGATTACCTCCGAGGCCAAGCGGATTTGTGCCACTTTGAACTACGTTGACTTTGCGATCGAAATGGTAGTAAGATGAATCACCCCCCGTTCAGCATCGCAGCCTGATTTCATTGTCTTTTACAATCGAATACGTCAATTGCGCAGAATCGCGCGGGCACAACGTATCGTATGGCCCGCTGCCCGTTTCTCCTTTCCAGGAGGTGATGCTCATGTGTTAACCGCGAACCTTGTTGATCGCCTACGATCAATCGCCCATTGATTTAAGCCGGGTTTAGGGAGGAGGAATTCTATGGCGCAACACATGTCGCGCCGGCAGTTCATGAAGCTGTCGGCCGGGACGATGGGCGGCGTGGCGGCGGCCGAGCTGGCGGGACTCGGTTTCGACACCGCTCGTGTTCAAGCCCGCACGCGCGCCGCCCAAGTCAAGGCGGGCAAGGAAGTGCCCAGCGTCTGCCCGTATTGCGCCGTGGGGTGCGGGCAGATCGTCACCGTGGCCGACGGCAAAATCGTGGATATCCAGGGCAACTACGACAGCCCGATCAACGTCGGCACTCTCTGCCCCAAAGGCGCAGCCACCTACCAGCTCGCCGTCAATCCCCATCGCTGGACTAAAGCCAAATACCGCGCGCCCTTTTCCGATCATTGGGAAGACATCGACCTGGAAACGGCGATGGGCCGGATCGCCGAGCGCTTCAAGCAGACCCGCGACGAGAACTTCATCGAGACGACGCCGTTCGGCGATGCCGAGAAGACGGTCAATCAGGTGCTCGCCATCGCCTCGCTCGGCGGCGCGACGATCGACGACGAGTGGAATTACATCCACCAGAAGGTGATGCGGGCCGCCGGCATCGTCTCGATCGAAAACCAGGCCCGGATATGACACTCCGCCAGCGTCCCCGGTCTGGGGATAACGTTTGGCCGTGGCGCGGCCACCACTTTCGCCCGCGATCTGTCGAACTCCGACGCGATCATGATCATGGGTTCGAACATGGCCGAGTGCCACCCGGTCGCGTTCCGCTGGCCGATGAAGGCCAAAGAGCAGGGCGCTAAGCTCATCCACGTCGATCCGCGCTTCACGCGCACCTCGGCCATGGCCGACATCCACGCGCCCATCCGCGCCGGCACCGACATCGTGTTCCTCGGCGCGCTGGTCAATTACATCATCAACAGCGAGCGCTGGAACAGCGACCCCTTCTTCAAGGAATTCGTCGTCAACTTCACGAATGCCGCCACGCTCGTCAGCCCGGAGTACCAGGACCCCGAAGACCTGGAGGGTTTGTTCTCAGGGTTTGACGGCGCAAATCGCCGCTACGATATCCAATCCTGGGGCTATCAGCGCGAGGAAGCGCCCGCCACGCAACCGGCCGGCGAGGAACAAAGTTACGCAGACTCGGTCGCCGCTTTGCTGCCCGGTGTGCCCAAGACCGACCCGACGCTCCAAGATTCACGCACCGTCTTCCAGGTGATGAAGCGACACTATGCGCGCTACACGCCGGAGATGGTCGAGAACGTGTGCGGCTGCCCGAAGGAGAAGTTCATCCAGGTCGCCGACACGTTGCTGGCGAATTCCGGCCGCGAGCGCACCAGCGCCATCGTCTACGCGGTCGGCTGGACGCAGCACACCGTCGGGGTGCAGTTCATCCGCACGGCCGGCATGGTTCAATCGCTGCTCGGCAACGTCGGCCGGCCTGGCGCCGGCATCCTGGCGCTGCGCGGCCACGCCACCATCCAGGGGTCAACCGACATACCCACCCTGTATCACTCGTGGGCAGGCTACCTGAACGCCGCCGACGCGCGCAAGAAACACGACACACTGCGCGACTACATTCTGACCGAGACCCCGCCCACCAGCTACTGGTTCAATTTCCCCAAGTTCGCCGTGAGCCTGTTGAAGGCCTGGTTCGGCGATGCGGCCACCCAGGAGAACGACTTCGGCTACGATTACCTGCCCAAGATCACCGCCGATCACTCGCACCTGCCGACGTTCGTGCTGATGCACGAGGGCGGCATCAAGGGCTTTCTCGTCATCGGGCAGAACCCGGCGGTGGGCGGCCAGAACGCCGAGTTCCAGCGCGCGGCGCTGGGCAAGTTGGAATGGATGGTGGTGCGCGACTACTTCGAGACCGAGACGGCCGCCTTCTGGAAACGACCCGGCGTCGATCCGACGACGATCGGCACGGAGGTGTTCTTCCTGCCCGGCGCGGTTCCGGCCGAAGGCACCGGCACCTTCACCAACACCCAACGCCTGCTGCAGCAGCACGACAAAGCTGCCGATCCGCCCGACGACGCTCGCAGCGATCTGTGGTTCACCTATCACCTGGGCCGCCGCTTGAAGGAGCTCTACCGGGACAGCACCAACCCGCGCGACTGGCCGATCCAGAACCTCCTGTGGGATTACTTGAACGAAGAGGAAAACCGGGATTGGCGCATCAAGGATGAGCCGAGCTCCGATCTGATCATGCGCGAGGTCAACGGCTACACCTGGGCCGACAAGAAACTCGTCTCAGGCTTCGCGGCGCTTCAGGACGATGGCTCGACCGCCTGCGGTTGTTGGATTTACAGTGGTGTGTATCCCGAAGAGGGCAGGAATCGCGCTGCCGAACGCGAGGCCGACAACTGGGTCAGCCCGAACTGGGGCTTCGCCTGGCCGGCCAATCGCCACATCATGTACAGCCGCGCCTCCGCCGACGCCGCCGGCAACCCCTGGAGCGAGCGCAAGAAGTACACCTACTGGGACCCCGAAAAAGATTCCGGCCAGAAAGACGCCGAGGGCAACCCGATCATCGGCGCGTGGGTCAACGTGGGTGGAGATGGCATCGATTTCGCCATCACCAAGAAACCCGATGCCCCGGCCAGGGCAGGCGGCACCGGCCTGGATGCGTTCGATGGCGCCAGTCCGGCCATCATGAAACCCGATGGCAAGTTCTGGCTGTTCGCGCCCAGCGGCGCGGTGGACGGCCCGATGCCGACGCACTACGAGCCATACGAATCGCCGGTGACCAATCCCGTCTACAAACAGCAGCGCAACCCGGTCGCCAAAATCTGGGCGGTCAAGGGGAATCCGTATCACGAAATGGCGGATGCCGAGAAGTATCCCCTCGTCGTCTCGACCTATCGCCTCACCGAACATTATCTCTCCGGCACGATGAGCCGCTGGCTGCCGTGGCTGGCGGAGTTGATGCCGGAGCTGTTCGTCGAGATGAGCTTCGAGCTGGCCGAAGAGAAAGGGATCAAGAATGGCGATTGGGTGACCGTCGTCACGGCGCGGGGCGAGGTGGAGGGTCGGGCGCTGGTCACGCGCCGCATGCGGCCCTTCGTCATCGACGGCAAGACGGTGCACGAGATCGGTATCCCCTGGCACTGGGGTTACCAGGGCCTAGCCAGCGGCGATGTGACCAACGACATCAGCGCGTTGGTGGCCGACCCCAACGTCAGCATCCACGAGGGCAAAGTCTTTTCGTGCGACCTGCGGCTGGGCCGCCGCTCCCGGCCCGCGCCCGAAATACACCAGGAGCTGATCGCCCAACACACCGGGCCGGAGGTGACGATCGCCAGCCTGCAATGCAACGACTCGCCGGGGGAGGTGTGCAATGCCTAAGGGAATGTTCGTCGACACCTCCATCTGTATCGGTTGCAAAGCCTGCCAGGTCGCCTGCAAAGAGTGGAACGAGCTGGAAGGCGAGCCGGATGACTTCCAGGAAGTGAACGGCCAGCTCAAGGCGATCAACTTCACCGGCGACTCCTACGACAACACCGGGCGGCTCACCGCCACCAACTGGCGGCGCGTGCGCTTCATCGAGCGCGGTTCATCGCTGGAAGGCAACATGGCCTGGTACATGATGAGCGATTCGTGCAAGCACTGCGTCCAGGCCGGCTGCCTGGAAGTTTGCCCGACCCACGCGCTCCGGCGCACTGACCTGGGCAACGTCGTGGTGGATCAAGACGTGTGCAACGGCTGCCGCGCCTGCATCGGCGCCTGCCCCTACGGCGTGATCAGCTACAACAAGCAGACCGGCCGGGTCAACAAGTGTACGCTGTGCGACGATCGCATCCATCAGGGTCTGGAAACGGCCTGCGCCAAAGCTTGCCCAACCGACTCGATCGTCTTCGGCGACGTAGACGAGCTGCGCATCAAGGCGCGGCAGCGGGTGGATACGCTAAAGGCCATCGGGTACGACAAAGCGCACGTCTACGGGGATACCGATGTCCTGGGTGGGCTGAACGTGTTTTACTTGCTCCTCGACGAGCCTGAGGTGTACGGCCAGCCGCGCAACCCGCAGTTGCCGCAGCGCAATCTCTTCTCAGGGTCGCTCTGGAGCATGGCGAGCGCGGTGATCCTGGGCATCACGACGCTGATCGCCTTCCGCAACCGGGGCGCTACGGTCGACGACGGAAAGGAGGCCTGATCATGCCGACTGAACTTCAATCTCCGCTATGGGAATGGTGGATTGTGCTTTACTTCTTCGTCGGCGGCATCGCCGGCGGGGCTTACTTCACAGCGGCGGTCATCGAGTTGGTCGGCCGCCCGGAAGACCGGCCCATCGCGCGCATGGGTTACTACATCGCCTTCCCGCTCGCGTTGCTGTCCGGTCTATTCCTGATCCTCGACCTGGGGGCGCCGGAACGCTTCTGGCACATGATCGTCTACAGCCGCACCTTCCTGCCCTGGCCCAAATGGGACTCGCCGATCTCGGTCGGCGCGTATGCGCTGCTGTTCTTCGGGGTGTTCAGCTTCCTGTCGTTCCTGGACGCGCTGGTTGAGACCGGCCGCCTGAAGCGGGCGCCGTTCCGCCTGAAGTACAACAGCACGCCGCGCATGATCTACTCGATCCTAGGCGGGCTGGTGGGGTTCTTCCTGGCCTCGTACACCGGCGTGCTGCTGGCGCATACGCATCTGCCGGTGTGGGCCGACACGCCCTTGCTCGGCGCGCTCTTCGTCGCCTCAGGGGCCTCGACAGGCATGGCCGCCATTGCACTCGGCCTGGCGCTGACGAAAGTGGACGTGGGCCAGTCGTGGGCCAGGCTGAAGCAGGCCGACAATATGGCGATCATCCTCGAAATCGTGCTATTGGTCGTCTTGCTCGCGTTGTTGGGCGCCGCCGCCGGGCCGATCTTGAACGGCGTGAACGGCATCCTCCTCATCGGCGGCGTTCTGATCCTGGGGTTGATCATCCCGCTGGCGTTGCAGTTCCGCGCCGGCTTCCAGGGTATGAAGACGACCACGCGACTCACGTTGTTGACGGCGATCTTGATCTTGATCGGCGGCTTGATCATGCGCACGGTCATCGTGATGGGCGGGCAGGAGTTGCTGTAAAAGGTAGAGCGTATTTGTCAACCGCCACGACATCGTGTGTGCATTTTGAGCCAATCTCTAGTCAGGCCAAGCGCCACGACATCGTGTGCGGTTACGTCGGAATTCGGGTAGTAGATCATGCACGGGTTCCTCAATCGGAAACTTGCGGGTGGCGA
>DATDPU010000006.1:0-3722 GCA_035292585.1 Anaerolineae bacterium | reverse complement strand
GGCGCGAATCGCCCGGCTGGCGTTGGCGATGTCGGTCTCGCCGGCCACGCAGAAGCGCTCCAGCCCGGCGCCGGAGCCGATGCTGTCGATGGTGATGTTGCCGGCGTAGCCCTCGTCCTCAAAGCGCGCCGCCATCGCCTCCGACAGCGGGAATACCGTCGAACTCCCCGCCGTCACAATGTCTCCCGTCACCTCCAATGGGTTCACTTCGGGGAGCACGCCGACCGCTCCGGCCGGAGGCTGGGTCGGCTCGGGCGCGACAGGTTGAGTCGGTTCGGTTGATGGCTGAGTCGGTTGCGCCGGGGGCTGGGTCGGTTGGGGCGCGGCGGTCCCGGCTGGCCCACAGGCGCTGACAATGATTGCGGCGACCGTCATCAGCAACAACAACGTACGATTGCGTTTCATGCTTCGTCTTCTCCTTTTTAGCAATTTGGATTAGCTCTTGTGCGGCAAGTTGCATCGTAGCCGAGTTACCTCAAACTCAGCACAAATGCAGATTAAATCTTCTTAATTTGTGAAAGCTCGGGTAGACGGAAAACACGCCGCGCGTCCGGGGGAAGTCCGGACGCGCGGCAACCAGTGAGGAGAGGAGTTAAGCGGTTGGTCAAGACCGCCGATTCTCAATGGGAGGGGCGACTCACTTGAAATCCGGCCAGCCCCATCAGGATTTGTTGAGCGCCTAGCGACAGTGCGCCGGGTGCAGGCACTACGATCGGGCGCGCGCGCCTCGGGCGTGAGAGTCGTTGGCGATCAGGCGTGGCTGGGGTCCGGCTGGAGGTCGATCGAGATGCGCGATAGGTTCTCTTCATCGCGGCCCAGCATAATCGATCAGGATTAAGCCCGGTTCAAATCCGGCCCAATTGTTGTTGAAAGGCAGGCGGATCAGCGGCCTCAGTTGAGGATACGCAGTTCGGGGTCGGCCACAAAGCGGGCCGGTTGAGCGCGTCGCGCCGAGGGTTGCAGCGAGCCGATCTTGTCGACGAGGGCCTGCGCGCTCTGGCGCAACACCTGCCCGGCCAACGAGTCGGCGTCCAGCACGCTGGGCCGGCCGTTATCCGATCCCGCTCGCACCGCCGGATCGAGCGGGATGCGCGCCAGCAGCGTCGTACCGAGCTTCTGGCTCAGGCGTTCGCCGCCGCCTTCGCCAAAGATCGCCTCCGGCTGGCCGCAATGCGGACAGAGGTAGTAGCTCATGTTTTCGATCAGGCCCAGCAGCGGCACATCCAGCTGGCGGAACATCTCGCCGCCCTTTAACACGTCGGCCAGCGCCACCGCCTGCGGAGTGGTGACCAGCACCGCCCCGGCGAGCGGCAGCGATTGCGTGAGCGTCAGCTGCACGTCGCCCGTGCCGGGCGGCAGATCGACGATGAGATAATCGAGCGTCCCCCACATGACATCGCGGAGCAGCTGGCGCAGCGCCTGGTGCAGCATCGGCCCGCGCCAGATGACCGGCGCTTCGGGCGGGACGAGAAAGCCCATCGACATGACGCGCACGCCGTGCGCGTCGGGTGGGAAGATTTGCTCGCCGAACGCGAACGGCTGCTCATCGGCAAGGCCCAGCATCAGCGGGATGCTGGGGCCGTGGATGTCGCCGTCGAGCAGGCCGACGCGTTGGCCCAATTGCGCCAGCGCCACCGCCAGGTTGACGGCGACGGTCGATTTGCCTACGCCGCCCTTGCTGCTGGCGACGGCGACGACTGCTTGCGCGTCGAGGTTTAGCCGCGACGTTTCGCGCAACTGCGAGCGCGGGCCGGTTTCAAAGGCGATGTCCACTTGATGCACGCCGGGGAGCGCCAGCACCGCGCGCCGCGCCCGACGCTCGATCGGCACCTGTAGCGGGCTGCCGGCTTCGCGCAATCGGATGGTGAAGCGGATCGCGCCTGCGCGCGCCTCGACGTTTTTGACCATGCCGAGCGAGACGATGTCGCGGTTGACTTCGGGTTCCAGAACCTGGCCGAGCGCGGCCAGCACTTGATCGGGCGTGATCGGATCGGGGCGCTTGAGAAACTCGAACGGGTTTTTCATAGCGCGGTCTCCCACCGCAACCAAAAGCAATGATCCACGAATTCACACGAACGAACACGAATCAAACAAGCATTCGTGCTCATTCGTGTAGATTCGTGGACAAAGCACTCATCTCACGGGCGGGCGCGCATAGCCGCGCTCGGCGGCCAGCAGATCAAGGTGGAGCGTCGCCAGGTCTTCGACTGCCAGCTGATCGACCGGCGTCGGGTCGAAGGTCGCCACGATCTTCAGGTAGCCGCGACACTTCTCGCAGGTCTGCGCGCGATATTTTTCTTCTTCACCCTCGACATTCAAGGCGCCCAGCGTTCGGTGATCCGAGTTGCTACAGAACACGCATTGCAGGCGCGGATAATACCAATCGGCGCCGCACATGCCGCAGCGCAGGCGGCGCTCGCCGTCTTTGCCTTGAATCTCCGCTAAGGCGGGCGCGCTGCCGCACATGGGGCATTGGCCGCGCCGCCAGTGATCCAGGTTCACCTTAGCTTTGAGTGCGCGCGCCCAGACGCGCAGCGCGGGCTTGAGGCTGTTTTCGGCCAGTAGACGCAGCAGACCCGCGTCGAGCTGGCAGCTCGCGGCGACCGCTTCCATACGCTGCCGCTCGCCTGCCGCCAGCGCTTCCCACACCGGCGCGAGATCGAGTTCGTTCCGCTCGACGGCGCGGCGAATTTGCCCGGCGGCGGTCGAACGCAGCGCCGCCCCGTTGCCGTCGTGCGCCGGTTCGATCAGCTTGAGCGGATCGGGGCGGCCGCGCGAAAAGATCGAGGCGCGAGAACGCTCGGGCTGAGGCGCGCTTTCGACGGTGCGGCATAAACGCAGGAAGAGCTCGCGGGTCGTCGCCAGGTCGAGCGGCAGGTCTTCGCCGACCAGCAGCGGCAGGCCGGATTCGAGTTTGCGCTGCGCAGTTTCGGGATCGAGCACGAACGGTAGAACGCCGGCTTGCGCGTCGTGCAGGGCCGGCACGACAGCGCGATAGAAAGCGGCCAGTTCGGCCAGGTCCGGCGCGCGCTCGATCAGCGCGTCAAGCCGCTTCAAGGCAGCGCCGATTTGTGGGTCGGCTCTAGTTGAAGTCACCGGGCGCGCCATCACGCTTCCTGCGTCGCGAGCGTCCGCAAGGCGTGGACGGTGTCCTGCAGCTCGTCGCCACCCAGCGCGAGCAGTTGATCGATTTCCTCGCGCAAATGGATCAGCATCCCGTGCAGCATAGCCGCCTGGAGCGGATCGTCGGTCTGGCGCCAGACATTCTCTTGTCGGGCCGACTCCAGCCACGTCGCCAGGCGCTCCATCGTCCTGAGCGCATCGTCGACGGTGCGATCGGTTTTGCGCGAGCCGGGCGAGAACTTCTCGCCTTTGCCGTCACGTCCGGCCATAGAGCCTCCACTTATGAACTAGTGCTTCGACAACTTGAAGTTGCATAGTTCCTGCCGCAGTTGCAGTGCGAAGCCGCCCCGTGGGCCTGCGGCGGACGGCAGTGCAACTGCCGTCCGAACCCCGCAAAATTAAGTGGTCGGGGTACTAGCCTCTGCATCAGAGCGTATTGCGCACTACGCTTTACGCAATACGTGTCAACCGCCACGACATCGTGGGCGCTAGAACCGCCACGACATCGTGGGCGCGCTAGTGGTGATCTGCCGCCAGGACATCGTGTGCAGTGGGTTCATACTTCTACCTCAAGGAGGTGGGTATGGACCCCTGCACCA
>DATDPU010000005.1:0-5581 GCA_035292585.1 Anaerolineae bacterium | reverse complement strand
AGCAGTTCGTCGATCACGTCATCCGCCAACTTTGTCAAGTCGGCTTTCAGTTCGGCGCGGGGGCGTCTCATGGGTCTATCTCCTCGCAGAATGGGCTGTTCCGCATTATCCCAGATTCGCCCCCAATGTGAAATGCGCCCTAGAACCTTTCGCCAATTGTATCTCACTCTTTCGCTGTGCTATAATCCTCTCGCACGACCACTTTATCCTGCAAACCCTTGAGTAGCATGTCAAACGAGTCTCCCGAAACCCCATCGGAAAACCTGCCCTTGCCGCTGACCGCGATGGTCGAGAGCTTACTGTTCGTGTCGAGCGAACCTGTGCCGATAAGCCGCCTGGCTGAAGCGTTGGATGTAGGCGCCGAGCAGGTGGAAGAGGCCCTGGCCGAATTGAAGACGCTCTCCCGAAACGGCGCAGCGCGCGGCCTGATCTTGCAGCGCCGGGGCGACAAGGTGCAGCTGACCACCCGGCCCGAGTGCGCGCTCTACGTCGAAAAATTCCTGGGCCTGGCCTTGACGGGTCGGTTGTCGAAGCCGGCCCTGGAGACGCTCGCCATTATCGCCTATCAACAGCCAATCACCCGGCCCGAAATCGAGATGATTCGCGGCGTGAATTGCGACGGCGTTATCCAGACCTTGTTGAGCAAAGGTCTGATCGAAGAAGTAGGCCGGCTGGAAACTGCCGGTCGCCCGATCCAGTACGGCACGACTTTCGCATTCCTGCAACACTTCGGCCTGCGCAGCCTGGACGATCTGCCGCCGCTCCAGACCGAAGAGCCGGTCGCTGCGCAACCCGCTGCGCCGCCGGATGTCCCAACCGCCGGGCCGAACTGACGCCGGCTCTCCTCACAATCTAAAAGGGGTTCCGCAATGGACGGATCGACCGTTTTGGCTATCGTGTTCGGATTGATCCTGGGATTCCTCTTCGGCTGGATTGTCGAATGGCGCATGGACCTTGCTTTCTGGAAGTCGCGCGCGGCCTTGTTCGGCCCGCTTGAAGGCGAGGCGATTACGCCGCTGGCGGCCGAACCTGCCGTCGATACCGTGGCCGCCACCTTCAAAGAAGTCCTTGAAAAACGCGAGACCGAGCTGGCCGCGCTCCGAATGCAGCTGGCGGAACGCGATCGACTGCACCAGGCTGATCTCGTCGAACGCGAGAAACACTGGCAGGCGCGAATTGCCGAGCGCGAGGCCGCGCTGCAAGCTCAAAACGGGCGGCATGCCGTCGATGCCAGGGGGCAGATCGAACAACAACTCGGCGAGTTGCGCGCTCAGGCCAACGAGCAAGTCATCACGGTGCGCGCCCAGGCCGAGGGACTGGTCTCCGCGCTGCGTACGGAATATGAAACGCGCGAGGCGGCGCGCTTACACGAGTACGCGCAACGTCTGGCCGAGCTGCGCGCCGCGTATGACAGCCGTGAACAGACGCTGCGCGCTGAGTTCGAGGCGCGTGAAGCTGCGCGCGTGCAAGAATACGAGCAGCGTTTGGCCGAGGTGCGCGCAACCTACGACGGCCGTGAGAAGACGCTACGCGATGACGTCGAAGCGCGCGCGGCCGGGCTGCGCGCGGAATACGAACAGCGGTTGGCCGCTGCGGTTCAAGACCGTGAGGAACGGCTGGCTGCGCTGCAAAGCCAGTATGAAGCGCGCCTGGGCGAACTTCGCCAGCAGCTGGTCGATCGCACCGCGACGTTGACCCAAGACCGCGATGAGCGTATAGCGCTGCTCCAAAACGACCACGAGGCGCGGCTGGCTCAGTTGCGCGCGGAACTGGAGGATCGCGCGGCCGCGATCAAGGAACGCGAGGCGCGCAGCGCCGAAGTGCAGGCGGAGTTCACCGAGCGGTTGGCTGAGGAACGCCAGGAACACAATCGAGCGGCGCAGGCGCTGCGCGCCGATCTCGAAGTCCGCCTGGCCGAGGTGCAGCGCGCGTTAGCTCAACGCGAAGCCGAGCTTGATGCCGTGCGCCGCCGCTACGAGGTGTACGTGCGGCATCACCCCGACGATCTGACGGCGATCAAAGGCATCGGCCCCAAGACCGAGTGGCTGCTGCACAAGGCGGGCATCAACAGCTTTGTCGAGCTGGCGAATGCCAGTTCTGAAGATATTCGCGGCATTCTCAATGCGCCCAAGTGGCGGCGGATCGATCCCGAAGCGTGGATCAAGCAGGCGGGCGCGCTGGCGCGTTACGGGGAGAAGGAGTAAGGCATGGCTGCCCCAGGTCGCGCGTTGCGCCCCAACCGGTTCGGCTCGGGCGAATTGTATCGGCGTCACGTCCAGCGCAAAAAGGTGATCGCGCTGATCATCGGTCTGTTGTTATTGCCCGTTTCGATCCTGATGATCATCGCGTATGATCGCGGGCCGCTGGGCCGCTCGTTCTCACAGGCGTTCGGGTTTTCGATCGATCAGGGCCTGATTGTGCAAGGCACACCGACCGCGCCTGCGATTGCGCAGGCCCCATCCCCGACCCCGCTACCGCCGACGCCGACGCCGTGTCTGGATACCGTGTTCAACGGGCTGGTATTCGACGCCGAAACAGAGGTGTTGCTCGGCGGCGTCGAGGTCACCGCCTCGTTCGGCGCAAGCGCCGTGACCTCGCCTGACGGCGAGTACAACATGCTGGTCTGTTACGATCCGCAGATTCACGATGGATTCTCCCTGGCGTTTGAAAAGCAAGGCTACGAATCGGCCAGCCTGGATGTCGTGACGACCGGTTATCCGGGCATCAGTTTTCAGATCGAAGATATGGGTCTGTATTCGATCCAGACGCCGACGGCGACGGCTACCTTATTCCAGCCGCCGCGACAGACGCCGCTGCCTACGTCGACCCCGACGTTGTTCCAACCGCCCCGCCAGACCCCTCGGCCTACGGAAACAATAGGCGGGTCTCAAGCAGGCCCAACGCCATCAGGGACAGTCACTGCAACCGCACCCTCCGCTCAACCGAGCGCCACGCCGACCGGCGCAGCGACGAGCGCGCGGGGCACAGCCACGCCCACCCGCCCACCGGAGATGTTGCCGAACACCGGGCTGCAGATCAGTTTGTTTCCGGGCCAGGCGTTCGGCTTTGTCCTGCTGGCGATCGCGCTGATGTTCATCACGGCGGGATTGTGGCCGATGGGGGCGGAAGATTAATGGTCAGCCAACCTGGCCTTAGCGGTTTATGGTGGTAGCAGTTCACTAACTCACCGCAAGCGTTTCAGTCGCTCCAGAAACCAGGTTTCCCGAAGGCCCCCGAACAAAGTGCAGGGGTGAGAAACCTGGTTTCTCAGCGGATAAGGTTCATTCATGGAAGACCTGATCGGTAGGCAGATCGGCCCATATCGCGTGATCGCGCCGCTGGGTCGCGGCAGCATGGCTGCCATCTATCGGGCACGGCGCGCCGCTGGGGATCGCTTCGTCGCGCTCAAAGTTTTGCCACGGCAGCTGGCAACCGATCCTGTTTTCGTCAGCCGCTTTCACCAGGAAGCACTGGTCGTCGCCAATCTGCACCACCCCAACATCCTGCCGCTCGAGGATTTTGGCGAGGCCGACGGCTATACCTACATGGCCGTGCCGCTGATCGAGACGGGCACGCTGGCGGACTACCTGCGAAATCAGCCCCTGCCGTTGGAGCAAGTCTTCAACGCGACTCGCCAATTGTGCGCGGCCTTGCACTACGCGCACGGGCTGGGCGTGGTGCATCGCGATGTGAAACCGGCGAATGTCCTGGTCGACGAGCAGGGAACCTGTCTGCTGACCGATTTCGGTGTGGCGCGGATGCTGGCGGGGACGGCGCACCTCACGAAGACCGGACTGGCTATCGGCACGCCGGCCTACATGTCGCCTGAGCAAGGGTTGGCGGGCCAGATCGATGGGCGCAGCGACATCTACTCGCTGGGCGTCATGCTGTATCAGATGCTGACGGGCCGCTTGCCGTTCGATGCGAAGAAACCGGTCGAGCTGGCGCTGAAACACATCTACGCACCGGCGCCCTTGCCGCGCACGTTCAACCCCGCGCTGACGCGCGAGGTTGAGCAGGTGATCTTGAAGGCGCTCGCCAAGCAGCCCGATGCGCGCTACGCGACGGCCGCCGAGCTGGCGCAGGCGTTGGGTGAGACGCTGCGGGGAAAAGGATGACCCTCACTATGGCGAAGAAAACACGGGCGCCCCGATCGACAAGTTTGCAGCAACCGATCAGGCGCATCGCCCTCTCCACCGGCGGCGGCGATGCGCCCGGTCTCAACGCCGTGATCCGCGCCGCCGTTCTATCCGCGCTCAATCGCGGCTGGGAGTGCGTGGGTATCCGCGAGGGTTACAACGGTCTGATGCTGCCCGAGCAATATCCCGGCGGCGGTGTGATTCCTTTGACGACCGAGTCGGTGCGCGGCATCACGCACCTGGGCGGCACGATTCTGGGCACGACCAACCGGGGCAATCCGCTGCGCTATCCGGTTCCAGACCGGCGGGGCAAACTGGTGGAGGTCGATCGTTCCGATGAGCTGATCCGGGCCTTTCGCATGCACGAGATCGACGCGCTGATCACCGTCGGCGGCGACGGCTCGATGGAGATCGCGAATGCCTTCGCGCGCAAAGGGTTGCGCGTGATCGGCGTCCCGAAGACGATCGACAACGACCTGGATAAGACGGTCGCCACGTTCGGGTTTGACACGGCGGTATCGTTTGCGACCGAATGTCTGGATCGGCTGCACTCTACGGCGCAGTCCCATCGCCGCGTGATGGTGGTCGAGGTCATGGGCCGTTACGCCGGCTGGATCGCGCTGAACTCCGGCGTCTCCGGCTCGGCCGATGTGATCCTCATCCCGGAGATTCCGTACGATATCGAAAAGGTGGCCGAGGCGATCGAGACACGCGCCCGGCGCGGACGCAATTTTTCAATCGTGGCCGTCGCCGAGGGCGCGACCCCGAAAGGCGGCGCCCGATCGGTCGTCGAGAGACGGGTCGGCCGCGCGGAGCGGCTGGGCGGTATTGCCGAAAAAGTCGCGCTTCAGCTGCAAGCGCTCACCGGCAGAGAAACGCGGCACGTGGTGTTAGGGCATTTGTTGCGCGGCGGCACGCCCACTACGTTCGACCGGCTGCTCGCGCTGCGCTTCGGCGCGGCGGCGGTGCGCGCGTTGGACGAAGGTCAATCGGGGATCATGGTGGCGCTCGACCCGCCGACGGTGCGCTACGTGCCGCTCGAAGAAGCCACGCGGCGTATGAAGGTTGTGCCGCTGGATTGCGATACCATTTTGACCGCCCGCGATCTGGGCATCTCTTTCGGTGATTAGAGCTCAGGATCTACGCAGTTGCATGTTGCTGCCGCAGTTCAGCCGCCGCCCTACATGCCCTTCATAAAGAAGGGCGGCGGCCTGCCCACGAGCGTAGCGAAGAGGGTTGTGCGGCAGATGCGGCGACGGCAGTGCAACTGCCGCGCCAACTGCGTAAGTCCTAAGCTACTTGTTAGACCTTATCGGAAATAGGGTATCATTGGGTTTATGATAACCTACGCCACTTTACACAAGAGTCCGCGCAAATTTCTAAGCATGACCAGTTTGACCGTGGCTGAGTTCAACGCACTGTTGCCGATATTCGCAGAAGAA
>DATDPU010000004.1:0-78297 GCA_035292585.1 Anaerolineae bacterium | reverse complement strand
AGCAGTTCGTCGATCACGTCATCCGCCAACTTTGTCAAGTCGGCTTTCAGTTCGGCGCGGGGGCGTCTCATGGGTCTATCTCCTCGCAGAATGGGCTGTTCCGCATTATCCCAGATTCGCCCCCAATGTGAAATGCGCCCTTTCTAATCTCCTTACTTGCCGCCGCCTGTTTACCGTGTTACACTTCTTGCACTCACAGGAGATCGAATGGCGCAAGCCTTGTATCGCAAGTGGCGGCCCCAAACGTTTGAAGACGTGGTGGGGCAAGAGCACGTCGTGCAGACGATCCGAAATGCGATCGTCTCCGGCCGCGTGGCGCACGCTTATCTCTTCTCCGGTCCGCGCGGTACGGGCAAGACGACGCTGGCGCGCCTGTTGGCCAAAGCCGTCAACTGCCTGAATCCCGATCTCGCGCAGCGCCCCGACGATACCTGCGCGATCTGTACGGCCATCACCGAAGGCCGGCTGCTCGACCTGATCGAACTTGACGCCGCGTCGAATCGCGGCATCGACGAAATCCGCGACTTGCGCGACAAGATCAACTTTTCGCCGGGCGAGGCGCGCTACAAAGTCTACATCATCGACGAAGTGCACATGCTGACCGAGCCGGCCTTCAACGCGCTGCTCAAGACGTTGGAGGAGCCGCCGCCGCACGCGATCTTCATCCTGGCGACGACCGATCCGCAGAAAGTGCCGGTCACCATCGTCTCGCGCTGCCAGCCGTTTGCGTTTCGACGCTTCACGCTGGACGAGCTGGTGTCGCGGTTGCAGCGGCTGGTCGAGGCCGAGGGCCTGCAAGCCGATCCGGCTGCGCTGGCGCTGGTGGCGCGCCAGGCGACCGGCTCCATGCGCGATGCGATCAGCCTGCTCGATCAACTGGCCGCCGGCGGCGCGATCATCACCATCGAGCGGGCGCAAGAGGTGTTAGGCGCGGGCGCGCTCGAACGGGTGAGCGCGCTGGCCGATGCGCTGGCGGCGGGCGACGCGGCCCAAGGGTTGGAGGCCATCAATGCCGCGGTCGATGCGGGCGCGGATGCGCGCCAGCTGGCGCGGCAGATCGTCGAGTATCTGCGCGGGCTGTTGTTGATCAAACTCGGCGAAGGATCGCAGCTCGGCGCATCGAGCGAGCAGCGGGCGCGCATGGAGGAGCAGGCGGGCCGGCTCGATCTGGATCGGCTCGTCCGCGCGACCAAGCTGTTCAATCAGGCCGCGTCAGAATTGAAGACCGGCTGGCAACCGCAGCTGCCGCTCGAACTGGCGTATATCGACGCGCTCAATCAACTGGCGCCGGTTGCGCCGCGCTCTCAAGCAGCAGCGTCGAGTGGAGCGCAATCCCCGGCCAGCTCCCGGTCGGCTGATCCGCCCGCCGCCCAAGCGGCCCCGTCAAAACGATCCGCGAATGTTCAACCGGGAGCGCCCAAGAAACCTCCGGCGTCAACCCCGACGCCGGCGAATGGCCCCGTCGCCAACCTGACGCTGGATGAAGTCTCGGCCAAGTGGCCGGCCGTATTAGCTTCACTCCGGACGCGCAGCGTGCAGACGTGGGGCTTGATGAATTCGTGTCAGCTGGTAACCGTCGAGGGCAATGCGCTGGTCTTGCAGTGGCCATCGCAGATGTTGTGTGATAAGTTTGAAAAGGGCAAAGACAAGTCCCTGGTCGAGGATGTGATTAGCGAGATCGTCGGCAAGCCGGTTCGCACGCGCTGCGTCGTCGATAACGACCCGGTGGTGCAGGAGGCCAAACGACTCGGCGCGCAGGTGCGGCCCGTGACGGACGCTTGAGCCGGTGAGTAAACGACTGTTTGAAAATGCTCTCCCACCGCGCCCTGGTGGTTGGCGCGGGCCATGAGCAAGTTCTTGAATGGGTGTGGGCACTGTACGCTCTCGATAAGCGATAAGCAATTAGCAATACGCGACAGGTGATACGCGAAGATAGGAGGATCGTGTGAGCAAAAAAGGTGGCTTTCGACCGCCGATGGGCGGTGGCGGCAATATGATGGCCCAGCTGCAGAAGCTGCAAGAAGAAATGGTCAAAACGCAGGAGGCGCTGGCCGACGAAACGCTGGAAGTGACGGCGGGCGGGGGCGCGATCACGATCGTGGTCACCGGCCAGCAGCGCATCAAGTCGATCAAGCTGTCGCCGGACGTGGTGGATCCGAACGACCTGGAAATGCTGCAAGACCTGATCGTCGCCGCGGTCAACGAAGCGATCGAGCGGTCGCAGTTGCATGCGGCGGAGAAGTTGCAAGGCCTGACCGGCGGCTTGGGTCTGCCGCCATTGCGTTGACAGTAAAGCGCTTATCGCGGATGGCTTAGCGCAGACGACGAAAGCCGGCGATACGTTATCCACCATACGCAATACGCGATCTCTGATATGGACACTATTCCTAAAGCAGTTACCCAACTGGTCGAAGCTTTTGCGCAGCTGCCGGGCATCGGGCCGAAGACCGCTTCGCGCCTGACCTATTATCTCTTGAAGGACACGACGAGCAAGGCCGATGTGTTGGCCGAGGCGTTGCGCGATCTGAAGACGGGCACGGTGTTCTGCGCGACGTGCTTCAACATCGCCGATACGAACCCGTGCGCGATCTGCACGAGCGAGGCGCGCGATGCCGGAGTGATCTGCGTAGTCGAGGAGCCGCTCGACGTGCAGGCGATCGAGCGCACGCGCGAGTATCAGGGGCGCTATCACGTGCTGCACGGCGCGATCTCGCCAATGGAAGGGATCGGGCCGGACGATTTGCGTATCCGCGAGTTGCTCGACCGGGTGGCCGCCGGTCCTGTCCGCGAGGTGATCCTGGCGACGAACCCCAGCCTGGAAGGCGAGAACACCGCGATGTACATCCAGAAGAAGCTGGCCGGATCGGGGGCGCGCGTGACACGGCTGGCGCGGGGGTTGCCGGTCGGCGGGGACCTGGAGTACGCCGACGAAGTGACGCTGGCCCGTGCGCTTGAGGGTCGGCGCGAGATGTAGAACAACCGGTGCGGGTGTGCGACTCGCACCGGATTTTGTTTGGTCAGGCGCAGGTGTGTTCGGCGAAGGTCGCTGCGAGAGCGGTCGGGAGGTTGACCATACCGTATGGACTATCTCATCCGACCCCTCGCGCCTGCGGATAAGCCCTTCGTGTGGGAAATGCTGTATCAGGCGCTCCACGTTCCACCGGGCGGCACGCCATTCCCGCGTGACATCGTGAACCGCCCCGAGCTGCGCCGCTATGTCGAAGGCTGGGGCCGGCCCGACGATACCGGCTTCATGGCGGTCGAGCAGAATCGCCGCCAGCCGATCGGGGCAACCTGGCTGCGATTAATGACGGCCGAGAATCGGGGCTTCGGTTACGTGGACGACGCCACGCCCGAACTATCGATTGCGATGTTGCCGGAGTATCGCGGGCGCGGGATCGGCAGTGCGCTGCTTGTCCGGCTGCTCGATCTAGCGGCGTCGCGCTATTCGGCCGTCAGCCTCAGCGTGGCGCGGGGCAATCCCGCGTTACGGTTGTACCAGCGTTTGGGGTTTGAGGAGATCGGGAAGAGCGACGCAGCGTTGACGCTGATCAAGCGTTGGTCTGGCTCGACCTAACCGGGCGCGAAGGTGTCAAGCAAATCGACTGCCGAGTAGAACGATGGGGATTCTCCTCACAACCTCCCGTGGCCCGATCACGATCCGTGCGGTAACCGAAGCGGATACGGCCGCTGCGCGCGATTTGCGCCTGGAGTCCCTGCAGCTGCATCCCACCGCGTTCGGCGCGGACTACGCGACGCAGCTCAACCAGCCGATGACGTATTGGATCGACTGGGTTCGCGCGCGCGCGAGCGATCGCGATCAGACGCTTCAGGTTGCGGTTGACGGCGAGACGCTGGTCGGCATGACCGGTTTACGCCAGGGATATGCGCCGAAGATGGCGCACAATGGCATGATCTGGGGCGTCTATGTTCGGCCGGACTGGCGGGGTCTACATCTGGCCGAGGCGTTGATTGAGACGTGCATCGCGTGGGCGCGGACGCGGGGGGTGCGCCTGGTCAAACTGGCTGTCGTGACGACGAACACGAGTGCGATTCGCTGTTATACCCGCTGCGGTCTTCGCGTGTACGGCGTCGAACCGCAAGTCATCTACTCCGATGGCGTCTACTACGACGAGCTGCTGATGGCGCGGGAGATCTGAGTTGTACAGAAACCAGGTTTCTTCGAGAAACCTGGTTTCTAAGGCGCCCGGCGCTCGAGTGACGCGCCTTGCTGATCCACCGCCAGCACAAACGTCCGGCACGTCACACCGCTGGCCTCAAACGCCGCTCTCATTGCACTCGCGATTTCGGCTTGCCTGTCGGGCGCGAACGCGGCCAGGCTTGGGCCTGCGCCCGATAACGCCACCGCGACCGCACCCGCCGCGCGCGCCGCTCGTTCGACGGCGTCGAAGCCGGGGATCAACTTGCGCCGATGCGGCTCGTGCAAACGATCCGCCATCGCCCGGTTCAGCAGATCGTAATTGCCCGACTGCAAAGCGCGCACGACGAACAGCGCCCGCCCGATGTTGAACACGGCATCGGCGCGAGACACGTGCGTGGGCAATGCGGCGCGCGCCTCGCGCGTCGAGAGCCGCACGCCGGGCGCGGCGATCACCACCTGGAGCGGCGGCACGGCCAGCGCATCGACGAGGATATCCTCGGCGTGTGCGCTCACCAACGTCAGCCCACCGAACAGCGCCGCCGCCACGTTATCCGCGTGCCCTTCGATTCGCGCGGCGAGTTGCAGCAGCTCTCGCTTCGCGAGCGGCTTGCCCACCAGCGCATTCGCCGCGACCAACCCGCTCACGATCGCGGCGGCGCTCGACCCCAATCCCATCCCCGGCGGAATCCGATTGACAGCTTCGATCTTCAGACCGGCCGGTCTGCGCCCGACGTGTTGCCACAGCGTCTCGGCGGCGCGGACGATCAGGTTATCTCGATCTTTCCTCAGCCGATCGGCGCCTTCACCCGCGATGCTCAACTCGAAACCGTCGTCAAGCGCCGTCATCACGAGCGTGTTGTGCAGCCCGAGCGCCAGCCCGAGGCAGTCGAAGCCCGGCCCAAGGTTAGCGGTAGATGCGGGAACCGTAACGTGAACCATAATTGAGAATTGAGAATTGGGAATTGGGAATTGAGAATGAAGAAAGCGAATCATGCCGTAGATTTCTCCATTCTCCATTCTCCATTCTCCATTCTTCATTCTCCATTCTTCATTCTTCATTCTCCATTCTCCCTTCACCCCATCAGCTCTTCGAGCACACCGATATCTGCCGCTATCGTTCTGAGCTGGGGCGCGCGCTCGGTGACCGCGCCGGGGTCTTTCAACCCGTGACCCGTGACGACGGCGACGAGGCAGCGCCCGTTCGGATCGATTTGGCCTGCGCGCACTTCATTCGCCAGCCCGGCGACCCCCGCCGCCGAAGCCGGCTCGACCCACACCCCTTCGTGCGCCAGCCGATACCACATCGCCAGAATCTCGTCGTCGCTCACGGCGATGATCCGACCGTGCGATTCTTCGGCGGCGGCTAACGCTTCTTCGCCGCGCGCCGGTCGCCCGATGCGGATCGCCGTGGCGATTGTCTCAGGCCGATCGATCGCGTGTCCCACGACGAGCGGCGCGGCGCCGGCGGCCTGCACGCCCAGGAGTTTCGGTCGCGCAGCTACTTGCCCGGCGGCGTGGTATTGCTTGAAGCCGAGCCAATAGGCGCTGATGTTGCCCGCGTTGCCGACGGGCAGGCACAACCAATCGGGCGCGCGGCCGAGCGCATCGCAGATTTCAAACGCGCTCGTCTTCTGTCCTTCGAGTCGATAAGGGTTGATGGAGTTGACCAGCGCGATGGGTCGGCGTTGAGAGATTTCGCGCACCAGCGCCAGCGCGTCGTCGAACGACCCTTGCACGGCGATGACTTCCGCGCCGTAAGCGAGCGCGCCGGCGATTTTGCCCGCCGCCACTTTGCCTTCGGGCACGAGCACCACGCAGCGCAGCCCGGCGCGCGCCGAATAGGCGGCGGCCGAGGCGGCTGTGTTGCCGGTGCTGGCGCAAATCGTGACGCGCGCACCGGCGTGCGCCGCCTGCGTGATCGCGGCCGTCATGCCGCGATCTTTGAACGAGCCGGTCGGGTTCAAGCCTTCGTACTTCAGATACAGCTCGGCGCCGGGCGCGATCTCGGCGGCCAAGCGCGGCGCGGGGATCAACGGCGTGTTGCCTTCGAGCAGGGTGACCGGCGCGGCCTGCGGGTCGAGGTTCAAATACGGGCGATAGTGGGCGACGATTCCAGGCCAGGACATGGCGCGGATTATAACACGCCCACGCCAGGGGGCGGCAGGTTAAGCCGCGCCCAGGTTAGCTTGAACCAGGAGAGGCTTACGGAGTGGTTGTCGCCAGTTGCACGGCTCTGGCCCGAACTTGAGTCATGGTCAACCAGGCCAGCGCCATGAAAACTGTGCTGAAGATAAACAGCCAGCGATACTGGTCACCCAGGGCATCGACTAACAATCCTCCGGAGACCGGCCCGAGCACCGCCGCAGCCTGCGAGGCGAAGTAGTACAGACCCGTATAAGCCCCGATCTTGCGCTCGTCCCCGTAGTCGTACACCAGGGGTAAGCTATTGACGTTGACCATGGCCCAGAAGGCCCCGGCCACGATCAAGAACAGGGCGAACGTGATGGGATCGCGGACGATAAAGTAGCCGATCAACAGCACCAGCGTTAGCCCGGCGAGGCCGATTTGAATCGCGCGTCGCCGTCCGAGCCGGGCGCCGAGCAAACCCGCCGGGATAGCGAACACGATAAAGGAAATCGTCACCGCGCCAGAATAAATGGAAGCATCGCCGGCGCGCATTCCCAATGTAAAAACCGCAAACGACGATAGCCCCGTTTCGAGGGCGTTGAAGGCCATGAACCACAAAAGGATACCGAGCAGGACGAACACGATGCTCTTGTCCGCGCCGCTCAACGCGACTCGAAGATTCGCCCGCACGCCCCGGACATTCGAATCAGCGCGCGTGATATTCCTGGGTTCGCGGACCAGCACGACCGCGGCTAGGGCGACCACGGCGAGAAAGATCGACCCGGCGATGAACGGCGCCGATCGACCCAGTGAGTTGAAGAGGACCCCGCCGCCGAAGTAGGCGAGCAGACCGCCGATACCGCCCATGAGATTGATCACACCGTTGGCCTGACTGCGATTCTCGACATCGAATAAATCGCCGAGCCAGGCGACGGTGGGGGAGCGGAACAGGGCCATACCGAAGTTGGTGATCAGGATGAACACGGCGAGCGCCAACACGCTCTGGGCGAATGGGATAAAGGCGAACGCCAGCGCCGCGATCGGCATCCCCAGTAAAATCCAGCCTTTGCGCCGGCCAAAGCGATTCCAGGTGCGATCGCTGCGTTCGCCAACCCAGGGCTGGACAAACACATTGATCAAGTTATCCCAGGTCATGATGAAGAGCGCGATGCTTGGCGGCAGCGCGAAACCAACTATGTCGGGAATTGCCCGTCCTTCGGCCAGCAGCTGGCGTTCGAATTCCGGATTGCCCGCCTGCAGAAAGATAGGGAGGTATTGATTGAAAATGGGCCAGATGATACTGATTCCGAGAAATCCCAGACCAACGATAAAAGTGTTGGCATAGCTGAACTTCTTCACACTGGCCTCCCGGCGATATGAAGGGACGGAGAACAAGGGCCGGCGACCGCAGCTGTAGAAAATGTATCCATTGCGCCGACAGCCGTGGGCGCAGACGCGGCGCACAGCTGGTTCGGAGCCGGGCTGCGCGCCGAACGTTCGGCGATCGATTGTGCTTGTTGTGTGCGCCTCACATCGCGCGTCGGGGCCTGACCATCAACCAGGCGAAGCCGAACACCAGCACGATCAGCCCGATCAGGGTGAGCTCCAGACCGGCCGGCGGCTGATCGACCGGCGTCAGCCCGCCGGACTCCGGCAGCAGCGGTGTTTCGACCGGCGTCGGGGTTGGGCCTGGCGTTTCGGTAGTCGATCGCTCGATGGTCGCCGTTACGGTGGGCGGGGTGCCGGTGACCGTCGGTGTGTTCGAGGCCAGAGGGGTGCTCGTCGGCGTGTCCGAGGTCGAGGGTGTGTTGGTCGGCGTGTTCGATGCTACAGGTGTGTCTGTCGGCGTCAACGTATCACCGAGTGGAGGAGCCGCGCTGGCAGTTCCACCGGATCGGATCGGGAGAAGGACCGCAAGCGCCAACACCCCCAAGATGAAAAACAGCGATTGAACTTTACGCATGAGACCCCCTTTGGCTAACGCCGGATCGACGGTAGGTAGATCGAGTGCGGCCAGGGCGCGATGGTCAGGTTCATGCGCGTGGCCGGATCACCCAAGAGACCGAATGTATCCAACAAATCAGAGTGGGACGAAGTTGCAGCCAGCCTTAGTTTACCAGAGAGTGCCGCCGAACCCAAAATCGGCTGGCGGTCGCGATAGAGGCTGTTCAAGAAGCCCTCGGCCAGCTGCGTATGGCCGGTCGAGACGCCGAGGCCCGTCGCGCCCCAGGCGGCAATCGCTCCACCGTTCGACTTGCGCAGCAGCGCTTCGTCGAGTGTGTCGAACGATGGGTTATGAAACGATCCGGTGAAGCAGGTCAAGCCCAGCACGACCGGCAGCTGCCCGCCATTGTTCACGCCGGGCACATCTTCCAGGTGGAAGAAACGCTCGGTGGCCCACTGATGGATCGACGAATGACCGGTGAAGGCGATCAGACCCGCGCCCGCATTCCACCAATTGAGGATTGTCTGCCGAGTTGTGGTGAGCGTTGGCGTGGGCGGCGTGAAATACACACGCTGCGCCGTGAATGGCGTCGTGATGTAGTTGGTGATCAAAAAATCCGACTCGGCCGGGAAGTTCCCCGCCGGATCGTTGTTATCTGCGATGAACACCGCGTTACCGTTCCAGGTCCCCAGCCAGGGTCGCGTTTCGTACTTCACGATCTTGTCTACGACGATCTGCGCCTGAGCCGGCGTATTGACCGGCAGCCGCCCCAGCAGCACATCGGGCAAGCTGTCGTCGCCGTCGATCGTGACGAAGCGATTGTCGGCAGCGGTCTCACCCATCCACGGATCGACCTCGGCGAGGTAAGGCGGGATGAGTGTGGGCGGTGTGTCGGGTCGGTAACGTTTCGGGTCGGATGTGCCGTCGCCGACGAGCAGCGCGTAGGTCGGCGGTTCGGGCCAAGTCGCGTAAGCGTGCGCGAGATAGGCACGGATCGCATTCGGATCGGGTCGTCCTTCGCCGTAGGCATCGTAGATCGCCTGGGCGTTCTCGACGACGACGCTCAAGCCTTGCGATTGGCGCAGGGCGACGAGGTCCGACAGTGCGGAGATGAAATCGGCGTGGGAAATGATGACGTAGTCCGCGCCGGAGAAGTTGTCGCCCGCTGCCAACGTGGAAGCCAGGCGCACTTTGGCCGGTGTCAAGACCCCGACGCCGCTAGCCAGCGCGTAAACGTGCGCCCCGCCGCCGGCCGGATCGCTGAGCGAAACCGCATTGCCCGTCGCGCTTAGTTGAGTCAGGCGAATCGGATGATCGGCATCGGTGATATCGTAGGCGCGCAGCTCACTCACCGCGCTCAGCGCAAGCGTATACGTCCGCGCGACCGAATCGCCGGTGAAGATGACGGCGTTGCCTTGCGCGGCGCTGCCGCGCGCGTAACGGATCGCAAAGGCGTCGAGCCACATCCCTTCGACGGTGATACCGGACAGGCCGGGGAGCGTGAGCGAGATCGTGTTGAGGCCGGAGTTGAGGATGCCCGGTGTGATCG
The DNA here is from genome assembly GCA_035292585.1 of Anaerolineae bacterium. Taxonomy (GTDB): domain Bacteria; phylum Chloroflexota; class Anaerolineae; order Fen-1058; family Fen-1058; genus DASSFZ01. Next base: position 68,514 of record DATDPU010000004.1, on the reverse strand, counting down.
GCAGCGTAGCCGTGATCGCCTGCTTGCCATCCCACTCGATGCGACCCAATGGCCGGCCGTTCAGCGCCGCATCGACGCGATGATCAGGATTGGCCGAGACGTTCGTGTAACCGATCAGCCACAGCGTGAGCGCGGCGGGTTGCGCCGCGTTGACCGTGGGCAACTGAATCGGATACGCGACCGAGGCGCGATCGGGACGGCGGATCACATCCCACGTCCAGCGGTCGCCGTCGCGGCCGGCCGGGATCGGCGGGCACAGACAATCGGGCGTGTATAGCGCGTTCGCTTCGGCGCTCGCGCTGATCCAGACCGACCCGGCAGGGTAGCCGGCGGGCGCAGCCGAGCGGCTCGACATGCGCAGGCCGGGCGTCGCTTCGAGCGACAGGAAGTACACGTCGTGAGTCGCGTAGCGGCTGAAGCGCGGAGTAGCATAGAACAGCAGGCGCTCGCCGGATTCAAAGATCGCGTCCGCATCGCCGTCCCACTCGGCGGCGATTTCGATCCCGGCGCGCGTGAGGTGGAGATGATGCGGGTTGACGCCATTCAGCGGGAAGTTATTGGAGATGAGAGATTGATAGGTGATGGCGGTGATACCGGCGGCGTTGACCTCGATGGCGGCGGTGGGATTGCTGAAGGCGGAAGGCGGTGAGTGAGTTGGTTGGTTGGCTGGTTGGATAGTTGGTTGAAGCTGGGCCGGGTTGACGACGGCGGAGCGAACGGCGGCGAGCAGCGGATTGTCGCCGGACGAAGGGTCGATGGGCGTGACAGGGGCGTTGAAGTGAATCGCCGCGCGTAGATGCGTGACGAGGCGTAAGCGCGATGATTGCGGGAATCCGAATTCATCGATCAGCGTTACAGGATAGAAGGTGACGCGGGCCAGGCGCACGCCGCGCACGCTGCCGAGGATGTCGATCTCGATCGGGTCGTGTCGGATGGGATGCGCCTCGGTCGCCGGTGCGAATGCGCCGCCGATGACCTCGCCCGCCGAATCGCGCACGACGCCTTCGGGCCGGGGCGCGATCGCCAGTGGGCCAGGTAGAAGTTGCTCGCTCGCTTCGGAGAGCAACACTTCGACGGTAGGAATGGCATCGGGCGGCAGCGCGATCAACGCCGACGCGAACGGCAGTTGCGGCTCGCCGGGCCGATCGGTCTGCGCGTAACCGGCCAACTCGACGCGCACTGCGCCGTCGGCCTGCGGCGCGAGCTGCGCGGGCGGCGCGCGCCAATCGAGGATCAACCCGTCGGCGGTGAGTGTGACAGCGGGGCGCGCGTCAGCTATCGGCGGCGAAGCAACGGCCTCACCGCCGACGCCGATCAAGCAGGGCATGACGAGCAGAAATCGACAGACCGATTTGAGCGAACGTGGCACGGCCCTACTTTACCACGATTGGCAGATACAGGCGATAGGGTAAGGCGGCAGTCGGGTCGAGGCTGGCGCTCACCGGGCCATGCAATATTTCGCGGGCCTGCGTATCGACATCGGCCAACCAATACCACCACGCGCCATTCGTCGGTACGGTGTCCGTGTAGGCGTAAGTTGCGCCGGGGCCGCTGCCCTGGATCGCCGATGGCTCGAAGTGGATCAACTCCGCGCGGCTGAAGTCGTTGTTTGAAGCGCGGTACAGGTTGAAGCCAAAGTTGTCGATTTCTGCCGCCGTGGCCCAGCCGAGCTGCACCTGCGGCTGGCTGATGCCGTTCACACGAAAGTACAACAGTTCGATCGCGGTGGCAGGCCGTGCGCTGAAGAACCCGAAGTCGTAGGTGTGGTCGTTGTCGCCGACCCCGCGCGTGGCGACCCGGGCCTGCGGGTAATTGCCCGGCCCGATCGGATCGGCCGGGACGGCCAACATGCCATCGGAGTCGCGCACGTTATCGGCGTCACCGTTGACGTTCGCGGGGGTGAGCGCGAGTTGCGCCAATGGGCCGCCTTCATAGTCGGCCTGGTTATCGAGCCGGACGATATAGCCTGGTGTGTTGAAAACCAGGCCGGTGATGTTGTAGACCGCGCTGGCGGTGCTGCTGCCCGGCGCATTGGAGAAATAGTATTCGCCGCCGGCGCCAGTGACCGCCGTGGCGAGCAGCGTCGCGCCGTCGGGCGCGTAGAGGTGTACGGTGACGCCCGCGAGCGACAGCTCCGGCGTGATCACGTCGGTGGCGGTTTCCGCATCCTGGATACCGTTCCGGTTTTGATCGAACCAGACGCGGTTGCCGATCTCGATCGGGGCGATATTGCACATCGCTTCCAGATCGCCCAGGCCGCCGGCTTTGCCGAAGGTAAGCGGGTCGTCGGTCAGCGTGCTGAAGATGCGATGGCTCTTGCTGCGCGCGCCAGTGGTGTTATTCAACCACAACACGCCGCCGTCGAACTCCTCGTTTGGATCGAACACCGGGTCGTAGACGGTTTCGATCGCATCGGCGCGGCCGGGAACCTGGACCAGCCCGCCGAGGGAAGTCTCGTCGTGAAACGGGTAGTTTTCCTGGAAGTAAAACTCGCCGCCGCCCGGCCCGGCCGCGGTATTCGCCCCGGCCGTCGCGACCCCGCCGCATGACGAGTTGTTTTCAAGCTGCCAGTTCGCGCCGTTCCAACAGGCCCGGAGCACATCACCGGCCGCATCGCCGGAGTACAGCCTGGCGTCGGTCGGGTCGGGCTGGCGCTGCAGGTAGCCCATCTGATCGCCGTAGCGGTCGCGCAACCCGATGAGCATGTCGTCGTGATCGAACCCGATATCGGTGAGCCAGGGTTGCGGGTAGATGAATTCAAAGCTGGGACGGACAGAGTAGACCGTGGAGATCGTCGCAAAACTTGTGATCCACGGGCGCCAGGTTGCCAAAGCGCACTCTGCGCCGGTGGGGTTTTTCACGGCGCAGCGGCGCGGATAGTCAAGCGAGAAGTTCAGGGCTGGGGCAAACGTGTTCGGGCCGGGGTCGAAGGCGTACACGTAGGCGCGCAGCTGAGCCGGGTTTTGCGTAGTCTGTGCGCTGCACACCAGGCCCACGTAAGTCAGACCGTTGTGAATGCCCAGGCCGAACGGCCGAGTGTTGATTTCGGCATCCGCACAATCACCCGGACGAGGCACCGGGAAGCGACCGATATTGGCCGCCGGCGGCGCGCTCGGCGGAACGCCAATCGGTATCTCATACAGCTGCCGATCGAACAGGTTGATGGCCCACAGCGTCTGCCCGTCTTCCGACAGGTCGATATCGCCGAATGCGACTTTGCCGACGGCATCCCACGCGTTCGTATCGATGACGTAGCCGTTCACGCCATGCGGATCGGCGCCGGTCGAGCCGGCGAAATACGCGGCCGAGTTTAGATCGATGAAGGCGCTCACGCTGCCGGTGTTCCGGTCGATCCGATAAATCGCGCCGCTGCCGCCCGGCCCGAAGCCGGTGTGGCGCTTCATGAAGGCGGCGGCGAACAGGCTGTTCGACTCGCGCTGGAACGCCAGGCCCCAGGTCGTGCCGACCTGATCGCTGGTGGCGTGAACCGGATGCGTCGGTGGATCGTCAATCGCCGGGAGCGAGGCCCCGCCCGCCGAGTACGGAAAGCTGACGAGCACCGGGCTGACGACATCGGTCTGCGGGCCAAAGATGTAACAATTGGTGGCGATGTCGGGATCGCTCTGGCAGTAGGCGTTGGGTTGGCTGAGGCCGAAGTCCACGTCGCAGTTGGGGCTTTGCGCGAAGCTGACACTGGTGACGGAATCGGCGCCAAACGGGCCGGAGAAGGCGCCGGGCGGCAAGTTGCTGAACTCGACCCGAACCCGCGCGCCGTTGCCGACATTCAGCGCGTACGTGCCATCGCTGATCGTCAGCGTCGAAGTGAGGGCGGCCCCATTCGCATCGAACGCGGTCACCCTGACTCCAGGCGAACCGTCCTCGCGCGGATCGCGGGCGCCGTTGGCGTTGTAATCACGATACACCTGGCCGCCCACCTGGTTATCAGGCACGCAGGCAGCCGTAGCCTGCGTGGGGGTACTGGTGACCACCGAATTCAAAGCACTCAGAATCAGCAGCGCCGGGATGACCGCAAGCAGGATGTGAAAAGTGCGGCGGTTCAGGCGCCAACGCGCAATGCGCGCCCCCGTCATGGTTCACCTCCCTGGCGAGTTGTTAAGCAACCGGCTATTCGCGGCTATGGGTTAGCCTGATTGTACTTGCGGTCGTTGGTTTATACCAACCAGGGGGAAGAGACCTTAGCCGGGGCCTGTTCCATCGATCTGCTGCCCTAACCACGTTTCCAGTGAGGTCTTGCGGCTGACACCACTGCGCAGCTCGGCGCGCAGCTCGGCCAGCGTGCCGCCGCGCTCGGCGAACACATCGTGCTTGTGGATGGTTTCCATGTTGACCTGGCGCGCCGAGACGTAGCTGGTGTCCGGCAGATCGGGATACATCTCGACGAAGTTGCACAACATCTCGCGCACGGCATCTTCGACAAAACGCGGGTGCCGATGCGCCTTCTGCACCACAAACAGCTCGTCGGGGCGCTTGAGCAAATCGTAGTTCTCGGAGCTCATCGACGCCTCGATGATTTCGACCAGGTCTTGCGCGCGCACCACCGGCGGATCGGCCGGGCGCAGCGGATAAGGCAGGCCGACCATCAGCGTGCCCCGCCCGCGCTGGTTATGCGTCGCCAACGGGACGAGGTCGAGCATGCGATCGGCCGTCTCTTCGGCGAAGCCATCTTCGAGCAGGCGCTCGCGCGCGGCGGAGCGAACCATGTCCTGCGCGCACGGGCAGGCCATCATGCCTTCCGCTTCCACGCCGATGATGCTGATGCTGCGGCCAGGCGTGGCGGAGGCAATGCCGATCAAGGTGTAGATCTCCTGGGAGAGCTTGCCGGACAAGGGGGCATGTTTGGACAGTGGAAAGTGGGCGCGAACTTCCACGTCGGCGCGGCGGGCGCGCTGGCCGGTCACCAATTGCCGGGCCACGCGATCGGCCAGCGACTCGAACGTGGGCGTTTCCGCGCTGGCGAATTCGTCGAGCACCTCTTCGACGGTGTCGCTGAAGCGCGACATGTGCGCGCCTTTCTGTTCCGGCCCTAATTCGACCGACAGGTTGAGGTGCGCGTGATACAGCTGGCCTTTGACCGTCGATAAGCGGATCACGCGCTGCAAGCCTGTCACGCCGACCCGATCCAACCGCAGCAAGGCGGGCGGCCGTTCTTCTTGCACGTCCCGATCGAGCCGGGCGGTCAGGCCGCGCGCCACTCGCGTGACGCCGTCCGGCCCGCCCAACGCTTCGAGCAGCTGGCGCGCGGTTTGCTGTCGAGCCGGATGCAGCCAATCGGGCGCGATCTCGTCGAGCGGGGCGAGGGCCACCGCGCGCTGGGCCAGGCGTGGGTGTGGCAGTCTGAGGTCGCCGGAGGTGATCACGCGATCGTCGTAGGCCAGCAGGTCGATATCGATCGGGTACGTCCGGTGCGGCTTATCGCGCACGCGGCCCAGGCGGCGCTCGATGCGCTGCGCGAAGCGCAGGAGCTCATGCGGCTCGAGCGCCGTGACGCCTTTGACGACGACGTTGAGCGTGGGCGGCTGATCGGGGCCATCGGGGGTGCGGCTTTTGTAGACGGATGAGATGCGTTCGACCTGGACATTGGCGCGCAGACTTTGAATCGCTTCGATCAGGTTGCTTTGCCGATCGCCCAGGTTCGATCCCAAAGCGAAATACACCACGTGTGGCTCGGCCATGTCACTTCCACTCCTCGCAATAGATCGCCCGCTGGCCAAACGATTCCTCGACTTCGATCTCGATCGAGGTGAGGTGGCGCGTATCGAACTCGCCCAGCGCCGGCCGCAACTGCGCGCAGAGCCAGGCGGCGAGCATCTCGGCGGTGGTGTTGGGGATGGGCAGCAGGACGACATCCTCGCGCGGGAAGACGTAGCGTTTGTGCGCGTAGGCCGCGCACACCGATTCTGCATCGGTTTCGAGCACGAGCAGCGGGTTGTTTTGGGGCAAGAGCAGCTTGTGATCCAGCCGGCCGAGGATGTCGCGCAACGCATGTTTGAGCGGCCCGAAGTTGAAGACGTAGGCGTTCTCGTCGAGTTGCCCGGTCAGGCTGGCGGCGACGCGGTAATTGTGGCCGTGCAGCGCTTCACACTCGTGACCGTCGTAAGTGATGAAGTGCGCGGCGGAGAATACGGTGTAGTCTTTTTCGACGCGAATACGATAGTTGCCCATCTCTGGCCTCTCGAGTTGTGGTAAAGGATTATACCGCGCGGAGCGCGAGGCCGCACCTTGAGAGAATCGAGATTCGGCTGGCAAGGTTGTAATCAGGGTATAATCCTAGAGTAGCATTTGTGTTCACTCAACACCCCATAGCCAAGGAGGATGACGATGACCCAGGCACCACGGCGCGCTGCTGGAGTTCTTTGCGTTCTTCTGATTTTAGCGATGGTCGCCACGATGTTTCAGCCGGTGCAACCGGTCGCGGCGGCACGCCCCCCCACCAAAACGCCTACCTCGACGCCCACACCCGCTGCCACGCCCCCGCCCACCCCCACGCCGCCCAGCGGCGCACCGGGCGGTTACCGCGTCAGCGGCAACCAGATTCTGAACCCGTCCGGCGCTGAATTCATCATCGCTGGCGTCAACTGGTTTGGTTTCGAGACCAGAGATTGGGTGGCTCACGGTTTGTATTCGCAAGATTACAAGTTCCTGATCGACCGGATGAAGCAATTGGGTTTCAACACCATCCGCCTGCCCTGGTCGAATGAAATGTGGGAAACCAACCCGGCGCCCCGCTCCGGCTCGGTCAGCGCCTGCCCGGAGTGCAGCGGCAAACGCGCGCGGGACATCATGGCGCTGATCGTCAACTATGCCGGGTCGGTCGGCATGCATGTGATCTTAGATAACCACCGGTCGGCCAAGGGTAACTCGGCCGAAGCGAACGGCCTGTGGTACACGTCGGCCTTCCCAGAGCAAAACTGGATCAACGATTGGGTCGGCGTGCTGCGCTGGACCAACGGCGTCCCGCAGTCGAACGACACGGTCACGGTGAACTACTTCGCCTCCGATGGCTTCCCCACTGTGATCGGCTTTGACTTGCGCAACGAGCCGCACACAGTCTGCTCGCAGAGCAGCTGCAACTATCTGGGCGGGGCTACCTGGGGATCCGGTGATGGCATCAATCCGCACACGAACCCGAATCCCAACCCGTTCACCCCGGCGTGCATCTCCACTTCTTCCTGTCATGACTGGCGTCTGGCCGCTGAACGTGCCGGCACAACGGTCTTTGGCGAGGCGAACAGCCAGGGTTGGGACTTGCCGTTGATCTTTGTCGAAGGGATCAGCCTGTATCCCACGGCGGGCGGCTCACCGGCGAGCGGGCCGTATGATGGCGCCTGGTGGGGCGGCAATCTCCAGGGTGTCAACGGCAATAGCACTAACCCCGGCGCGCCAGTGTTACTGAACAAGGGTGGCAACGCTTCCGGCCTGGGCGCGGCGGTGAACGACAAAGTCGTCTACTCGGCGCATGATTATGGCCCCAGCCTGTTCGTCCAGCCGTGGTTCAACAGCAGCACGTGCTACCAGAGCGGCTGTGGTTCCTCCAGCCTGGCCGACGTATGGAAGCGATTCTGGGCGCACCTGAACCTGGCGGGCGGCGTCGCACCGCAGTTCGACGGCAACCCTTACCCGTGGGGTAACACCGGCCATACCGCCGTCACGACTGCGCCCGTGTGGATCGGCGAGTTTGGGACGGCGAACGCGGACGCGGCCCTGTTCAGCGCCACGCGCGGCTCACAAGGGCAGTGGTTCACCGACCTGGAGAACTTCATCCTGAGCAGCTACACTCGGACGGCGGCGAACGATCCCGGCTTCGCACTGACGTCGCTGCACTGGACCTACTGGGCCATCAACGCCAACGATTCAGCCCACGCTATCTTGAACAGCGATTGGTCTACGGTGCAGAATCCAAATAAGATTAACACCCATCTGTGCAGCATTGAAAAACCACCGTTCGCGGTGCTATGCACGGGAACACTACCGGATCCGTTTTAAGACGCCTGGCTGTACGCGGATCTCAGTTTTTCAACTGTGGCGGGAGCAGTGTAGAACCGCTCACGTGATAAGATAAACCGCGCGACAAGGGTAGGGCTGCGGTAAGGTTGATCTTGCCGCAGCCCTGCCTTTTCTCATTTCGCGGCCATCGGCGCGTCGATGGTTTAGCCCGTTACTGCACCTGTGCAGCCTCGCCCTTCTGCCGTTGCAAGCAAGAGCCAATAGCCTTGCGCGGGGTATAATCCAGGAACCGTCAAACCGTTTGGATCAGGTGGAGGCTATGGTAACCTCAAAACAGCTCACGTTACAAACGAAAGGCAACGGCGACACGCACGATCTAACCGGCGCGGTCGGGCGGGCGGTGAATGAATCGGGTGTGCGCAACGGCGTGGTGACGCTGTTCGTCATCGGCAGCACGGCCGGCCTGACGACGATCGAGTACGAGCCGGGCGCGGTGGCCGATTTGCAGACGGCGTTCGAGCGGATCGCGCCGCGCCGGGGTGAGTATCAACATCATCTGCGCTGGGGTGACGACAACGGGCACGCGCACGTCCGGGCGGCGCTGTTAGGGCCTTCGCTCAGTGTGCCGTTTGTCGACGGCCAGTTGACGCTGGGGACGTGGCAGCAGATCATCCTGGTCGATTTCGATACGCGGCCGCGCCGGCGGGAGGTGGTGGCGCAAATTGTGGGAGAGTGAGAGGAGTTAGAGTCGAGAGTTGGAGTTGAGAGTGGGGTTTGGAGTTTGGCTCGCATGGGGTTAGAATGTTGGCCCACCCGCGAACAGGCTGGGGGAGGAGAGCCTCAGTATGACGGACGACGAACGACAGGTCTTGATCGCGCGGGCGATGGCCGCTCGCCAGCGCGCCTACGCGCCGTATTCCAAATATCAGGTGGGCGCGGCGCTGCTGGCCCGTTCGGGCAAGATTTACGAGGGCGTGAATGTCGAGAATGCGGTCTACCCGGCCGGTATCTGCGCCGAGCGCAGCGCCTTGGCGGCGGCGGTTTCAGACGGCGAGCGACACTTTGCAGCGATCGCGATTGCGACGCAGAACGGCGGGTCGCCGTGCGGCGTGTGTCGCCAGATGCTTTCGGAGTTCGGACTCGACCTTGCCGTGTTGCTGATCAACGCCGAAGGTGAGGTGGTGCATACCACGACGCTGCGCGAACTGCTGCCGCGCGCGTTTGGCCCGGCGGACCTGGAGAGTGAAGTATGATGACCAACTACCAATTTACCAATACACCAAACTGGTAATCGGTAAATTGGGAATTGGTGCATGGAGCAACCGTGAACAACGTCATGGGTTTCAAGTGCACGATCTGCGGCGCGGAGTATGCGCCGGGTGAGGTAGAGTACATCTGCCCGAAGCATGGCGACGCAGGCATCCTCGATACGGTTTACGATTACAAGGCCATCGCGCGCCAGACTTCGCCCAATCAACTATCCAACCAACAAACCAGCTCGACCCTCAACCTGTTCCGCTACAAGCCCCTGCTGCCCATCGACTCCGAATCCGCCGGGCTGCCCGTGCAGATCGGCTGGACGCCGCTGTATCGCGCGCCGCGCCTGGAAGCGAAACTCGGCCTGCGCGAAGTATGGATCAAAGACGACGGTCGCAACCCGACCGCTTCGTTCAAAGACCGCGCCAGCTCGATTGTGGTCGCGAAGGCGTTGGAAGAGCAGCGCGCAATCGTGACGACGGCGTCGAGCGGCAACGCTGGCGCGGCGCTGGCCGGTATGGCCGCCAGCGTGAAAATGCCGACGATCATTTTCGTCCCGCAGTCTGCCCCGCAGGCGAAGGTGGCGCAATTGCTGGTGTATGGCGCGACGGTTTTTCTGGTGAAAGGCAATTACGACGCGGCGTTCGATCTATGTCTGGCGGCATCCAAGACGTTCGGTTGGTACTGCCGCAACACGGCGTACAACCCGTTCACGGTCGAAGGCAAGAAAACGGCCTCGCTCGAAATCTGCGAGCAGCTTACATTCCAATCCCTGCCCTCGAATCTCCAAGCCTGGCAAACTCCCGATCGCCTCTTCGTCTCCGTCGGCGACGGCAATATCATCTCCGGGCTGCACAAGGGCCTGGTCGATCTGGCCGGGCTGGGCTGGATCGAGTCGATGCCGAAGCTGATGGGCGTGCAGGCCGAGGACTCGGTGGCGTGTTACAACGCCTGGCGGGCCGGATCGGATGAGGTACAGCCGGTCGCGGCGCGAACGATCGCCGATAGCATCAGCGTCGATCTGCCGCGCGATGGCCGGCGGGCAGTGCGCGCGGTCCGCCAGACGGCTGGAGCGTTCGTCCACGTGAGCGACGACGACATTCTGGCGGCGATGCGCGAGCTGGCGCAAGAGGTGGCCGTGTTTGCCGAGCCGGCCGGCGCGGCAGCCTACGCCGGGTTGGCGGCGGCGGCGCGGGCCGGGCAGGTCGGATCGGATGAGCGGATTGTGGTCGTTGTCACCGGCAGCGGGTTGAAAGATGTTCCAGCGGCGATCAAAGCCGCCCCCGCCCCGTACGTCATCGAGCCGAACCTGGAGGCGGTACGGCGAGCAATCGGATAAAACCACCACGGATAACACGGATGGTTTCCAAAATCGGTGGAATCCGGGACATCCGTGGTTATCCACCCAGCCGCGTGGCTTTTTGAGCTTCCTGGTGTTCTAAGTGGTACCCCTACCATTAGGGCAAACACTTCATCTGGGAGGAATCATGATTCGGATCGTTTCGGATACGACCACGGGCTTGTCACGCGAGCTGGCGGCGCAGCATGGCATCGACCTGGTTTCGCAAGTGGTGATGTTCGGCGCGGAGACGCTGCGCGATGGGGTCGATATCACCAACGAAGTATTCTTGCAGCGGCTCAAGATGTCGAAGGAATTCCCGACGACGTCGCAGCCGCCGGTCGGCGATTTTGTCGAGGTATTCAAGCGGCAACTCGACGCCGGCCACGAAATTCTCTGCATCACCGTCTCCAGCTTGTTGAGCGGCACGTATAACTCTGCGGCGCAGGCGAAGGAGCAGCTCGGCAGCGACCGGATCACCCTGGTGGATTCCAGGCACGTGGCAACTGCCGAAGCGTTGCTCGTACTGGAGGCGGCGCACAGGGTGCAGGCCGGCCAGGAAGTGGCTGCGATTGTGGCGCGGCTGGATGAGATGATCCCGAAGATGCGCATGGACTTCGTGCTCGATACGCTGGAGTATTTGGCGAAGGGCGGGCGCATCGGCGGGGCGCAGGCGTTCGTCGGCACGCTCCTACAGATGAAACCGATCCTCACGATCGCCAACGGCCGGGTCGAGCCGTTGGAGCGCGTGCGTACGAAGGCCAAAGCCGTCGCGCGCCTGCGCGATATCGTCGATGCGGCCGTGCGCGGCAAGCGCAAGATTTACCTGGGCGTCACACACACCGGGCTACCCACCGCGGCGGCCGCGCTTTCGGCCGAGTTCTGCCAAACGTATAACCTGGACGAATCGCTGGTGATTGAGATGCCGCCGGCCGTAGCGGCGCACACCGGGCCAGGCGCCCTCGGCGCGGCGTACTACGCCGAAGATTAGGTTGCGAGTCAGACGGAATGCCACGCACGAAGATCGTTTGCACCGTCGGGCCGGCGTGCGCTAGCGTCGAGATGCTGCGGACACTGATCCGCGCCGGGATGAACGTCGCACGCATCAACTTTTCGCACGGCGATCACGCGGCGCACGCGCTGCGCATTGCCAACGTGCGACACGCCGCACAAGCGGAGGGCGCGCTCGTGGCGCTGCTCGGCGATCTGCAAGGCCCGAAACTGCGGATCGGCGAGATCGAGGGCGGCTACACGCTGACGCGCCCCGGCGACGAAGTTGTTTTGACGACGCGCGCCGTGCCGGGGAATGCCGGTGAGATACACCTGCCCCATCCCGATCTGGTGCGCGAGGTTGTCCCCGGCCAACGCCTGTTGCTCGACGATGGGCAGTTGGAGTTTGTCGTGTTGGATACCACTGAGAGCGATATCCGCTGTCGCGTCGTCAGCGGTGGGCCGCTCAGCTCGCACAAGGGGGTCGCCGCGCCGGGCGCACCCCTTTCGCTCTCGCCCTTGACGGACAAGGACCGCGCCGACCTGGCCTTCGCCATCCAGCAGGCGGTGGATTTCCTGGCGCTCTCCTTCGTGCGCACCGGGAGCGATGTCTGCCTGCTGCGTGACACGCTCGAAGCCCAGGGCGCGCACATCCCGATCGTCGCCAAGATCGAGAAGGCCGAAGCGCTGGATGCGTTCGACGAGATTCTCGCGTGTAGCGATGCGATCATGATCGCGCGGGGTGACCTGGGGGTGGAGATACCGGCCGAGCGCGTGCCCTTTGTCCAGAAGGATTTCATCGCGCGCTGCAATCGCGCCGGCATTCCGGTGATCACCGCCACGCAGATGCTCAACTCGATGATCACGAACCCGCGCCCCACGCGCGCCGAAGCCAGCGACGTCGCGAATGCGATCCTCGACGGAACCAGCGCGGTGATGTTATCGGCCGAGACGGCGACCGGCGAGTATCCGATCCAATCGGTGCAGATGATGGCGCGGATCGCCGCGATCACCGAGGAGCATATCCACTACGAACACGCGCTGCAGCATCTGTGGGAGGATAAGGCGCAGTCTGCGACCACGGCCATCAGCCAGGCCACGGTCGAGATCGCCGACGAGCTGGAGGCCAAGGCGATCGTGACCTCGACCTATTCCGGCTACACGGCGCGTTGGGTCGCCAGTTACCGGCCGCGCACGCCGGTGATCGCCGTGACGCCGCGCCCCGAAGTGCAACGGCAGCTCGCGCTGGCTTGGGGCGTCATCCCGATGCTGGCCCCCGCGTACACCACGACCGACGAGATGATCCAGTCCGCCACCCAGCTGGCCCAGGCGTCCGGTCTGGCCGGGCGGGGCGATACCATCGTGATCACGGCGGGCATCCCCGCCGGCGCGGATCACAAGACGAACATGCTGAAGGTTCACGTGATCTAAAGCGCGCATGCATCGAACCCGTGCGCCGTAGCGTAGGGCCTGCCCATGTCCGCCGCAAAGCGGCGGTGGGCCGCCAGGCGCGTGCCCGTTGGACGCCCACGAGGGGCTATACTACTGTCGATGCACTTGTTCTGAATATGATCTAAAACGTAGGGGCGAGTCCGCGACTCGCCCCTAGGGTTAGGCGGCCTCGATCGGCGCTTCGCCGCCTTCCTCTTTGCGCCTGGATATGCGCTGCGTATGTTCGGCGCTTTCGAGGGCCGGCGCGGCCGGCGCGTGCGCGGCGCTGCTAATCTGCGGTGTGCCGCAATAGGGGCAGACATTCCAGCGCAAGTTGATGGCCCGGCCGCATGACCGGCAGGCTTTCTTCAAGCGGGTATTACACGCGGGGCAAACTAAGAAATCGGCCCGGACGCGGCCGCCGCAGCCGGGACAGCGTTCCACTTCTTCGATGCCTTGTAGCAGCGCTTCCTCTTCCAACGACCGCTCGTAGGCTTCGGCCAGTGTTTCCTTGGGCCGCAGCATCATGTAAATGATCAAGCCGGGCAGGTTGAGCACGGCCACTACCAGCGCGGCCAGGATCTGGGCGAAAATATCGCGCGAACGCGAGCGCATGTCGCGGAAGGTCCAGACGATCAGGGCCAGCCACAGCGCGGCGATAAACGCGCCGGTAAACGCCAGAAAGGCCAGCACGATTTGAATGATGTCCATGTGAGAGGTCTCCCCAATTCTGGACGGAAACGAGCGCGATTATACCACACTCACCGCTTGACACCGCCGAATCTCTTGCAGTATAGTCCAGGCGCGACAGGAGGGATAATGGGCGAATGCGTCGAATACCACTCGACCATCAAAGACATGCCCTGCGGAGACCGGCCGCGCGAGCGGTTGGCCTACGCCGGGGCGAGCGCGCTCTCCAACGCCGAGCTGCTGGCGATCATCCTGCGCATCGGCAGCGGCGGCGAGAATGTCCTCAACCTGGCGCAGCGGCTCTTGAACACCTACGGCTTAGTGGGTCTGGCGCGCAAATCGATCGCCGAGTTGGCGCAGGAACGCGGCTTGGGTGAAGCCAAGATCGTGCAGGTCAAAGCGGCGTTCGAACTGGGCCGGCGCTTGCTGGCCGCGACCCCCGACGAGCGACCGCAGATCCGCACCCCGGCCGACGCAGCCAACATTTTGATGGCGGAGATGGCGCTGCTCGAACAGGAGCAGTTACGGGTGCTGCTGCTCGACACGCGCAATCGGGTCATTGCTTCGCCGACGGTGTACGTCGGCAGTCTGAACACGACGATGATCCGCGTCTCCGAGGTCTTCCGCGAAGCCATCCGGCAAAATGCGGCTGCCTTGATCGTCGCCCACAATCACCCTTCTGGCGATGCGGCGCCCTCGCCCGAAGATGTCGCCGTGACGCGCGAGATGATCGGCGCGGGCCGGTTGCTGGATATCGAGGTGCTCGATCACTTGATCATCGGACAACAGCAGTTTGTGAGTTTGAAAGAACGCGGGCTGGCGTTCGAGTAGCCGCTTCATGCCCAAAGGAGGCAAGCATGACGCATCATCGCAGTCATGTCGTTTTGTTGCCGCAAGGCGCAGGCTGGGAGTGGTATCAGGCGTTGCAAGATTATATTCTGCGCTTCCGGCCAACGCTAACGCAGAGCGCCGACGATGCGGTGAGCTTCCGAGGTGAACAGCACACGATCACCGTGATTCACCCCACTTCGTGGAACCAGCCGGGCGCGGCGCGCCAGCCCAATCAGGAAGACGACATCCTCGCCTGGCTGAAAAACCCCAAGAATACGGCCAACGCCAAGTTCGATCTGGACGTGATCCGGGTGACCGAACCGGCGGCGCTGCGGCGGCTCATGGCTCAACGAATTTTGGTGACGGGTCGTTTTGGCAAGAGCGCTGCCGTATCTGAAACGGTCCCGACCCAACCCGCTCCACCTCCGCCCCTCCCTGCTCTGGAGCAGCAAAAACTCACGCTGGTCTGGCCGAGCGATTACAAAGTGTACACGCAGAAGTTTGGACAGCGGCCGGACTATTACAGCAAGTTTGGTTTACCCGGTCACGAGGGCGTCGATATCCGCGCCCCAAACGGGACCAATATTTATGCCTGCGCCGACGGCGTGGTGACGTTGGCGGGTTGGCGCAAGGCCGGGCATCCCTACGGCTATTCGATTCGCCTCCGCCATAAACGTAACGATGGCGAGTACGAGACGATCTACGCGCACCTGACAGAAGGCTCGGCCAAAGTGAAGGTGGGCGATGCGGTGAAGGCCGGGCAGTTGATCGCGCTGGCCGACAACACCGGCAATACGAGCGCGGCGCACCTGCACCTCTCGCTCAAGAAGATCGGCGCGAAGAACGGCGGCTATGGCGAGATCATCGACCCTGAACCGTTCTTCGTGAACGCGCCGAAATAAGAGACCTGCGAAGTCTCCGCGAAGCGCCCCGAAGTGTGATAGCGCGGGTACAGACCTCGCAGGTCTTTGCGTACAAGCGACCTGTGCCGAACCCGGCGCGTTAATCCTGCACCAACAGTTCTACGTCGGTGATGGCCGAACGGTAGGAGTGGCCGGAAGCGTAGAAGGTGAGGCGGGTGATGCGCGCCGGTTGGGATTCGTCTGTAGCCAACACTTCCATCAAGTTGCCGGAGTCGTACAGCACCCAGGTGTTGATGATCACGCGCTGATGCTCGAACCGGCGGGTGCACGCATCGCAGAAGGGTTTGTTGATATTATTCGGGTCGTTTAGGATGTAGAAGCCGTGCAACCATTCGCGGTTCGCACCCGAGGTATCCCAATATTCGAGCTTGACCATCATCGGACACTCGCTGCCCAGCGAGCCGCACACCGGCACATCTTGAAAATTGACCAGAACGGCAAAGTGCAGGGTGAGCGAGGCCGCATCGGTCACATCCCGATTGATGTCTTGCACCAGACGCGTCTCGGCGTGGCTTGGCCCCGACCGCTCGAAGACGGCGGCGCGCCGGCCAATCATCGTCGTGGGAACCACCTTCCCGGTTGGTTCGGTTTCCTCTTGCGACCCGTGCTCAATCCTCCAGGCCGGCTCAATCTGCGCCGAAAAACTACCGTTGGCGATGAGCGGTCGCTCGCCGGCCAGGCCGCCTTCCGGTGGTTGGCCCAGGCGCACTGCGGCGCGTTGCGAAGGCTCGATCGTGACCGACACCTCCTGCGCGCTGACCGTCGCCCGGCCTTCCCGCACGGTCACTTGAAGTTCCTCGTTGGTGACTTCCATGGCGTACGTGCCGGTCGTTAAAGCGACTTCACCCTGCGGCGAGCGCGCTGTCACCACCACCGCCCGATTCGAGTCATTCAGCACGTTGATGCGGATTCGCCCATTCGTCACGAACAGGTCGAGCCGGTGGGGGTTGGGGCTGACGGCGAAGCGCGGCGAGTTCGCCCGTTCCAGCGTGACATCGGTACTGCCGTACACCTGGATGACCACTCGGTTCGTCACCAGGTCGGGATCGCGCGCGGTGAGAATCGCCTGGGTCGATGGGTCGGTGCGGATGACTGAGCCTTCGGGCACGTCGGTCGTCTGGTCGGTCACGCCGATAAAATCGGGCGAGGCGGGCCGGCGCAACAGGACCGTGCCTTGTTGTACTTCCAGGACGAGCGGGACGGGGTCGGCGGTATTGGTCAGGAACGACTGCACCCCTAACGGCACGCTGATCGCGAGCGCCACGCACATGCCGAAGGACAGGAACAACACCGTCCAGGCCAGCCGCTCCGGGTTGTGGTTCATCAGCCGGTGACCTGAAAGTGCGTGAATCGACCGGTCGCGGCCGGCCAGTCGACCTCGACGCGATCGACCTGGGCATGGCTGGGACCCTGGCGCAGAAAGTCGAGCAGCTGGTCGAGCGCTGCACGCGGGCCTTCAGCGGCAACTTCGACCGTCCCATCGGGTCGATTGGCGACCCAGCCGGTCAGTTGAAGCGCTTGCGCCGTGCGCTGAGTGTAGTAGCGAAAGTTCACGCCTTGCACCCGGCCGTGGACGATTGCGTGAAGGCGCTCAGTGGATGGGGTCATGGGGCTTCCAGGAGATGCGAGGCATAATACCATTGAGGGTAGGGGGCGTCAAGATGAAGCGGGAGTGGGGTAGGGCAATCGCATCTAATATGTCAATAGCCGATCGGCTCTGAAAATAGGCCACTGCTCTCGGCCCGCGTCCTCGCGGGCCGTCCGCGGGGACGCGGACGGTGAGCCATCACGTCTGTATTTGCGCTGTGCGAGAATTTAGATGCGATTGCCCTGGGGAGTGGGGTGGCTGTCCTATTGGCATGCGAGCGCTCGAATGAGTATAATCCGCACAGGCCGTTATGCTGGATCTCAAAGACTTCTTCCATCTCCCCGAAGTGGACGTCTTGCTGGCGCAGATCGTCAATGATCAGCGCGGCATTACGGTGGTCGCCGGGCTTGGTCCGCGCTCGGCGCAGAGCGGCCTGGCTGGAACCAACGATGGGCCAATCGCGCAGTCCGGTCGCTCGACGATTACCGCGATCTTGATGCGCCACATGCTCGACCGCGTTGCGCTCGATCGGAAGGTGCGCGCGCTCATCGTCGGCCCGGATCGGAGCGCGCTGCGCGTGGCCAATCACCAGCGCAAGCAGATCGAGTTCATCTCGGCGCCGATCGATCACATCGACGGATTCAGCATCGGCTTGCAGCAAGCCATGCTGCGCGCCCCCGATCTGCTGGTGCTCGATCGGCTCAACACGGTGACGGCGCAGGCGGCCTTTCATGCGGCGGCGGCCGGTCGCCGCATCCTCACCCAAATCGATACCGCGCTGGTCGGCGGCGAAGTGCTGCAAGAGCTGGTGGGCCTGGGCTGCAGCCCCAGCCAAATGTCGCTGGTGGCCTGGGTCATCGCCGTGCAGCGCGTTGCGGTGTTGTGCACCCACTGCAAGCAACCGCACCGCCCACTCGCGGCGCTCGTCGAGACGATGATCGAGCGGCATACGATCGACGGCGGCGCCACGTTCTACACGGCCGCCGGTTGCCGGCACTGTCACGGCACCGGCTACCTGGGCGAGCTCACCGCCTTCGACGTTTATCGCGTACACGGTGGGATGACCAGTTTCTCCGAACTGGTTTCTACCCCCAGCCTGCTGCCGCTGGAAGGCTACCTGGCGCGCCTGGCCGAACAGGGTTACGTGCCGCTGGAAGATGCAGCGCGTGTGGGCGCGACGGCGCTGCGCAAGGTCCAGCAACTGCTGACCGCGCGGGAGAGCACACTGGATGAGACCTCGCGCGCGCTCCAGCGCAAGCTGGCCGAGGTGGAAGCGGCGAATAAAGTGTTGGCCCAGCGGACCGAGGCGCTGATTGCGTTGCAGGATATCAGCCAACGGCTCAGTGGGTCGATGCGCCTGGCAGAAATTGCCGAGCGCGTGGTGCATTATGCCCGCGAGTTGTGCGGCGCCGATCGCGCGATCTTGTATCTCGTCGAACCGCCCGACACCGGGCAGGTGCTGGCGGTATCCGGTTGGGAAGAGGCACAGGTTCGCCCGTTAGACCGCTTGCCCGCTTCGATGCTTGAACGCGGCGAACCGGAGTCGGTCGTCGGCGTGCCGCCGGCGATCAGCCTGCCGCCTGAGCAGATCAGAGCGCTGCAAGCCGGTCTGCGCGTGCCGTTGGTGGTCGAGGATACGCTGGTGGGCCTGTTGATCGTGAATAGCCTGCACCGGACACGTTTTGCGCCGGGGAGTGTGGCCCTGCTCAAGATGTTCGGCGAACAGGTGGCCGTCTCGATCCAGCGCGCCCGGTTGATGGAAGCCTTGCACGACAAGGTCAAGCAGCTGGAAGCGGCGCAGGCTGAATTGATCAAGAAGGAACGTCTCGAACGCGAGCTGGAATTGGCGCGCGATTTGCAGCGGCGGCTGTTGCCGGAGACTTTCCCCTCCATCGCCGGGGTGCGCTTCGCCGCCGCCTACCGCCCGGCGCGCGAAGTCGGCGGCGATCTGTACGATGTGATCGATCTGGGCGATGGGCGGTTGGGTGTGCTCATTGCCGATGTATCGGATAAGGGGCTGCCGGCGGCCTTTTACATGGGGGTCGCTCGCGCGCTGATCGGCTCGGAGGCGCGCCGCTCCGACTCGCCGCGCCAGGTGTTGACCGCGGTCAACCGCATGCTCGCGGAGGTTGCCCATGCGCAGATGTTCGTCACCGTGTTCTATGCCATTCTGGAGGTAGAGGCCCGCCGCCTGGTTTACTGCCGCGCCGGGCACGATCGGCCGTTGTGGCTGCGCAGCGATGGTTACGATGTGCTGCTCGGCGCGCCGGGCATGTTGCTGGGTATGCTCGACGGCGACGAATTGGATCTGGCGGAGGCGGAGATATTCCTTTCGCCGGGCGAGACGTTGATCCTGTATACCGACGGCATGACCGACGCGCTCGATCCGAATGGGGCCGAGTT
Organism: Anaerolineae bacterium; assembly: GCA_035292585.1. Lineage (GTDB taxonomy): Bacteria > Chloroflexota > Anaerolineae > Fen-1058 > Fen-1058 > DASSFZ01. Next base: position 49,097 of record DATDPU010000004.1, on the reverse strand, counting down.
CGGCGTCGAGCATTGGGCCAAGCGGGCGCGGGAGAATGCCGCACTGCCGCCCGATCAGCTGTGCGCTGTGCTGTTCGATGAGGTGGTCGCTTTCCAGTCCAGCGCGGCGCAGATGGACGATATGACGCTGCTGGTAATGCGGATTTCGGATTTTTGATTTTGGACACCTCCGCTGCGCTGCATTCTTGCGCAAGCCCAGTGTTGTTGATTCTGGATCTGAGATTTCCGCTATCCATAAGCTGCAAGAAAGGGAAAGTGAACCGCGATGACATGAAGGCCCGGACGAAGGCGTTCGCTCTGCCGGTCATTCATCTTGTGGAAGAACTGCCGAAAACTCGCACTGGAGATGTCATTGGGAAACAATTGCTTCGGGCCGCAACATCCGTTGGAGCCAATTATCGCGCGGCTTGTCGAGGCAAATCGAAAGCCGACTTCATTGCAAAACTGGGCACGGTCGAAGAAGAGGCTGATGAATGTGTTTATTGGTTAGAGCTCATCGTCGAGGCGGAATTGCTGAAACACGAACGGATCATTTGTCTCATACGCGAGGCCAATGAGATAACGGCGATTATTGTCTCATCCATCAGGACAGCGAGAAGCCAAAAGTAATTTTCGATTTCGGATTTAAGATTGCGGATGGCGGAATAGCACTTCAATCCGCAATCCGAATTCCGCTATCCGCAATCATTAACACCTTCGTCGCAAAGCCCCGAATGAAGTAGCGGTCGTGCACCACCGCCAGCGCCGTCCCTTTGAAGTGCGTCAACGCTTTCTCGAACTGCGTGCGCGATGGAATGTCGAGGTGGTTGATCGGCTCGTCGAGCAGCAAGAAGTTGCAGCCCTGCGCGACGAGCAGCGCGAGCATCAAACGGGCGCGTTCACCGTAAGAAAGCAAGCGATTGGAGATTAGAGATTGGTCGCCGGTGAACAGGAAGTAGTGCAGGAAGCTGCGCGCATCGGTGTCGTTCATGGGCGCAACGGCGCGTAAGCTGTCGAGCGGCGTCGCATCTGGATCGAGCACGTCTTGCTCCTGCGCAAAGTAGCCGACCCGGACCCCTGCACCCAAGCGCGCTTCGCCCGCCAACGCCGGAACCTGGCCCACGATGGTCTTGAGCCAAGTCGATTTACCGCTGCCGTTTGCGCCGACCAGCGCCACCCGCTCGCCCTGCCGGATAGTCAGCGAAAGATCGCGCAGCAGGACGCGCTCGCCGTAACCCACGCTTAGATGCTCCAGCCGTAACACATCCTGCCCGCTGACGGGCGCGCCGTTGAAGTCCACCTGCATCTGCCACGAGAGCCTGGGCTTCTCGATGCGCTCGTCGGAGGCCAGGTAACGATCCAGTTTCTTCTCGCGCGACTTGGCCTTGTTCGCGACCTTCTTCGCGATGCGCCGCACGTTAGGTTGCCGTGGGGTCGTCGCCCGCTCGACCGAGCGCGATTGCTCGAAGGTTCGGGCGATATCCTGCTTCATCCGGCGAATCTCGGCCGCTTGTAAGCGATACCGATCCAACTGGTGTGCGTGCTCGGCCAGGCTTTGCTCCAGGTAATTTGTGTAGTTGCCGGCGTACTCGCGCAGGGTGTGCGTTTGTGGATCGAGATACAAGATGCGGTTGACGCTGCGATCGAGGAACACGCGATCGTGCGAGACGATCAGCGTTGCGCCGGGAAAGCCGCGCAGCCAGTCTTCGAGCCAGGTCAGCAGCGGCAGGTCGAGATGGTTGGTCGGTTCGTCGAGCAGCAGCAGGTTCGGTTCGGTCAGCAGCACGCGCGCCAGGCCCAGCCGCGTCTTCTGTCCGCCGCTCAACGCCGCGACCGGTGTGTCGGGCGCGAGGCCATCCAGCCCCAGGTTCGACAGGACACTCGCGCGCACGCCCGGATCGGGATAACCGCCCAGCGCCTCCAAGCGATCGACGGCGGCTTGATAGGTCGGCATCCGATCGGGATCGCGGGCGAGCGCCTCGGCCAGCCGTTCGACTTCGGCCGCCGCTTCGACGCGCGGATCGATCAGCGCATCGGCGAGCGTCGCCTTCGGCGCGTATGCGAGGCCCTGTTGCAAGTAGCCGAGGCGCGTGGCGGGATCGATGAAGACGCTGCCCTGGTCCGGCGCATCTTGTCGGACGATCAGGCGCAGCAGCGTGGTTTTGCCCGAACCGTTCGGCCCGATCAGCCCGACGCGATCGCCAGCATTGAGTGTAAAAGTGACGCCGCTGAGGATGAGCTGATCGGCGTAGTGTTTGGCGAGGTGATTGACGGTAAGCATGTGCAACTCCGCGATGAGAAAACAAAAGCCGAGGGAGGCGTCCCTCGGCAATTAGCCCAGTGCGCAGACGTTCCCTGAAACTCACCAACTAGGCGATTGTGTCAGTCATCGGAGTTACTCCTGCCTGCCAGTCGGGTGTATTATAGCACACGCGCGGGCGGAGGCGATCCACGAATAACACGAATCGACACGAATCCAGATTTATTCGTGTCCCTTCGTGTGGATTCGTGGATGAGCACCTTCTATGATCAAGCAGAAAGCCAAACGAGCAGGACCCCAGCTAGGTGAAACCTACAAGTCAATGCCCAAGGCGGAAATCAATCCGCGCGGTGAGTTCCATGTGGAGAATTGTTCTATCATTCCGGTGGAATGATATGTCATTCCGAGAACGCCATATCGCCGGGACGATATGCCTGAAGCCGGAAACTTGCGCGCGGCCTCACCCGCAAGCTCCTGGCCGTTCTCCTGACCGGCCAGCGGCGGGTCTCTGACCCGCCGAGAGCCAGTTTCTGAGTAGGCACACAGCGCCGAGGAATCTCAGCGCAGTCGGCAAACGGATTCCTCGCTCCGCTCGGAGTGACACTTCATACGGGATATTATGCACTTCATCAAATGCCTCTTGATTTCAGCGCTCGCGATATGGCTCGCCGCCTGCGTCGGCCCGAACCCGGCCACGCCGACCCTCAGCCCGCCGACCGACCAGCCGTCTCCACAACCCGCCGACACGCCGCCTTCATCCCTCATTCCTCAGCCTTCCTCCTTAAAAGAGTATCCGTGCCCCGACAGCGATTTCACCTGCGTCACGCTCACCGTCCCGCTCGACCACTTCGATCCGGATAACCCCGAAACGATCGACGTGGTCTTCGCGATGCTGCCCGCATCGGGTGAGCGCAAGGGTCTGTTCGTCGTCGCGACGGGCGGGCCGGGCGCTTCGGGCCTGGCCGCAGCCGACAGCTACACAGCCGGCTTCGATCCCAGCCTCCCCGAACACTTCGACATCGTCTTCTTCGATCAACGCGGCCTCGCGGCGTCGGGCGGGTTGCAGTGCGCCAGCGCCGCCGCGACCTTCTATCGAGCCGACACACGCGCGGATGCGCCGGAGGGTGAAGCCGCGCTCGTCGCCGCCGCGCAGACGTTCGCTGATAACTGCGCCCGCGAGATGGGCAGCCCGACCACACTCCCATACCTGGGTACACAGCAGGCCGTTGAAGACCTGGAAGCATTTCGAAAAGAGATGGGAGATCAGAGATTGTGGCTGTACGGTGAGAGCTACGGCACGCAGTTCGCGCAGACCTACACCGCCGCGCATCCCGATCGCGTTGCCGGGCTTATTCTCGACGGCACGGTTGATCTCACGCTCTCCGGCCCGGAGTTTCTCACGCAACAGGCGCAAGCCTTCAACGATGTGTTGGTGATGGTGCTTGAGGCGTGCAACGCCGACGAGGATTGCGCGGCCGATGTGGATGGCGATGCGCTGGCCGTCTACGATGGCCTGGTCGCGCGCCTGGCCGAATCGCCGCTGCCGTTCACCTTCCCACTGCCTTCGGGCGGGAGCGAAGTCCGCTTCTTTACGCTGACCGATCTCGAAACCGCTGCCTCCGGCTACCTGTTCGCGGAAGACGATCGCATGCTCTTGCAGCGTGCGCTGGCCGCTGCCGCGCGCGACGATCTGGTGTTGTTCGCCCGATTACTGTACGATTCGCTCGGCCTCGATCCTGAAACGCTGGAGGCCATTCCCGACCCCACTTACTCGGATGCCGTGTATTACGCGGTCGAGTGTAACGATTACGCTTACTTTGCGGGCGCGTCCGATGAGCGCGCCAGGGCGTACCTCCGCGCCGGCGATGCGGTCGATGCGGCCGTGCCGCGCCTCAGCTCGATCTTCTATGGCGATCTGCCGTGCGCCTTCTGGCCGACTGATGCCCCCGATCCGCAGCGGCCTGCGCCGCTCGTCGCCGAGGGCATTCCCACACTCGTGCTCGGCGCAACCGCCGATCCGGCAACGCCCCTTTCAAACGGTGAGCACGTGTACACTCGCCTGGCCGACGGTTATCTCATCACCACCGATGGCGGCCCGCACGTGACCTTCGGTTGGGGGCAAGCTTGCCCGGATGATATCGTCACGGCCTTCCTGGTGGATGGCGAGTTGCCCGCGCAGCGCGAGGTGCAATGCGAAGGCGTCGTCGCTCACGCCTACGCGCCGTTAGCTCCCATCGACGCCGCCGAGTTCGCCGATCCGCTTGACGCACTATTATCGGTTGACGACGAAATCTACTATCTGCCCGAATTCTACACTTGGGATGGCGCAACCTCCACCTCGATCGGTTGTCCATTCGGCGGCACGTTCGCGTTTGAGAATCAGGCCGACAGCACTGCCTTTACTTTCACCGGCTGCGCGTTCTCGGCGGGATTTGAAATGACGGGCGCAGGTGAGTATGATCCGGACGCCGATCGCCTGACGATTGAGGTGCAGGTTACCGGGTTGGCCGAGGGCCAGCTCACCTACGTGCGCGAAAGCGATGGCGCGGTAAGCGTGACCGGTGAGTATGATGGAAGGCCGGTCGAGATGAGTGAGGGAGTGAAGAGGTAGCAGGCAAACAGGTAGCAGGTAGCAGGTAGACAGGTAGACAGGTAGCAGGTAAACAGGTAGCAGGTAGACAGGTAGCAGGTAAACAGGTATCACGTTTCACGCATCACGTTTTATCTCATGGAGGATAGCATGAATACCCCCCTCGACAGTAATTCTCGACCCAGCCGTGCGCTGGTCCTCTCCGGCGGGGGTGGGCGTGGCGCGTTTCAATGCGGCGTGCTGGAGAAACTCACCGAGCTGGGTTGGCGGCCCGATATCCTGGTCGGCACGTCGATTGGGTCGATGAACGCGGCGGTGTGGGCGCTCGACGGCACGCCGGGCGTCAGCCGGATGTGGGATGAGCTGCGCACGCGCGATATGCATCGCTTCCTCCGCCGCCCGCCGTGGCGCAGCTTGTTCGACCGCGATCCGTGGAAACGCACGCTCGAAAAGTACGCGCCGGAAGATCGCCTGCGCCAGGTGACGACGCCGCTCTACATCGTCGCCACCGATATCACCACCGGCCATCCCACCGTCTATACCAACTCTCGCGATCTGGACGCGGCCAAGCCGCTCTACCAGACCGTGGAGGCCATTACGCACGCGCATCTCCTCGCCAGCTCCGCGATCCCCTACGTTTACCCGCAGACGCCCGTCGCGCGCTCCGATCACTGGGATGGCGCGGTGATGTATAACTCGCCCTTGCGCCCCGCCATCGATGCCGGGGCCGAGGAAATCTTCGTCGTGCTGCTCTCGCCATATCACGATCTACTCTCGCCGGGTGAAAGCCTGCCGCCGTCCCCGCGCGACCTGGCGGGCAAACTGGGCTACGTGCTCGATCTGGCGATCACGGCCACCTTCGAGAATGACTTCGAGCAGATGCGCAAGATCAACCGGCGGGTGCGGCGTGGCGCGACACTCGCCGCTGATCACAAGCAAATCAAGTGCGCGGTGATCGGCCCGCGCGCGTGGATCACGCCGCTGGATATCATCCGCTATCGGCCCGATCGCACGGCGGCGCTGCGCCAGATGGGGCGCGACGAGACCGAGCGTACCTGGGATCGGGTTCAGAAGGGCTGGGATTCGTTGCATGGACTGGAGTAGCGGTTGACGTTCCCCTAGCGGCGCATTATACTAGCCTCCACCACGTGCTCCGGTGGCAAGGTATGCGTCGCCTCCTGACCCTTTTCCTCAACTGCATACTCATCTTCACGTTGACGCTGAGCGCACCCGGCATGGCCTGGGCGCAGGACGGCGGCGAAAATGCGTTCGTCGCCGGTTTGTTGCAACGCATGTCGCCTGAAGTGAAAATCGGGCAGCTGTTCGTCGTCGCCTTCGACGGCCCCGATACCGCGGAGACCTCGGCGATTGCCGACTTGATCCTCAACGATTATGTGGGGGGCGTGATCCTCAGCGCCGATCACGGCAACATCGTGGATAGCGGCGATCCCACGCCGGCGCAGGTAGCGCAGTTAACCTCGGCGTTGCAGACGCTGGCCACCCAGGCGGGCACCTCCGAAATCCCCTTCATTCCGTTGTTCATCGCGCTGGAGCAGGAAGGCGGCGGGCCGGCTTACAGCGAGATCGTTTCAGGGCTGACGCCGCAACCCAGCCCCATGGCGCTGGGAGCGACCTGGAATCCGGAGAACGCGCTGGAAGTGGGCCGGGTGGTCGGCGCCGAACTCGCAACGCTGGGCATCAATTTTCTGCTTGGCCCCGCGCTCGATCTGTTGACGCAGCCCGATCCCAATGGCGGCGACGCCGGCATCCGCTCGTTCGGCGGCGATCCGTATTGGGTGGGCAAACTGGCCGGCGCCTACGTGCAAGGCTTGCGCGAAGGTTCGCTTGGCCGCATCGCCGTCGCGCTCAAGCACTTTCCCGGCGAAGGCGGCTTCCACAGCGACTCGGATACGATCGACAAGTCGCTCGACCAGCTGCGCCAGATCGATCTGCAACCTTACCTCAACTTGATGCAGGCGGTCGAGGGCCAGCCGCGCGCGTTAGCCGACGCCGTGTTGACCACCCATGCGCGGTTTCGCGGTTTCAGCGGCTTGCGTGAGCGCACCAAGCCGATCAGCGTCGACGAGATGGCCCTGGGCGCCTTGTTGCAACAGCCGGAAATCACGGCGTGGCGCGATGCGGGCGGGCTGGTCGTCAGCGGCTCGTTGGGCGCGAATGAGTTGCGGCGTTACTTCGATCCCTCGCTGGCTACGTTCCCGTCAGCCGAGATTGCGCTCCAGGCCTTTCTGGCCGGAAATGACCTCCTGGTTCTCAATGATTTTTCGTTGAACCGGTCCGCGGCCCGTGAGGCAGAGACGATCAAAGCGACGATCGAGCTGTTCCGCCAGCGATATAGCGAAGACCTGGACTTTCAACAGCGCGTCGATCGCGCCGTCACCCGCATCTTGCGCCTCAAGTATCGCCTGTACCCGGGCTTCGTGCCCGGCGAGGCTACGGTCGATCCGGACACCGTTGACGCGCGCCTGCGGCTGGGCTTACCGATCGTGGAACGTGTGGCGCGAGACGCGGTCACGCGCATCTATCCGATAGCGGGAGCGGAGCCTCCGCCCGCGCCCGCCCCAGGCGATTCGTTCTTGATCTTCACCGACGATCGGCCGGTGGTCGATTGCAGCCGGTGTCCGGAGCGCACGACGCTGTTCACTCACGTGATCTCGCAAACGCTGACGGGTGTGGCCGGTGTGCCGGCTGACCGGGTGGGCAGTTACGGGTTCAATAGCTTGAAGGCGTTCCTGGCCGGGGCGCCGACCGCGCCCAACCTGACCGAACTGTTTGCACAAGCGAACTGGATTATCCTGGCGCAGCAGACGCTCCAGAGCGATGTGCAGCAGTCCGACGCCGCGCGCCTGCTGCTGCGCACCCGGCCTGAATTGCTTGCCAACAAGCGCGTGGTGCTGTTTACATTTGGCCCGCCGTATGAGATCACCGCCGAAGACCTGAACCGGCTCACGGCGCACTACGCGTTGTACAGCAATGCGACGCCCTTTGTCGAGGCTGCCGTGGCTGCACTGTTCGGGCAACTCCAACCGACCGGCGCTTCGCCGGTAAGCATCGCTGCGATCGACTATGATCTTACCCGGCAGACCGAACCCGATCCGAACCAGACGATCCGCCTGGCGATCGGCGAGGCTGCACCCGGACCGGGCACGCCGACGCCCGAATCGCCCAATTATCGCGTGGGCAGCGATCTGCTCATCCGCACCGAGATGATTGTCGATCGCAACGGCAACCCGGTGCCCGATGGCACGCCGGTGCAGTTCAGGCTGATCTATCGCGACGCGGGCGACGCGACGGATAATATCGATGCGTGGACGCTCGACGGCGTAGCCGAGATCGTCACGCGGATCAAGAACAATGGCCGGCTGGCGATCACGGCGATGAGCGAGCCGGCGCTTAACTCGGACGGCTTGCAAGTGACGATCTCCGAACAGGGGCCGCCGGTGATCGAGACGATCGCGCGGCCTACCTCCACCCCGACGCTCCCGCCGACCTCGACGCCGACGCGTGCGCCCACTGCCACCCCCAGCCCGACGCCGGTCGGCCAGTTGGAATCGCTGCTGGGCGCGGAGCCGCGCCGCGCCACGTTGATCGATTTCGTGGCGTCGCTCCTGGGAATCGTGCTGGTTGAGGCGTGGGGTTATCGGATGAAATCGAAACGCAAGAACGAGGCAGCGATCGAGCGCGCCGTACGGCTGATGTTGTGGGGAGCGCTGTGTGGACTGATCGCCTATACGGGTTACGCGCTGGGGCTGCCTGGCGCCGATATCTTGCGCGCCACGTTTGGCAGCTGGGCGGCGTTGATCGTGACGCTCATCGGCGCGGCCGGGCCGTGGGTGGTGGATCGGATGCGGCGGTTGTAGGAGTCGTCTCCCGACGACGACCTTGAGGCGCGTGGGGCGGCAGGATGCCGTCAACGGACAGGAACGAATCCGGCGGAGGCGGTTGTAGGAGTCGTCTCCCGACGACGACTTCAGGCAACGACCTCAAGGTATGGTGACGGTGGCGGGCGAGGGCGAAGGCGAAACGATCGGCGGCTCCTGGAGCGGGGCCGCCATGAGTGTAACGAGCAGCGCGAGGATGACCATCAGGCCAACGCTAATCGCCATTTGACGGTGAGTCTTTAGCGCGCGGATGAAGTGGTCGGTCGGCGTTTCGCGATGCGGCATGACGCCGTGGGAGTTCGTGACTTCCCAGACGCCGTCGATTAACGCGTCGCGAAACTCCACAATAGAGTCTGGTCGATCTTCGGGGTGCATGGCGATGGCGGCGAGGATCGCCTTTTCGGCGCGCGCCGAAACGTCCGGGTTGAGCGTGCGGGGCGGCGTCAGCGAGTCGGGCCGTAGAAAGCGCTGTTTGGCATCGGGCGGCGGCTGGTTCGTCAACAAGTGGTAGAGCGTCGCGCCGAGCGAGTAAATGTCGGTGCGCACGTCGGTATGGCCGGTGTCGCCGCCGTATTGTTCCAGCGGTGTGTAGGCGGCGGTGCCCCGGCCCTGGATCACGGTGATGGTGCGCGCGTCGTCGTGCGCCAGGAGCTTGACTAAGCCGAAATCGACGAGCTTGATCCGGCTATCGGGTGTGAGCTTGATGTTGGCCGGTTTGATGTCGCGATGGAGGATCGGCGGGTCCTGCGTGTGCAGGTAGTGCAGGGCGTCGCAGATCTGCACCGCCCACGCGAGCACGTCGGCTTCGGACAGCAAACGACCCGCGCGGCGGGCCTCGTCCATGATCTCCTTAAGGTTCGGGCCGGGCACAAAATCCATCACGAGATAGTCGTGATTGGCGGCGGAGAAGTAATCGGAGACTTTCGGCAGGGTCGGGTGATCGAGGCGCGCGAGGATGCTGGCCTCCTGTTGGAACTGATCGGCGGCCTGGCGGCGTATCTCTTCGTCGGCGTCGGGGTCGAGGCGCACTTCTTTGATCGCCCAACGGCGGCCCAGCAAGCGCGTATCCTCAGCTTCGTACACCGCCGCCTGACCACCTTGACCGATCGCGCCTACGACTTTATAGCGATCGTGTATTACGGTTCCCGGTTTGAGCAAAGCCTCTCCTTCTCCTCGGCGGTAAGCTTAATCGAGGCAGAGGGGATTGTCAAGGAAACTTGGGTTGGATGAAAGTCTCGAAGCGAACGGAAAACGGGGTGCGCGTTTGGCGCCAGGTGTGTGCGCAGCCAGGCCGGCGGCAACCGCAGGCGCGTTGGAGGAATAATGCCCAGTCAAGCGGTGCCCATTCTGGTGGTACAGGAAGGCCAGCTCGCCGGAAGGCGCTGGCCGATGGATAAACCGTCGATCACCATCGGGCGCGGCGAAGAATGCGAAATCGTGTTACCCGATCGCCAGGTGAGCCGGTTGCACGTGCGCATTTCACGGGGTGAAGACGGCTTCTACGTGGAAGACCTGGGCAGTAAGAACGGGACGTATCTCAATGGGATGCCGGTGAAAGACCACGTCAAGCTGCAAGATGGCGACGAGATTCAGGTGGCGTTGAGCGTCCGGCTGTTGTTCGTAGGCGCAGATGCCACACTGCCGCTGACGAAAGAGATGATCCGGATCAGCTTGCCCGGTCTGCGCTTGAGCAAGGCCCAACGGCGCGTGTGGGTGGGAGGTAAGGAACTCGATCCGGCGCTGTCGCTGGCGCAGTTCCGCCTGATCGAGCTGCTGTACGAGCGCAAGGGTAAGGTGGTGACGCGCGACGAGGTGATCCAGGCGGTGTGGCCCGATAGCGACGAGTCCGGCATCACCGAGCAAGCGATCGATGCGTTGATGCGCCGCCTGCGCGATCGATTGGCGGAAGCTGACCCCGAGCACGAGTACATTGTCACCGTGCGCGGGCATGGGTTCAGGTTAGAAGATCGAAACTGATCAAGAAACCGGGTTTCTCTCAGAAACCCGGTTTCTGCGTTCCTTTGATGGCCGCAGGTCTCCGACCGAGGCCCGTTGCGGCGCAGTCGGGAGACCTGCGCCGAACGTGGTCAAGAAATCAAGAAACCGGGTTTCTCTCAGAAACCCGGTTTCTGCGTTCCTTATGATGGCCGAAGGTCTCCGACCGAGGCCCGTTGCGGCGCAGTCGGGAGACCTGCGCCGAACGTGGTCAAGAAACCGGGTTTCTCTCAGAAACCCGGTTTCTATAGTGAAGTACACCTAGCTGGCTGCCTTCACGCCGGCCAGCTCGCGCGCCTGGGCGATAACTTGCATGAGATGGTCAGCCGATTCCTCCCGACCTTCCTCGCGCAGCTCCGCAACGATCCCCTCCAACCAATCGACAAACTCAGGTACGAGCGCCTGCCGGTTGCGCTCAAGCAACATCCGGGTTTGATCCGGATATTGCGCCGCCAATAGTGCGCTGAGGAACTGGATCTCCGGCGGTTGCATTTGCTGGATGACTTGCAGCGCGACGTTGCCTACCTGGCGCAAGCGCTCATATGTCTTGGCGTCGTTGGCCTGCTGCGCCGCCTGCATCTCCGAGCTGAGGATGTTGAAGAACAGCTCATCCAGCGCGTTGGCGCGCGCGCGCGCGGCTTCTTCAAGATTCTCGCTCATCAGCAGTTCGCGCAAGATGGTTGCGCGCTGCTCCATGGCGAGCTGCGCCTGCGCATCGATCTTGTCGCGCAGCGCCAGGATTTCCTTGCGCAGCTCGGTAAAGCGTTCGGCTTCGGCGGTGTTGCCGGCGGCTTTCGCTGCGTCGAGCTTGCCGGTCAGCTGCTGGAAGAACGGGTAGTCGAGCAGCGGCCGGCCGACGGCGAGCAGCGCCTCGCGCGTGGTCGAATCGGCCGCCTGCGTGATCTGTTCGAGCAGATTCTCGCGGGTGGGATTCGCGGCGAAGGCGTTGACCGCAGCGGACTGCGCCCTGGCCCGCTGCCCCAGGGTCGTCAACTCGAACAGGCGATTGCGCACGGTCGACAGGCGCGCGAACTCTTCGGGTTGATTGTCGGCCTGAGCCGCAGCCAGCGCCGCAGTGACCAGTTGCAAGAAGGCGGCATCGATCGTCGCATCGTTTTCCTTGACGATCGCTTCGAAGGCGGCGGCGTCGCGAGTATCGACCAGCCGTTGCAGCAAGTCCAGGCGCGCCTGCTGCGCCTGCATCATTTCAGGCGTGACGCCATCGGCGCGGAGGACTTCTTCGACGAGCGATTGCAGCTTGAAGAATTGCTGAGGCTGGAGCAGGTAAGCCTTGCGCTTTTCGGGCGGCACAGAATTCATCACCGCCTGCGTGAGCTGGCCGATGATCTTCTGCTGATCGGTGTTATTCAACCCGCTCTCCAACGGCAGAAAGATCAAGGCCAGTTCTTTGTCGGCGTCATGGTAAATGAAGGGCGCGGCCAGCGCGCCGGTATTGTGGCAGGTGGGGCAGGTGAACACGTTGAGACGGCCGCTGAGCAGGCGCGCCTTTAACTCAGGCTGTTCGTGCGCGTCGATCACGCGCTGGACCTGGACCGTGATCGGTGAACCGCAGAAGGGACAGCGAACAGTGGTGGGAGTGGGCGGGAACTTCATTTACTTTCCTTTCGCTTATTTGAAAATGCGATCAGTCTTCTTTTAGTTCAGACCTGGCCGGTCTCATCAGTCTTTGGGCAACAGGAACGAGACGGCCGTGCCCCGGCCTGACGCAGAGTTGATCCAGATGCGGCCGCCGTGCGCTTCGAGGATGGCTTTAGCGATGTATAACCCCAAGCCCGAACCTTGCGTGCGGCGGCTCAACACATCGTCAGTGCGGTAGAACCGCTCGAAGATGCGCGCTTGTTCTTCGAGCGGGATCCCGATGCCTTCGTCGCTGACGGTAACCTCGATCCCCGCCGGCCGAACCCGGCCTGACACCCGGATCGTTCCCCCGCCGGGCGAATACTTGATGGCGTTGCCGATCAGGTTGTTCAGCACTTGCTCGATCCGCGCCGGATCGGCGGGCACGTGCGGAAAGGGCGTTGGGAACTCGCACACCAGCTGATGGCGCGACGTTTGCGTCCGAAACAACTCGATCTGCCGAGCCGCCAGCGCGTCGAGCGCGACGTCGTTGCGGTTCAACTTCAGCCCGCCGGCTTGCAAGCGTGAAGCATCCAGCAAGTTGTCGATCAGCTGCGTCAGCCGGTCGGCCTCTTCTTCGATAATGGTCGCGCTCTCGCGGACCGTCTGCGGCGCCCATTGGGCATCTTCGCGGCGCAGCGTCCCGGCATAACCTTTGATCAGCGCGACGGGCGTTTTGAGCTCGTGCGAGATGATCGAGATGAAGGTGTTCTTCAACTCATCCGCTTCGCGGAAGCGGGTGATATCGCGCACGTTGGCGATCAGGTTGACGAGCCGGCCCTCGCGATCAAACAATGGCGCGTAGGTGATGCCAACGCTGATGCGCGAGCCATCGGCTCGCTGCAGATCGCCTTCCAGGTATAACGGCCCGCTCGTCAACAGCCCGGCGCTGCTGGGGGTGACGAGCGGCCAGCCGCCGGCTGCCGCTTCGGACAGCGTCAGGCCGGCGCGCTTGTTACGCAGGCTGATCACCTCGTCGTGCTGCCGGCCGATGGCCTGTGCGGCGGATGTCCCCGAGATGCGCGCCAGGGCCTGGTTGAAGCGCGTGATGCGGAACGAGGGATCGAGGATCATCACGCCGTCGGCGCTGGCTTCCAGGATTGCGTCGAGGCGGTGTTTTTCCTGCGCCACCTGCTGGTACAGTTGCGCGTTGTTGACGGCGATGGCTGCCTGGTCGGCAAACGATTGCAGCACCTGTCGATCGTTGGCATCGAACGCGCCGCCCGAATTACGGAAGATGTAGATCAGGCCGACCGTCTGGTCGCCGCTGTGCATCGGCAGCGCCACGACCTGGCGCAGCGGCATATCGGCGGCCAGCGCAATTTGCGTCAATTGCCGCCGGGTCAGCCCGCTGCTGCGGTTGACGCCATTCGACCACAAGGGGGTGAACAAGTTAAGCAGTTGCGGTGGGATGCCAAAGCTGGCCCGAACCGTATAAGCGCCTTCCCCCGTGGCTGGCGCGTCCTTATCTTCGCGCAGCACGATCAGCCCGGCGTGCCCCGACAACATTTCGCCGGCGGCTTCCAGGATCAGCCTGAGCACAGATAACAGGTCGAGCTGCGCCGTCAACGCCCGGCTGATTTTCAGTAAGTATTCGCGTTGGCGTACCCGATAATCGGTGAGCACAGACCTACCGACTTTGAGCGTATTCTGAGACCGACGCAAGACCTCCGAGGTCTCCGACGAATGGCGCAGCGCCTGACAGGCGCCGCGCTTATGGACCTCGGAGGTCTGGTAGCTATCGAAGAACAGAATGGCGAGTTGCGGGGATTATAACATAGATAGCAGGCGGTTGGCTTGACATCAAATACTGTGTGTGGTAGCTTTAGTCGTCGCGGGCCTGGACGGCGATCCCTCACAGGCTGTCTGGAGTTTGCGCCTGCACCTCGGATGACGATCTGCGGGAGGGTCAAACGTGTCGATCGAGAAAAGCGGCTACTATTATCCCAACAAAATTGCCCGCATCTATCTCTTGGCGATGGAAGAGATCATGGGCAAGAACGGACTGAATGCCGTATTGAACATGGCGAAGCTATCGCATCTGATCGATAACTACCCACCCGAAAACCTCGATAAACGATTCGACTTCAGCGAATACTCGGCTTTGAATGCCGCCCTCGAAGAGATGTACGGCCCGCGCGGCGGCCGCGGCCTGGCGCTCCGCGCCGGACGCGCCTCGTTCGCCCGCGCGCTGCAAAGCTTCGGCGCGATGGCCGGCGTGGGCGATCTGGCGTTCAAGGTGCTGCCATTGGGCACCAAGCTCAAGATGGGGCTGCCGGCGATGGCCGGTATCTTCAGCCAGGTCAGCGACCAGATCAGCCGCGTCGAAGAGAAAGACGATCATTACATCTACTTCATCGAGCGTTGCCCGGTGTGCTGGGGGCGCCGCGTCGAGAAGCCGGTGTGTTACGCAGCCGTCGGCCTGTTGCAAGAGGGCCTGCGCTGGGTGAGCGGCGGCAAAGAGTTCCGCGTCGATGAAGTCAGCTGCCACGCAATGGGCGACGAATTCTGCTCCTTTGCCGTTTACAAAGAGCCGGTCGGTTAGGGCGTGCGCGACGGGCCGTGAGCTGCTCTTGCGCGCCGGGTCATCCCGATGTGTCGCACTTCGATCACCCTTGACGGAGATATTCCATGGCGGATCGACCGAGCATTCTGGTCGTCGAAGATGACCGCGACACCGCGGATATGCTGAAGGCTTACTTTGAGGCGCAGGGTTACCAGATTTACTGGGCCTCCTGGGGGGCCGATGCGCTGCGCCTGACGCAGGAAGCGCTCCCTGATCTGATCGTCCTCGACATTCGGCTGCCCGACATCGACGGTTATGAAGTGTGTCGCCAACTTCGCGCGCAGCGCCGCACCGGCAGCGTGCCCATCATCTTTCTAACCGAGCGGCGCGAACGCATCGATCGCCTGTCGGGTCTGGAACTCGGCGCGGTCGACTACATTACCAAGCCCTTCGATATTCAAGAACTGCGGTTGCGCGTGCGTAACGCGCTCAAGCGCTCCAGGTTCGAGACGCTGGTCGATCCCATCACCGGCCTGGCCAGCCTGCCCTTGATCGATGAAAAGCTGACCGCGCTGCTCGACCAACCCGGTTGGGCGGTCGTGTGTGTCGCGGTGGCGGGGTTAGATAAATTTGGCGACGCCTATGGCTTTGTGGCGCGCGATGATGCCTTGCGCGCCCTGGCGCTGGTGTTAAGCAATACCACGTTCGAGGGCGGCGTCGATCCCGATGCGTCTTTCGTGGGCCAGCTCGAAGAAGACAACTTCTTAATTGTCGTCGAATCCGGTCGCTCACAAGAGTTGCGGGATCGGTTGATTTTGCGGCTCAAGCAGGCGATCAACTATTTCTATCCGGCCAAGGAGCGGCAGACCGAATCCTCCCAGCGACCTATGCTGCGGCTGTCGCTAGGCGTGGTCACGGCCGCCGATGGAAAGTTTGAGTCAGCCGACGCAGTCAAGGACGCGGTGAAACAGGCGCTTGCCCCGCTTTAGGCCATGCGGCCAGCGCGCTCCAGCCGTCGGTTGCGCCAGCCACACACCGGCAACCGAGTTTAGCTTCAATCGGCAGCACATTCCATGAGTGTATCGGCTGGCGTCGTCATCCCAGCCGATTGCTATGTGCGCTTCCCAGGTGGATGTCAGGTTCAGGTTGGTATAATCGGGCGCGGAGCCAGGGGTGAAGCCGATCGTCGTTGTGCCAACTTATGACGAAGCCGAGAATATTCCCAAACTGGTCGCGGCGCTCTTTGCGCTGCAAGTGCCTGAGCTGGAAGTGCTGGTGGTCGACGATCAATCGCCGGACGGCACGGGTGAGCTTGTCGAACGGTTGATATCGGGCTACACCGGGCGCTTGCACGCGCTGCACCGCGCTGGGCCGCGCGGGCTGGGTCGGGCTTACCTGGATGGGTTTCGCTGGGCGCTCGACTGCGGCGCAGACGCCGTCATTCAAATGGACGCCGACTTTTCGCATTCCCCGACGTATGTGCCGCGTTTCCTGTCGTTCGTTCAAGAGTATGAGGTGATCGTCGGCTCGCGCTACGTCGTCGGCGGCGAACTGGATACGGAGTGGGAAGCGGGACGGGTGCTGTTGTCCGCCTGGGCGAACATCTACGCGCGCAATATTCTGCGCATGCGCACGCACGACGTGACCGCCGGGTTCAAGTGCTGGCGCCGATCGGCGTTGGAAGCGGTGCGCCTCGATCGGGTGCGATCCAACGGCTATGTCTTTCAAGTCGAAATGGCCTATCTCAGCGAGCGACTCGGACTGCGCATACTCGAAGCGCCGATTTACTTTGAGGATCGCCGCATTGGGAAATCCAAGATGAGCATCCCGGTGAAAGTCGAAGCCGCCTGGCGGGTGTGGCAGGTGTGGCTACGACACCGCCGCGTCCGGCCGCTTCCCCTGCGTAAGTTGTAGCGCTGCGCCCTCGTCCACGCACAAACCTCTTATGCGTAATCGGGTAGCGACCCTCCTGATCCTGGTCGGGCTGTTTGCCCTGCCGTTGATCTTGTTCTGGCCGGTCACGCTCGGCGGCAAGACGCTGCTGCCGGCCGATGTTCCCTTTCAATTCGCGCCGTGGCGATTGGCTGCTAATGAACTCGGCGCGGCAATCCCCCAGAATCAACTCCTGGCCGATCTGATCCTCGAAAATTATCCGTGGAAGCGCTTCATCCTCGAATCGTTGCGCGCGGGTGAGGTCCCGTTGTGGAATCCCTACCTGTTTGCCGGCGCGCCGTTTTTAGCGAATGGTCAGGCCTCGACGCTGTATCCTTTCAGCGCGATTTTCTACGTGGCGCCTCTGGCGTCGGCTTATGGTTGGTTCACGGTGACGCAGTTATTCCTGGCCGGTACGTTCATGTACACGCTGGGGCGCGTGCTGGGCATCGGCCGGTTGGGCAGCCTCTGCGCCGCTGTCACGTATCAGTTGAGCGGCTTCTTCGTCGTCAGCGTCGTCTTCACGATGATCATTGCAGCGGCGGCCTGGTTGCCGCTGTTGCTGGCGATGATCGAGTGCGTGATCCGGCAGCGACCCCTCTTCGACCGCCCGGCGAGCTTGCCCTGGGTCGTGATCGGCGCGCTCGCGTTGGGATGCCAGGTGCTGGCCGGCCATCCTGAGATCACCTATTACACGCTGCTGGTGATGGCGTTCTTCGCGCTGTGGCGGCTGTCGAGTCAGCGAACTGACCAACCAACTAGCCAACCAGCAAACAAGTTGTTTAGTCGGCTAGTTGGCTGGTTGGTTAAGGTGCGCCGCCCGCTCGCCGCGCTGGCGGTAATGGTCGCGTTGGGCATCGGGCTGGGCGCGGTTCAACTGCTGCCGCTGGGTGAGGTGGTCACGCAAAATTTTCGTGAGGATGCGGCGACGTTCGAGCAAGTGCAAGGCTGGGCCTGGCCGCCGCGTCACGTGTTGAAGCTGTTGATGCCAAACGTGTACGGCAATCCGGCGCATCACACTATCTTCGATGTCTTCACCTGGCAGAACGTTCCGCTGACGACGAACTTGCACGGCGAAGTGAATCCGAACGGCGCGTACAGCACGCACTGGGGCATCAAGAACTACGTCGAGGGCGGGGCGTATCTGGGTATCCTGCCGCTGTTGCTTGCGCTCTTTGCTACTGCAACGGCTGTGCGACGAAAGACGAACGACGAAGGACGAAGATTCGTCGTCCGTCATTCGTCCTTCGTCTGGTGCTTCACCACTCTTGCGCTGCTGTCGCTCGCGTTTGCGTTCGGCACGCCGTTGTACGCGCTGCTGTTTTACGGATTGCCCGGCATCGATCAGCTGCATTCGCCGTTCCGCTGGGTGTGGCCGTTCACGCTGTGCGTTGCCGTGCTGGCCGGTTTCGGGGTTGAATACTTGAAGCAACCACCGGGACAGAGAGCGCATGGAGATGTTAAGGAGTTAGCATCTCGGCAGTTAATTCGCCTGTTCAAGCGAGTTGTGTTTCTGGATGCGCCGGTCTCGCTGCGCACGCTGCTGGCCGGTTTTGCGTTCTGGTCGGGCGCGATACTGTTTGTTGGTTTGTTAGTGAGTCGGTTTGTTGTACCGATTCAGTCGCTTGCGTTCGCCGATCGGTTGCTGCGTTCGCTGGCGCTGGCCGATACCGCTTTCCCCGACGCCGCGCTGTTCTACTCGTACGAGTGGCGCAACTTGCTGCTGCTGGCGCTGTTCACCATGTCGGGCGGCATTGTGCTGCGCGTGTCGCTGTGTCCCATTTACCTGTTTACCAATTACCTGTCTACCCAACCGGGGCGCTTCCACCGGCTACAAGGTAGCGCCCCGGCTGTACCTATCTGGAAACCTCTGGCGCTCGGCGTGCTCGCGCTCGACCTGCTCGTCGCCGGTTGGGGCTTCAACCCCGCTGTCGATCCCAGTCTGCTCGATTACACGCCGCCGGTGGTCGAATTCCTCAAGCGGGATACGTCGCTGTGGCGCTTCACCACATTCGATCCCAACGGCCTCAAGACGTTTAACGCCAACGTCGGCTGGTATTACAACTTCCAGGATGTGCGCGGCTACGATTCGGTCATCCTCAAGCAGTACGCCGACTATATGCGCGTGATCGATCGGCAGGACGAATTAGAATTCAATCGCATCGCGCCATTGCGGACTTACGGCGGTCTCGATTCGCCGATGCTCGATTTGCTCGGCGTGAAGTATGTGCTGACCGATGCGAGTGTGCCAATCGATAGCCCGAAATACCAGCTGGTGTACGACGATGCGCAGGTGAAAGTCTACGAGAACCTGGGTGTCATGCCGCGCGCCTTTGCGCAGACGTGCGCCATCGGGGTCGCTGACCAATTCGAGGCGTTGAAGCGCGTCGATCCGCGTACAACGGCCATTCTGGATGCCGACGCGCCGATTCAAAATCCCGCATCTTGCAATCTGCTCCCCGCTGACGTTACAAAGTACAGCGCGAACGAAGTCTTCGTCGACGTTGCGCTCGATCAACCCGCCTGGCTCATTTTGAACGATACGTACTTCGTCGGGTGGCAGGCGTGGGATCGGGTGGATGGATCGGGACCGGAAACCGAGCTGGCGATTCGGCGCGCGAACGGCAACTTCCGCGCGGTTCACCTCGACGCCGGCCGCCACACCGTGCGCTTCAAGTATAGCCCGTGGTCGTTCAAGCTGGGCGCGTTCACCGCCTTCATGGCGGGCGTGTTGATCGTGTTCATGGTCGGGCTGTGGTTGTGGCGGCTGGCGTATCACGAAGAAGCAGTCGCCGGCTCGACCGTGCGGCGCGTCGCCAAGAACTCGATCGCGCCGATGTTGCTCAACCTGTTCAACCGCGCCATCGATTTCGCCTTCGCCGCGCTAATGTTGCGCATCCTGCGGCCCGAAAACGCCGGCAACTTTACCGTCGCCGTCGTCATCGCCGGTTGGTTCGAGATTCTGACGAACTTCGGGCTGAACACATTGCTCACGCGCGAGGTTTCCAAGAATCGCGGGCAGGCGAATCACTTCCTGGTCAATACCTCGATCCTGCGCCTGATGCTGGCCGGCGTATCCATGCCGCTGGTGTTGCTGTTGCTGCTGGTATGGAGCATCGCCCCCGGTCTCATCTCGGCTGCGATGCTAACCTGGGACACGGCGTTGGCGATTATCCTGCTGGTGATTGCGCAGGTTCCGAGCAGCCTGTCGTATGGGTTGACCGCGCTGTTCTACGCCTACGAGAAGGCCGAGTATCCCGCCGTGATCAGCGTGATCACGGTCATGCTGAAAGTGGCGCTGGGCGTGCCGGCCTTGTTGCTAGGGTGGGGGATCATCGGGTTGGCTGCGGTCAGCGTGGTTGTCAATCTCCTCACGTTGATCATCCTCGCCCGGCTATCGTTCCGCATGTTTTTCCGGCCGCGTTTGGAGAGCGACCCGGCGTTGCGTCGCGTGATGGTGCGCGAATCGTTCCCGCTGATGATCAACCACCTGCTGGCGACGTTGTTCTTCAAAGTCGATATACCGATTCTGTACTCGATACAAGGCTCGACCGTGGTGGGCTTGTATGGCGCGGCGTACAAGTGGGTCGATGCGCTGAACATCATCCCGGCCTACTCGACGATCGCGCTGTTCCCGGTCATGTCGCGCCAAGCCGACGAGGACAAGGCCGCGCTGTTGCGTTCGTATCGGATCGGCATCAAGCTGCTGGTGGCGTTGGCGTTGCCGTTGGCGGTGGTGACGACGTTCGTCGCGCCGGCGTTGATGCTGGTGCTGGGCGGCAATGAGTACCTGCCGCACTCGGCGATCGCCTTGCAGATCATGATCTGGTCGATCCCCTTCGGCTGGATCAACAGCATCACCAACTACGTGCTGATCGCGCTCGGCCAGCAGACTAAATTGACACGGGCATTCGCGCTTGGGCTTGCTTTCAACATCGTCGCCAACCTGATCTTGATCCCGCGTTACTCCTATGTTGCAGCGGCGGCAATCACCATTCTGTCGGAGCTCGTCGAAGGTCTGCCGTTCTACTATTTTGTCGAACGATCGCTTGGCCCGGTGGCGTGGATTCGGATGTTGTGGAAACTGTTCGCGTCGGCGGCGCTGATGTTCGGTGCGATGTGGGCGCTGTGGCCGGTGAATGGTGTGCTAGCGATTGCGATCGGGTTGGCGACATATGGTGCGGGCGTGTGGGGGCTGCGGGTATTCGGGCCTGAAGAGCGGGCGGTGTTCGCGAAGTTGCGGATGTCGCGCGAGGCAGAATCGGTGCAGCCGGTTGAGACGGCGGTCTAACCATGCCAACGTTACACGCTGATCAGGGCGAGCCAGTGAGCGATGAGAGCATGCTACCTGGCGGTGGAGCCGTTGTGTCTTTACTCCACCGCCAGGTTTTGCTTGACACGTGATTCTCTTTCCGATACACTACTCGCCAAGTATGCATCTGCCCAATTACCAGAGAGCGATTGTTCCGCGAGCAAAAATCGTTGGGCATCTGCTTTCAGCCTCGCATCGCGAAGGCCGAGGTAAGGCCAGGTTCTTCACACGCTTTGGTTTCACGGCGGATTCATGGCAGGCACTCGTAGAAGCGCTCGTGCGTCACGTCATCGATCACGAGGTTGCGAGTATTGAACCGTCGCCATTCGGGACGCGCTACACGGTTGACGGTGCTTTGAAAGCGCCGGATGGGCGGACTCCGTATGTCCGTTCGGTGTGGTTCATCGAAACAGGCGAAGAGTTGCCTCGATTCGTGACGGCATACCCGTTACGCCTGAAAGGACGCGAACATGATCCAAGAACTCGATAGTGTGGTTCTCACGACTGATTTGCCAGAGCATGGCCTGAAGAGTGGCGACA
This sequence comes from Anaerolineae bacterium, assembly GCA_035292585.1. Classification (GTDB taxonomy): domain Bacteria; phylum Chloroflexota; class Anaerolineae; order Fen-1058; family Fen-1058; genus DASSFZ01. Next base: position 27,446 of record DATDPU010000004.1, on the reverse strand, counting down.
TTGGAACAGTCGTATTGGTGCATCGGGACGAGGCAGGTTACGAAGTTGAGTTCGTAACACTTGATGGCGAGACGGTAGCGGTTGTTTCGGTTTCGGCTGATCGGGTTCGGTCGGTCGGTGAGAAAGAGATCGCTCACGCGCGAACGCTGGAGTACGCTTGAAGCTGCAGCGTCACTTTTACCGGCCTCTGTGCTCGTTTATGCAGCGGAGTCAGGATATCCTGGCTCCGCTGTTTATTTGGATTCCTTCAATCCCCAACCCTGAGCAGTGGGGTTGATGGGTCTCTTTGATTCTGCACCCTCGAAGCCCAGTGTTTGACACCTGCACCGACATTCACTATCATTAGAGCCATCCAAAAGTGAGAATACCCCATATTCGGCCTACTCATCGACAGGAAGAAAGAAAAATGACGAATGGCCCGGAGAATTGTGATTGTCGATGACGAAGAAGTCATCACCAGGGCGCTGGATATCCTTCTAACACAGGCCAGCTACGAGGTCGCGATCGCCCGCTCCGGCCCTGAAGCACTCGCCTTGCTTTCCTCAAGTAGAAGCGATCTGGTCATTTTGGACATCATGTTACCCGAAATGGATGGCTACGAGGTCTGCCGCTGCATCCGACAGCTTCCGGAGTACATCCCCATCATCATGCTCACGGCGCGCGACGAGCCGTTGGATAAGCTCTTGGGGCTGGAGCTCGGGGCCGACCTTTATCTCACCAAGCCCTTTGAGCCGCGTGAGCTGCTCGCTCACATCAAAGCGATTTTCCGCTTGCTTGAACACCGCAGTAGAGCCGGCACTGCCGGCGAAATACCGCTGGTGTGTGGCCCTTTAGCCTTGTGGGATGCCCAACACCGTGTTGAGCTGGCGGGCCGGATGGTCGATCTGACGCCGAAAGAGTACGAACTCCTGCGGTTATTCATGCGCCATCCTGGCCGTGCCTTTGGCCGCGAGACGCTCCTGCGCCAGGCCTGGGGTTACGATTATCCGGGCGATTCACGCACAGTCGATGTCCATGTCCAGCGACTCCGCGCCAAGATCGAAGCTGATCCCGCTCAACCTCGATTCCTCCGTACCGTGCGCGGATTTGGGTATCGCCTGATAGCCCCCCTCGAGATCGAAGAGACGACGTGATCGTCGTTGACCTCAAGCCGTTACTCTTTTTGTTCATATTGACGCTGATTCAGTAGCGCGCTGCTGGCAATTTGGATCGATCGTCGCACTCGGCAATCGGCTTCCCGGCAGGCAGAACGCCGCTTTCCCGATATTCACCACGCCTTCGCGGCTGCCCCCTTCGGTGTCATCCTCTTCGACGCACGATTTACGTGTGTCTTTGCCAACCCCTACGCCCGCCAGCTGCTTTCGTGGGACGAGCCACCAGCGAGTTTGCCCGGCGAGCCGTGGTGCGACTTGCTAAGGGAGGATTTGACTGCCGCTCAACAGGATGACGTTGATTCAGGCCATTACCGCGTCGTAACCGTGAGACCCGATCTACACGTGCGTTGGTGGATCCATCCGTTGGACGATCAGAGCCTGATGTTTGTGATGGACCTCAGCGGTCAGCGGCGTAGTGAACAGACGTATCAGGTATTCTTGACAGATTTGTCTCACGAGATGCGCACACCGCTTACCGCTATTCTGGCGCATCTGGAAGTCCTGCGCACGCCAGACGTGCCTGAGGCGACGCGTGACCAGTCGCTCAGTCTCATTTACCGCGAAACGAATCGGATCGTCCGGCTGACACGCGACCTGCTGAAACTGGGACGCCTGGAGATGGCCTCGGAGATAGCGCGCCGCCCGATTGACATCGTGGTGTTAGCTGAAGAAGCCGTCAGCCAGATCATCCCCCAGGCCGAGGAACGTCAGATCGCACTTTCACTTCAGGCCGATGCGTCTCTTCCACATGTGCTGGGCGACCCCGATCGACTCAAGCAGGTTTTTCTCAATCTACTCGACAATGCCGTCAAGTATTGCCGCCCCGGCGATCAGGTCGAAGTCTGCCTGCACAGCGAGCCAGACGGTGTCGGCTGCACGATCCGCGACACGGGGCCTGGTATCCCGCCTCAACACCTGCCCCACGTGACACGTCGCCTGTACCGGGTCAACACCGATGTCGAAGGCAGCGGCTTAGGGCTGACGCTGGCCGAGGAGATCCTGCGCCGGCACCAGAGTCGCCTGGACATTCACAGCCAACACGAAGGTGAGCCGACGGGGACAGTTCTACACTTTATACTACCCACTGTATCTGTCGAGAAGGTCGTATGAGACGATATCGCGTCTTAGCGCTTCTCGCCTTGATCGGCTTGGCCGGCTATTGGCTGCTACCCATCCCCGGTCAGGTCGCCTTTGTCCCCGGCGAGGCACGTCGTGTCTTGATCTGGCCGCAGGTTCGCATTGAACCCGAGCGCCGCGAACCCGGTCAGTCGGCCGCCGTGTACATCACGGATGTTACGGCCTGGGCGAATGTCGGGCTGACCGTCAATGGACGCAGCGCTCGCTTTGAAGACTGGCATCAGAACCCAGCCAGTGATAGCTGGACCTGGCGTTGGACTTTCAGCGTTCCCGATCGGAATAGCTATTCGATTGTCTTTTATCACGATTGCGACACGGGTTGCCTTGAACGAACGCGGGTAACGATCGGGGCATCCGATACGATGAGGGCAGCGGCTACCGCCCGTATGCCGACCAAGCTGTGCGCCGTCTTCGCCGATCCCGAACGCGACTGGCACAATCGAAGCGGCTGGGACGTTGAACTCACGTATGCCTTGCAGGCGGAAGAGGACTACTGGCGGATCGATGACCTGGCAGAGCGGGTTCAGCAGGCGATTGATCGAGGGCTGCGCGTGCTGGTGCGGGTGGATTACGACAGGCAGCAGAGCCTGCCGCCTGCCGGCGATTACGTCGCTTTGGATACCTACCTCAAATATGTGCGGCGGCTGGCTCGTGATGCTCGTCTTAAAGACGTGTATGGGTATGTCATCGGTAGTGGATTTAACACGGATGGGAGCAATACGCAGTCACCGGACAAACCCGTTACATCCGAATGGTATGCACGTGTTTTTAACGGTTACAATGCAGAAGCTACTCACATCGACAATGTGGTTCAGGTGATTCGTGCTGAGAATACTCGTGTTCAGATTCTCGTCGGCCCTGTGCGTCCCTGGAACACGGACCAGGATGGGCAGCGCCGCTACACGATCGACGTGCCCTGGCTCAATTACATGAATACGCTCGTCGCAGCGCTTGACGAATCGACTCAAGCTAAAGCCGCAGTTGGCATTCCCTTTGTCTCGCCGGACGGCTTTGCGATTCAAGCGTCGGGCCGGCCGGATGCGCCGGAAATTGGTTCGCGCGATGGCGCAGATGAACCTCGGCTCGACATTCAGCGAGCGGAGTGGGATGGCGCTCAGGCGGGCTTTCGTGTCTATCGCGATTGGTTGTCCATCATTAACCGCAATCCAACAACACGCGGGCTGCCGGTCTATGTCACCTCAACCAACACATTCACGCCCGACACGGGAACCCCTCCCGCCCAGAACTATCCTAAAGGCTGGCTGTCCAATGCGCTTGATGTTATTAATCGCGAACCCCAAATCAAGGCGCTGTGTTGGTTCATCGATGATTTCCCTCACGATTCCCAGTGGGATCTGTTCAGTCTCACCCAACAACCGGGCCGGCTGATCGACGCCGCCGAGGAGTTTGACGCGCTGTTGCAAACAGCCAGGTAGCTGCTGCACTTGCGATCATTCAACTGTAAGCCGCGCGGCGGGAACGCGCGGCTTTTATGTTCGGGCCTTGTTACACAACCGTAACACAAATGTTGCACAACTGTAGCAAGACTGTTACCAGATTGACGTCGGATTTTAAGGTTGTGGGTTTAGAGTGAAAGTACATTGGCTTCGTTAAGAGGCCGAAATCTCTGCGGGAGGTTTTGCAATGCGCAAGATTAGGATACTGGCAGTTGCGATAGTTGTTCAGATGTTGCTCACGTTGATTGTACCGGCATCTGCATTCGCACAACAAAGTGACCCACCGCCCATGCGTGTCACCGACAAGACAGAGATGCTTGACAGCAAGACAGAGAAAGTTCCCAATTCCATGACCGTCGATGGTGGTACCTGCGATAAGATTACACGTCAGCTCAAGGTAACACCGCTCAAAGGCGTGCCAATGATCCTTACCGAAACGGTAATCCTGTGTCCAAACTTGAAATCTGCGCAGAGGCCGCTACCTGACGGTCGCATCACGTCGAGCTCCGGATCTTCCTCAATGGTTCAGTATGCACCGGCACCCTCATACACATGTAGTCTTGGGCAAGGAATGGGGTCAGGTTGGACAACAAATACGAGGGCAAGGTGGTGGCTCTGGTACTCGTACTACAACCCATCCACAGGAAGTTATGGCACATTCGGAACTTCGTTGAACGGTTACACTTGGAACCCATCAAGTTTCACGTCTTCGTACGGCCCCGTATCCGGCGTACGTTTCTATGCCGTTCGTTTCGACACTTCGCCTGCTGCGATTCAATCGGCCGATGGTACGTGGTGTTTCTAACACAATCTAAACTAACGCTATAACCAGGGTGGAGCCGACTTTCTGGCTCCACTTCACACCGGACTAATCCAACCTTACACAAGGGATGTCCTGTCGCTGAAACCGCGTTAGTGCTAACAGGTAAGCCTGCTCGCAAAGAAGAGGTTAAAAGCAATGAAACGGAAAACACGCTTTCAAGGAAGTGGGGGACTGATCGCCATTCTCGTAGGGGCTGGCCTCCTCATCGCCGGGAGTATAGCTCTTGCATCGCAAGATTCACAACAACCAACCGTGGCGGCCTGGAGCGATATTGAGGTTCAGAAAGTTAACGTCGTCAGGATTTCCAGGACAGCTTTGCAGGTGGATATGACGTACGTCGGCAAGAGCCAAAAACAGGACGCCTATCCTTTCTTCTTTCATGTAACTGATGAGTCTGGTATCCTCGTTGCCCAGATTGATGTGTCCGTTAACTCCGTCCCGATAGGTAAGGTGTCCTCAAGCCAATATGAAGTAAGACTTCCACCTTCCGCTATAGGCAAAATCAGAATCGTTATGGGTAGATACAACTCGGCCAATACTTCGCGCATAGCCACCATCAATGGCTTACCAGAAGTCGAGATTGGCGTGATTGATGTGAAGTGACCGGCCTATGACCAGCTGATCGCCGATGGGCGCGAAGTTCATCAAGCCGCGCGGCGGGAACGCGCGGTTTTTTATGTTCGGGCCTTGTTACACAACTGTTACAAAACTGTGACCGGATCGAGAAGTGGTTTTAATATTGGGAGAGTACAGTAAAAACACAATCACAGCACGGAGTGTTCATAAATGCTTGACACTTACCAAATAAGAAAGATGCCTATCAGGGTGAGACTCTTGCTTGAACTGTCCGTGCTTGTTGCTGTAACGTTAATATGTTTATTTGCCGTTCCTCTCGCTCGTATGGTGGTAGGCGCTGGTTTTCATGCCGTGCCCGTGGACTCATCTGCACTGCTTTCCCAAGATATAGAACCCGTCTCTTTCCATATCTGGGTCGCCGTCCTTACAGGCTTGGCAAGCCTCGTCGTCTACATATTGAAGAGAGGCCGCACAGCCCTTCTTTATGGATTCCTTGCCCCATCTCTTGCGCTTTCGGTGTGGTTTCTGAACAGGCAAGATCTCTCAGTTATCATACCGATTGGTTGGCCCACTCTAGCTCTACTGGCCGGCCTGGTCGGCCTACTTTTGGGGATTTTTGCACAGCACTTAATCCTTCAACCGAGATCTCGACGGGAATGGTTTGCTATTGTAGGGACAACGGTTCTATGTTTTTTCAGCATTCGCATAGTACGCTCCATCATCCGTCCGGGCTTAAACGATGTACCTCTTCCGTTCACCGAACCTTTAACAATCCACTTACAAGTTGCCGCCAGCGTCGGCTTGGTCGGGCTAATCATTCGATTGTTTGTGAAAGGTCCCAGGGCTATCTTGTATGGATTTCTTCTTCCGTTTGTCGCCATGCTTGTGTGGGCGTTTGATAAACAGAGCCTCTTGATCAATCCGGATATCTGGAAGCTCTTCGAGAGGGGATGGTTTACGTCGGCGGTGCTTGCTGGTCTAGCCGGCCTGTTCTGGGCTATCAGCGTGCCTTATCTGTTTTTCAAGCTCTTTTCCAATCCACGACGACAAGGAGTCGAACAATGAAAACTCGAAAGATTCACTTCCTGCTCATTGCTCTTGCACTCGTATCCCTTGCCTGGCAGTCTTATCCTGGTACACCCGAAGTGCCATATACAGGTACTTTTTCAAAAGAGTACATTCCTAATGGTGTTTGGATGAAGGCAGAGTCGATCAAGTGGAATTCGGGCGGGGTTTCGGCAATGAAGAGCAATGTTTGGTCTGAGCTTTTCGACCAGACGGCTGATTGCACAACTAGTTCGCCTACAGGTGATAAGCTCTATCCGATCCTCGTTGCGACCAACCTTCCCAATACGGGAGCAAGAACTTTCGATGATTGTGTTGGGCCTGCTCCGGATGTCCAAGAGGAAATCGAGCTATACTTGAATACAAATTCTATAGTCGCCGGGACATCCTATTATTACAATGTCAAGTGGCAGTGCAATACATCCAGTGATAACGGCGAAGTTAATATCACTTTTGAAATGGATCTTTTCGGCGGGAAGTATTGGCTCGATAAGAAGTTATACAGTATATACAGTATGGGAGGATGCACTGGGCCAGCAGCCCCAGCCCCAAATGCGGCTCTGGATTCCTCCGGGCTTGAAAGCGCAGTCGAGGATCAATTCTCAAGTGATACAAGCAGACCACCTCTCGAAGAGCAGGACAAGCCTTTGTGGAGTGTTCAAGATCCCAATGATACATATAGCTATCGGGTGGTCAGGACAAGGCATGGAAAGACACGTGTGAGGATGCAGGTGGATTTCCATACTCCAGGCGTATTCGAACAATATAAGGCGCTTAATCTTTCGTTGGTTGACACTCTCCGAGAGCGAGAGCAACCTACCTTAGTTGTTTAGGACTTACGCAGTTGGTGCGGCAGTTGCACTGCCGCCGCCCCATCTGCCGCAGTACAACTGCGGCAGCAACATGCAACTGCGTAAGTTCTGTGTTATTACCTTTGCAATACCGGTTTCCTTGGCAGAGGCACAGGAAGTCGTTAAGCAAACTGGTATGACAGTCTTATCGTACGGCTCCAGTGGACGAGACATTTCTAATCAATTAAGCTTCGCATACAGTTTCCCGCAGTCAGGCATGATTGCAGGCTTACCAGACGTTCAAGGCATTCAGATCGATGGGATCATGGTATTAACCGGGATAGTGGAGCACGCTGCCGACAATTTGGAATTCATAGCCGACAATCCACGCCTGGCCCTTGTAGATGTAATTTACAACACTATCAGCCAAGATGTGGAGACTGCGCTGGGGTATCCGGTAGAGTTGGATCAAGTTGGCATTACAACGCCAGCTTGGTATATTGCCGCTGGTGAAATCAGGCCCTAACGATATGCTTTTATTGCGGTTTTTCGAGCCAATTTGCACATTTCTGCGACAGCGGAGCCAGAATGCTAGCTCCGCTGGTCTTTTGTTGCCATCCTTGACTCTCGCGGCAAGATTAAGTCGTAGGATTTAAGAGCAATTTGGCACGGTTTCATTTCATGTCCATAAGGCAAACATGAAGAGAATTTTCTTGATCGGTATTATCCCGCTTGTGTTGCTGTTTGGTGTTGGCGCTACGTTTTACGCTTTGGGGTATGAGCTGGGATCGGGTGGGGCCTACACTTATCAGGTTCATGAGCGTAAGGATGGTGCAGTCGAAGTTAAAATTCGCTTGATCCCTCTCCTCGGATCGGCCGCACTACAAAACTATGAACGCGCCAATGTAGCGCGTATAAAGGCGCTGCTGGCTCGCGCCGGTGATCCCGTTGAAGTTCAAGTCACGCTACGCCACCCTTTGGCCCCGGATGAGGTGCGGGGCTTGGCTGCGGACGCAGGCTTGCACGTTAAGAGTTTCCTGCTGGTAGGCCAGGGTGCGAATGGCGAGAAATCCACTTCAATTGTCAATGCTGACCTGTCAGACATTCCCGCTCAGGAAGCAGGGCCGCGCGGTCAGTCGATCCAGTATTTGGGTGTGATGGTCTTGCAAGGCGCTATCGCGCCGAATGCTGATAACCTGGGTCGGTTGGTGGAGGATCCGCGTGTGTACTTGGTCGATACGACAATGGGCGAAGTCCGAGAATTGGTCCAGCGCTAATCTTCATTGAAGATATAGCGGAGCTAGAACGTTTTCGCTCCGCTGGTTTTGTTACCATTTCGAGATAGGAAAGATTGTGAGCGTAAAAGTGATGGGAAGAACATGGACTTCTCGACAACGCCGAACGCTTATTTTTGGACTCGTACTTGCAATGGCGATTCTATTGATTGCAAGCCAGGTTCATCCCACTCTAGCCGGGCGTGTTCAGTTTAGTGGCACAACGGACGCTTTCCGTTACAGTGGACAAGGCGATAATGAGGGTATCTACATGGTAGTCAGCGTGGATACCAATGACCCGCTAGTCCTCAAGAAATACGTTGAAGCGAACCACCAACGCGGACAGGCGCTGATCAGCCAGAATCGGGGAGAGAGGGTACCTGTTCAGGTCACTTTTGCACGTCCCATTCCGATCGCTGACGTGAAGGCCATGGTTGAGAAAACCAGCTTCCAAGTAACCAGTTTCTTGCTTGTTGGCTACTCCACTATCAGTCAACAACGTGGTTTTCATGTCCAGTTTAATTCACTTGATGGCGATATTCCCGACCGAGAAATTATGGACCCAGCAACTGGCGACGAACTCGTTTTCAGTGGCATCATGGCCTTGCAAGGGGAGGTCAAGGCCGCGGAGGATGGATTGGGTTATTGGTTGAGCAATGACCAGGTGTATCTCGTGGATACAACGAAACTCGAGGCGCTTAACTTGGCCGCCAGCCGCCATTCCAAGGAAACCGCTAACAAACAGATTGAGGTTTCCCTGCCAACGCCGTTCTGGGAACTGGATTGGTAAACAGATTAGTTTGAACTCTGTTGACCACACTTTTATACAGGCAGCGGAGCCGGGAGAACCCGGTTCCGCTTTTTTGTTTCGAGCGCTGGTTGCTTGACCCGTGCGCCGAGGTCAGTTAGAATCACTTCACAATCCTCGCGGAGGACATTGTGGCCGATATCATTCGCATCGAAAATATCGCGCAGCACGTCGGGCAAGAAGTCACGCTCCAGGGCTGGCTGTACGACAAGACCGCTAAGGGCAAGCTGTCGTTCTTGCAAGTGCGCGACGGCGCCGGCATTGTGCAGGCGGTCGTGTTCGCCAAAGACGTCGCGCCGGAGCTATTCGATCTATCGAAGCGACTGGGTCAAGAGTCGAGTATCGAAGTGACCGGGGTCGTCCGCGCCGATCCGCGCGCCCCAGGCATCCCCGGCGGGTTCGAGCTCGGCGTCAAAGCCTTGCGCCTGATCCAGCTGGCGGAGAACTATCCGATCACGCCGAAAGAGCACGGCGTCGAGTTCCTGATGGATCATCGCCACCTGTGGCTGCGCTCGTCGCGCCAGTGGGCGATCCAGCGCGTGCGAGCGACGGTGATGCGGGCGATCCGCGACTGGCTCGACTCGCACGGCTTCCTCGAAGTCTCGACGCCGATCCTCACCCCGTCCGCAGCCGAGGGCACTTCCACGTTGTTCGAAGTCGATTATTTCGATGAGAAAGCGTACCTGGCGCAGACCGGCCAGTTGTACAACGAGGCCAACATCTTCGCGTTCAAGGCGGTGTATTGTTTCGGGCCGACGTTTCGAGCGGAGAAATCGAAGACGCGCCGCCACCTGACCGAATTCTGGATGGTCGAGCCGGAGATCGCGTTCTGCGATCTCGATCAAGTATTAGAGATCGAAGAACAATTCGTCAGCCACATCGTGCAGACGTGTTTGAAGGAGCGCGCGGCCGAGTTGAAGTTTTTAGGGCGCGAGACGAGCGCATTGGAGAAAATCGCGCCGCCGTTTCCACGCCTGCGTTACGACGACGCGATCACCTTACTTCGCGGCCTGCGCGAGAAGGAAACCGACCCGGAGCAGAAGGAGTTGTTGAAGATCGAATGGGGCGACGATTTCGGATCGCCGCACGAGACGGCGCTGACACAGCAGTTCGATAAGCCGGTCTTCGTCGTCGGGTATCCCACCGCGGTCAAAGCGTTCTACATGGAACCGTGGCCCGGCCGGCCGGAAGTGTGCAAGAGCGCCGACCTGCTCGCGCCCGAAGGCTACGGCGAGATCATCGGCGGTTCGGAACGCATCTCCGACCCCGACCTGCTGGTGCAGCGCATCCAGGATCATGGCTTACCGCTGGAGCCTTACCGCTGGTACGTCGAGCTGCGCAAATATGGCTCGACGCCGCACTCGGGCTTCGGGCTGGGGGTCGAGCGGACGGTCGCCTGGGTCTGTGGGCTGGAGCACATCCGCGAAGTATCGCCGTTCCCGCGCTTGCTCAATCGGCTTTACCCTTAGCGTCGATCCACTCGCCATCGAACAACAAGAGCCACCTGACGCGGTGGCTCTTGTGGTATCGAAATGGAAGTCTGCGCGCTATCCCTCGACCTTCAGCTCATACCTTCCCCATAAATCGGCTAGAAGGCTGCGGAGTTCGGACAGGCTGAGATAAGTATCAAACAGGAAACGCCAGCGAGGCGGGCTGGGCGCCCAACCGGTGTACGAACACACGCCGTACTCCATCAACTTGGCCTGTATCGCCGAACAGCCCCCCCACGCACCGCTTCCGTAAATGGTATAAGTGCGATTGAGCTCGCGTTGCGGCCGCTTCATAAGTCTCCGTGCCGACTCTCTGTTGTCCAACCGGCGATAATACATAAGTATGATAGTCTAGCTAAAATTGGAAGTCAAGCAGAACCTGGTTACGGTAGGATTACCATTATGGGCGGGGTTCAAACCTGTTCCAAGCAATCGGCCGGGCGTGCGACTAATCGGTTGAGTTTTCTGTGGAAGCGACTAAACGAGGCAGCAGCTCGGCCCGTAGTTGCCCGAATGCGCCCTCGAAGATCGATTGGCGGATGCGGCGCAGCGTGTCCAGCAGAAAGTGAAGGTTATGGATCGAGGCCAGGTACAGACCGAGGATTTCGTTGGCCTGCATGAGATGCCGAATGTAAGCGCGGGTGAAGTTCTGGCAGGCGTAACAGCGGCAGCCTTCCTCGATGGGTCGCGAGTCTTCCGCTAAAGTCGATTTGCGTAGATTGAGCCGGCCTTGATGCGTGAACGCCGCCCCATGTCGCGCCAGCCGGGTGGGGAGCACGCAGTCGAACATATCGACGCCGCGCGCGACGGCCTCGAAGAAATCCTCCACGGTGCCCACGCCCATCAGGTAGCGCGGCTTGAGCTCAGGCAAAAGCGGGTCGAGCACATCCAGCACATGCTGCATTTGTTCCTTCGTCTCGCCGACGGCCAATCCGCCGATCGCGTAGCCGGGGAAATCCAGATCGATCAGGAAGCGCGCCGACTGCTCGCGCAGATCGTCGAACACGCCGCCCTGCACGATGCCGAACAGCGCCTGATCGGTTCGGGTTTTGGCGCGCAGGCAGCGTTCGGCCCACAGGTGCGTCCGCCGCAGCGCCTCGATGTTGTAAGCGCGATCGAGCGGCGGCGCGCACTCGTCGAGCACCATGCTGATGTCCGCGCCGAGGTTTTGTTCGATCGCGATCACTTTCTCCGGCGTGAAGCGATGCTCACTGCCGTCGATGTGCGATCGGAAGGTCACGCCGTCATCGTCAACTTTGCGGATTTCCTTGAGCGAGAAAACCTGGTAGCCGCCCGAATCGGTCAGGAGCGGTCCATCCCAACCCATGAAGCGGTGCAGCCCGCCCAGGCGCGCGATCAGCTCAGCGCCGGGGCGTAAGTACAGGTGATACGTGTTCGCCAGCACCAGCGTCGCGCCGAGGTCTTGCAAGTCGCGCGGCGGGACGCCCTTGACCGTCGCCGCCGTGCCGACCGGCGCGAAGACCGGCGTGGGAATGTCGCCGTGCGGGGTGTGAAAGACGCCCGCGCGAGCCTGGCCGTCGCGGGCGAGTAGATCGAATTGGAACATGGCGGCCATTATACGGCATCGGGCGAGCGGCGACAACAGAGGTTGCTGCTATGTACAGGCAAAAGTTGTCAGTCGATAAGATGCTCTCCCACCGCGTCCCCGCGGTGGGCCGCCCGCGAGGACGCGGGCGAAGAGCATTGCTTGCCCTGTGTGCCTGCACACATGCTGACAACGGACTTTTAGCGGACACGCTGGATGTCTGTTTCTAATCCGTTGAGGCCCATGCGTTGTCAAGGCCCGACCCGAATGTTATACTCCAACGCATGAATCCAGCACAAGCTTCAGTTTCCAAGCTCTCACGTCCCACCTGGGCCGAGATCGATCTGAGCGCAACCGCATACAACGTGCGCCGTGTTGAACAGATCGTCGGGCCGCGCGTCGGGGTGATGGCGGTCGTCAAGGCTGAAGCTTACGGTCACGGCGCGCTCGAAGTGGCGCGCACGGCGCTCAAGTCCGGCGCGACCTGCCTGGGGGTGGCGGCGCTCAACGAGGCGATCGCGCTGCGACAGGCCGGCCTCACCGCCCCGATCGTGGTGTTGGGTTGGACACCCGGCTGGCTGGCGCGGCAAGCGCTCGCGCATGACATCGCCTGCGCGGTGTTCGATCTCGATACGGCGGGCGAGTTCAGCCGCGCGGCGCAGGAGCTGGGCCACATGGCGCGCGTGCACGTCAAGATCAACACTGGCATGAACCGGCTCGGCCTGCTGCCGGATGAAGCGATCGGGGTCGTTCGACAACTGGCTCAACTGGAAGGCTTGTCGCTCGAAGGCATCTTCACGCACTTCGCCCGCGCCGATGAAGCCGATCCCACTTACACCTATCGGCAGATTGAGAGCTTCAAGCAAGTCTTGAACGATCTCGAAACATCGGGCATCACGTTCTCGATTCGGCACGCGGCCAATTCACCCGGCATTCTGCGCTTCCCCGAAAGCCACTTCGATTTGGTGCGGCTGGGGGTCGCCATGCACGGACTCGATCCGAGCGACGACGCGCCGCTTCCGAGCGACTTCAAGCCGGCGCTGACCTTGAAGACGCTCATCGCCCAGGTGAAGACGTTTCCGCCCGGTTCGCCCGTCTCTTATGGCGGGACGCACATCACGCAAGGCTATGCGCGGATCGCGGTACTGCCAATCGGGTACGCCGATGGATTTCGCCGGAAGCCGAACAACTGGGGCGAGGTGCTGGCGCATGGTCGGCGCGCGCCGATCGTCGGTCGCGTGTGTATGGATCAGTGCATGATCGACGTGACGCACATCCCCGATGCGACGCAGGGCGACGAGGTGGTATTGATCGGCGCGCAAAGAGAGGATCGGATTCGGGCCGAAGCGGTGGCCGTCAAACTGGGCACGAACAACTACGAGACGGTATCGATGATCATGGGGCGTGTACCCCGCGTGTACTTGTCGGCGGAGAGTTAGGGAGACCTGCGAGGTTTCAAAAACCTCGCAGGTCTAATCTGGGGTCGGAATCCTTACCGAATTCTCCTTGTCCGGCTGCACAAACCGTGGTATCCTCGCCAATGTTCGCAGCACCAGACCCTGCTCGCGCGAGCGGGGTCTGTGATTGAGACCGGTTGGAAAACTAAGCGAGGAAGTCACATGGATCTGCCACATTTGATTCAAACAGTAGGCTATGTTGGGTTGTTTGCGATCATCTTCGCGGAATCGGGCCTGTTTTTTGGGTTCTTCCTGCCCGGCGATAGTCTATTGTTGACGGCGGGTCTGCTGGCCTCGCGGATTGATCCGGCCACCGGCCAACCGATCCTGAATCTCTTCATCCTGCTGCCGCTGCTGGCCGTGGCGGCGATTCTGGGCGACAACGTGGGCTACTGGTTTGGCGCGAAGGCCGGGCCGCGCCTCTTCAATCGCGAGAACTCACGTCTCTTCAAGAAGAAGAACCTGCTGGCAGCCAAAGCCTTCTACGATAAGCACGGCGGCAAGACGATCGTGCTGGCGCGTTTCATGCCCTTCATCCGCACCTTTGCGCCAATCGTGGCCGGAGCGGTAGAGATGGAATACCGGCGTTTCGCCTTCTTCAACTTCTTCGGCGGCTTGCTGTGGGCGCTCGGCGTGACGCTGGTCGGATTTTTCATCGGCCGCTTCTTCGGCGCGACGGTCGATCCGGAGACACTCGACAAATACTTCCTCATTCTCGTGTTCGTCGTCATTTTTGTCTCGGCGCTGCCGGCGATGATCCATATCTGGCGCGATAACCGCGAAGAAATCCTGCGTCGCCTGCGGCGCCAACCCGTTGCGCCGCCTTCCGTTGAACCGGCCGAAGACTAGCGTTGAGCAGTCGCAGCCGAAACAGCTGAAGCCGTTGCCACAAGCCGCATCGACAAATGCCATCGCGCGGGTATGACATCCCACGGTTGACACGTTCCGCGCTCCCGCTTACAATTGCCTGCGTACAAATGCATACCGTCTGTATCGGGCGTGGGGAAGAGACCTGCGGCAGCAGGCACCGAAGGGGCAAACCGGTCGCAAGCTGAATCGACCGGTGAATCTCTCAGGTAAAAGGACCTCGCGCTCACCCATCCTCTGGAAAGCCGTCTGCCCGCATTGCCTTCGCGCATTGCGGCCGACGGCACCGACGGGGCAAGCCCCAGGCAACGCCTGGCGACTCTTCCCACGCTCGCGTAGCGTCTTGGATTGAGCCGCGCACGCGAAGCCCGTGGGTGAATCTCTCAGGTCACACACAGGGGACGCACAGCACACCGATGCTGTGCGTCCTTTTCTTTATCCCAACCACGAAGGAGCGAAGCATGAATATTCCCGCTGATTTGAAGTACACCCAGGGCGACGAATGGATTCGGGTGGAGGGTGACGAGGGCGTGATCGGCATCAGCGATTATGCCCAAGACCATCTGAGCGACATCGTGTACGTTGAACTACCCGAAGTGGGACGCGGGGTGAAAGCGGGCGAGTCGCTGGGCACGATCGAATCGGTGAAGGCGGCCGCCGATATCAATACGCCGGTCAGCGGCGCGGTCAGCGCGGTCAACGAGTCGCTGCCCGATTCGCCGGAGCTGGTCAACCAGGATCCGTACGGCCAGGCCTGGATGGTGCGCCTGAAGCTGTCTGACCCGAAAGAGCTGGACAACCTGATGGACGCCGCCGCGTATCAAAAGTATTGCGAGGAGAGAGGATAATACGCAATACATGATACGCGACTGGCGCTTTCACGCTTGACGTATTACGTATCACGTGCTACTGCGAGGAACTTACTATGACGTACATTCCCCACACCGACGCCGATCGTAGAGCGATGCTGGCTGCGATCGGCGTCGAGAAGATCGAAGACCTGTTCAACGACGTCCCGGCGCGCGTGCGCTTCCCCAAGTTGAACCTGCCTCCCGCCGCAACCGAAATGGAAGTGTGGTGGGAGATGAACGGGCTGTCGGAAGCGAACGCCGATGTCAATCATTACGCCTGCTTCCTGGGCGCCGGCGCGTATAACCACTACACGCCGCATACGGTCGATTATGTGTTGCGGCGCGGCGAGTTCTACACCGCCTACACCCCCTATCAACCGGAGATCAGCCAGGGCACGCTGCAAGCCATGTTCGAATATCAGAGCATGATCTGCCAGCTGACCGGCATGGACGTGAGCAACGCCAGCCACTACGATGGCGCGACCTCGCTGGCCGAAGGGGCGCTGCTGGCGCTCAACTCGACCAGGGGTAATCGCAAGAAGATCATCCTGTCGCCGGCCGTGCACCCGCAGTATCGTCAGGTGGTGCGGACGTACTTGCAGGGCGCCGGCGTGTCGATCATCGGCGATAACACGCTGAAGAATGAAATCTCCGATCTCAAGTCTCTTCTCGATGACCAGACGGCGGCGCTGATCATCCAAAACCCTAACTTCTTTGGCTATTTCGAAGAGGTGCAAGGATTGGCGGAGGCGGTTCACGCCGTCGGCGCGCTCTTGATCGTCGTCCCCGATCTGATCTCGCTCGGCCTGTTCCAGCCGCCCGGCGAGTATGGCGCCGATGTCGTATGCGCGGAGGGCCAGGCGCTGGGCATCCCGCTCTCGTTCGGCGGGCCATACCTCGGCGTCTTCGCGACGAAGAACGCCTTCGTGCGCAAGATGGCCGGCCGTCTCGTCGGTGAGACAACCGACGCGGACGGTAAGCGCGGCTATGTCCTCACGCTCAGCACGCGCGAGCAGCACATTCGCCGCGAGAAAGCCACCAGCAACATCTGCACGAACGTGGGACTGGTGGCGTTGGGCGCGGCGGTGTACATGGCGACGGTAGGCAAGTGTGGCCTGGAACAGGTCGCCAAGCTGTGTTACCACAAGAGCCACTACGCGGCCGAGCAGATCGGCAAGCTCAAGGGCTATGCGGTTCATCCCAACACGCTGAACAAGACGCCCAAGCGCTTCTTCAAAGAGTTCGTCGTCAAGTGCCCCCGGCCCGTCGCCGAAATCAACGCGCTGTTGATGGAAGAGTTCGAGATCATCGGCGGCTACGATCTGGGCCAGGATTATTCGGCGCTCAAGAATCACCTGCTGGTCGCGGTGACGGAAACGAACACCAAGCAGGAAATCGACGATCTGGTCGAAGGCTTGAAGCAGGCGGCCGGATAAAGGTAGGAGGCATCTCTAGATGCCGATCAGTCGTCGTCTAGAGACGACTCCTACACTGGGACCCCACACGGAGTATGGACATGAGCGAACCACTTATTTACGAAATCAGTGTACCCGGTCGTTGCGGCGTCGAGATGCCCGCGCCGGATGTGCCCGAAGCCGAGCTGCCGCGCGACCTGCTGCGCGAGGACAGCGGCCTGCCCGAGCTCGCGCAGCTCGACGTGGTGCGGCATTATTTGCACCTCTCGCAGCTCAACTACAGCATCGACGGCGGCTTCTATCCGCTCGGCTCGTGCACGATGAAGTACAACCCCAAGATCAACGAAGACGTGGCCCGCTTGCCCGGCTTCGCCGCCACCCATCCGTTGCAAGACCCCATGACGGTGCAGGGTAATCTGGCGATCATGTATCAGCTGCAGGAGTGGCTGAAAGAGCTCGGCGGCTTTGCCGGCGTATCGCTGCAGCCGGCGGCCGGCGCGCACGGCGAATTCGCCGGCATCCTGATGATGCGCGCTTATCATCGCGATCGAGGCGACGCCAAGCGTATCAAGATTCTCATCCCCGATTCGGCGCATGGCACCAACCCGGCTTCCACGGCGATGAGCGGCCTGCAGGTGCAACAGCTGCCCTCCGATAGCCGGGGCAACATCGATCTCGAAGCGCTGCGCGCGGCCTGTGATGAGACCGTCGTCGGGCTGATGTTGACCAACCCGAACACACTCGGTCTGTTCGAAGAACATCTTGAAGCGGTCGTCGCGTTAGTGCAGGCGTGTGGCGGCCTGATGTACGGCGACGGCGCGAACATGAACGCGCTGTGCGGCATCGCGCGGCCCGGCGACCTGGGCTTCGACGTGATGCATTTCAACCTGCACAAAACCTTTTCCACGCCGCACGGCGGGGGCGGGCCGGGGGCGGGGCCGGTGGGCGCGTCGGAGACGCTGGTCGATTACCTGCCCGGCCCAATCGCCGGAGTCGAGTATCCCGACGATGGCGACGACACGCCGTTGTACCTCCCCCGCATGCCGGAGAAATCGATCGGCCGGATGCGCGCGTTCTACGGCAATGCCGGCATGTTCTTCCGAGCGTATACCTACATGCGCATACACGGCGCGCAGGGCCTATTGGAAAATTCGCAACACGCGGTGCTCAACGCCAACTACTTGCGCGTCAAACTGCGCGACAAGTACCCGGTGCCGTATGACCGCATTTGCATGCACGAGTTTGTCTGCCAGGGCAAGTTTGAAGGCAGCGATGTGCGCGCGTTGGATGTGAGTAAGCGCTTGATGGATTACGGCTACCATCCACCGACCAATTACTTCCCGCTGATCGTGCCCGAGGCGTTGATGATCGAACCGACCGAGACCGAGAGCAAGCAGACGCTCGACGCCTTCATCGACGCGCTGCGCCGGATCGCCGCTGAGGCGACGAGCCAACCCGAAGTGTTGCACGCGGCTCCGCACCAGGCCCCGATCAAGCGCCTGGATGAAGTGAAAGCGGCGCGCGAATTGGTGTTGTGCTGCATGCCGGCAGACTTCGCGGAGAAGGCGGTGGCGTAGCGTAGTGCAGGCCGATCAAGTTTGACGGAAATTGTCCTGTATGGTAAAGTGCGCGCTGTAGGACCAGAAAGTTCCTGTTCGGTCGCAAAGTACCTGCCAGGCTTTCCCTCAGCGGGCGCTTTTTATTTCCGGCGGCGAACCTCTGTAGCCTAACACCATTCATTTTCAGAAGGAGAAACAGCAACATGAGTGACAGAATCCAGGGCACCGTCAAGTGGTTCAACGCCACGAAGGGTTATGGCTTCATTTCGCGCGAGGGCGGTGAGGACGTGTTTGTCCACTACTCTGCGATTCAGAGTGAGGGATATCGTACGCTGAACGAAGGCCAGCGGGTCGAGTTCACCGTCGAACGCGGCCCGAAGGGGCTGCAGGCCAGCAACGTCACCGTCGTTTAGTCGCTCACGGAAGTAGACCCAGAGGCTCTACATGGCCAAGAAATTATTCGTTGGTAACTTGCCTTACGCGGTAACTGAGGAACAGTTGCGCACGCTGTTCTCGGAGGTAGGGCTGGTCGCAGCAGTATCGCTAATCACGGATCGGCAGACCGGGCAGGCGCGCGGCTTCGGGTTTGTCGAAATGGAAACCGAAGAGGCCGCGCGAGATGCTATCCAGAAGCTGAATGGCCGCGAGCTGAATCGGCGCAACATCACGGTCAGCGAAGCGCGCCCGCCACAGAATCGCGGGAGTGGCTCGCGCGGCGGCGGCGAGCGGCGCGAGCGGTATTAAAAGTCCCTCGAACACAAAGCGTTCCACCCGTAAGGCCTGGCACGGCTGTGTGCCTGCCTGGCTGAGTCGTTTGGATTTAGCCAGTCAGCGCGCCCGGACTGGGTGGAGGCAGATTGCAGAATTGCAGGTCAAGCAATTGACAGCAAGGCGCTTGTGTGGTAGAGTGGCCCCCGAAGGTTGAGGAAAGTTCCTGTTCGGTAACAAAGTGCCCGCCAGGCTTTCGAATCTGGTGGGCGCTGTTCTTGTCCGGCGGTGAGCCTCTTGACCATTCCCCATTTCCATTCTCAGAAGGAGAAAAAGTAACATGAGTGAGCGCACTCAAGGCACCGTCAAGTGGTTCAACGCCACGAAGGGTTACGGCTTCATTTCGCGCGAGGGCGGCGAAGACGTCTTCGTCCACCACTCGGCGATTCAGGCCGAAGGCTACCGCACGCTGAACGAAGGCCAGCGCGTCGAATTCACCATCGAGCGCGGCCCGAAGGGGTTGCAGGCCAGCAACGTCGTCCCTCTGTAATCCGCCCTTTTCACCCATCAAGAGGAAACACATGGCTAAGAAATTGTTTGTCGGTAATCTCAGCTACGCGACAACCGAAGAGCAGCTCCGCACGCTGTTCTCCGAGGTGGGGCCGGTGGTGTCGGTGGCGCTGATCACGGATCGGCAAACCGGACAGGCGCGCGGTTTCGGTTTTGTTGAGATGGAAACCGAGCAGGCGGCTCGCGACGCGATCCAGAAGCTAAACAATCGCGAGGTCAACGAGCGCAGTATCACCGTCAGCGAAGCGCGACCGCCCCGTGAGCGCTCGTTTGGCGGCGGCGGCGGTGGCGGCGGTGATCGTGGCGGCCGCGGCGGTGGCGGCGGTGGTGGTGGCCGCGATCGCGGCCGGGGTGGACGCAGTAATGATCGTGGCCGCGGGCGCTATTAAGCCTGGGCCTCGAACGGTTCTCGACGTCAAAAGAGCAGGGGCATGCCCCTGCTCTTTTTCCTTTTTCATGGCAGTGTTACATGCCATAATCTTGCCGGTTCACCTTGAATTCTCTCAAGGATGTGTCCTATGCCCAAATCCTACCTCATCGATATGGACGGTGTGATCGTCCGGGGCAGCGAGCTGATCCCCGGCGCAGATGCCTTTCTTGGCCGGCTGCATCAACGCGGCATCAAGTTCCTGATCCTGACCAACAACCCGATGTACACCCCCGCCGATCTCCAGTATCGCCTGCAACGTCTCGGCGTCAACGTGACCGCTGAGCACATCTACACCTCGGCCATGGCGACGGCGCAGTTTCTCAAATCGCAGAATCCGAATGGCACGGCCTTCGCGCTGGGCGAGAGCGGGTTGACGACGGCCTTACATGAGGTCGGCTATGTGTTGACCGATTATCAACCCGATTACGTTGTGCTGGGTGAGACAACCTCGTACAGCTACGCCAACATCACCCACGCGGTGCGCTTGATCGCGCAGGGTGCGCGCTTCCTTGCCACCAACCCCGATCCGTCAGGCCCGGGTGAAGGCGGACTGGTTCCAGCCTGCGGCGCAATCGCCGCGCTCATCGAGGCCGCCACCGGCATTGCGCCGTATTACGTCGGCAAGCCCAATCCATTGATGATGCGCACTGCGCTGCGTTACCTGGGCGAGCATTCGGAGAACACGATCATGGTTGGCGATCGCATGGATACCGACGTACGTGTCGGGATCGAGAGCGGATTGGAAACAGTGTTGGTGCTGACCGGCGTTGCCACACGCCCGATGGTCGAGCGTTTCCCTTATCGCCCAACGCGGATTGTCGATTCGGTGACCGACTTAGAGTTGCCATAACCACTAACTGTCTTGGTTGAAGAAGCCCGTTGATATCGGGCTTTTTTGGTTTTTAGCTATTGACAAAAATATAAACTGGTAGTAGTATTTTTCCCGTAAATAGAAACTTGTAAACTATTTTACTTATGTCAGTTCGATACGCGCTTCTTGGTTTGATCGCCCAACGCCCCCGGCATGGTTATGAACTCCATGCCGCGTTTGAGGCTGTGATGGGCGGCGAGGCAAACTGGGATGTGAAGCCGGCCCAAATTTATGCCACGCTCACCCGGCTTCAAGAGAGCGGGCAGATTATCCAGGAAACTGCCCGCTCATCCAAAGCAGGGCCAGACCGGCGGGTGTATGCCGTTACCGAGAAGGGGCGGGCGGACCTGGCGGATTGGTTTGGTGCTCCGGTTGAGCGAGAACATCAGCGCGATGAAGTGTTCGCCAAGTTGATGCTGGCGCTGGCAACGCACGCGGCTGAACCACGAAAGATCATTCAGACACAACGCAACGAGTTATACCAGGTGCTCCACCAGCTCACGGCTCAACGCAGCCAAGTCGATCCCAAGACCGATCTGGCGCACATCCTGCTGCTCGATAGCGCGGTCATGCACCTGGAAGCCGATCTACACTGGTTGGAAATGGTCGAGGCGCGGCTCGACGAGATCAAACGCCAGCCGCTGCCCGAGCCGGAGATACGCCCGCGCGGCCGTCCCTCAAAGGTGAAGCCGGAGGACAAGCTCGAAAATGCAAAAGCAGGTTAACGCGAACGGCAAAGTATGTATCGTCACCGGCAGCAATTCGGGGATTGGCAAAGCCACGGCGCGGGGGTTGGCCGAGCTGGGCGCGACCGTGGTGATGGCGTGCCGGAACCAGGCGCAAGGCGTCGCGGTGCGCGATCAACTCATCGCCCAGACCGGCAACCCTGCGGTCGATCTCCTGCTGTGCGATCTGGCGGCGCAGCCATCGATCCGCTGCTTCGTCGATGACTTCAGGCGCAAGTATTCCCGCCTGGATGTGCTGATCAATAACGCGGCCAACTTCGATCTCTCGCTCAAGAAGCCGGCGCTGACTGAGGACGGCGTCGAGATGATTTTCGCCACCAATCACCTCGGCCCGTTCCTGATGACGAACTTGCTGCTGGAAACGCTCAAAGCGAGCGCGCCGGCGCGCATCATCAACGTCGCCTCCAAGGGCTTGCTGACGTTCCCATTCTTAAACATCGAGTTCGATAACCTGAACGGCGAAAAGAAGTTCAGCGCCACGCACGCCTACTACCACTCGAAACTGGCGCAGGTCATGTTCACTTACGATCTGGCGCAGCGACTTGACGGAAGCGGCGTCGCCGTCAACTGCATTCGTGTGACCAACGTCAAGCTCGACACAGGTCGTTACGAATACGTGCCGAAGCTGCTGCGGGCGATGTATGCAGTGAAGCGCAGCCTGGCGATTACACCCGAGGCGATGGCGAAAACTTACATTTACCTGGCAACCTCGCCAGAAGTTGGAGGCGTGACCGGCAAATACTATGACGAGAATCGGCGTGAGGTAAGGTCGTCCGGACGCTCGTATGACGCGCGGGTCTGGGAGCGGTTATGGCAGGTGAGCGCACAGCTTACCCATCTCACTTGAGGCAAGTACCATGTCTATCATTCAAACGGAAAACCTAACGAAGGTCTACGGCCAGGGCGATACCGCCGTCACCGCCTTGCATCACGTGAACTTGGTGGTCGAGCCGGGTGAGTTCGTCGCGGTGATGGGGCCGAGCGGCTGCGGCAAGTCGACCTTGCTGCACCTGATCGGCGGATTGGATCGACCCAGCGCAGGCCGCGTCTCGATCGATGGCAAGGAGTTCTCGAAGCTCGCTGACACGCAGCTGACCGAGCTGCGCCGCCGCAAGATCGGGTTTGTCTTCCAGTTCTTCAACTTGATCCCGGTGCTCGACGCGGTCGAGAACGCGGCCCTGCCGTTGATCCTCGACGGCATTCACCAGGGCGAGGCTCACCGGCGCGCGACCCAATGGCTGCACGGCGTCGGCCTGGCCGATCGGCTGCACAACCGGCCCGACCAGCTCTCCGGCGGGCAGCAGCAGCGCGTGGCGATCGCGCGCGCCCTGGTGAGCGAGCCGGCGCTGGTGCTGGCCGACGAACCGACCGGCAACCTCGACTCGCGCGTCTCGGACGAGATCGCGGGGCTGCTGCGCAAAATCGCCGATGAGTGGAACCGCGCCGTGCTGATGGTCACGCATGATCCGCGCATCGCCGCGTATGCCGATCGCATTATCTTCCTGAAGGATGGGACGATCGTCGATCAGACGCGGCTGAACGGCGATGGCGCGACTGAAGTGAAAGCGCTGCGCGAGAAGATTGAGGCGATGTAAGAGATTTTCGGTTCGACCCGTTGTATCGGAGGCTGCATCATGAACATTCAACTGACACTCGCCGCCCGCTATCTGCTGGGGCGAAAACTGCGAACGTTTCTGACCACGCTGGCTGTTGTCTTCGGCGTGATGATCCTCTTCGGCTTAAACGGGCTGCTGCCCGCGATGATGGATCTACTGCGCCTGAACATCATGGCGTCGGCGGGCAAGGTCGATCTGGTGGTGAGCGGCGCGACCGATGGCGCATTCGATGCCGGCGTGGCCGACGAAGTGCGCGCGGTCGAGGGGGTGGCGCACGCCACCGGATCGCTGCGACTCAATGCCACATTGCCGGCCGGTTATGCCGTGCCGGCGATCACCGTCGTGGGGATCGATCCGGCGACCGCGCCTGAGGTGCGCCCCTATACGCTCGCATCAGGCCGATACCTGCAGCCGGGCGATGGCAACGTGATGGTCATCAGCGAAAACCTATCTGAGCAGACCGGCCTGAAGATCGGCGACACGTTCAGCCTGCCCTCGGCGAGCGGCGCAACCGGCTTCGAGATCGTCGGCTTGATCGCGACCCGCGCCATGCCCGGCGTCGAAGAAGTGTACGTGCCGCTGACCGCCGCGCAGACGATGTTCAACCACATGGGACGCGCCAACACGGTTGAAGCGATCTTCTCGCCGGGCGCAGATCGCGATCGGGTGGAGTCAGACGTGCAGGCGCGTCTCGGCGACGAATTCAAGATCGGCGGCATCGAGGCGGGCGGCCAGTTCCTCGCCAGTCTCGAAATCGGCACGGTGGCGCTGAATGTCTTCGGCATCCTTGCCCTGACGATGGGCGGCTTCGTCATCTTCAACACCTTCCGCACCATCGTGGCCGAACGGCGGCGCGACATCGGGATGTTGCGGGCAGTCGGCGCGTCGCGCAAGACCGTCGTGGGTATCATCCTGGCCGAGAGTCTGTTGCAGGGCGTGATCGGTACCGCTGTCGGAATGATCGTCGGCGCGGCGCTGGCCCATGGCCTGAGAGCGCTGGCGTCCCCATTTATCGAGCAATTCCTGCACCTGGGCCTTGGCGAACCGGTCTTCGCCGTGCCGACCTTTCTCTTTGCGCTGGTGATGGGCGTTGGCATCAGCGTGCTGAGTGGGCTGCTGCCCGCGATCCAGGCGAGCCGTGTCACGCCGCTCGAGGCGCTGCGCCCAGCGGTGGGTGAAGTGGCCCAGCGGGCGGCGGGACGCAGCGCGAAGATCGGCGCGGGGCTGATCGCGCTGGCGGCGCTCACGCTCGTGTCCGGCAATCCGAGAGCCTCGGCGGCCGGCGCGTTCCTCGTGCTGATCGGTCTGGTGCTAGTCGGCCCGGCGCTGGTTCGACCGATTGCGGCGATGTTTGGCCGACTGCTGGCGATCGCGTTCGCGCGCGAGGGACAGATCGCGCAGGGCAATCTGATCCGCCAGCCGGGCCGGGCGGCTATCACCGCCTCGGCGATGATGATCGGCATGGCCCTGATTATCGCTTTCGCCGGGTTGTTAAGCAGCTTCGAGGACGGCTTCATGCGCTTTCTCGACAAGAGCATGGGCGCGGACTTCCTGCTGATCCCGCAGTCGATCGTGCTGGCCGGCGGCAACGTCGGCGCGGGCGCGGATCTGGCGCAAGCCATTCACGACACGCCGGGCGTTGAGACGGTGACGACGCTGCGGGTAGCCCAATCGCAGGCGCTGGGCACGCCGCTGCAAGTGATCGGTATCGATCCCGCTACGTATCCGCAAGTGGTCGGACTCGAGTTCGTCTCGAGCATACACGAGCAGGCGTATGCCGAGATCGGCGCGGGGCGCGCGATCATCCTCAACGGCATCTTCACCGGGCGGAATAACGTTCAGCCGGGCGACACGATCACGCTCGAGACGCCCGAAGGGCCGCGCGACTACCGCGTCGTCGCCATCGGCACGGACTATCTGAACGCGAAGGCGGCGACCGGGTTCATTTCGCAGGCGAACCTCGCCGCTGACTTTAACGAAACGAGCGATGTGCTGCTGATGGCGAACAAGGCTTCCGGCGCCGACGCGGCATCTGTGCGCGCTGCGCTTGACCGCGTCGTCGAGCGTTATCCGGCGTTCACCTTGTTCGAAACAACCGAGTGGCGCGCGTCGCAGACGGGGACGTTCGCGAGCGTGATCGGCGCGCTGTACTTCCTGATGGTCGCGCTGGCGCTCCCGTCGCTGATCGCGCTGATCAACACGCTGGCGATCAACGTCATCGAACGCACGCGCGAGATCGGCATGATCCGCGCGGTGGGCAGCACGCGCCGGCAGGTGCGGCGCATGATCCTGGCCGAGAGCCTGCTGCTGGCCGGGCTGGGCATCGCCTTCGGGATTCTGGCCGGGCTGTGGATGGGTTACTCTCTGGTTGGGGCGATGGGCCTCGTCGGGTTCAACCTGACGTACTTCTTCCCGGCGGCCAGCGTGCTGGTGGCGATCGCCGTCGGGCTGATCTTCGGCGTGCTGGCTGCGCTGATCCCGGCGCGCCAGGCGGCGAAACTGGATATCGTGACGGCGCTGCACTACGAGTGAATCGATCCACGAAGGGACACGTAAGAACACAAATAGAATTGGGGTTTAGACCTCGCAAGTCTTGAAGACCTGCAATCGCACTTGGATGCAGCTGGCCCACTTTGTCCTCGTCGGCGGTCTGCGACCGCCGACTTCCAACCGCCGGGTCGGTGCGGAGCCTCCCTGTGGGACCGACCCGGCGTGAGCATCCTGGTGAAATGCGATTGCCCTACAATCTCTGCAACGTTATTGACTTCCCACTTGAAACGTAATAACATAGGTTACCCCCCGTAAATGGCCAATTATCACCATTGAGCAGTCAAACCCCATAGCCCATACAGGTGATAACATGAGAATGGTCATCGTGGAAGATGACGTGCTCTTGCAGGAAGGTTTAGCTTGCCTGTTAGGCTCGCAGCTGGACATCGAGGTTGTCGGCACGGCTGACTGTGTTTCCGACGCGATCGCAGTCGCGTTGAGAGAGAAGCCGGATGTGATACTACTCGACTTGGGCCTGCCGGATGGAGAGGGGCTTGAAGTTATCACCGCCATCCGGCCCATCCTGCCAGATACACGTATCGCTGTGCTGACCGTCCGTGACTCTGATGAGATGTTGTTCGCGGCGATGCGCCTGGGCGCGCGTGGCTATCTCCTCAAAAACACGACGGTCCCGGAGCTGCTGGCAGCTTTGCGCTCTCTGGCACAAGGTGAGGTCGTACTCTCCCACAGGATGATGACGCGCGTCGTGGGAGAATTCTCGCGGTTAGGGTCGCTGCACGGTATCCCCCGCTCGCCCTTCAAGCCTCTCACCGCGCGGGAGCGGGAAGTTCTGGAACGGCTGGGGGGTGGCGCCTCCAACTGCGAGATCGCCCGGCGCCTGTTCATCACGGAGAACACGGTTAAAGTTCACGTCCATAACATCCTCGACAAGCTCGGCCTGCGGAACCGTACCGAAGCGGCCGATTTTGCTCGCCGCAATGGAATGGTTGGCCCGGCAACGCCGCCTCATCCGGTTGATACAGGCGAGGAGGCGGTCAGGTAGAGAGGATTAGTTTTCTAATCCTACGCTCTCCACGGATTATCCAGGCTACTCTCAGGGCTATCGTAAAGATAGCCCTTTTCTTGTCCCCTGCGCCTGGACTGATGTATAGACTTCCGCTCACAAACCCTTTATAAGATTACTAAGACAAACTTCTACTTTATTCGTCAATTTGCAGCGCCTGTCAGAAGGCGCTCTTATCGGTCGTTGCTGAGGCTTACCCGACCCCAGCCGTCGCTGGATGGCCGCTACCAAACATGCGGCTAATAGGTTCAACTACGCGCAATAGGACATTCGCATGAATATCTCGCAGCCGGTCGAAACAGAACCGATCGTGATGGATGAGACAGTCGAAAAGACGGTCGCAACCGTGCTGCCGTCAACGCGCCGGCGTCGCCGGATTGCCCCTATGTCGTTTGGGCTGGGCATGCTGGTCGGCATAGTGGGTTTTGCGGCGTACACCGCATTGAATAGCGCCCCCCTCGATCAGGCCGCGGTGCGCGCGGCCGCGCGCGATGGCACGCTCGATGCGATCGCCACGCTGCAGGCGGGCGGATCGCCCTCGTCCAGCACCGCGCCCGATGCCACCGCGGTCGCCCAGGTGTCGTCAGCCTTCACCATTCGCGAAGCCAACCGCATCGGCGACCCGAAGGCGCCGGTGATGATCTTCGAGTTCGCCGATTTC
>DATDPU010000003.1:0-14638 GCA_035292585.1 Anaerolineae bacterium | reverse complement strand
AGGCTCCACACATGAACGATCGCGCGACAAGGCGCAACCTCTTTCGACAATACTCGCTCGAAGTCTTCAAGCCGGGTGGGATCGATGAAACACTCGTCTCCCACAGCCTGATACGCCTCGCCCGGATAGACCAGCGTACACTGCGCGCCATGCTCCGAAAGTTGCGCGGCGAGCGCCGCGCCCAGTCCGCCACGGTCGGCGAAGATCAACCAGCGTCCAGTTTGGTCTTCGGTCGGTTGAGGCGCCGCCTGCGTCCGCGCTTGCGAGCGCCATTGGATGGTGTACAGCCAATCGCCGACCCGGTCGCGCCCGACTCGCTGCAAGGCATCGCGACTCGTGCGTCGGGCGCTCAGGCCCACGACTTGCGCCACGAGCTGCCCGGTCTGGTCGAAAACGTACACGTCGCCCTTCGGCGTATCGCGACTCGCCCCAGCACCCGACTGCAAGACCACATAGCTCCACACAGGCGCGTCGGGTTCGGCCAACACCCGGAAAGACTCGACGCCCATGGGCAGATAGACATCATCCTCGCGATCACCGGCAAAGGCCACCGCCGAAACCTGTAGACAAGCATCCAGCAGGGCTGGATGGATGGCATAGACCCCGGCCTCAAGTCCATTCGGCAGTCGTACCAGGCCCAACGCCTCACCTGCGCCGCGCCACAGCTTCTCGATACCTCTGAAATCGGACCCGTACTCCAGGCCGATCTTCCACAACCGTTCGTAATGTGGGTCGACGGGCAGCTCTTCCTGGCAGCGCGCCTGCGCTTCGCCCAGCGAAATCGCCGGCCCCGGCTCCTGGCTTGCGACATCCTGATAGCCGATACTGCCCGATGCGTGCAGCCGCCAGGCTTCGCCCTCGTTTTCCTGGCTGAGAATCTGAAACGTTTCTCCGCCAGAGCCATTGCGCGCTGCGATCAATTGCACGACCACCGCCTCTTCGGCCAGGCTCAACGGTTCTTCAAAACAAACATTCTCCAGTGCAGTTACGCCAAAACCCCGGGCGACCTCGGCGGCAGCGCGGGCCATCTCCAGGTAGCCTGTCGCCGGAAACACGGTTTGCCCGCACACCCGATGGTCGTTGAGATACGGCGTGGTCGCTACGCTCAACTCGGACTCGAATTGGATTTCCTTGAGCGCCGAACGCAGCCGCGAACCGAGCAACGGATGCAGTGTCTGCCCGGCAGTGACGCCGTGACGAGCGCCTTTAGTCGGCTCGAACCAGTAACGCTGTCGTTCAAACGGATAGGTCGGCAGCGATAGGCGTTGGCGCGCATAGTCCTTGTCAAATCCATCCCAATCGATGGGCGCACCCTGGAGATACAGCCCGCCCAGACTGCCGAGGAGCGTCCCCCACTCTTCCTTTCCTTTCTCCAACGACGCCAGCCAGGTGATTCCCGCATCCGGCAGGCAGCGCTTCCCCATTCCATTCAATACCGGACTGGGGCCTAGCTCCACAAACACCCGATAGCCCTGCTCGGCCAGAGTCTTCACGCTGGCTTCGAACTGCACCGCCGCGCGAATATGCCGCCGCCAATAACCCGCATCGGGAATCTGACCACGCTCCATGATCTGGCCGGTGACATTCGAGACGATCGGGATACAGGGCGCCTGGAACTGTACC
Organism: Anaerolineae bacterium; assembly: GCA_035292585.1. Taxonomy (GTDB): domain Bacteria; phylum Chloroflexota; class Anaerolineae; order Fen-1058; family Fen-1058; genus DASSFZ01. The sequence continues at coordinate 13,015 of DATDPU010000003.1, read as the reverse complement.
TGCCCTGCCAATTGCTCAAACGTATCCAGCATCGGCTCCATCAGCGGCGAATGAAAGGCATGCGACACGACCAGCGGGCGGCTCACAATGTCCTCGGCAGCCAGGCAGTGCTGAACCGCCTGCAACGCCGCCTGCTCACCGGATATCACCACGTTGTTCGGGCCGTTCAAGGCCGCGATCGACACCTGCTGGCAGTAAGGGGCAATCGCCGCCGCGGCGCGCTCCGCGCTCGCGAACACCACCGCCATCGCGCCATTCCGAGGCAGCGCCTGCATCAGCCGGCCGCGCCAGGCGACGAGCTTGAGCGCATCTTCCAGGCTGAAGACGCCGGCCAGGCAAGCCGCGACGTATTCCCCGATGCTGTGACCCAGCATTGCCTGCGGCTCCACACCCCACGAACGCCACAGCTCGGCCAGCGCATACTCCAGCGCGAACAACGCCGGCTGCGTATACGCCGTCTCATCCAATGGCGAGGCTTGGCCGTCCGCCGGGAACAGGATGGATAGCAGCGGTTGCTCCAGGTGCGGACGGAGCAGCTCGTCGCAGCGGTCTAAAGTGGCGCGGAAGGTCGGCTGCGTCTCGTACAGCTGCCGGCCCATGCCGATGTGCTGCGAACCCTGACCCGTAAACAGAAAAGCGATGGGCGGCTTTTGTTTTCCGTGCACTCGCCCGCTGACAAGTCGCGGCGTTTCCTTCCCTGTTGCGAAAGCATCCAGCCGCTCGCGCAGCGACGCCGTAGACTCGGCCGTGACGGCCAGGCGATGCGAGAACTGAGACCGACTGGCATGGGCGGTGAAGCACACATCGGCGATGGAATCGGCAGGCAGGGTTGGCAAATGATCGGCCAGGCGACGCGCCGACTCTTTGAGCGCGCTCTCGCTGCGCGCGGAGAGCGTAAACAGATGCAAGGGCCGTTCGACTCGACTCTGCACAGCCGGGCGAGCCGGCGCTTCTTCCAACACCACATGGGCATTGGTGCCGCCGAAGCCAAAGGCGCTTACTCCGGCCATGCGCGGCCGCGCCTCCGCCGGCCATGGACATCGCTCGGTGGGGATCACCAGGCGCGTGCCTTCCAGGGAGATGAGGGGATTCAGTTGCTTGAGGTGTAGGTGAGGCGCGATTTCTCCGTGCTGGAATGACAACGCGACCTTGATGACGCCGGCGATGCCTGAGGCCGGCTCCAGATGTCCGATATTCGTTTTCACCGAAGCGAAATAGCAAGGATAGCTGGCGGGTTCCCGGCCCAACACGGCCGCCAACGCCTGCGCCTCGATCGGATCGCCCAGCGGCGTGCCGGTGCCGTGCGCCTCGACGTAGCCGATCTGAGCGGGACTCACCCCGGCATTCTCCAGCGCCTCGCGGATGACGGCCTGCTGGGATAGTCCGTTGGGCGCAGTCATGCCGTTGGTTCGTCCATCCTGGTTGACAGCTGAACCGCGCACGAGCGCCACGATCGGGTCGCCATCGGCCAGAGCCTCGGACAGGCGCTTGAGGATCACGACGCCGCAGCCCTCGCCCCGCGCATAGCCGTCGGCGTCGGCGTCAAACGCCTTGCAGCGGCCTTCGACAGACATCATCCGCGCCTGGCAGTAGGCAACGGTTGGCTCTGGGGCCAGCACCAGGTTGACCCCGCCGGCAACCGCCGCGTCGCATTCTCCACTCCGCAAACTCTGGCAGGCCAGGTGGATGGCGACCAGCGCGGAGGAGCAGGCCGTATCGATGATGAGGCTCGGTCCTCGAAAATCGAGCAGATACGATAGACGATTGGCCGTGATGCAGTGTGCGCCCCCGGTCCCCACATACACGTTCATGCGCGCGGGATCGCTCAACAGCAGCGCCGAATAGTCGATGTTGCTGATGCCGATAAAGACCCCGGTGCGGCTGCCGGCCCATTGCTCCGGCGCCCGTCCGGTGCTCTCGAGCGCTTCCCAGGTCACTTCCAACGCCCAGCGCTGTTGAGGATCCATGCTCGCTGCTTCACCGGGCGAGATGCCGAAAAAGGCGGGATCGAACTGATCAACCTGCTCCACAAAGCCGCCCGTGCGCGTGTAGACTTTCCCCGGCGTCGAAGGGGTTGGGTCGTAAAAGGCATCGATGTCCCAGCGATCCGCCGGCACCTCGCCGATCGCGTCGATGCCTTCGCTCACCAGTTGCCAGAACGCCTCGGGATTCCGCGCGCCGGGGAAGCGGCAGCTCATGCCGATGATAGCGATCGGTTCCCGCTCAGGCCGGGGCATCGCAGCGCTTGCCGGCTGAGGTGCTACCTCAGGCACGCCAGCCAGATGCCGCGCGAGCGCCTCAACATTTGGATAGTCCCAAAACAGAGTCGGAGAAAGAGATCGCCCCAGCCACGCCTCCACTTTACCCATCGCCTTCACCGCATCCGCCGAGTCGAGGCCATAGCGCGTGAAAGGTTCGGAGATGTTCAGCTCTTGGGGCGCGATGTGCAGCATCGCAGACAGCTGTGACACCAGCCAGACTTGAATCTCGGCTTCGGTCTTGGGCGCGGCGCCCACGTCCTGAGATTCAACTGTGGTGGCCGGCTCGGATGCGCGCGCTGCATCGCCTTCCGGGGCGAGGTCTTCCTGCCACGCATACAGGACCTTGAACTGTCCTGCCGGAGATTGAGCTCGGCTGAGATCATCCTTTTCCAGGTCAGCTTCCATTTTGAAACCTCTTCTGACTCTGCTGAAAAAACCCGGCGATACACCGCCGAGGCGCAGAGGGCGCAGAGAAAATATCGAGAAATTCAGAGACTGCCTGAAAACCTCAAAACATAGTGCTCTGTCCACCACGTCCTCGCGGCTGCTTGCGCTCCGCGCTGTTCGCAGAGTAGACGCCCGCGACGGGAGCACTGCACCCGCCGCAGGCGTGTGGACGCGGGCTTTGAGCAACTTTTCAGACAGGCTTTCAGCCTTCCTCCCTTTCCAACGCTCCAGTGAAGCGCGGGGAGTCCGCCGGGCATCTACGCCTCTGCGGTGAACAATGCGCACGGGACAAGCTTTTCGCGGTAAGGACCTCTTATGATTTCCCGAACTGCCCCGCCAGGAATTGCACGCGGCAGGGACGCCGGGCGATCTTGCCGCTCGCAGTCCTGGGGATGCTCCCCGGCTCGACCAAGACCACGGCGTGCACCTTCACTTCGTATTCTTCGGCTATCGCCTGACGAATCGCGCTCACGGCCTCGCGCGCGTCGCCAGCCTGGGGATTGACTTCGTGAACGATGACGAGCTGTTCTTCGCCGCCGGCATCCACGGAGAAAGCCGCGCCTCCGTTTGGCATCAGCGCCGGATGGCTCCTGGCCGCCGTCTGTTCGATGTCCTGCGGATAGAGGTTGCGCCCCCGGATGATGATCAGCTCCTTGAGTCTGCCCGTAATGTACAACTCGCCCTCGTGCAGGAATCCCAGATCGCCGGTGCGCAAGAAGGGGCCTTCGCCATTGGGCAAATACACCTGGAAGGTCTGCTCCGACTCTTCGGGGCGATTCCAATACCCCTGCGCGACGCAGGGACTGGCGATCAGAATTTCGCCCACCTGCCCCGGTTGGCTGGGAACGAGCGACTCGGGGTCGGCGATGACGAGCTTGACTCCCAACCGCTCAGGCCCGCACCCGACCAGGACCTGCGTGGCGCGCGCCTCACAGCACGCCTCTTCGACGCGACCCGCTTCGAGCGCGGCCTTGTCAACCGTCAACAGGCTCGCCAGCGCCATGCGCGCAGTCGAGTTCGCGGTGACGACGACGGTGTGCTCCGCGAGACCGTACCCGGCGTTGAGCGCTTCGCGCTGAAAGCCGCACGGCGCAAACGCATCGGCAAAGCGGACGAGGGTATCCTTGCGCACGGGTTCGCCGCCGCTGTACGCTTGAACCCAGCTGCTCAAGTCCAGCGCGCCGCGTTCTTCAGCGGTGATATTCTTGACGCACAGATCGAACCCGAAGTTGGGACCGCCGCCGAAAGTGCCCTTGTAGCGCGTGACGGCGCGAAGCCAATGCACCGGATGCGCCAGCACTGCCATCGGCGACAACATCACTGTCGTCATGCCGCTGTACAGCGCCAGCAAGGTCCCGACGAGACCTAAATTGTGAGAGGTCGGCATCCAGGTCACGTGCACGCTGTCGGGCGTGAGTTCATACAGCCCCATGATCAAGGCGAAGGTGTGCAGCAGGTTGCTGTGGCTCACCATCACCCCTTTGGGCATCCCGGTGGAACCCGAGGTGTACTGCAAATAAGCTATGGTGTCGGGGCCGATCGCCGGTTCCTGCCAATTGTCCGCCAGCGCATCAGCGATCTGGTCGGTGTTCAGCAAGTGCAGCGCCCGCAGATTCGGGTCTTGAGCGGCGTAGCGTTCCAGAAACGCCTGGATCATAGTCGTCGTGAGCACGAACCGCGTCTGGGCGTCTCGGATGATGGCTTGAAGACCCGCCGTGCTCTGGTTGGGTCGAGGCGGGGAGACGGTCACGGCGATGGCTCCGGCGTAGACTGCGCCGCAGAACGCCGCGAAGAAATCGAGTCCGGGTGGATAGAGCAAGACCACGCGCCCGCCTGCGGCGCCCAGCGCTTGCAGGTGAGCGCCGATCGCCCTGGCGCGCCGGTCTAACTCGCCGAAGGTCACGGTATGTTCGGCCTCCGCATCGTCGAGGAAGGTGTAAGCGCGTTGGTTGGGTTGTGCCTGTGCGCGCTGGCGCAGAAGATCGACCAACGTCGCGGCAGTGATCGACGGCGCGTCAGGAAAATCGGGCTGGAGATCGGGATTCAATCGTGTTGCCATGTTCGATAACCTCCTTGTTTCAGCGTGTCGCGGATGGAAGTGATATTCCTCCTGAGTTGAACCAGCTGGGGCATCAGGCAGGGCGCTGGGCTTTTCGCACGATCTCGTATAACCCGGCGCCAATCAGCGCGCCCACGATCGGTCCAATCAGGTATAGCCACTGCGCTGACATCACGTTAGCGACCAGAGCCGGCGCCAACGAGCGGGCGGGATTCATTGAAGCGCCTGAGATGGGACCGGCGAAGATCGCTTCGAGCGCGACCGTGCCGCCAATGGCAACCGCGGCGGGGGAGCTGCCGCGCTTGTCGGTGGCAACGGCCATGATGACAAACATCAAGATAGCGGTCAGAACGATTTCCAGCACAAAGGATTGGATTTCACTGCCACTGGGCAGAGTCGCCCCCAGATTCGCCGCGTTCCCAAACATTGCCAGGAGCAACAGTGTCGCGGCCAGCGCGCCGGCCAGCTGCGCCACCCAGTAGCCCAAGACCAATCGACGCGGGAAATGGCGAAATACGGCAAAAGCCAGCGTCACGGCCGGGTTGATGTGCGCGCCTGAAAGATGGCCCGTGGCGAAGATCATGACGGCCACAATCAGACCGAAGGTCAACCCCACACCCACGTGTGTCACCTGTCCTGCGCTGAGCGCATTGATCACAATCGCGCCGCACCCGGCAAACACCAGGCCGAACGTGCCAACCAGCTCCGCGACGCACGCGCGCACATCGGCCCGCGCCCATACTTCTGCGAGTACGCTTCTATAGCTTGAGGGACTGATTGCCGACTTGACGGTTGCCATGTACTTTCTCCTGCGGTCGGTTTTTTCGAGCGAGGGTGACGGAAACACAAACGGTTGAGGCAATGGCTCTCTGAGTTTCGACTGAGAGCCTATCCGAAAACGTAGCCTAGCCCCTTGTGGGCGGGCACAAGGCCCTATGCTTGTGGGCGGGCACACGGCCCTATGCTACGGAATTTCGAGGTTTTCGGACTCTACCGGATTCAGCGGGAAAAGCATCTCTGGGACACAGACGCGGAGCGCACAGATTCACGCGGATTTTGATTCTTTTCTGTGTTTGTCCGCGTGCGTGCGCGTCCTATTTCCCGCCCAAGCCGGAAGAGCCGATTTTCGGATAGGCTCTCAGTGCGAGCTTGCCAGCTCACAGAGCTGATGAATGGCATCCACGGTCATCGGCCGATAACCGCCGGCGCCAATGGGCAATTGCACTCCCTGCAGGCGGAGCCAGCCGGCGCGTATCACGACGGCTGCGCCCAGCAGCAAGTTCAGCGCCACGCTGGTCACCCGGCGGTTCTCGATTTTTTCCAAGAACGAACCTTTGGCCCATTCGTTGAAGGCGCCCATCGCCGGACCGCACCAGATCAGATAGTCCATCTTTCGCGCGGGATCGCCGGAAATCGCCCAACGCGAGGCCTGGCCCAGATAGGAGCGCAGGATCAGCGCCAGCTTGTGTTTCGGGTCGGTTTCTGCACGCTGAATCTGACGGCGGTCGCGCTTGTTAAAGAAGTCCTGCGTTCGATCCCATTCTTCTTCCAACGTGTGCCTGAAGAAATCTTGCTCTAGAATCCTCCTTTGGTCTTGGGGAATGCTTTCCAGGCTGTCGTATTGGCAGTACAACTCGTACAGTTTGCGGGCGCGGGAGGCGAAGGCGCTGCCCCGTTTCAAGACCTGGACCTGCACGCCTCTTTCGAACATATCGGCGGACGGCGCCATACCGACATCCACCGGGCGGGCAGCGGCCAGCATCTCTCGCACGACTTCTGAAGTGCCTGCTTCAAGACAAGCTTGGTTTACGGAGCCGGTTAAAACACAGGCGGCGCCCAGGCTAAAGGCCGCTGCCACGGCGGCGGGGGTGGCCAGGCCTCCGCCCAAGCCCACCCGCACAGGTTCAGCGTATTGATAGGCGGCGTTGAGTTCGTCGCACAGCGCCAGCAGCGTCGGCAAGAGCACCAGCGCGGGCCGGTTATCGGTATGCCCGCCGGAATCGGCCTCCGCCAAAAGGTCTTGGGCTACCGGCACGAATCGGGCCAGCTGCGCTTCCTCGTAGGTGATCCGGTTGTTCGCCAGCAAGGCTCGTAACATGCTTTCCGGCGGCGGCGCGAGAAATCTGCGCGCCACTTCTACGCGAGAAACCTTGGCCAGAATGTGGTTGGGGCAGACGATCCGCCCATCGGGTTCACGATGGATGCCGGTAACGCGATACAGCACCAGGGGCAGCGTCAAATCCACAAAGGCTGAAGCATCCACCCGATGGACGCCGTGTCGGAGATAGAGCTCGACCAGTGCGGCCTCGCACTCAGGCTCACTGGCAGTGTGCATCAGGTTGAACCCAAAGGGGAGAGCTCCCAGGCGGCGTTGAAGGTGAACAATCGCTTTCTCAATTTCGCCGAGAGGTAAGCCGGCAGCCCCGAAGAACCCGAGCATACCGGCGCGGGCCAGCGCTTCTACCAGCGCCACAGATGAAATGCCCTGGGCCATCGCGCCGGCCACATAGGCATAGCGGAGGTGATGGGCCTGCTTGAAGGCCGGGTCTCCCAAATCCTGGGGAAGAAGCGCCGGGGCAAAGGCGCGCCGGGAATCGCCATCAAACCCCGGCACGGGCCTGGCGTAGCTGACGGCCAGCTCGCCGTCCACATCCACCACATCGATGGGACGACTCACCTGCAACAGCGCCGCCAGGATCGCTTGGTCACCTTTTTCCGGCCCGATGCGATGCTGGACGCCAACGACAGACGATGTTCGCTGCATCCTATTTCGCCTCGGCCTGTTCCCACTCCACTTGCGTCAGCAGGTCGCTCTCTGGAGCGACCGGATAACCATCAGGCAGCAGATTCCTGCGAAAGAACGCGACGATCTCTTGACCGCATTTGACATCGCGCAGGACGTCGGAGTGGCCGCGATTGGGAACCAACAGCCGTTGCGTGCGCTCACGCGGCGCGCGAGCATAGAGCGTTTCCAGGTTGGACGGTCGAATATACCGATCCGCCGCACCGTGGATCAGCAGCAACGGCGCGGTGATCTGACCTACGCGATTCTGCGGGGCGACGTCGTCCATCGTGGTTTTTAACCAGCGTTCGATAAAGCGAAAAACGGGCCGTGAAAAAAGCCGGGCAGGGACGTGCAGCATCGCCAAAAAATCCCTGGTCAGCGCCTTGGGATCGGCAAAGGCTGAACAGCTGACGACCGCCCGAATCCGACGCTCCCTGGAGGCGGCGACGATGGCGGCCGATCCACCCAGCGATCGACCCAGCACGCCTAAGCGACTTGTGTCGATATCCGTGCGCGTAGCGAGGTAATCAACACCGGCAACGATGTCCTCGGCCAGTTTCAGAATCGTGATCGGGCCATCGTCTCCACTATCGCCGTGACCACGGGCGTCATACAGCAGGAGCGCGAAATTGGCTTTATGGAGAACGCGAGCGAGCAGCAACAACTCGGCCGCGTTTGTACACCAGCCATGCGCGAGGACCAGCACCGGCTGGAGAGATGCGTTGCGCGCAGCCGGAATGAACCAGCCTTGGATCGGGACCCCGTGGCTGGAAAACTGGATCGCTTCGAAAGACAGCTTGAAATCGGCGGGGGTCTTAGTAATCGGCAGTCGTTTGGGCTTGCACCATAACCGCGCCAACGCCCAAGAGCTAACGATGTAAAGAGTGGCAACACTGCCCAAAGCAATAAGCGCGATTGTCAGTACACTCGGTAAAAACATTTCTTCCCTCACTCTCAGTTCAATACTCGCTTCGTAAGCGAAGTGAAGGTATCGCCGCAAAGTGCGCGGCTCCGCTTTGAACCCTTACCGCAAAACTTTCGGGAAGGTACTTAAAGACGGGTGGCTTATGGCTGAACGGTAGCCTCCCGGTTAACGATCACACTCACCAGAACGATCACCCCAATCACGATGAACAGCACCGGGAAGAGAGGCAGTTCGACTTGAGTTCCCTGGGTCGAGAGGAGCAGTTTCGCCGCGCCCAAGATGAGCGCAATCACGCCGAGCGTAATCGAAAACCAGTTCGTCGGAATGCTGCGCAGGCGGCGCGCCAGGTTCAGCCCCAACAGAATGACGCCGATTCCCAGCCAGCCGACGCCAAACGCGTCGCCCGGAATGAGCCAGACAGCGCCAATCCAAATGAATAAGGCGCCCCAGGCGATTGATTCGTAACGTCGGTTCGATACTTTAATGGCATCCATGACCCATTCTCCTTTCAGGTGCATATGGTGAGCGACGGCGCCAAGTCTGCCTTGGCAAAGCATCGTTCTACGGTCAGATCCTCCGTGAGCAAGCCCACGGCGTCGGCGCGGCACTGCCGGCAGTGGTACATCATGCGCACGTGCGCCGCGCAAGCCCGGCGCACTCGCGCCAGCTCATCCACGCCCGGTTTTTCCAGATGCGCCAGGCCCGCCCGAGGCAACAGCGGGATCACGTTCATCAGGGTCACCCCCAGAGCACCGACGGTGCGAGCCACCTCGGGTAGATGATCGGAGTTGATCCCTGGGACGAGAACACTGTTCACCTTGACCCGTAGTCCATACTGCACGGCTCGCGCCACACCGGTCAACTGGGCTTCGATCAGCCGTGTTCCCGCCTCACGGCCCGCCAACGGCCGGTCGTCTCCCTTGACCCAATACACAATGCGGCCCGCGATGTCGGGATCGACCGCATTGATCGTCACGGTCAGGTGGGTGAGGCCCACCTCGCACAGACGATCGAGGAATCGAGGCAGATACAGGCCATTCGTGCTCAGGCACAACAACAATTCAGGCCAGCGTTTGCTCACTTCAGCCAAGAGTTCAAATGTCTGAGGGTTCGCCAGCGGATCACCGGGGCCGGCTAGGCCCACGACTCTCAGGTAGGAGTATTGAGCAAGCGAACGTTCCAAAGCGGCCAGGGCTTCTTCCAAGCTGTAGACGCGATACGCAGCCCCGGGATGATTCTCATTCGCGCAGGGTGTGAAGGGCGCACAGTAACGGCAGCGGATGTTGCACACCGGAGCGATGGGCAGATGTATCCGGCCAAAATGGCGGGCAGCCATCGGGTTGAAGCAGGGGTGCTCGCTATAAACTCTGAGTTGCGGCATTTTCAGCCCTTTCTCCGGTTCACCCTGGCAGAGCCTGCGGCGAGGTGAGCAAGATCGAGACATTATGGCCGCCGAAGCCGGCCGCGTTTACCAACGCGGTAGTCAGGTCGGCGCGACGCGGCCCGCCAACCACGTGATTCAGCCTGCACGCCGGATCGGGGTGAGTCAGGTTAAGCGTGGCCGGCATGAGACCGTGTTGCAAAGACAGGATCGCGCTGACTACGGCCAAGGCCCCGGCCGCGCCCAAGGTGTGCCCAATCAACGACTTGATCGCACTCACCGGAACCTGCTCGGTTCGAGCTCCGAGTACCTCGCGAATCGCACACGCTTCGAATTCGTCGCCCAAGGGCGTCGAGGTAGCGTGCGCATTCACGTAATCCACCGCTCCCGCATCCAGCTGTGCGCGTTCGATGGCCAGACGCATCGCCTGGGCCACACCTTGACCATTGGGAGCCGGGGCGAACATGTGATGCGCATCCGTCGTCTCCCCCCAGCCCGCGATCTCGGCCAGGATAGGCGCTCCCCGATCCAGCGCATGGCAACGCTCTTCCAACACCAGCGCGGCTGCGCCCTCGGAGATGACAAACCCTGCTCGCGCCGCGTCGAAGGGTCGCGAGGCGGCCTCGGGTTGTTGGTTCCAACCGGTAGCCAGGGCTTTGAGGGAATCGAACGCGGCCAGAATGATCGGCGTGATCGCAGCTTCGGTGCCTCCCGCCAGCACCACGTTCGCCTGGCCGGCGCGGATCCAGTTGCAGCCGATCGACAGGGCGCTCGACCCGCTCGCGCACGCGGTCGATACACAGGTGCTCGGCCCCTTCAGACGGAAATGAATGGCCAGGAAGCCCGACGCCGAGTTGTTCAACATCATCGGCATCAAAAAGGGACTCACGAAGCGCGGGGGCGAGGTGCGCAACACCTCCATTTGCTCGCTCAAGGAGAGCACACCTCCCACACCCGTGCCCATGACCACGCCGGCCCGATCATGCCAGGCGTCATTCCCATTCAGGCAGCTGTTGGCCAGGGCCTCGGTTGCCGCACCCACGGCCAACAGCGTGCAGCGATCCAGGTGCAGGGCCTCCCGGCGCGTGACGAAAGATTGCGAATCAAAGCCCTCGACCACGCCGGCCACCTGGGAGTTGAATTGACTCGTGTCGAAGGCGTCGATGAGCCGCACGCCGGAGCGACCGGCGCAGATCGCGTCCCAGAAACTTTTTACATCCAGCCCTATGGGTGTTACTACACCGACTCCCGTAACAACCACCCGGCGTTCCATAGTCCCTTCCCTCAAAAACGAGCTTTCGCGGCGGCCAGCTAGGTGTGGACGGCCTCGAGCAATTTCATCTTTTTCTCGACCAGCGCGACGAACTGAGCCATCGTTTTGACCGGCTCGGTTTCCACCTCGTCGATGCGGACGCCGAAGGTCTTTTCGATCGAAAGCAGCAGCTCGATCAGGTCAGCCGAGTCGAGGCCCAGATCGACCCGATACTCGCTCTCCAGTTTCACGACGGCAGGGTCGATGCCCGCCACCTTCCACATCATCTGTTTCAGTTCTTCAAACACGTCCATCGTGATCTCTCCTGTCTTCTGTGATCGGAAGCTCCGCGAACCTTCCAGCCGTCGCCACTGGCTCCGAAAAGGCGAGGGGCAGCGCGGTCGGGTCGAGAGTCATTTCGAACTCGTTCGCGATATTTACGATCTGCTGTCGGGTCAGCGGCTTGGGCACATCCAGGGTTCGGTTTTCGAGCATGTACTGCGCCAGCTCGATAAAAACCTTGCTCAGGGAAGAATCCGGAGCGCCCGTGATCACGCTCTCTCGGCGCATCTCGCACTGTTGCACCACGGTGTCCCTCGGCACACGCGCCGCGACGCGCACCCCCAGCAGCTGCGCCAGGTGGGCGACTTGCTCTTCCTCGTAAGGCACGTTGCGGGAGTTGAGAATCAGGCCGCCGATCCCGACGTGAACGTTCGAGCCACGGGCAAAGCGATGGATCGCCCGGCAGATATTGTTGGCCGCGTACAGCGCCATCATCTCCCCCGACGTCACCAGGTAGACCTCTTTGGCGTACCCACGGCGCAGGGGCATGGCAAAGCCGCCGCACACCACATCGCCGAGCACGTCGTAGATCACCACCTCGGTCCCAAAGCGTTCAAACGCCTTCAACTTATCGAGAATCTCAAACGCGGTGATCACCCCGCGACCGGCGCAGCCCACCCCCGGATCAGGTCCGCCTGACTCGACTAAGGTCATGCCGTATGGCCCCTCGAAGCACACGTCCTCGAGGTGAACGTTCGCTTCGCCGCGTTCCAGCATGCACTCCAGCACGGAGGGCAGCAGCCGGCCTCCCGACAGCGCCATCGTGCTATCCTGCTTGGGATCGCAGCCCACCAGCATGACCCGTTTGCCCAATGAAGCCATTGCGACGGCCACGTTGCTCGATACGGTTGATTTACCGATGCCGCCTTTGCCATAAATGGCAATCTGTTTTTGTACCATAGCTATCCCTCGGAGGGCGGACACAGGCATGCCCGCCTACGGAAATGGATTCCCGCCGATAGAAATCTTTACGCCATCCTAACAGCAGGTACGCACAGCCTCTGCGGTCTGAAGCCCGCTTGAGATTAGAATTTCCTCCTGCAGCACCTTGCCCGCATGCTCTAACAGCCGGGTGGCAACCGTCAAGCGCATATCGCGGGCCGCCCGGACGGCATCGGCCAGCTCTTCATTCGTCACTTGAAGCTCGCGCGCTTTCTTGACGTGAAAGTCCAGGCACGATTGGCAGTTGATCGCCACGGCCACCCCGACGTTCACCAGTTCACGCGTCTTTGGATCGAGAGCCACGCTGTCACCTCCACGAGTAATTCTTTAGAGCGGATTCCATCTGGCCTTATGGGTCACGGAATACGTCACGCCCGTGATTCCAATAGTTTCCGTAGAGCGTAGTCCGTAATCAACCTGGACGCTGCTCTAGTTCGCGAAACGTCCCGTAGCCTAGTACTTCGACAACTTGAAGTTGCGTAGTTCCTGCCGCAGTTGCAGTGCGAAGCCGCCCCGTGGGCCTGCGGCGGACGGCAGTGCCAGCCGCCGCCTTTCATTGCCAGCTATAAGGACGGGCGGCGGCCTGCCCACGAGCGCAGCGAAGAGGGTTGTGCCGTCCCA
>DATDPU010000002.1:0-18177 GCA_035292585.1 Anaerolineae bacterium | reverse complement strand
GTGATTAGGCGGTAGAGCTTCTCCCAGCCGAATCGTAAGGTTAAGCGTCTCTTCGTAATTGGCGGTTTTGAATTTTCGGCTCATGCCTGAAGTGTATCACCTATCGAACGGCTTAATGCCGCTCTCCGACAAACTGCTAGACCGCCGAGGTCTTCTACGAGCGATCCCGATTAGCAAGGTAGCTATCATAGACTTCGGAGGTCTGGTAATCTCACGGACACGGGCGCGATTATAACACGAGCGGAACACGTTAAGCGCGTAGGTGTGTGGTCGTTGCAAGCATTTTGCCGGATGCGTCCGACCGGGGAAGACCTCGGTGGCCTGATTCGGGTGCGCTTCGCGAGGGAGCGGGAGCACATCCCCTCTCCCTAGTACCCCGACCGCCTAATTCTGCGGGGTTGGGACGGCAGTTGCACTGCCGTCCGCCGCAGGCCCACGGGGCGGCTTCGCACTGCAACTGCGGCAGGAACTATGCAACTTCAAGTTGTCGAAGTACTAGTGGGGAGAGGCCGGGTGAGGGGCAGCCCACTTTTCATCCTGGTGGTGAACGCCATTCATGCTGGCTACTGTGAAGTTATGGGAAGCCAAATCCTGAATACAGAGCCGACGTCGAGCTCGCTTTCGACTTCGATTCGGCCGTTGTGCAGGCGCATGATTTCGGCGGCGATCGCCAGCCCTAAGCCCGTCCCCCGTATGTCGGATTTCACGGCGCGCTGGCCTCGATAAAACCGATCGAAGACGTGCGGTGTATCTTCAGGGTCGATACCCAGGCCGGTATCCCGAACTTCCAGGTAGACCTGCGCCTCGTGCAGACGGGTGCTCACGCTGATCTGCCCCGTCGGGGTGTACTGGATCGCATTAGCGATCAGATTCGTGATGACCTGGGCCAGCTGACTGCGCTCGCCCCACACGGCCGGCAGATCAGGGTCGGGTGCAAAGGCGAGTGTCAGCCCGGCTGCTTCGGCGGGCGACCGATGCACTTCGACGATCTGCTTGGTCAAGTCGTTCAGGTCGACCGGCCTGAATTGCGCCTTGTCCGCGCCCAGTTCCAAACGGGACAGATTCAAAATGTCTTCAACGAGGTGCGCTTGCCGATCGGCCTGCTCCCTGAGAATGTTGATATAGTGTTCGCGCTTCTCGGGCTTGCCGTGCTCCAGGAGCTCGATATAGAGTTTCAGATTGGTGACGGGTGTACGCAGTTCGTGCGAGACATCGGAGACAAACTTGGACTTGAGCCGATCCAGTTCTTTGAGGCGTGAAATATCACGACTGATGCCGACATACCCGGTAAGATTGCCCTGCGCATCTTTCAGCGGCGTGAGGGTCAGGGCGACATCATACCGGGCGCCCTCTTTGCGCCGATTGATTACCTCGCCCTCCCAGGTCTCGCCACGGGCGAGGGTGCGCCGCATATCCTCTTCCACGTTGGGCGCGGTCTGGTCGCTCGCAAATACCTGAACCGCGCGACCGGTCACCTCTGCGGCCGAATAACCTGTAAGCTGTTCTTGAGCCGGATTGATGTACTCGATCGTCCACGCCAGGTCGGTGATGACAATGCCTTCGCCGGCTGAGTCGAGAATGGCCTGCATGCGCGCCCGTTCGCCCTCGAGCTCGGTGGTGCGCTCGGCGACGCGCTGCTCCAGCGTTTCCAGAATGTGGGCGCGATGGAGCGCGTTCGCCGCAATATCGCCCACGGCGACGAGCAAGCGCAGCTCGTTGTGGGTGATGTCGGTCTTGCGTCCGACGCTTAACACCCCGATGGTGTGTTGCTCGGCGATGAGCGGGACACACGCGACGGCGCGCAGATCGTTCGGCAGGGCCGATTGAGCCAGGCGCGGGTCGGCCAGCACATCATTGTTCAGGTACGGCCGGTTAAGCGCCTGGCCCAAGATGTATCCGCTCCAACCCTCATCCGGCTTGAGGTGCAGGCCCGTCCAGTCCGACCAGCTGCCACGCGCGAGCGCCACCACCATTTCGTCGTTCACGGCGGCGCGCGTCACCAACGCTGCGCCGTCGACTTTCAACAGGACGATAAGTTGGTTGAGGATGACGGGTAACATGTCGGCGCGCGTGGTCGATGCGCGCAGCGCTGCGGCGACCGAGACGAGCGCTTCCAGGTCGCGTTGGTACTGGACGCGGTCGCTGATGTCGCGATAATTCACGACAAACGCCTGTACACTCGGCTCGGCGAGCAGATTGGTGCCGGTGGCCTCGATCCACAGCCAGCGGCCGTCTTTGTGGCGGTAACGGAATTGTGCGGTCAGACTGGCTCCTAGTTTCTCGGTGATCTGGTCGAACAAATTGGCGGCGCGGGGTATGTCGTCGGGGTGCAGCAGGGAGAAAGCGTTGACGCCGAGCAGCTCTTCGAGCGGATAGCCTAAAATCTGGACGGCAGCCGGGCTTTTGTAAATGATCGTCCCGTCCTGGTTGATCAGCGCGATGGCGTCGGTGCTGTGCTCGATCAGGGCGCGGAAGCGCTGCTCGCGCGCTTGCACCTGACGATCGGCGCGCTGTTTCTCGGCTCGGAGCTGCCTCTGCTCCAAGGCGGCGGCCACCGCCGGCCCCAAACGTGTCAGCCGATCCTTGAGCAGGTAGTCGGCCGCTCCCTGTTTGATACACTCGACGGCGGCTTCCTCGCTGATACTGCCGGTGACGACGATGAGGGGAATATCCAGCCTGCGCTCGTGCAGCAACTGCAGCGCGCGCAGCGAATCGAATTGCGGCAGCGTGTGATCGGCCAGAATCAAATCGGGTGTTTGCTCCAATTGCGCCAGGTATTCCGGCTCGGACTGGGCGCGCCGCCAGTCGGGATCAAAGCCGGCCCGGCGCAGTTCGTGGATCATCAGCTCGGCGTCGGCCGGCCGGTCTTCGACGATGAGGACATGCAGGGGAGTCGTCATCGCACTCTCGGTTGCGGTGGTTAAGCGGCGGGTGGTTGGTTGAGCAACAGCCAGTACAGCCCGAGTTGCCGCACCGCTTCGGTGAACTGCTCAAAATCCACGGGCTTGACGATGTAACTGTTGACGCCCAACTGATAACTCTCGACGATGTCGCGCTCCTCACGCGATGAAGTCAGCACGACCACCGGGATTTTCCGCGTGCGGGGGTCGGCTTTGAGCCGGCTCAACACTTCCAGGCCATCGACCTTCGGCAGCTTGAGGTCGAGCAGGATCACTTTCGGCGGATTCTCGACGTTGCGCTGGGGATAAGCCCCGGTCCCGAAGACGAAATCCAGCGCCTCGGCGCCGTCGCGCGCGACGTGAATCTGGTTGCCGAGGTTGTGTTTCTTGAAGACGTACAGCGTCAACTCCACGTCGTTCGGATTATCTTCGACCAACAGCAGTTCGATGTGATCATCAACCATGAACGTTGTCCTCGCCGAGAGTGAAATAGAAAGTTGCGCCCCGATCGATGTCCGCCTCGGCCCAAACGCGCCCGCCGTGGCGGTGGATGATGCGCTGGGTAATGGCCAACCCCACGCCGGCGCCCTCATACTCTTCGGCGCGGTGCAGGCGCTGGAAAACGTTGAAGAGCTTGTGCGCATAACGCATATCGAAGCCCACGCCATTGTCTTTTACAAAGTAAACCCGCGCGCCATTTTCGTTCCGGCAGCCGATCTCGATCACCGCTGTCGGGCGATGGGCGGTGAACTTGAGCGCGTTGGAAATCAGGTTCACCCAAACTTGTTTAAGCAACGCCGGATCGGCTTCGCAGCGGGGCAGTTCGCCGAGAGCGATGTTCACCCCGCGGCCCGCGTACACGTAGCGCAATTCTTCGAGCACCTGTTTGACGAGCTGCTCGGGCGCGACGGGCTGCTTCGCCAGCGTCTGGCGGCTCAAGCGCGAAAACGCCAGCAGATCGTCGACCAGCTGGCCCATCTGTTGAGTGTTGTCGTGCACGAGTTGTAGATACCGCCGCACTTCCGGCGCGAGCTGCGGGGCGTAATCCTCCAGCAGAATTCGCGAGTAGCCGCTAATCGCCCGCAGCGGCGCGCGCAGGTCGTGGGAAACCGAGTAGGAGAAAGCTTCCAGCTCTTTGATGGAGGCTTCGAGTTGTGCGGTGCGCTCGACCACACGTTGTTCGAGCGCGGTGTTGAGCTGGCGAATCTCTGCTTCGGCCTGCTTGCGCTCCGTGATATCCAGCGAGACGCCCAGGATGCCGCTGATCCGGTCGCCCTCGCGGATCGGCGAAATAGTCCGGTAGAAGGTTCGCGGTTCGCCCTCGATCGTGACTGCCGTCTCGCCTTGAACAATCTCGCCGGCCAACCCGCGCTGGCCGTTGCTGCGCCACTCGGCGCGGGTCGTCTCGTCGATCTCGATCTCGTCGAGGTGTTTGCCGATCAGGTTGCCCCGATGCCGGATCGAGCTGGAATTCTGCATCACGTAGCGCTCGTGCGTATCGCGGATCCAGAAATCGAAAGGGATGCTCTCAATGGCGGCTTGCAGCCGCGCCTCGCTGGCGCGCAGCGCCTCTTCGGCCTGCTTGCGCCCGGTGATATCGGTGATGTACGCCATCGCCAGCAGGCCGTCGTTCGTTTGGACGTAGCTCAACCCGATCTCGACGGGGAACTCCCCGCCATCTTTGCGTCGGCCGGCCAGCTCGCGGCCCATGCCCATCGGCCGGGTGCGCGGATCGGCGAAGTAAGCCTGGCGATGGTGGTGGTGCATCTGGCTGAACCGCTCGGGCAACAGCAACTCGACCGGGTTGCCAAGCAGGTCGCCGCGCCCATAGCCGAACATCTCTTCGACCTTGGCGTTGACCAGCCGCATGCGCCCGTCCTGGTCGATGACCATCACACCGACCGAGGCGGCTTCCAGCAGCGCGCGAAATTTCGTCTCACTGGCGCGCCACTCATCTTCGGCGCGCCTGCCTGCGCTGCTGGCGCGCGTCGCTGGAGTGGCTCGACGCGCCTCTCCGGTTTCAGTGCGTAAACGTTTAAGCCTGGGCATAGGGCCTCCCCGCGCCCGAAGGCATTTGATTCTTGATTATAGATCGATAATGCAAACCGGGGTGAACATCTTGTAGCGTGAAGCAGCAGTTACCTCAACACGGCTTGCCGGAAATGCGCGCGCTCGACAACCTTGAGTGCTGCTGCACCTGCGCCGTGAGTCAACCGCCTCAGTCTGGCGGGACCAAGCCGATGCGGAGGGCGTAGCGCACCAGGCCGGGGACGTCGTGAATGTTCAGTCGCTCCATCAGCTGCGCGCGATGAGTCTCAACCGTCTTGGCGCTGATGTTCAAGGTTTGGGCGATCTCATGGGTGGTGTGGCCTTCCGCAATCAGCTGCAGGATCTCGCGCTGGCGGGGCGTCAGTCGCTCGAAACGATTCGGATCGAACTCGGGTCGATCTGGCTCAGCGCCGCTATGCTGCAGGTATTCCAGCACATGTTTCGAGAGGGCTGGGCTAATATAGGAGCCGCCGCTGGCAACAGAACGGACGGCTGTCTCCAGCTCGCCGGTGGCAGCATCTTTCAGCATATAGCCCGCCGCGCCGGCGCGCAACGCTTGCATCACGTATTCTGCGCTGCCGTGCATCGACAACATGATGACGCGCACGCCGGGATACTCTTTCTTGATCCGCGCCGTAGCATCCAGGCCGCTGAAGCCGGCCATCGATAGATCCATCAGGGCCACGTCGGGCCGGTGCGTCTCGATCAACTGTAGCGCCTCGCGGCCATCACCGGCTTCGGCAACGACTTCGATGCCCTCCATGGCTTGCAGGAGTGCGCGGATTCCGGCGCGCACCAGCGTGTGATCGTCAACCAGGAGAACGTGGATGGCCGTCATGGCGGTCTCCTTCCGCAGGTTGCCGATCGGTGGTCGCCGGGTTGAGCGGAAGCCGGACCTGGATCAGGCTACCCTGGCCCGGCGCAGATACGATATCGATCCGGCCATTGCCCAGCAGCACGCGTTCCTCCATCCCCAATAGCCCCAGACTCGTACCGCGCTTGGCTTGTGCGCGCGCCGCGCGCACGTCGAAGCCGAGGCCGTTGTCCCGAATGGTCAATTCCAGGTCGGTCGCGTGCGTGCGTAAAGCCACCTCAACCTGTTGCGCTTGCGCATGTTTCACGATGTTGGTGAGCGCCTCCTGAGCCACCCGGAAGCAAATCGTCTCAATTTCGGGCGCGGGGCGCGGCTCGATCGCGTCGGCCACGAAGCGCGCTGCGAATCTCCCGCGTTGCGCCTGGCGGTCGACGTACCAGCGCAGCGCGGCAACCAGCCCGGCCTCGTCGAGCAGTGAGGGTCGCAAGTCCCGCGAGAGACCGCGCACCTGTTGCAGCGCGTGCTCGACGGTTGCCACGCCATCGTCTAGTCGTTGTTTGAGCGCGGGTGAGCGCGCCGCGTGCTGCGCGCCTTGCAAATCGATTTTCACGGCAGTCAGCGCCTGGCCGATTTCGTCGTGGAGTTCGCGCGCGATGCGCCGATGCTCGGTTTCCTGAGCCTGTATCAACTGGCGGGTGAGGACCTGTAGCCGTTCGCGCGCAGCCTGCGCCTGCTGGAACAACCGGGCGTTTTGCATGGCGAGCGCCGGATGTTTAGCTTCGAAGCGCTTGCGCGCGGCGATCTCGGCGCGCAATTCGGCGTTGAGGGCGGCCAGCTCGGCGTGCGACTCGCGCAGCGCTGCTTCGGCCTGCCGGCGTTCCGTCATATCCCGGATGAGCCAGCGCAGACTCACCGGCTGGCCCGGCTCAACCTGGTCACGGATGACGGCGACGCTCAACGCGGCTGGAAAGGATCGTTTGTCGCGTGACTTCAGCTGGAGTTCACAGGAGTGCGTCTGCGCCGAACGCGCCAGATCGATCAACAGCAGGCGCAGGCGACGCCGATCCGCGTCACTCGCGAAGACCTGGATCGGGATACCGACCAGGCGCTCGCAGGGGAGGGACAGCAAACGGCCAGCCGCCAGGTTGGCCGCTTGAATTTGCCCGGCGGCGTCGGTGACCAGATAACCATCCGGCGCAAAGTCAAACAGTTCCTGGTAACGCTGGCGCTCGGCCTCCACCGTTTGTCGGGTGGCGATCAATTCCTCGTTCTGCTGGCGCAATTCTTCCTCGGCTACCCGCAGCTCCTCGAACACGGTAAACAGGTCTTCACAAGCCGATTGTATCGGGGCAGGCTGCCGCGTTGACCGGGCCGTGTATTCCAGTTCCAACAAACGTCGCCGGAAGGTTTCCATTTTCTGGTCCAACGTTGCGATCGTCATAGCCGCCTCCGAGCACATCTATTCCGCGCAGTGCTTTGAGCAAAAAGGGGCGCAGTCAGCTGCGCCCCTTTTTGAAAGCGAGTTCGCCCTCGGTTTCTGGCTACAGGCCGGTGTCACACCCGTCGTATGGATAGTCCCTGAAGTGTTTCGCTGTTAACCTCAACCAGCGAGGTCGGCCGTGCAGCAGCTTGTGTTGAAATTATAGCCGAATCCAGCGCCCCCTGGAATGGGGATATCCCCCAGAGCCGCCTTACGCGCTCGCCCGGTCGAGCCGGGCGGCCGCCGCTTCGACAAAGGATTTGAACAGCGGGTGCGGCCGGTTGGGCCGGCTTTTGAACTCCGGGTGGAATTGCGAACCGACCATAAATGGATGATCGGCGATCTCGGTGATTTCCACCAGTCGCCCATCGGGCGACAAGCCCGATAGCACCAGCCCGCTTTTCGTCATGATCTCCCGATAAGCGTTGTTGAATTCGAAGCGGTGGCGATGGCGCTCGTGAACCATCGCCGCTCGATACGCTGCCGCGGCGCGCGTGCCGGGCACCAACGCACAGGGGTACGATCCCAGGCGCATCGTCCCACCCATATCGGCGATATCGCGCTGCTCCGGCATCAGGTCGATGATCGGGAACGAGGTGTGGTGATCGAATTCAGTGCTGTTCGGCCCGTCAGTGCGTTGGACGTGGCGCGCCAGCTCGATGCACATCACCTGCATGCCCAGGCACAGGCCGAGATAAGGCACCTTGTGCTCGCGCGCATAGCGCGCCGCGACGATTTTGCCCTCGATGCCCCGGTACCCGAACCCGCCCGGCACGACGATGCCGTGCGCCCGGGCCAGCCGCTCCAGCCCGCGCCCCTTCTCCAGGTCTTCCGATAAGATCCAATCGATTTGCACATCCACATCATGCGCCACGCCCGCATGGTATAACGACTCGCGCACGCTGATGTAGGCGTCTTGGAACTCAACGTACTTGCCGACGATGGCGATGGGCAGCGGTTCGCGCGGCTGGCGCATCGCCTCGACCAGGGCGCGCCACTCGGACATGTCCGGCATGGCGCGCGCGTTCAGGCTGAGCCGGTCGATCAGCCAATCGCCCAGCTCCGCCTCTTCCAGCAACAGCGGGACGGCGTACAGCACGTCGGTCGTCACCAGCGGGACGACGGCGCGCAGGTCGACGTCGCAGAAGAGCGCGATCTTTTCGCGAGTGGCATCGTTGACCGGGTGATCGGAGCGGGCCACGATCACGTCGGGGCTGATCCCGATGCTGCGCAGCTCGTGAACCGAATGCTGAGTGGGTTTGGTCTTCAACTCGCCCGTCGCGCCGATGTACGGCAGCCAGGTGACATGGATATACACGACGTTGTCGCGACCGATGTCCTTGCGCATCTGGCGGATCGCCTCCAGGAACGGCAGGCTTTCGATATCACCGACCGTCCCTCCGATTTCGACAATCACCACATCCGGCTCGCCGGCGCGGGCGGCCAGGCCGATGCGGCGCTTCAGCTCGTTGGTGATGTGCGGGATCACCTGGATGGTGCCGCCCAGGTAATCGCCGCGCCGTTCTTTCGAGATCACTTCGGCGTAAATTTGCCCGGTGGTCACGTTACTGGCGCGGGTCAGGTTCTCGTCGATAAAGCGTTCGTAGTGGCCCAGGTCCAGGTCGGTCTCCGCGCCGTCCTCGGTGACGAAGACCTCGCCGTGTTGATAGGGTGACATCGTGCCCGGATCGACGTTGATGTACGGATCGAGTTTCTGCATGGTGACGCTCACGCCGCGACTCTTCAACACCCGGCCAATCGCCGCGGCCGTGACGCCTTTGCCGACACTGCTCACTACACCCCCGGTGCAAAAGATATACTTGGGCATCGCTTTCTCCTCCTCTACGTTAGAGATTGGAGATTGGATATTGGAGATTAGAGCGGTATGCGAATCAATCCCTGTTTTCTAATCGCCAGTCTCTATCGCTAAAAAGGGCGGTGGGGAGGGTCACCCGAGAGTCGTTGGACTCTATTTGTAACCACTCCCCACCGCAGGAAATTCCGCAGGTTGCGTATATTCCGCGTTGGCCGTCCCGGTACTCCACTTGCGCCTGAACGTCCAACGCGTCAAACAAGTATCTTTTATCCTCATAGTTGGTATTATCCAACATATTGCGGATCTTTGCAACCGTGGCTCTAATCGTCTCCCTGGCCTCCGCTGAAATTTCTCGCTGCGAAATCTCGATCATGATCCGCTCTCGCTCGGCAATCAGTGCACTACGCTGCTTGCCCGCTGCCCTCAACTCGGCTTTCAACGCATCGAGCGCCGTTTCACTCTCTTCATCTGCATCGTCTTCGAGACTGCTTACGGTGGATGCCAGCCGCTTGATCCGGCGATCTTCTTTCGCAATCAGGTCGCTCAAGATGGATAACCGCTTGCGCTTCGGCTCAATCTCAGTTTCCCGCTGCGCGGCCATACCCTCTAAGCCTTCGTTGAGAGCTGCATCATCTTTGAGTAAGTGGTACAGCCATCGCCACACAACCGTATCGACCACTTGAGACGGCACTTTGGTTTCACGGCACGTTGTAATATGCTTGGTGTCAGATTGCGCGCCACAAACGTAGTAGCTGTACTCCCCGTATGCATTGCCACACATTGTCCGATGGCAGGAGCATCGAATGAGACCGGACAGGAGATATTCGCGTTTGCGGTTGCGCGAGGCCAGCGCTCGATTTTTCGCTCGCCGTGTTTGTGCTGCCTTGAAAGCGGTGCGGTCAATGAGGGCAAGGTCAGGCATATCAATCAGGTGTCCCATCGAGCGAAACCGGCCAGTATAGGCAGGATTGTCCAGGATGGTCTTTATCGTTGACTTATACCAACCCCGTCCTCGTTTGGGTGATGGCACCCCTTCGCTCGTCAAGCGTACCGCAAGCGTCTTGAGCGGAATAGGTTTATCGTCTGTGCCGATGTACAGTGCAAAGATGCGTCGCACGATCTCAGCTTCGAGTTCATCAATCGCCAAATTCCCTTTGTCGTCACGTCGGTAGCCATAAGGCGGGCTGCCGTTACCTACCCATTTCCCCGACATGGCTTTCTGCAACTTTCCTCGCCGAGTGCGCTCTTTAATCTTCTCGCGCTCGTACTCAGCGATGACAGCCTCGATGTTCTCCATCATGCGGCCTTCGGGCGTGTCCTCAGATTTGCCGCGCGAGACGTAGTGGAGTTCAATCCCGGCCCGCTGCCACTCTTCACGCAGGAGCAGCGAATGGGCTAAGTTGCGCGAGAGACGGTCTGACGTGTAGATAATGACCGCCTCCACTTCGCGCCGGTCGATGAGTCCCCGTACCTGATCGAGACCAGGGCGGTCTAGCTTTGCACCGCTGCAATCGTCGACAATCTCGTACGCTTTACCGGGTACGATGTATCCGTGCTCGGATGCGTACGTGCGGCACGCGTTTAGCTGCGACGGCAGGCTATACCCTTTCTCCGCCTGCTCATCAGTACTTACGCGTGTGTACAACACCGCGCGCTTGTGCCCGTTTTTCGATTGCATCAGTGTTGCCTGTTTCTTCATCGCTTCAAGATGTTTTTGAAACGCCCGTCACGTCCACAGCTTATTGGCTTTGAGCCGCTGCCTGTATAAGCCGAGGCGATGGGTAATCAGTACAGGGCAGACGCGAAATACGTTAGTGGTCGTGTCACGTGGTGCTGCCTCGGCTAACTCGGTGGCAGGTGTTGCTGTCGCATTGCAATCTTCTGCATAACTGCGAGATAGGCTTTCGCTCCAAGCACCTCGGCGATCTGCTCTTGATT
The DNA here is from genome assembly GCA_035292585.1 of Anaerolineae bacterium. Taxonomy (GTDB): domain Bacteria; phylum Chloroflexota; class Anaerolineae; order Fen-1058; family Fen-1058; genus DASSFZ01. Next base: position 7,180 of record DATDPU010000002.1, on the reverse strand, counting down.
TAGGCCAAGCCACAAACACACCGTTTGCAAAAGGTCAGCCGTGTTATCGGTGGTTGCCTCGATTGGCAGCTGTGTGCCGCGCTCAAGCGCCTTTCGCAGTTGCCTGAGGGCAACGGTCAGATTCTTATATTCAATGCCTTTGACGTAGTGCGGGAGTCTTTCCTCACACATGGCTGCTCCTGTTGGAGGCGGGAGCCAAGTGACTGCGTGAACAGCCGCCTCTTGAGTCCGGTGGTACAATTTGCGATGGGAGCGGGTATCAATTGTTGGGAGCAAAGCTACCCGCTCCCCCTGCGGGCAACCCCTCAAAGGGTTGCCCCTTGTTGTTGCGTGTTTTGATTCAGATGGTGGTTCAGGTGTTGGCTGTTTCGCCGGTAGGTCTTGCCCCCTATGTCCCCGTTCCGCCTGTGCGATGGGCAGAGGGTGATCGGGTCTTGCAACCCGCTAGGCCCGCTGACGCGGTTTGAATATGTGCGCGTCCACCACCTCCCTTCGCCAAGGGAATGCCTCGACCGGAAAACAAAAAGCCAACCCGGAAGAAGGTTGGCGTGAATTGGCCTGTGTAGTAGAATCAGGCCAGCCAGCCGACCGCACATCCGGTCGTGTTGGTTAGGGTCGCGCAAGTGTTGACGCACTTACGCGGCCCGTTTCAGGGGGTAAATACCCCATATGATATGGGGTATTATACACCCAAAGTCAAGTCCTGCCTATCCGTGGCCCCCGTCGCTTATCCTCCGATTTTCCAGCTGCTTTGAGATAGGCTAATACATCGGTACGGCTTACCTGCCATACCTGCCCAAACTTCTTGGCTCTGATCCTGCCACTGCGTATTAACTCCCGCAGATGGTCAGGATTGTAGCCAGTAAGTTCAACGGCTTCCTGCGTAGTAATCCAGTCTTCAAGCATAACACGATTGTACTCAAATGCACCGCGTGCGCAATCACTTCTTGAGGATGCAACACTCACGCGCTTTCCGTATTCAGTTGTTAAGGAATAAGGTCAAGACGCCTGATTCTTTGCGTCAGCTTCTGAGTCTGCTACCCTTCCCAAGTTTGCTGCTCGCCAGCCTCAATTTCGTCCGCTCTTGCGAGGAGATAACGATAGACTTTCGCCAGCAGTAGCGCACGCTTTTCATCCTCTGGTTCGCCTTCGCTCTGTCCTTTCGTGCTAAAGACCCCATCGGTCGGTATTTGAATGTCAACTCGCTGCGGTTGTTCACGATCATTAAGCAGCGTGTTCCGGCTCGTCAAACTATGGTTGGTTGCCCGACTGGTTGTCATGTGGATTGCCCTCGGACCGAATTCACGTATGATCAGTATCGTACGCCGCTATATTACCTACATATTCCTACTTGGTTCCCACCCCTAGGGGAGAGAACATCTGTGCGAGCACCCAAACCCATTCCGCAAACACTCGGTGAAGCGATACAGGACTTTATCGCCGCACTCGATGTATCTATTGACCGGATTGCCCCGTTTGCAGCCCTTCACCCTGAGCAGCTCCGGCGATTAGGGAAAGATGCGAAGCATCGCACGTTGACGCCTGACGCCCTTGACAGGCTGATTGAAGCGACTGAATTGATCGGCAGCCAACTTCCTGCGTGGCAACGGGACGTGTGGACGACCCACCTTAAGACGGCCTCGTTCTATACCGTCTTGGTCATCGCCGCTCATCGCCGAACGAAGATGGCGTGGCCCAAAACCCCAAACGACTATCAGCACGTCTGGGACAAAGCGAAGGACCTGGTTATCCATTCAGGGGGGATCCTGTATCATGCTCGCGATGAGGGTGTAAGCTATCAGGAGCGATCCAAAGCTGGATTCTTGGCTGATGCGTTTGGGCTGTATTGGAAATGGTCTCGAAACGAGCTGGAAGGTGTCGAAGCTGTCCGAGCTGCGTTGGAGCAGTTTGATAAGGCGCTGAGGGATAGCGAGTAACTTATTGCTGTGATTGACTGGCAGACAGGGAGCATTCAGGTAGCGTAGCAACTCACCTTTTCTCGTCAATCCAAACGCGCGCAATCGGGGGTGGGCGGGGCCGCCGCAAGAGCTTTCAATAAACTCCTGCGGCAATCGCTTACTTGGTCTCTTGCAGCTTCTTCAACCACTTCTCGGTCAACTTCTCAAATCGCTCCATCACTCCCTTTGCCTTGCGTATCTCCTCTAGCTGCTGCGTCAGCCACTTGACCTTCTCCTCTGGCGTTCGCTTGCGTGCCTCCATCGCTCTCACCCCCTTTCTGCGCACAATTTTTTTGCAGGAGCGCGGCTGCGCTCCTTACCGGTTTCTCAGCATACCCCGCCTGCGCGTCAAGGAGGAATACGGCAAGCCTGCGCACCGTAGGAAATCCTTGACGCAATCAAGCAGGCGGGGTGTGCCAGGCGGCGGGGGATCGAATCCTTTTTCCTTTTGCCGATTGCGCGCGAAACAAAAAGGGTTGGCTGTGCCAACCCTCACTGCATTCGTCTCACTCACTTATTCCCGACTCAATAGCGCCGCCGGTTCACGCTTCCCCACCTGCCACCAGAGAGGCTCGGTCAGTACGTTGCCTGCCTTAACCTGACCCAGGGTCATAAAGAAAAAGGCCCCAGTACCCTCGCCTACCGCTTGTCGCGCCTGCTCCATCAGATGCTTCATGCGCACCTCGCCAGCAATCACCATCAGCCAGCGACCAGAGTTTTTGCCAAAACGCGCCCGATACACCGAGCTGTTGATGTACGCCAGCCCAGCCGCTACCTTTTCCCGCGCGAAGCTTCCGGTATCATGCGTGCCCATATCCACTTCAAGAAGCATCCGCGCCCGCGCGGGCAGCCCCCTTCGCTGTCGCTCTTCATCCACAATCATAAAGTATGCATCGGGAACAACACCCCGCCTGTCCTTCCTCATTCGCCCGTCTTTTGCGCGTATCTGATACTCCACCACGTCTGGTGCCACGCGAAACACACTCTCAGGCACCCACGCTTCCAAGCTCAGCGTGGGCACAATGCCCACCGCTTTTTCAACAGCCATCCGAACATCAACGACCGCCAGATCGTGCGCGAGCTGATCCCAGCGAGGCTCCCGTCGCCAGCGGATTCCCCGCTCGCGCAACTGGTTCTCCAGCCTGCGCAACTGGTTCTCATTCTCACTTTTGGGCGGCTCAACCTCGACACCACGCTCGGCTGCAAGCCAGGCGGCTCCACGCCAACCCAACCAGTACACCAGCTCCGGCACCGGCTTTTGCTTCACTTCCTCTTGCGTCGGGCGGTTGAGGTAACTATGACGATACAGAAGCAACAAGCGCATCTCCATCGCCCGCTGTGTGGCACTGGGCCAAAACAGTTCTTTCAGGTGCCGCTGGGCGAGTACGCCATCGTATTTATCAATCGCCAGCAACACCTTCCCGTCGCGTTCCTGAAACGACATCGCCAGCGACATATCCATCTCACTCGTCCCAGGCAGGTGGAATGGATCTCTCCGATTTGCCTGCCAGCACGCGGGCTGCAAGCTCTTGCTCAACCTGTGCCCGCTCGCGCCCATATTTTCGGCTCGACGCTGCCTTGATCCGGGCAGTCGGGTCATCTGCCATTACTACCCAGCGCTCATACGCATTCACGATACCAATGTGTTTCTCCACAAACTCCCGGCCATCCTGCACCCGACACAGCGCCTCATACTGCGGCAGTTGCACGATTTGATTCTGGCGTTCAACGATCACATCAGCAAGCGCTCGTGGTCGCTCATACTCGGTCACCGGCTGTCCACCTCTCACCCACACCGGATACTGCCATAGGAGCCGCCCCAGCTTCTCAATCTTGTCTATTAGGTCTACCCGCTTGGCTACCCGGGCGTATAGGGTGTGTAAGCCCAATATTTCCCTGTGCTCATCCTGTTGGATTTTTGCACCAGTCTCCGCCATCCAACCCAACCAGTTCCCATTCGCTATAATTGTTTGCCGGGTCTCTTCATCCTTGCGCATCTTCTCTTCGTACCTGGTTGTGGTCCTGCGGATCTGCTCTCTGATTAGCGCAAGCGCGCTAGCTCCCCGATCAGGCGCAAGCGCAGGACCTTTGTACACCGACGCTAACCACCAAACTCCCTCTATCACCCGCGGCTCTTTCTCCTCGTACTTATACCACGTACCATCACTGTTTGGTGTACCGCAAAAGAACTGCTCGCCAAGCCTATGCAGCAGCGTCTTAGTCGCTTCGCCCTCCTCTCCGCTCATCATCAGAAAGAGATAGTGGTTTAAGTCCTTCTCAAACGCCTCTCGCTCTGGCTCACCGGCAAACCCGAAGACAAACAAGTACCGATTGCGGAGAAAGCGTTCCATGGGACTGGGTGTATACTCGGTACGAATTGGTAGCTTATAGAAGTATCTAATCAGTGCTTCCCTATCCCCCAGGTTCAACTCCCCTTTCAGCCGAGGACACGACAAATAATCCATTGGTTGATGTGGAGCCGCGATCCAGCTATCAAGCGCGGCGTTCCTCTCCACCAGGTTCAATGCCTTCTTCAACCGGGGCCATGACAATAAATCCCACGCCTGCCTTACTGCGAGCCAGCTATCAAATTCGTGGACTAATGCAGTCACTTCTTGATTGTCATGCGCCCGCCGCTTGAGTTCATCCCAGGGGTAGCTGGCTAACCCCAGAGGCTCGTGCTCTCCCCTCACCTCGGGCTCCGGGGGAGTTGTTTTGAATCCGGTCGCTAACACTTCGGCATCGTTGGGGTTCGTGCGAAACACAATCCAGTTGGTCATGTTGAGCGTTGAGGCTTGTACCTGCCGCTCCTCTGCCAGCTGCCCCATGCGATTCTGATGCGCAATGGTGATGTCTACCGCGTACTGCCGACACTCATCTTGCAGCTTGGCAAAGGCTTTGGTGGCAAAGTTCTGAAACTCATCAACAAGGAGGTGGAACCGGCGCAGCGGCACTCCGCGTTTAATCAGCTCGACGCGCGAGCGGGCGGCGATGTGAATGCGCGAGATAACCAGCGCCCCAATGAGTGAGGCGACCTCTCGCCCCACTTCACCTTCAGACACGCTCACCAACACAATCTTGCCCTCATCCATCGCACGGCGAAAGTCAACGGTGCTTTTATTCTGACCCACCACCCGCTTGACCATTGCGCTTTGGGCAAACTCCTGCACTTTATTGAGCGTTGAGGCGATCTGCTCATCCTGCCGGTATGCCCCTTTTGCCTCGTAATCATCCCACCAGCGAAGTAGATCAACTTCACTGAGCGCATAGCGGCTGTGGATATGCTCAAGCAAGAAGCCTCGGTAGTCTTCATCCCGCAGCAGCCGAGGCATTTCAACCAGCGTGGGCCGCAACCGCTCATCGGGAATCGATTGGCAGCGGATGAGGGTGCGGCATGCCGTGCGAAGCACATCAGCCATGCGCGGCATCTGCTCCATCGGCCCCCAAATCTCCTCAAAAACACCCTTCACCACCTGCGACATCACCACGTCTACCACGTCGTCATCATCGGGGTCCGCACACTCAAACAGGTGCAGCCCAACCGGGAATGCCTTCTCCGCCGGGTTCAGGTAAATGACATCCTCCTCCCGCTGCGCTGGGATGCGTGCTAGGATGTCCTCAATCCACTTCCCCTGTGGGTCAATCACACACAGTCCGTGGTCGCTGGCAATATCCTGCATCGCCATAGTGAGCAGGGTCGTCGTCTTGCCGCTGCCTGCCATGCCGATGATGTACGTACCGTACCGTCTCGCAGCATAAGAGAGGCAGACCGGCTCCTCTGTGGTCACCTCATGGCCCAGCACCACTGGCTCAGGCTGCACCTCATTCCTTACCCGTGTCACCTGGCTGTCAACTTGAGAGGGCGAGACGGCTTCTCGCACTTTCCTCCCGAATCGCCTTAGCATTTCAACGCTCCTCTCTCCACACCTACCATTGATCGAGCACGTAGCTACCTGCCACAAAGACAATCAGGGTGACTGCACCGCGAATCATTATTTTCGCGACTCCACCATGCTACAATAATCTCTACCGCGCTGGAGAGACCAAATTGGGAGCAGAACCGACAGGTGCTGCGCGTGGTTGAGAGTAAGAGATCAAGGACAGTTTTAGAGGACAAGTGCGATTTCTGCACGCCGCCGCTCAATGATTACTCAATCCTCACCGATCTCCTTATATAGCCAATATTTCATCGCGCTTGGATGCCAGAGCACATATAGCAAAATACCGAGAGCAATCCCCAGAGACAGATAAGTTATGATCCCCTCACTTTCATCATCAGAAACAAAACTGTATAAAGCGGTAGTACTTGCGGCGGTTAAGAACAGATTGACAATCCCTATACGCCGCCTCATAACCGGAGAACCGCCAACTTTTCTTATTAAGTAGACCGCGATCGCTATCCCAGCTAGAAGTGCCAAGATATGGCCGAATAGTGGAACTAGCCCTGATTTGGGAAGTGCTGATAGAACGGTATCGTACAAACCATTTAGGTCCGATCTCCAGATCAAAAAAACTCCAAACAGTAGTACCCCCGCCAGAATACCGGCAAGTGCCGCTGTTAGGAAAGCCTGCTGCTGTCCCACGAATTCTTTGCTCAGCCGCCCTCGTGCAACTTGGATACTGACATACACAGGGAAGATGGTGAGAAGTAAGAGCACACTGACAACAAGCAACTTAGCAAGTCCACCTGCTGTTTCTCGAATAACAGTTGCTGTAGGAATCTGAGTGGGTGTAGGAATCGGCGTGAGAGTTGGCGTCTGCGTCGGGCGGGGCGTAGAGGTAGGACGAGGCGTCAATGTAGGTGAAGGGGTAGCGCTACCGCAAGATATGCAGGTGATGATTATAAGCGCTATGAATGGAATGTACAGCTTATTACGGCGATGCATGCCCACAATCCTTGCGCGACAATTCGCCGTTTTGCACGTCCAGGAGCGAGCCGTACTTGAAGATAACTTTGCAGAAGCCGTTACTCGCTAACATACCGAAGGCTTTCATACGTACTTTTGTGAAACGGAGTTCTGCTTGTAACGCGATGTCGCACGGTCCGGCTATAACACTACTTTCTAGATCTATAGTATATATTATTACAGCGCAAAGTTAGGCATGGTATCCTTCTCCAACAACTGGCAAGTTGGAAGGAGACTGGAGACCATGCCCACCGAGATTGTAGCAGAAACGTGCCCGGCGCCTGAGTGTAATCTGACCCCGCGAGACGTGAAGAA
>DATDPU010000001.1:0-97781 GCA_035292585.1 Anaerolineae bacterium | reverse complement strand
GGGGCCAATCCGGAGGTGGGGCGGCAGGCCGCGCTGGAGGACACGGAGAAGATCCTCGAAGTGATGGAGGGCGCCGACATGATCTTCATCACCACCGGGCTCGGGGGCGGAACCGGCACCGGCGCCGCTCCGATCATCGCGAGCCTCGCGACCGAATTGGGGGCCTTGACGGTGGCCGTCGTCACCAAGCCTTTCATCTTCGAAGGCCGAAAGCGGATGACCCAGGCCGAGGACGGCATGCGGGAACTCCGCGAGTGCGTCGACACCCTCATCACGATTCCGAACGAACGGCTGCTGACGATCATCGATCGCGGGACGACATTGCCCGAGGCGTTTGCCACGGCAGACGACGTGCTGCGACAGGCGATTCAAGGCATATCGGATCTGATCCTGGTGCCGGGGCTCATCAACCTCGACTTCGCCGACGTGAAGACGATCATGTCGGAAGGCGGCGTGGCGCTGATGGCGGTCGGCCAGGCTTCGGGCGACGATCGCGCGGCGCAAGCGGCGCAGCAGGCGATCACCAGCAAGCTGCTCGACATCACCATCGGCGGCGCGCGCGGCATCCTGTTCAACGTCACCGGCGGGCCGGGCCTGACGTTGTTCGAAGTGAATCAGGCGGCGGCGATCATCAAGGAGACGGCGCACCCGGATGTGAATTTGATCTTCGGCGCGGTGATCGACGAGAACATGGGCGATACGGTCCGCGTCACCGTCATCGCCACCGGCTTCGAGCATACCAGCCCGACCCGGCGGCGCTCGATCGCGTCCGCGCAGCGTGAGGCGGTGCAGAAGCCTGCGCCCGCGCAGGCCAATGCGGCGTCGGCATTCGAGTTTGCGGTGCGCGAATTCGATCGGGACGACCTGGAGATTCCGGCGTTCCTGCGCAAGCGCAGCTAGTGCTCCGCCACAGTGATTTTGATGGGCGTAGCGTAGGGCCGCGTGCCCGTCAGACGCCCACAACCCCACACGGGGGCGCAAGCAGTATCGTTCGCCTGTTCGCGCTAAGGAGGTGGCTTGAGCGCTGTTGCCGCGCAGCGGCTCCTCAAGTGTGGTAAGCGACGCACTCCCTCGGTCTGATGCCTAGCGAGGGAGTGCGTGTTTGTACGCGCGCGTAGCATCATTTTCAAAGTAAAGTACAATCAGGCCAATTCCCCGGTTATCCCGGTAAGTTAACCCAGCCCAGGAGTGCACCGATGAGACTGACCAGGAATCTTGGAATGTTGCTGCTCGGTATCTGGCTTATCCTCAACGGCCTAGTGTCATTGTTGGGTCTCAGCTTCGCTGGACTGAGCGTGATCATGGGCTTGCTGGCTTTGTTCGCCGGGCTGCTAATCTTGACCGTGCGCTAACAGCCAACCGGCTACTTCCCCATTCGTCATTAGACAGCGGCCTGGTTTAGGTTGCTGGATATGTATCCAGTACGGCGCGCTAAGGCGCATCCGGAGCTGGCATGTTGCTTGCCGAATCGAGAATTCTCTCGGTTTGATTGAGCCAAGCGAGTGTTTTGCTCCCCACCCAGGTCTGAGTTCAGTTAGAACGAATGTTTTTTAAGGTTGCCCTATTGCCTTCGTAAGCTGATTGTGCTATACTGCCGCCCACCAAGCGAACCACCATATGTTGGGGTATACCAGTCCATTGGTACTATATGTGTGCAACTTTGCACGGGTTTATACTCCTTCCGAATTTGAATCGAGAATCGGGATCTACTAAATTTTGAACCGAAAAACGATCTCATGAAGTGTCCTTACTGCGGTGAATCCGATACAAAAGTCGTCGATACCATGCACGAGAGTGGCGGGGGGATTCGGCGCCGGCGCGAGTGCAACAATTGCAGCCGGCGCTTCTCGACGGTCGAGCGCGCGATCCTGACCACGCCGCTCGTCGTGAAAAGCGATGGCCGCCGCGAGCCGTTCGATCGCGAGAAGCTGCTCGGCGGTATCCGCGTGGCCTGCGCCAAGCGCCCGATTTCAAGCGATGCGCTCGAAGGTCTGGTCAACAGCATCGAGGCGCGCATCCAGCAGATCGGCAAGGCCGAGGTGCCCAGCAAGCTGATCGGTGATATGGTGATCACCGGTCTCAAAGAGATGGATCAAGTGGCGTACATCCGCTTCGCAATGGTCTATCTCGGCTTGAAGGATGTGGAAGCGGTTCGCCGCGAGATCGACAAGATACTCGAACGCTAACTGAACGCCCGGCACGGACACTCGATCGTCTCCGTGTCAGGCGTTCATGTTTTTGAATCGGGTTTGAGCGCATCGGGAATGCGCTCGTGGCTTTTAGACCTTGCTCTTCAACGCAGCCGACACAATCTTGATGTGAGGGAGGTGACCGTTATCGCCGACCGCCGATTGCTTGATGTGTTGTTCCAGAGAGATTGAATTGTGAAGCTCAATCCAATTTGCTTACTACATTGATGAAGAGGAGGCCCTATGTTGGAGATGACTCGTTCGTCGGAATCTGCGGAACCCCAACAATCAGATGAACCTGCCTTGAACTTAACCGATAACGCGCGTACGGTGTTGATGAAGCGCTACGTGCGACGCGGGCCGGATGGCAAACCCGTCGAGACGCCGGAAGGCATGTTCCGTCGCATCGCCCGCGCGATTGCAGCGCCGGAAGCCGATCACGGCGGCGACGTCGCTGCGACTGAGCGCGCGTTCTATCGTCTCTTAACGGAGTTGCGTTTTTTTCCGAACTCGCCCACCTTCACCGGCGCGGGCACGCCGCTGGGGCAGCTGGCCGCGTGCTTCGTCTTGCCGATCAGTGATGACATGGGCCGCGATCAAGCCGGCATTTTCCAGACGCTGCGCGATGCCGCGTTGATCCAACAGACCGGCGGCGGCAACGGCTTTGCGTTTTCCCGGCTGCGACCGAAGGGCGGCCTGGTGAAATCATCGGCGGGGCACGCCACCGGGCCGGTCGGGTTTTTGCGGGTGTACGATAAAGCGTTCGGGGAGATCGCCCAAGGGGGGACAAGGCGCGGCGCCAACATGGGCGTGTTGCGCATCGACCATCCCGACATCGAAGAATTCATCACGTGCAAGACGGACGAAAACGCGATTACCAACTTTAACATCTCGGTCGGCATCACCGATGCCTTCATGGAAGCCGTCCGGCGCGACGACGAGTGGGAGCTGCGCTTCCCGGATGTGAAGGCCGCCGAGTATCATGGCTTCAACGGCACGCTGGAGCAGGCCGAAAAGGCCGGTATCCCGATCCGCGTCTACCAGCGTGTGCGCGCGCGCGAACTCTTCGATAAGATCGTGCGCCAGGCGCACCACAACGGCGAGCCGGGCGTGTTGTTCCTCGACGCGGCCAACCGCAGCAACCCGGTGCCGCACCTGTATCAACTGGAAGCGACAAACCCGTGCGGTGAGCAATATTTAGGAGCTTACGAAAACTGCTGTCTCGGATCGATCAATCTCGCCCAGCACGTCAAGTATGTGAATGGCCAGGCCGAGGTCGATTGGGCCAGGCTGAAAGAATCGACGGCGCTCTCGACGCACTTCCTCGATAACGTGGTGACGGTGAATCAGTACGTGCCGGCCGTGCCGCAATTGCAAGAAGCAGCCTTGCGCGCCCGGCGCATCGGGCTGGGCATCATGGGCCTGGGCGACCTGATGTATCACCTGGGCATCCGTTACGGCAGCGCCGAAGCGCAGGAGTTCGCGGCGCAGGTGATGGAATTCGTGCGCTATCACTGCATGAAGACCTCGATCAGTTTATCCAAAGAGCGCGGCCCGTTCCTGGCGATCGAGGGCAGCCTGTACGATCCGCATCACGTCCAATGGACGCCGCCCCAGCCGCTGGAAGCGTATACACACGATTGGGGTCGGCCGGCGATCAAGTGGAATGACATTGTGGACGGCATCAAGCAGCACGGTATTCGCAATGCCGCGCAGACGACGGTGGCTCCCACCGGCACGATTGCGACGGTCGCCGGCTGCGAGGCGTACGGTTGCGAGCCGGTATTTGCGCTGGCATACATGCGCCACGTGATCGACGCCGAAGCGGGCGGCGGCGATGGGCGCACGACGCTGACCTACGCCAGTCCCCTGTTTGAGCAAGCGTTGATCCAGGCGGGCGTGGATGAGGAGACGCGCAAGCGCATCTATCAGGATGCGCTGTACACCGGGACCTGCCAGAACGTGGCGGGGGTACCCGAGCCGGTGCGGCATGCCTTCGTCGTGTCGGCCGACATCACGCCGGACGAGCACGTTCGCATGCAGGGAGCGATCCAGGCGTTTGTCGACAACTCGATTTCCAAGACGTGCAACTTCCCCGAAGCCGCGACGGAAGACGATGTCGCCAAGGCTTACTTCCTCGCGTGGGAGTTGGGTTGTAAGGGGCTGACGGTGTACGTGACCGGCTCGCGCGAGAAAGTGGTGCTGGAAACCAAGGCGACTAAAGCGGCGAAAGGAAAAGTATCTGAAAGCGCGCTGCTGGAAGTTCACGCCACCAAGAAGCCGCGCCCACGCAAGCTGGTGGGCAGCACTTACAAGGTCGGCACGCCGCTCGGCACGGCCTTCATCACCGTCAACGAGAACGGCGACGGCAAACCGTTTGAAGTGTTCCTCAATGTTGGCAAAGCCGGGTCGGATACGGCGGCGGTGGCCGAAGCGTTGGGCCGTTTAATCTCGCTGGTGTTGCGGTTGCCCTCGGTGATGGACCCGACCGAGCGGCTGCAGAACGTGACCGAGCAGCTGGTCGGCATTGGCGGCGGCCGACCGATGGGCTTTGGCCCGCAGCGCGTCCGCTCATTGCCCGATGGCATCGCCCAGGCGTTGGTCGAATATCTCGGCCAGGCGCCGGCCTCCGAAGCGTCGAACGGCAACGAAAACGGCCATGCCGAAGCGCACCCGACGCAGCAACCGCTCCCGCTCAAGATCGGCGATCTGTGCCCGGCGTGCGGCGCGGCGGCCTTCGTCAATGAGGAAGGCTGCCGCAAGTGTTACAACTGCGGGCATAGTGAGTGTTAGCCCTCACCCTCACCCTGGCCTGGCGGCCACCCCTCTCCCAATCAGATTGGGAGAGGGGGAGGGGTTAGGGGAGGGGGTGAGGTTTTACCGGCAGCGTAAACCGAATCATCGCGCCTTTCTCCGGTTCGCTCTCCACCGAAATCTCCCCGCCGTGCGCGGCGATGAGGTTCTTCGCAATCGCCAACCCCAATCCCGAACCGCGCGATTCGTGCGACTTATAAAACCGATCGAAGACGTGCGGTAGATCGTCCGGCGCGATGCCTGAGCCGGTATCGGCCACCGAGACGGTCAAGTGTTGAGCATCGGGCGCAAAACACGTGATGCGAACAGCCCCACCCTGCGGCGTATAGCGCAGCGCGTTCGTCAACAGATTTTCGAGCACTTCGCGAATGCGCGCCGGATCGACCTCGATCGCCGGCAGACTCGGAGCGATATCCGTGCTGAACGCGACTCCGGCCGTATCGGCTTGCGGCCGGAACGCCGCCACCGTCTCGCTGATCAGCTCGCCGATCTCGATCGTTTCCTTCTGCAATTTGAGCGCACCGCTTTCCGTCAGCGCCAGCGTGCGTAAGTCATCGATCAGGCGCGACAATACGCGCGTCTCTTCCACGATCGGTTCCAGGTGAGCGCGGTCGGGCGGGTATATGCCGTCGAGCAGACCCTCCAGATTGCCCTGAATGACGGTGAGCGGCGTGCGCAGCTCGTGCGTCACATCGGCCAGCAGGCTACGGCGTTGCTCGTCGCTGGCTTGCAAGCGGGCGCTCATCGAGTTGAACGCTTGCGCCAATGCCCGCACCTCGCGCGGCCCATGCTCGGCCACGCGCGTCGTGTAATCACCCTCGGCGACGCGACCGGCCGCCTCGATCATGTCGCCAATGGGCCGGGCCGTGCGGCGCAGCGCGCGCCCGACGAAGAACAGCGTGCCGAACGTCAGCGCGAACGCGAGCAGGCCCAGCGGGCAGGCGAAGACGAGCGCGCCACGCGGAATGCTGATCACCCCCAGCGCGCTCGCCAACAGCCAGCTCAGCACCAGCAGGCCACCGAAACCCAGCATGAACAACAGCGCCAGCAGACAGCCGATGCGCCAAAAGAAACGCCCGCGCATCCGGCGCCAGGCTTCGGCGCGCGCTGAACCGCTCGGCGGCCATGGCTCGTCGGCCGGCCACCAGGGCGGGCGATTTTGATGCACGAAGCGGTGCGATCGTCTCATTTATCGGCGAACTTGTAGCCTACGCCATACACCGTCAGGAGGTAGCGCGGTTCGCGCGGGTTCGGCTCGAACTTGCGGCGAATGTTCTTGATGTGCGCGTCGATCGCGCGCTCGTACGATTCGAAGGCGACGCCGTGCAGCGCGTCCAGCAGCTGCGCGCGCGTGAAGATGCGGCCCGGCTGGCGCGCGAGCGTGACGAGCAGCTGGAACTCGGTCGGGGTCAGCTCCACCTCGTGATCGGCAAGCGTGGCGCGCATGCGCGGGACGTCGAGCGTCAGGTCGGCGACGCGAAGCGTTTCCGCCTGGGTGTTCGCGCTCTCCAGGCGACGGAACACCGCGCGCACGCGGGCGACGAGTTCTTTCGGGCTGAAGGGTTTCGTGATGTAATCGTCCGCGCCGAGTTCCAGGCCGATGAGCTTATCCGTCTCTTCGGCGCGCGCGGTCAGCATGATGATCGGGACGTTCGAGTCCTTGCGCAGCGCGCGCGTCACGTCCAGCCCATCCAGCTCCGGCAGGCCCAGGTCGAGGATCAACAGATCGGGTTTAGCCGAGCGCGCAGTGACGAGCGCCGATTTCCCCGTGTGGGCCGTCAACACCGAAAAGCCCGCGTGCTCCAGGTAATCGCGGGCGAGCTGCACGATCTTCGGTTCGTCGTCGACGACGAGAATGGTTTTCATCGCACCGAACACGCACTACGGAATACTCGATACGCACTTACGCAGCACTTCAACGTATTCCGTATCACGTCACATTATAACCTTGCCGGGCCAGATAGATCGAACTCGCGCCGGCGCCGCAGCCGAGGTCAAGCGCACGGCCCCGGCTGCGGCGACTCTCAACTTACGCGCCGGTCACTTCTGCTCCGATTGCGGCTGGTGCATCCGGCGATGCCACTCCTCGACCATGGGCGGCACGCCTTCGGGCCAATGCTGATGCGCCCGACCCCACCCACCGCGTGCGCGCCAGAACAGCCCGCGCAGCAGGCCGAAGACGAGGAAGATGAACAACAGCGGGAAGAGCAGGCCGAAGAACCCAAAGCCGAACGGCTGGTGGAAGTAGGGCGCGTAGTAAGGGTAGGGCGCTGCACCCGATTCCGGCGCGCCGAGCCGCCCGCTCTCGGCCAGTCCTTGCGTCAGGCCCGCGTTGTACACGTAAGCCCCAACCCCGACGATGGCTGCAACCAAGACCAGCACCAGCAGCACACTGAAGACAATTCTCCCGTTCATGTTTCTCCTTTCACAGAACTGAGTCTGGCTTGATAGCCGTCCTCATTTGAACAGAATTATCGCGCGCGATTGTGAATGAATGATGAACGCGGAGTGGAGGGATTGCGAAAGCATGGCCCATTCGTTGTTTGACGAGATGCAGGCGACAGGGTAGCATGGATTCCAACTTCGCATGCTGAAACACTCACGTCTCAAACGGTTTATCCTCATCGCGCTCGTCGCAGCCCTCATCGGGCTATTGACGACGATTGCTATTATCGACGGCTACGGCCTGGTCGATCGCGCGCAGCCGGCTGATGTGATCGTCGTGCTGGGATCGCAAGTGTATCCGGGCGGGCAGCCAGGGCCATCGCTCATCCGGCGCGCGGATCACGCGCTCGCGCTCTACCGCGCAGACTATGCGGACTACATCATCTGCACCGGCGGTTTCACCGAGCCGGACCCGCATAGCGAAGCGCAGGTGGCGTGTGACTTGCTGGCGGCGGCGGGCGTGCCGCGTGAGGCGCTCATCCTGGAAGAGCGCGCGCACAGCACGGAAGAAAACGCGGCCTATACCGCCGCAATTATGCGCGCGCGCGGCTGGCGCAGCGCCATCATCGCCACCGACGGCTATCACCTGTTGCGCGCGACGTGGATGTTTCAACGCGCCGGGATCGAGGCGTATCCCAGCCCGGCGCAGGCGACGGCAGGGCCGATGAACCCGGTGGAGCGCATCGTGCGCGAAGTGCGCGAGACGGCAGGGCTGGCGTGGTTCGGGCTGCGGGTGGTGTTGGGGATTGACTTGACTCGTGAAACGTGAAGCGTGATGCGTGATTACGTTTCACGTTTCACTCAGCAGTTGATCGAACGCATCGTCGGGCAACTGATCGAGCCGGGGGATGACGAGATCAGCCGGCAAGTCAGCGTGCGTCGTCAGCACGCCGATCGCGCGCATGCCGGCGCGGTGCGCGCCTTCGATCCCGGCGGGCGCGTCTTCGACGACGATGCAGTGCGCGGGCGGCACGCCGAGTCGCTCGGCTGCGGTGAGGAAGACTTGCGGGTCGGGTTTGCCGCGCTGCACATCCTCGGCCGATACCCGCGCGTCAAAGTAGTCGGCGAGGTTGAGCACGTCGAGGATCGTTTCGACGTTGAGCCGTGGCGCGGCGGAGGCGATAGCCTGGCGCCAGCCGGCGGCTTTCAACCGATCGAGCCAGCGTCGCGCGCCCGGCAGGGTATCGATGCCGCGCGTCCGCACCCGCTCGCGATAGCGCGCTTCTTTCGCATTGCCGATGCGCTCGATTTCGCTCGACGGGAAGTCCGGGCCGAAGTATGTGCGCAGGATGGTATCATTGCGCTGACCGAAGGCGGCATTGAAACGCGTGCGCGTCAGGTCATAGCCTTCCGCCAACAGCGCTTCGCGCCAGGCCAGCCAGTGGTATTCGGCGGAATCGAGCAGCGTGCCGTCCATGTCCCACAGCACGGCGCGGAGTTGTTGGTTCATTGGGCGTAGTCACCTCACGTGAAGTTCTCAATATCGGACGAAAGACCAATGACCAATAACCAATCTACCTTGCATTGTCTTTCGTCCGAAAGGAGTCAACCGTGGCAAACCATCTGGTCTTAGTCGCCGGCAATATCGGCGCGGGCAAGACAAGTTTGACCGAACGGCTGGCGGCCCGGCTGAACTGGCAGGCCGATTTCGAATCGGTGGCCGATAATCCGTACCTGCCCGATTTTTACGCCGATATGCGCGCCTGGTCGTTTCATCTACAAATTTTCTTCTTAGGCCATCGCGCCGCCCAACATACGGCGCTGGCCAACGGGCCGCGCAGCGCCATCATCGATCGCTCGATCTACGAGGATGCGTACATCTTCGCGCGCGCGCTGCGCGAGCTGGGCAACTTGAGCGAGCGCGATTACCTGGCCTACCGGCGGCTGTACGATCTGCTCATCGAGGCATTGCCCAAGCCGCAACTGTTGATCTACTTGCGCGCGCCGGTCGAAGTGCTGCTGGAGCGGATCACGCAACGGGGCCGGGCGATCGAGAGCGGGATCACTGCCGACTATTTGCGGCTGCTCGATCGCTATTACGAGGAATGGCTGACCGACTTCAATACCTGCCCGGTGTTGACCATTCGCAGCGACAACCTGGACTTCGTGCATCGCAACGAAGACCTGGACGTGATCGTGCAATGGATCGATGATCGCCTGCGAGGTCGGGACGAGGTGGTGTTCGACTAGAAGTTGGCGCTTGGAAGTTTGAAGTTGGAGCTGCGCGCTTCCAACCTCCAACCTCTAATCTCCATCTTCTATTCCCCATACGTGACCCGCACGTCGTCAAAGCTGCCCGATAGCCGTCCGTTCGGCTCGACATCGAACAGCAGCTGAAACCATTGGCCGCGCACTGAAGTAGGTATCCGCTCGTACCGGTTGCCGTCGACATAGAACGCCATTTCTGCGCCGTCCCAGCCGATCGCCAGTTCGTGCGTGGCCGGCATTCCAGTGCCCAGCAGCAGGTTGTACGTTTGCTGTTCGCCCTGAGCGTCGATGACGTAAGCGTATACGCTGGCATCGGAGGGCGACATGGCGATATACGCCCACGAGTCGGGATTGGCGGCGTCGATGCCGTTGACCTGGATGCCGATATCGCTGTTGCCCGTCGCGTCGAGCAGCGTCACGCGCGCCGAGATGAAATCGAACGCGCGCCCGAGCTTCGCCTGCACGCCCCCATCGTAGTAATCGTCCGCCGCATTCTCCGCTTGAAAGGTCAAGCGTCCATCGCGGATCGAGACCGCGTCGCTGTCGAGCAGGGCGGCGTAGGTGCCGGTGTAGGCCCAGCGCGTTGCATCGATCGTCGGCGCGCCGAAGTCGTCGAAGAGTATCGCGTCTGATTGCCCCGACGCTGCTGCTGCGTTCGGATTTGAAAGTGGCGCGGGAGCCGGCAGTTGCGAGACGACCAGCAAAGCGATCAGCACGACGATTGCGCCCAGCCCGAGCAGCCAGGGCAGCCGCGCTTGAAAGGTCGATGGCCGGCGCAGCGTCACCCGGGTCGCGTTCGGGTCGAGCGCGCGCTCGAACGCATCGGCCAGATCGGTGGCGCGCGGGAAGCGATCGTCCGGCGACTTCGCCAGCGCGCGCAGAATCACCTCTTCGACGGCCGGGCTGATCGCCGGATTGACGGCGCGCGGCGGCGGCGGCGGTTCGAGGACGTGCTTGAGCATGACGCCGGTCGGCGTCTCGGCGTGGAACGGCACTTCGCCGGTGAGCATCTGGTACAGGATCACGCCCAGCGAATAAATGTCGCTGCGCGCATCGACCCGTTCGCCCTGCGCCTGCTCCGGCGACATGTAATCGGGCGTGCCGACGCTCGCGCCGCTGGCGGTGAGCTGCGAGGTGTGGGTCAAAATCTTCGCCAGCCCGAAATCGGTCAGCTGCACCCAACGCCCATCCTGCATCAACACGTTGCTGGGCTTCACGTCGCGATGGACGACGCCCTGTTGATGCGCGTGGTCGAGCGCTTCGGCGATCTGCCGGAGGATGGCAGCCGCCCGTTGCGGCTCGAGCGGCTCGGTCAGCAGGTCTTTCAGCGTGCCGGCCGGGACGTACTTCATCACCAGGTAGGGCGCCTGGCCGGCCTGGCCGAAGTCATAGATCGGGACGATGTGCGGGTGATCGAGCTTGGCGACGGCCTGCGCTTCGATCTTGAAGCGATCGATGAAGCCGGGCTGGTTGAGCAAAAACTCCGGCAGGATTTTGATCGCCACCACGCGATCGAGCGCCGGCTGGTAGGCTTTGTAGATCGTCGCCATACCGCCTGCGCCGATCGGCTTGATCAACCGATACTGGCCGAGCGTCTGATTGCTGAGATCGGGCATGGAAATGCTCCAGACCTCACCCCTTCCCCCGCTCCCCCTTCAGGGGGCTGGGGGGTTAGGGTGAGGACCACCGTCTTGCCAGCTCCACCAGCGCGCGCACGCCGAAGCCGACGCCGCCGCGAATGCTGTGCGGCGGGTGCGTGCGCGGGTAGAGACTTGTCGCGCCCAACTTATCCAGCGCCACGCCGGCGATGTCCCAATGCGCCCAGGGGTAAGCGGTGAACTCTTCGAGGAACACCGCGCTGCTCCCGACGCCGCCCTGGCGGCCGCCGGTGTTCTTCACGTCGGCGGTGTCGCTTCTGATCTTGTCGCGGTATTCGTCGTACAGCGGCAAGCGCCACAGCCTTTCGGCGGTCGCCTGGCTGGCGGCCTCGACTTTGCGCGCCAGCGCTTCGTCGTTGCAGAAGTAGCCGGCGGCGACGTTTTCGCCCAGCGCCACCACGCACGCGCCGGTCAACGTCGCCAGATCGATCACGGCTTTCGGCTTCAACTCGGCGGCGTACGACAGCGCATCGGCCAGGATCAACCGGCCTTCCGCATCGGTGCTGATCACTTCGATCGTCTTGCCGTTCTTCGCGCGCAGCACGTCGCTGGGGCGATAAGCCGTGCTGCTCGGCATGTTCTCGCAGGTCGGCACAAGACCCACCGCATGGATCGGCAGGTTCAGTTCGGCGATGGCGGCCAGCGCGGCGATGACGGCGGCCGCGCCGCTCATGTCGCTCTTCATCGCCTCCATGCCCTCGGCCGGCTTGATGCTGATGCCGCCGGTGTCGAAGGTGATGCCTTTGCCGACGAATACGAGCGGCTCGCCCTCCGCGCCGGTGTGCTCCAGCACGATGAACTGCGGCGGCTGGGCCGAACCCTGCGTGACGCCGAGCAGCGCGCCCATGCCCTGCGCCCGAATCCACTCGGCGTCGTGAACTATACACTTCAACCCGACTCGATTGGCCCGTTCCTGGGCCGTATTCGCTAAAGCGGTCGGGGTCATCAGGTTGGGTGGTTGGTTGATCAGATCGCGCGCGAAGTTGGCGGCCTGGCCGATGATCGCGCCGGCCTTGACGCCGGACTCGATCGCGTCGAGCTTGTTCGGGTCGAACTCGACGACGGTGAACGACTCGACCTGCCTCTCGCTCTTCTTCGACTTGTGCTCGGTCCACTCGTACAGCCCGAGCAGCGTGCCTTCGACGACGGCTTGCGCGGCGAGCGACGGTTCGACCTGCCCGGTGCCCGCGCCGTGCGCCGTCGACGCGATCGACTTTGCGCCGAGGTCGCGGGCGCGCTTGGCCGCGCCAGCTGCGGCCTGCCGGATTCGCTCCGGGCTGAAGTCCGCGACCGCGCCCAACCCGACGACGATCACGCGCGGGGCGGGAATTGCGCCGCGCGGGTACAGCACGGCGATCTGGTTGAGCTTGCCCTTGAAATCACCGAGAGCGATGAGATTAGAGATTGCGCCGCCGAGCGCCTGATCGACTGCGCCGGTTGCGCCCGCCGGCCGCTCGACGCCCTCGAACAGGTTGACGATGAGCGCGTCGGCGGGAACGGCTTGAATGGAAGCGTGGTGGATGTTGATGTTCATGGTTGCTCCGCTGATTTGAAGGATGAAGGCGGAGGGATGAGGGATGAAAAACGAATCGGCGAATCAACGAGTCAACGCGATGGTATCCGTTTTCGTCCGCTTGTCCGTTTACCGTCCGTTGACGGCTATTCGTTGCCCTTCCCCTCCAGCCTCTCCCGAACCCGCTTTGCCTGCTCGCGCATTGGGCTGCCCAGCTCGGTGAACAACTGCTCCGCCTGCTGGATGAGCGACAATGCCGCAGGCAGGTTACCCTCTTTTTCTTCGACCTCCGAGAGACCCCACGAGGCATAAGCGACTTGCATCTTGTCACCAAGCTGTTTCGCGATCAATAGACTCTGGTTTAGCAATCCCCGTGCAGTCTCTTGATCACCCTCAGCGGATGAAATGTTTGCCAGCACATTTAGTGTCTTTGCTTCACCATCTTTGTCGCCGAGTTCGCGTGCGAGCGCCAGGCTCTGCTCGTACAGACGGCGCGCCTCGGCCAGGTCGCCTGCCTCCTGCGCCAGTATGCCAAGTTGGTGCAGCGAGATGGCAATGCCCTGCTTATTGCCGAGTTCGTGTTCGAATGCCAGGCTCTGCTCGTACAGGCGGCGCGCCTCGGCCAGGTCGCCGGTGGCCTGCGCCAGCACGCCGAGTTGGTGCAGCGATTGGGCAATACCCTGCTTGTTGCCGAGTTCGCGTTCGAGCGCCAGGCTCTGCTCGTACAGGCGACGCGCCTCGGCCAGGTCGCCCGTGACCTGCGCCAGCACGCCGAGTTGGTGCAGCGTGCTGGCAATGCCCTGCTTGTCGCCGAGTTCGCGTTTGAGCGCCAGGCTTTGCTCGTACAGGCGGCGCGCCTCGGCCAGGTCGCCCGTGTCCTGCGCCAGCATAGCGAGCTGGTGCAGGAGACCAGCTACGCTAGCCGGTTCATCCAATGCCTGCGCCAGTTCGAGCGCTTCCTGGTAACGTGCTCGCGCCTCGTTCCATTCGCCGAGGTCTTTGTAGACATCGCCCATCTTCCATAGGATGTCGGCCTGCGTGCTGCGCTCGCGCGGGTTGTCGCCCAGTTCACGGTAATCGTCCAGCAGCCGGGCGAGCAGGCGCAAGCGCTCGCGCTTGGCTGATTCGGACAGGTTGCTGGTGACGTGGCCCGCTTCCTCGTACACCGCCAGGCGCGCCACGCGCTGCGCCGTTTCCGGCTCGGGCGGAAACTCGTACACGCCGGAGCGCCACGCCCAGAAGTCGGGCGCGCCGCGCGCCAGCAGCGTCAGCGCGTAATCGGGCAGCCAGATGACCAGCGGGCAGGGCACGTCGCGCCGGAACAACTCGCGCGAGAGATTGAGGTGCGAGAGGATAGGGTGATTCGACTCTCCCGAAGGGAGCGAATGTTCGAGGCCGTAGACGAAGAGCGCAACCTTGCCTTTGCCCTCGCGTAGGGCGGGGATGCGCTCGGCGTCTTGCGTCTGTGTCGCCGGCGCGAGGTATGAACCGGTCAGTCGCTCGCGCAGGATCGGCAGCAGCCGTTCGGTCGGCTCGGTCAGTTCGACTTCGAGCAGCGTCACGCCCAATGGCTCGACGAGCACCTTGATCTTTTCGACGAGCGTCTGTCGTTGCGCCGGCAAGTTGCACTTGACGAAGGCCAGCACAAAACGGCCCGGCGCGGCAAAGTCCAGCATCCGGGCGAATGCGGTCAGTGTGTCATCGGGGCTGACGGCGTTTTCGGGGGCGTTGAGCGGCGCTCGCGAGCTCACCTTCCCACGCTTCCTTGAACTTGGGCAGCCGCAGCACGACCGGGTGAACGTCGTGCCAGGCCGGCTGGCCGTTGGTGTACTCGAGTACGCTGAGATTATACAGCATCGTCTGGTGGTCGGCGTCGTTCTGCACGCTCTTCAATTGATGCACCCGCGCCAGCAATGGAAAGTGCGTTTCGGGGATCATGCGCCCGTACTCGTTCACCAGACGGCCCACCGCACGTTCTGCCGCGCGGATCGTGATGGGCGGCTGTGCGCCCTCGTCGGCGTACTCGATCGCGTAAGTCGCCAATGCCATCAACTGCCGGGGATGTCCGCCCGACGCGCGACATAGCGCGTCCACGGCATCCGGTGCGCACAGCGTATCCAGGTCGATGCGCTGCGCCAGGATGTCTTTCAAGCAGGCCAGCCCGGTGGGCGATTCGGTTCCGCGCCGATCGCTCACGCGGATCATCGGCACCACCTGGTAACGCGGAAACAGGCTGGTGAGTTGAGTGGCTTTAGTCGAGTACAGCATGGAAATCGGCACGGTGTAGACGGTGTGGCATTCCGGCGACCGCAGCTGTTCGCCGTGTTCGACGAACAACGCTTCGTGCGAGGTACGCCCGCCATCCAGGTCTTTCAATACCAGCCGATCGAGGTTATCGACGATGATCACCACGCCTTGCCGGCGCTGCTTGCGCAGTTCGACCTCGAAGCGTTGGATGAGCTCGTTGACGCCGGTGATGAGCTGCGATACTTGCTGATCCAACTTGCGGCGGATTTCCTGCTTGACGGCGTGCCCGGTCTTGATCTGGCCGGTGAGTTTGGCGAACAGGCGCGCGACGAGCGGAATCTTCTCTGGCAGGCCGATCCCCAACGAGGCTTCGGCGTGCAATTCGCGCTCGATGTTGCGCCACTCATCCTCGGAATACACGACCTCGGCGAACCAGCGTTCGATACCTTTCAGCTCCTGCTCCAGCGATACATTGCGCTCGCGGGCAACCGACTCGATTTGCCGCGCGACGGCGAGCAGCAAGTCGCTGTACACCAGATCGTTCAAGTCGAGATCGTCATCGGCTTCAAAGTAGACGACGGCGTAGCCGTTCTGCTCCAAACGGGCCTTGAGTCGCAACAGTTCGGTCGATTTGCCTGAGCCGCGATGGCCGGTGCATAGCTGGTGCAGCGGGCGATCGGAGCGGCTGATCGCGTTGAACAGCTGACCGACGACATCTTCATCACCGCGCACGCCGGTGCAGTCCACGTAGCGCGGATCATCGGGTTGCAACGGCTGCGCCGGGTCTACGGCGTTGAACGCGTCACGCAGAGTGCGTGCAGGTGCGGACATTGAATGGCCTCCGTAAGGATGACTATAGTCCCCGGAGCGAAGCGGAGTGGGAGGGATGAAGGCAGAACGTTAAACGATGAATTCATCCTTCAGCATTCATCCTTGCCGTTCCAGCTCGTATGCTTTCTGCGTACCGGCGATCTGGTGCAGGTGCTCCCAGGTATGCGCCAGCGCGTACTGCGCCAGGTAGTTGAGGCTGTAGCGCTTCTGCATACCCTCGTGGAAGCCCCACTTGCTCCAATCGGGCGCGGCGGCCAGCAACTCGATCTCTTGCCGGCGCGCCTCGGCAAAGTCGGCCAGCAGCTCGGCCAACGGGCGCCCCGGGTCGTAATGCGCCGTGTGCCAGGCGTCGCTCTCGAAGTTCGGCAGGCGCGGCTCGTGCTCCGTCGTTATACGTTTGGCGCGCGGCAGAAACGCTTCGCGCTCGACCTCACACACGTGCGCCAGCGTCTCGTGCGCCGACCATTCACCGGGTTCGCGCCAGTGCAGCCGGTCGGCGGGAATCTCGCTCACGTAACGCTGAAGATCGTCGGCGCTGCGTTGGAGCAAGTCTAACACGGTTTGGCGATTCATTGCACTATTCTCCCTTCGGTCTGCTGTGTCACAAACGACCAAAGACGAACGACGAAGGACGATTTCGTCCTTCGTCACTCGTCCTTCGTCTTGCTCTTGGTTGCCAAGCGCCGATAGGTTTTCTGCATCAACAGCGCATCTTGTTCCATGACCGGGCTTTCGCACAGCACGCGCCCCGACGCGCCGATGTCGACCAGCGCCTTGAACAGGTCGCGGTACTTCAGATCGGCTTCCTTGAGCGCGAGATGTTTTTTCTCGCCGCCCGGCCCGTAATCGATGCCCGACAGGTGAATGTGCAGCGATTGCAGCCCGCGCCGGCCCAGGCCGGTCGCCACCACCTTCAGCGCGTTGGCGAACTCTGTGTATGAGTTGAACGAGCCATCGCCGGGCCGCGCGTGCAGGTGGGCGAAGTCGATGCAGGGCAGCACGCCGTCGATGTCGCGCGCCAGCTGCACCGTTTCTTCCAGCGTGCCGATCATCGCGCCTTTGCCCATCGTCTCGGGCCGGAGCGTGACGAGCACCTTTTCCGCGCGCAACTGATCGACCACTTCGGCCAATCGCTTGCGAGCGATGGGGTAAACCTTGTCGGGGTCTTGTTTCATGTACGAGCCGGGATGGAAGATGATGTCGGTCGCGCCGGCTTTGTAGCCCGCGCGGGCGGCGGCTAACAAGCGGGCCAGGCCCGCCTTCAACATATCTTTATCTTGCGCGTTGAGATTGATGTAGTACGGCGCGTGCACGCTCAAGGCCACCCCCGACTCTTCGGCGGCGCGTTTGATCGTCTCGCACGAGGCGTCGGTGATGCGCACCGATTGGACCCAGGCCAGCTCAAGCGCGCTCAGGCCGAGTTCGGCGGTGCGCCGGATGCCGCCCGGCGAGCCGCCCGGCCTCGGCGGTGTGCTGAGCGGCGAGCCGACCGTGCCGAAGCGAATGCCATTGGTTGTCGTCATGGGAGTTGTCTGCCTTTCAAGTAATTAGAACTTACGCAGTTGGTGCGGCAGTTACACTGCCGCCGCCCCATCTGCCGCAGTACAACTGCGGCAGCAACATGCAACTGCGTAAGTCCTGGTAATGTGTACTGGAGGGTTCTTGGATAGTTTTGCGCTACTGTATTGTTCTCACCGCTGAGAACCCAGAGAGCGCAGAGATTTCATCTTATCTCAGCGTTCTCCGCGTACTCTGCGGTTAGATCTGCGACCAATGCCCACTAAGACTCAATCAGGAAACCATCGGCGCTCTAATCATCAACGGATCAATGTGTGTGGCGTCGTTTCAGTCGTTTGAGCCGCACTCGACACGGTAAACGACCAGGTATAGGTCTGGCCGTTGGCGGTGATCGAGACGGTGTAAGTTGCTCCCATTGCGAGCGGCGCGCGCGGGATGAGCACAATCGCATCGCGCGAGCCGAGGATCGCGCGGCCCAGGCTCTGGAGCGAACCATCCGGGTTGGCGTAGCTGGTTTCGTCGAACACGCAATGTTCGAGCGGCGTAGCGCCCTGCGTGAACGAGTGCGCGGCGACGTTGGGCGTGAGGTTGCCGGGACCGATCTGAAGAATGATCGGCAAGCCGCTGGGCGCGGTGTAGCCGGGGCAGCCGGTGAGCGGGTCGGGCAATTCGCTGCCGCCATACGCGCGCTGAAGCGTGGTCATGCCATCTGAAGGCCACTTGATCGGGAAGGTGACCGACGCGGGAATGCTGCCCAGGCCGCGCAGGACATCGAGCGCGGCAGCCATCTGCCAGCCGCCATCGGCCTCGCGATAACTGCCGAACCCCGCTTGCAGCAGCGCCGGATCGATGACGCCCACGGCGTGGAACGGGCCTTCCATCCATAGGTCGATCGCTTCATTGTCTGTGATTCCGGTGTTGGAGCTGACCATCACGTTGCTGTTCTGCGCGGCGAGCTGGCCTTCGGGCGTGTAGAACGGTTGACCGGGGTCCTCGTCGTGGCCGATGAAATCGTTCTTCACCATATACTTCGCATGTTTCTGATCGCCGTCGCTCCAGGTCGGGTTCTCGGTTACAGCGGGTAGCTCGGCCAACGCGCGCTGATAGTTGACGTAGGCCAGCCAGTCGCCGGGCGGCGGCGGCGTGACCGATTCTTCGGCGGCGCTGATGTAGGGCAGGTACGCGCGCGGCGTCAGCCCGGCCTGCGCAAGAATTGGAGCGGGGAGACTGATGCCCCAATGCAGCGACAGCAGGCTGAACGCGCAGAAGAGCGTCAGCCACAAACCGAGCCTAGCGATAGATTTGCGCCGTCTGTTCATCGATGCCTCTGCAGGACTGGTTTGTTGGCCAGTGGGTTGCGTCATTGAAGGGCAATTACATCCAGCCGCGCCGCCGCATCCAGAAATACATGCCGGCGGGGATGAGGAGGATGATCGCCAGCGCGATCGCGAACACGGGCAGGCTCGTCCACGGGTCGAGCGCGGCCGTGGTCGGCTGGAAGAAGTTCATGCCGAAGAAGCCGGTGACGAACGCGAGCGGCATGAACAACGTGGTGATGATCGTCAGCGTCTTCATGACGTCGTTCATGCGATTGTTGATGACCGACAGGTAAGTGTCGAGCGCGCCGCCGACCAGATCGCGCAGGCTCTCGGTGATGTCGTGCAAGCGCACCAGGTGATCGTACACGTCCCGGAAGTAGACCCGGTCGCGGGCGTCGATCATGGCGTAGTCGTCGCGCGCGAGCTTGTTGAGCACTTCGCGCTGCGGCCCCAGGATGCGGCGCAGGCGCGCTACCGCGCGCTTGAGTCCGAATAAGCGCTCCAGCGTGGCGGGCGTCGGTCGCGAGAAGATCTGGTTTTCGATCGAATCGATGGCGTCGTCCATTTCTTCGACGACGGGCATGTAGTCGGTGACGATCTCGTCGGTCAGTTTATAGAGCAGATGATCGGGGCCGCCTTTCCGATGGCGCTCGTCACGCTGACTGGCCGTCCACACCCGCTCGATTGCGGCGATCGACGCATCGTGATGCGTGACGATGAAGTTGTGACCTAAAAAGACATCCAGCTCCAACGTGTTCACCTGATCGCCCGCCTGCTGGTCGAATACGACGGAGTGCAGGACGATATACACGTAGCTTTCCCAATCGTCCACCTTGGGGACGTGCGACTCGCGCAGCGCATCGTCGACGGCCAGGGGATGGAAGCGGAAGGTGTTGAGCAGGATCGGCTCGTCCACCTCGATCGAGGTGTTGTCGAAGTCGACCCACAGCAGGCCCTGCTCGTTTTGGAGTGCGGCGCCGAATTCCTCCGGTTTGAGATCGTAACGGACCGTTCCATCGGGCAGGCAATAGAGGACGCGAATCATGTGGGGCCTTTCGCTCAGGGCTGAGTGGGGGCGATCCTATCAAACTCCGTGTAGAACTGCAAGCCTGTCAACGGACTTATCAACGGACTCTTAAACGGATGTGTCCGTTGCTGCCGTTGTCAAGTCCGCTGATTGCTGATATAATCTCGTCCGCCAACCGAGAAACACCTGCACCTCGGCCTGTTGTCTGGCCGAGGTGTGTTTTTGCCCTCACCACCCCCACCCCGGCCCTCCCCCGCGAAGCGGGCGGGAGGGGACGAAGGCCGGAGTAGCCTATGCCAACTCAACGCGAAAACATCCGCAACATCGCCATTATCGCGCACGTCGATCACGGCAAGACGACGCTGGTCGACGCGATGCTGAAGCAGAGCCGCATCTTCCGCGACAACCAGGTCGTGGTCGAGCGCGTGATGGACAGCAATGATCTCGAACGCGAGCGCGGCATCACGATTCTGGCGAAGAATACGGCCGTCACTTACAAGGGCGTCAAGATCAACATCGTCGATACGCCGGGCCACGCCGACTTCGGCGGCGAAGTCGAGCGCGTGATGAACATGGTCAACGGCGTGTTGCTGCTGGTCGACGCGGTCGATGGGCCGATGCCGCAGACGCGCTTCGTGCTGCGCAAGGCGCTGGAGATGGGGCACACGGCGATCGTCGTGATCAACAAAGTCGATCGGCCCAACGCGCGGCTCAATCATGTTGCCAATGCCACGTTCGATCTGTTTATCGACCTGGGCGCGACCGACGATCAGGCCGAGTTCCCGATCGTCTACACGAATGCGATCAACGGCCATGCCACGCTGACGCCGGGCGAGGACGGCATTGATTTGCAGCCGTTGTTCGACAAGATTGTGTCGTACCTGCCCGCCCCGACCATCGAGCCGGAGGCCCCAACCCAGCTGCTGGTCACGACGCTGGCCTACGACGATTACAAAGGTCGGATTGCGATCGGGCGGTTATTCGCGGGCACGTTGCGCCGGGGACAGGAAGTGGCGCGCATCGCGGTCGACGGGACGATCGTGCCCGGCAAAATCGCGCAGGTGTTCATCCATCAGGGTTTGGACCGGATCGAGGTTGATCAGGTCGAGGCAGGCGAGATCGTCGCGGTGACGGGCCTGCCGGAAATCTTCATCGGCGAAACGATCGCCGACCCGCTCCAGCCGAAAGCCCTGCCGCCGATCCGCATCGAGGAGCCGACGGTGCGCATGTCGTTCGGCGTCAACACCAGCCCGCTGGCGGGACGCGACGGGCAATGGGTTACCTCGCGCAAGCTGCGCGAGCGGCTGTACAAGGAGCTGGAACACAACGTGTCGCTGCGGGTGCAAGACACCGACGAGCCGGACGTGTTCATCGTGTCGGGCCGGGGCGAGCTGCAACTGGCGATCCTGATCGAGACGATGCGGCGCGAAGGCTACGAGTTCGAGGTCGCCAAGCCGGAAGTGATCGTGCACGAGAAAGACGGCGAGACGCTGGAGCCGTTCGAGGAGTTGTACGTCGAGGCGGCCGAGCCGTATATGGGCGCGGTCGTCGAGATGTTGGGCGCGCGGCGCGGTTTGATGACGGACGTCCGCCACGGCGACGATGGCACGGTCTATCTGAAATACGCCGTGCCGACACGCGGGCTGCTCGGTTTTCGATCCCATTTTCTCACTTCCACGCGGGGCACGGGCGTGATGCACGCGCTGTTCGCCGGTTATGGCCCGTTGGCCGGCGAGATCAGCACCCGCGATCACGGTTCGTTGGTGGCGTGGGAGCCGGGCGTGAGCACGAGTTACGGGCTCAACAACGCCGAAGAGCGCGGGGCGCTGTTCATCGGGTCGGGCGTCGAGGTGTACGAGGGCATGGTGGTGGGCCAGCACATTCGCGACACCGACCTGTCGGTGAACGTGTGCAAGAAGAAGCACCTGACCAATATGCGCGCGGCCAGCGCCGACATCGCCGTGCGGTTGACGCCGCCGCGCAACATGAGCCTGGATGATTGCATCGAGTATCTGGCCGCCGACGAGCTGCTCGAAGTGACGCCGCTCAACTTGCGGCTGCGCAAGCGCATTCTCAAAACGGAAGAGCGCGGGCGGCTGGCGAAGCTGGAGAAACTGGAGAAGGAAGCGACTTGAAACACAGCGCCCGAAGTCCTGAAGACCTCGGGCGCTGGCTTTTTGTCGCGCGGCGACCGAGGAGCTACTCGCCCAGCAATTCCGTCAGCCGCGTCTGGATGCTGCCGCGCGTCACCTGACCGATGACGTTGCCCTCGGCGTTGACGACGGGCACCGCTCTGAAAGGTTTCCCCTGGCTGTTCTTTCCCGACAGTTTGTCGATGACGGCCTGGAGCGGCTCGTTATCTCTGGCGACGGTATCCGTCTGGGTCGGCTCAAGGGGGGTCATGATTTCGGCGACAGTGGCCGCGCCGCTTTTGATACGTCCCGCCTGGTCGGCATTCTTCAAGGCCTCGACGACGTCCTGATCGCTGACGATCCCGATGAGTTGATCGCGCTCGTCCACAACGAACACCCGGTTGTGCTGCTGTAGATTGTCGATGATCGATCTCACCGTGGCCGTCTGGGGCGCGCGCGGCACATTGGGGTCCACGAAGTAGCGCGCTTTCATCTTTAACACTTGTTCGGTATTGGTAATCATCCTTTAGCCTCCGTCTCGTCTGGCTCCGGCCCGATCAGCGCGGCCAGCAGGTTGGTATCCTGGGGTGGCGGCGTCCTCCGGTCCAGTTCGTCCTGGATGTTCTTGATAATCTGATTGGACGGCTCGGGCGTGAGCGCCCCGCTCTGTCGTCCGGTCAACACCTGGCTGACCACCGACGGCCAGGTGGTCCCAATGATGAAGGCCTGGATCGGGGCCGAGGTGGTTTGAGGGAGTTGAAACACGGCGGCGACGCCGGCTCCGATGAGCGCGAACCAGATCACCCGGAGCGCTTTGAGCGGGCCGCCGCTCGCGCTCGCCGGCAGAAACCGCTTGAGCAACTCCTCGTTGACGACGAAGCCGTAGAGTAGGGCCGTGGCGTATGCCAGTGAGCCAATCCCACCAATCAATGCTGCTAAAGCCACCAACTCCAGACTGGCTACGGCAGATTGTCCAGGCGGTGTGGGCTGTAAGAGCAGCATCCTGAGTCTCTCCTGCCGACCAGACTGGCCTTATTGATCGGGCATAGCTGATCCAGTAAGGTGGCCTGATTATATGATAACAGCGGTCAAGCCGTCAAGTTCAAGGTAATGTATCCACGCCCCCGCTGCGGCCTATACTCGGCGGGGCCTGATCGTATTTGCCCAACCCGGTGAGTGCGTTTCCCTTTGGCGGGGACGTTGTTATATACTAGTACCCCGACCGCCTAATTCTGCGGGGTTGGGACGGCAGTTGCACTGCCGTCCGCCGCAGGCCCACGGGGCGGCTTCGCACTGCAACTGCGGCAGGAACTATGCAACTTCAAGTTGTCGAAGTACTAGGCTTTATCGGAAATAGTCGCATAGCCCCCTGCTTGCGCCCCCTTGTGGGGTTGTGGGCGTCGAAATCGTGCGAGAACGCGCACGAGGCGCTATGCTACGCTGTTATTTCCGATAGAGTCTACTATGCGCCGCTCTGGTCGCGAGCCTCATTTTATCACTAGGTCAGGGAGGAACAGCCATGACGGATCCGCAGGCATCTGGCGCTGGTCAGCAGTCGCTAGAAGGCGAAGTCTTTTATCCCTCAGCCGAGGTTGTGCGGCAGGCGCGTCTGAAAGATTGGGAGGCGCTGGCGCAGTTCGCCGCCGAAGACCTGGAAGGCTTCTGGGCGCGCGAGGCTGAGGAACTCGAATGGTATCGCAAGTGGGATAAGGTGCTCGACGATAGCGATCAACCGTTCTTCAAGTGGTTCGTCGGCGGGCAGGTCAACATCGTGCACAACTGCTTGGACCGCCATCAGAAAACCTGGCGCAAAAACAAGCTGGCGCTGATCTGGGTGGGCGAGTCGGGTGACGTGCGGACGTATTCTTACTACGCGCTCAACCGCGAGGTCAACCAGTTCGCGAACGTCCTGAAGTCGATGGGGCTGCGCAAGGGCGATCGGGTGACGATCTACATGCCGCGCATCCCGGAGATCGTCATCGCCATGCTGGCTTGCGCCAAGATCGGCGTGATTCATTCGGTGGTGTACGGCGGGTTCAGCGTCGATGCCTTGCAAGGGCGCATCGAAGATTCGCAATCGAAGGTGGCGATCACCGCCGACGGCGGCTGGCTGAACGGCAAAGTCGTCGAGTTGAAGAAGATCATGGACGAGGCGCTCAGGCGTTGCCCCTCGGTCGAGACGACCATCGTCGTCAAGCGCACCGGGCAGAGCGTAAACATGGAATCGGGCCGCGATTACTGGTATCACGACCTGATGAAGCTGCCGATCGCCAACGGTCAATGCCCGACCGAAGTGATGGACGCCGAAGACCCGCTGTACATTCTGTACACCTCCGGCACCACCGGCAAGCCCAAGGCGATCCAGCATGTGCACGGCGGTTACATGGTCGGGATTTACTCGACGCTCAAATACGTGTTCGACATCCAGGACGAAGACCGCTGGTGGTGCGCGGCCGATCCCGGTTGGGTGACCGGGCACTCGTACATCGTGTACGCGCCGCTGCTGTTGGGCGCGACCTCGTTCATGTACGAAGGCGCGCCGACGTTTCCTTATCCGAATCGCTGGTGGTCGCTGATCGAGAAATACGGCGTCACGATTCTGTACACCGCGCCGACCGCGATCCGGGGCCTGATGCGCTTCGGCGAGTCGTGGCCCAATCGCCACGATCTGTCTTCGCTGCGCCTGCTGGGTTCCGTCGGCGAGCCGATCAATCCTGAAGCGTGGAAGTGGTACTACCGCGTGATTGGCAAAGAGCGCTGCCCGATCATGGACACGTGGTGGCAGACCGAAACCGGCATGTTCATGATCACGCCGACGCCGGTGGCGCCGCTCAAGCCTGGTTCCGGCACGCGGCCGTTCTTCGGGCAAGAGGCGGAAATCGTCGACGAGAACGGCAAGCCGGTGCCCGACGGCGAAGAAGGCTATCTGATCTTGAAGCGACCCTGGCCGGCGATGTTGCGCACGATCTACAAAGACCCCGATCGCTACGTGCGGCAGTATTGGAGCCACCTGCCCGGCCGCTACGTCACCGGCGACTCGGCCAAGCGCGACAAAGATGGTTATTTCTGGATCATTGGTCGCGTGGATGACGTGATCAAGGTGTCGGGCTACCGGCTGGGCACGGCGGAGGTCGAGAGCGCGTTGGTCAGTCATCCGGCGGTCGCGGAGGCGGCGGCGATCGGTCTGCCGCACGAGATCAAGGGTCAGGCGATTCACGCCTATTGTATTTTGCGCGCGGGTCACACGCCATCGGAGGCGCTGGCCGAAGAGTTGCGCCAGCACGTGGGCCAGCACATGGGGCCGATCGCCAAGCCGGAGCAGGTGACGTTTGTCGAGAAGTTGCCCAAGACGCGCTCCGGCAAGATTATGCGGCGGGTGTTGAAGGCACGGGCGCAGGGGATGGCGGAAGGGGATGTGTCAACATTGGAGGAGTGATCCACGAAGAACACGAAGAAACACGAATGAACGACAGTGGGCCAGGTCTCTTGACTTGGCCCGATCTATTTATTCTCTCACCTTACGCAGCCGCGGTTCAACTTCGCTCTAAGCCCGCGTCCTCGCGGGCGTTTCCAGCCATTCACCCGACCGCGTCCTCGCGGTCGGGGAGCAAGCTGCGTAAGGTGAGTTATTCTATTGGCGCGTTCGTCTTGGTGAAGCAATGAAGGCTACAGACTGCGCTTATTGTGGCTCGACTTGCGTCCAGCGCTCGCCATCCCATTCCCACGTATCGCCGAGATTTTCGTCGTCGTAGCCGCCGAAGAGGACGACGCGCTCGCGGCGTGGATCGTACGCCATGTCGTGAAGGCCGCGCGGCGAAGGTCCTTCGACGGCGGCTTGCGTCCACACCTGCCCATCCCACAACCACGTCTCGCCCAGCCAGGCCAGGTCGCCGCTGCGCGCCGGGCTGCCGCCGAACATCACCATCTGATTGCGCGCCGCATCGAAGGCCATCCGCATGTCCACCTCCCGGCTGAGTCGATTGTCTATGGCAGTTTCCATGTTGATTTACGAAGGCTGTTCGGCGGCAGTTGGACTGCCGCCGCAGTACAAGAATGATCCAATCCACGCAGATACGCGGAGTAGGGGCGAGCCACGGCTCGCCCCTACGTTTTATCGAATGATAATCGGTACGGCGAGGATCACGAACAGCGCCCATAGCGCGTAGCCAACTGCGCCGAGCGCGAACGCCGACTGGGCGGCTTCGACCCAGCCGCGCCCCTGGCGGCCGAGCTGGTATTGCCGGTTGATCAGCGTCGCCAGGATGCCGACGTTGATGACGTCCCAGCCGATGAGCGTCAGCCGATTCATCGTCAATGTGTCGTTTATCGTGCGGTAGACAATTGCCGCCAGCGTGTACAGGCCGACCAGCGCCGCCAGCCCGGCCGTGCCAATGATGGCCGCGCGTAACGCGGATCGAAAGCGGGCGGGCAGGTCGCCTTCCTGGATCGGCGTCGCCCCAATCAACAGGCCGATAACGGCAAAGAGCATGGCGTGATAGATTCCCAGCACGTCGCGATCCTTGAACGGCCCTTCAAAGTTCGAGAGAAGGGCGAAGATGTAGAGCGCCAGCACGAGCAAGGTCGGCAGCAACAGCAGCCGGGCCAGCGTCGCCAGCAGTCGGGCCAGCCCGGCTCTGAAATCTTGCGCCAGCGGCCGCCGCTTCGGATCGTAGGCACTGGCCAGGGCCAGCAGCGAGGTCGGGCCTAACACGCCTACAATGAGCAGCCTCTGAATGGCATCCGGGATCTGAATATCCAGCGCCCAAAACAGACTCAGGGTCACCTGCGCGAAGATGACCCCGCCGATCAAGAACAGACCGGCCGTGACCAGCACCTCGAACGATTTCAGCAGGAACGCGAAGCGTTCTCCGGCGGGTGAACGCATTCCCAGCACACCAATCCCCACCGCGGCCCAGGCCAGAACCGGCAGGTGACTCGTCATCAAATCGGCGTAGTGTCCCCGGTAGATAGCGTCGCGTGCGGCGACGATCAGCGGAACGTAAGCGAAGGCGGCGATCAGGCCGATGCCGGCCAACACGTAGCGCCGTTGGCTCTGTCCGGCGCTCAACCCCATGAGCGCCAGAGCGAACAAGATAGTCAACGGTATGCCATATAGCCCCAGCACTTGATACTGGTCTATGATGCGCAACGTCGGTTCGGACAGCAACCAGAGCGCCAGCCCGGCGGCGAGGCTCACAGGGAGCGCCACCTTCCAGTTGATACCGCGCCGCTCAGCGCGCTCGTCGCGGACCATCGCTTCAAGCCGATAGTGCCAGGCCGCGTACAGCATGTTGTCATTCGCTTCGTGGTAACACGTTTCGAGATCGGCCGTAAACGCCTCGACGCCGTTTTCCTTGCGGGCCGTCTGAAACAGCGTTTCCAGTTGCTGCGGATCTTGATCGGCGTCGCGGATGGCAGTCACGTAGTTCATGAAGTGCTCCTTTAGCGAACGATGAGTAAGCCCAGGAACTCGCCGATGCTGGCGAAGACGTCGGTATAGAAGTTGCCCCCCAACTGGCGAATCGGCTCGAAGAGCGTACCCGGGAAGCCGATGTACGGCCGCAGCGTCCACGCCATCTGGCTGCCGACGAAGGCATAGACCAGAATCCACAAGCGCAGCACCCAGTGACGCGCGCTGGCGCCTTCAGCGCTGTCGGCCGAGACGATGCGCATGCCCTGCACCAGGAACACCATGCCGGTGACACCGGCGATAGCGAATACGCCCACGTTGAGCAGCTTGAAGAACTGGTACTGGCTGGTGGTCAACAGGAAGAACAGCACGATCGGCGCGAAGCTGAGCAGCAGCACGCCGGTGACCGTGATGGCCGTCAACGTGAGCGCGACATTCTGGCTGAGGCTCTGCTTCGATCCGAACAAGACGTTGAAGAAATACAGCGACGGCGCGCAGATGATCAGCGTGGCGAGAAAGAGTACCGGCAGCTTGATGGCCGAGCTGATCACTTGCAGCAGGCTGTGGGTCGAGCCCATGACCGCGCCGTAAATCGCCAGGAAGGCGATGCTGGAGATGAACATGGCGCGAATCTTGTCGGGCAGGCCCACGCCTTCGCGAACTTCGGTGAAGAATTGCAGCCGGTTGCGCAAGATGCTCTCGATGACGGCGAAGTTTTTCATGGCGATTTTGTCTCCGGTTGCGGGGATGTTTACCAATGGAGGGTTGGCACGAGCAGCGACGCGATGGTGATGCCCCAGAAAAAGATCCAGGTCGCCAGGGCGTAACGCCAGCGGTCGAACAGCAGCAGCGGGATGAGCAAAGCAGCAGCGGCGACTACCCACAGCGCCGGATGCGTGAGCAACTCTTGCCACTGCCGCTGTGTGCCTTCGGGCGCGAAGACGATCCAGCGCAGGACGAGCGCGCACACCACCGGCAGCCCGGCGGCGACGACGGCCTCGGCGGTGCCCCAGCCGGCGTGCGTCTGCTGCAACTCAGCGCCCACCTTCTCTACACCGAAGCGCGCGGCGGCCTCGGCCAGCGCTGTCTTCTCGTCCGTGCCGCGCCGGCGCGCTACCGCGACCGCTTCTTCCAGATGCGAGCGGATCTCGTCCAGTACCTCGCGCTCACTCTCGCGGTCGAGGTGCAGCTGGGCGGCGATGCGGCTGAGTACCTGATCGATGCTTGGGGATGTCATGGGGTCTCGCGCCTGAACCAACCTGCGCCGTCGTTGCGCCAGATGCGGTAATCGCCGTTGAAGCGAATGGCGAAAACGTCTGTGTTGCCGTCGCCGTCCACATCGGCTAAATGAATCGTGTACGCTGAACTCCAGTCGAAACGTTGATCGCTGTCGGTGAAGCGGCCCAATCCGTCATTCGTCCAAATCCAGCCGGAAACAGCGTTGCCGACGAACGCATCGAGATCGCCGTCACGATCCAGGTCGTCCAGCGCGACGCTGCGCGTATCCTGGCCGCCCAAGCGCTGTCCGCTATCCGTGAAGTTGCCTTCGCCGTCATTCCACCACACTTCGTCCGCGCGTCCGAAATCGGCGTTGCCGACGAAGGCATCGAGATCGCCGTCCCCATCCACATCGCCTAACGCGACCGCCTGACCGTTTGAACTGCCCAGGCGCTGTTCGCTATCGGTGAAATACCCCGCGCCATCGTTCAACCAGACCAGGTCGTTTGGCGCGCTGCCGGGGGCTGGCGGCCCGCCGCTTTGATTCACTTCGAAAGCGTCCAGATCGCCATCGCCATCGAGATCGCCCAGCGCAATGGCGCCCGTCGCCCGGTTGCCCAAACGTTGTCCGCTATCTGTGAAGCGACCGGCGCCGTCATTGAACCAGACCATGTTGTCGGCATTGGCGTATCCTTCGAAAGGGCCGCCAGGTCCGGTACCGCCGTATTCGCTTCGACAGCAATTGCCGACATACACATCGAGATCGCCATCGCCGTCGAGGTCGCCCAGCGCCAGCGCCTGGCTGAGGATGTAGCCAAACTCATCGGGAGGCTTCATGGCATACTCGCCGTGCAGCTGGAAATGGCCCGCGCCGTCGTTGAGCCAGACCGTGTTGGGCGACGGCACGGCATTGCCGAACAGCGCATCTGTGTCGCCGTCACCATCGAGGTCGCCCAGCGCCACAGCGTGAGTGACATCCCAGTTTGTGCCATGGCTTCCAATCAGCCGCTGGCCGGTGTCGCTGAAGCGTCCTGAGCCGTCATTCAGCCAGATCGTGTTGGGTTCGCCTGAGTAGTCGATGTTGCCGGGGCCGTTGCCTACAACGGCATCTACATCTCCGTCGCCGTCTAGGTCGCTCAGGCTGACCGCGTTGCTGCGCGGTGCGGGCGGGCCAGAGGGATAAAACGAACACGCCGCCAACAGGCAGGCGAAGCTGATTGCGATCAAACTCAATCGCCGGCCCGCCGGCGGCTCGACCAGGCGCAACGCGCGGAAGAGCCAGCCAACACTGAGCGCCACGACAGCGGCGTATACAAACAGGCTGCGCGCGATACCGGCATTGAGGCCCATACCGAGTAAGAATCCCAGCGGCATGCGGCCCGGCAAGATTGTCAGCCCGATCTGCCGCCAGGCTGTAGGTGTGATGATGCGACTGTTCCTAGCGCTCCACAGCGGATCGAGTGCCACGCTGCTATGCTCCTGTCACACGCCAGGTAGCTCGTCAAGAACTCTCGGCTGCGTCGGGCGCTGTGCCCAGCAGGTGCAACAGCATCTCGATGAACGCGCGCCACTCCGCCGACTGTTCGCCCAGCACCCGGCGGCCTTTGTCGGTGATGGCGTAGTATTTGCGGCGGCGCGCCTCGCCGGCCTGCCGCCACTCGCTCTTGAGCAACCGCTCCTGCTGCATTCGATGCAGGGTCGGGTACAGCAAGCCCTCTTTCATATCAAAGTAACCCCGGCTGCGCCGGTGCAGCTCCTGGCTGATCTGGTAACCGTACATCGGCTCTTCCGCCAGCAGGCTGAGGAGGAGGATTTCGGTGCTGCCTTTACGGATTTGATCGCGCAGCGGCATGGCGGCGGCCTCCGGGGACAATGCATAAATAACTTATGCATAGATAACTATGGGGTAGCTTCGCAAGATTGTCAATAGAAAAACGGTTAGAAGCTGGGCGCGCTGCACTGCGGCGGATGGCAGTGCAACTGCCATCCGAACCCCGCAGATCGATTCTGCATGAGCAGGCCGACGATCACCAGCGCGACGGTGTGTGCAACTGCCATCCGAACCCCCGCAGATCGATTCTGCGCCTGGCCCGTCCGACAAATGCACGGAGCCTCGATGCTTAATCGAGGCCCCGGCGCCTATGAGAACTGAATGTAAGAGGATGATCAGAGGGTCGGGCTTTGGGCGGAGCTTAAGCCGTGAACCGCGAAGCGTGACACGCCGATCCGTTCTTGTCCGCTTCGGGTCCGTTGATAGCTTACGCCAGCAGATCGCGTTTCCAGGCGGCCGGTACGCGGCGGCGGTTGTAAGCGATGTCTTTCGCGCCGAGAAACAACGCCAGCGCTTGAATCGCCTGGGCTACCGCACGGGCGGTTGTGCGCGTCGTGGGCGCATCGGGTTCGGCGTAGACGGCATTGATCGTCAGCACGCCGCGCGCGCGATCCAGTTTGGGATCGAGGCGGCCGATCAAGCGGTCGCCGTACAGGATCGGCAGAACGTAATAGCCATATTGGCGCTTCGCTGGCGGCACGTAGATTTCCATCGTGAAGTCAAAGTTGAAGAGCAATTGCGTGCGCGCCCGATCGTAGATCAGATTATCGAACGGCGAGAGCAGCGTCGTGCGCGGCGCCCACGCGCCGTTCGATAATTGCTCGATCAAGGGTAGAACATCGGTGTGGATGTACCACGGGCCGGGCAGCCCCTCGACTGCCACTTCTTCGATGCAGCCGTCGGCTGCGAGTCGTTGGAGCGCGTCCTGCAGCTGGGGATAGCGCCCCCGGATGTAGTGCCGCTGGATGTGTCGGGGCACGGCCACGCCCAACGCGCGCAGCGATTTCTGCGCCGCCCGATACACCACCTCGCGTTCGATGAGCTTCTCGCGCGGCGTCCAGTCGGGCAGGCAGCGCTCGCTGAGGTCCCACAACTTCTGCAGGCCCGATCGGCCCGCCACCATGATCTGGCCTTTGATCCACAGATAATCGAGCATCTGGCTGACGTTGCGGCCCGCAGTCCAACCGGTGGAGTGCCAGTCCGCTTCAGACTTGTCTTGAAACACCCGCGAGGGCAGCGGGCCGTTACGGCGCAACTCGGCCAGGATGTGCCGGCGCAGCCCGGCATTGTCTTTCAACCACTGGTAGAACTTGCCCGCTTGCGCGGATTCCGATGTACCGCTGGCATACGTGCGCATCATCAAGTGGTGAACGGGATAATCCTCGGTCAGCACGATCGAAGCCTGGTGCGCCCAATACTCGAACAGCTTGCGCTCTTTCCACAACAGCGTATCCAGGTGATCCGGATCGTAGTTGCCCACGCGGCTCCAGAGCACCAGCCGATGACTGCGGGCCACAGCGCTGATCGGATCGAGCTGCAAGCAGCCGAGGTCGCGCACAACTTCAAAAATGCCGTCGGCATCGGGTGTCGCGCGTGGGCCGGCTAGATGCTGTCGAGTAATCGCGAGCCGCCGCGCCAGGGTCGGGCTGAGTGTACGCATGAACTCCTTACAGACCTGCCCGGTCCACTCCAATCCTGGCAGGTCTCGCACGAGTTGATTTGGCCGATTATATTCGATTTAGAGGGCGGGATCATCCCCCAGGTCGCCGGCTTCCGCTGCGACCTGCGCGGCGACCGGCTGTAACCCCGGTCGGCGTATCGCGGCGGCCCAGGCGACCAGTGGGACCAGGCTGCCGACTGCCAGCAGCACGGTGAGTGCGCGCGGGTCGAGCGCCAGCTGATCCAGCGCGAAGCCGGTCAACCAGACCGAAGCCGAGACGGCCAGGGTAAAGATGCCGAAATCGAGCGCGAACACGCGGCCTAGAAATCGATCGGGCACGGTCATTTGCAGCAATACTTCACTGTAAGTCCAGTTGATCGACCCGCCCATGCCGCGCAGCAAGACGCCGATCAGCGCCAGTTCGAGCGCGGGCGACACGCCCAGCAACCACCAGCCCAACGGTATCAGCACGAACCCGGCCGTGATCGCGTGTTGCAGCGCCCGCGCCGTGCGATCGGTCAGGGCATTCGCGATGAACGGGCCGACCACCGCGCCGACGCCGAAGGCGGTGAACATCAAGCCGAGCGTTAGCGCGCCGTCCTGCCCTTGCCGAAAGATGCGCTCGGCGTACACCGCGATCATGATGTCCACGCTGCCGACCTGTCCCAGCGCTTTGACCAACGCGAATAGCCCCACGCGTGGACGCTGCCGAACGTAACGCAGTCCGGCGATGAACTCGGCCCACCCGTTGCCATGAGCGACCGGTACGCCAATTCGCGCGGGCGCGGCGATACGCATCACCAACGCAGCGGAGAGGATGAAGCTGAGCGAATCGATCACAAGCGCGATCTGCGCGCCGAAGGCTGCCGCGATCACACCGCCAAGCGCCGCGCCCAGGGTGAGCATGGCCGACCAGGTGACGCTGGCCAGAGTATTGGCGTTGAGCAGCTCGTCTGCGGCGACCAGGCTGGGTACGATGGCGGCGCGCGCCGGCTCGAAGAATGCCGACACGGCGAACTGCGCGATCGAGAGGATGTACATCAGCCAGACCGTCTCGGCGCTGTTGACCAGGAGGAAGCCCAACACGATCAACGCGCGCGAAAGGTCGGTGGCGATCAGCACCGCTTTGCGGCTGAATCGATCGGCGACGACGCCCGCGAGGGGGCCGAATATAAACGGCGGCAGCGCGCGCGCCAGGAACAGGCCGCCGACGGCCAGGCCCGAATCGGTGTAGCGGTTGACCAACACCACGGCGGCGATCGTGTTGAACCAATCGCCGGTTAGACTGACGACCTGGGCCAGCCACAGGTAGCGGAACTGCGGGCGCGCACGCAGCAGGGTCAGGTAACTCATCGCGCGCTCATTGTGCGTCGATTCGCGGTGAGGGACAACCGCCAAAAGGGTCGCCGCGTGCTAGACGAAGGTACAGGGTTGAAATGCTAACCCTACTTGATCAACGCCTGAATCCAGGGCAGGTGTTCTTCATAGTGACCGTAACTGTCGCCCTCAATCCAGTTGACGATCGGATCGC
Source organism: Anaerolineae bacterium (assembly GCA_035292585.1). Lineage (GTDB taxonomy): Bacteria > Chloroflexota > Anaerolineae > Fen-1058 > Fen-1058 > DASSFZ01. The sequence continues at coordinate 64,230 of DATDPU010000001.1, read as the reverse complement.
GGTTGTCCTCACGCTCGCCCGGCTGATAATGTGAATACGGCTTCAGCAGGTCGGCGTCGCTCAACGATCCCAGCACGCTCAACATCTCCTGGTGGGCGGCCCGGAAATCGGCTAAGACCTCGGACAACGGGCGATCCTTGCTGTGTTGGTAGAGCACGGCGTTGAGGTCATCAAAGCTCGCGTCGGGACCGGGCCGCTCCAGACCCATCGCCGCGTAGCGCGGCTGGCGGCGCAACAGCGCCGTAATGCCGCGCTGCCAGGCGGCCAAATGCGCCAGATGATCTTTAACTGACCAGCCATCGTCAGCGCCTGGCGTGGTGAGCTGCGCCTCGCTCAAGGCGCGGATCATCTGTTCAAACGCCGCGTGCGATTGCCGGATGCGTTCCAGCAACTCGGCTCTACTGCGCGGCGTCGCTTCAGGTTCAGTAGCGGGTGTATTCAGGCTGCTCATTTCATCCTCCAGACTTCTTGGCGCGAATTCCGGATCGGTTCATGGTTCACAGGCAACCGATTGCCGTCGGTGATCGGCGATCAGCCAATGCCCTCTCCGTACTCTTTGCGCTGCTTGTAGGTGTTAGCGATTATATCGGATGCCGAGGTGTTTTACCACCCCCACCTCCGTGGTAAAATCGATGCATGCGCTTGAGCCAACTCATCTCATCTCTCCCCTCGCCGCTGTCCCGACCCGCCGCCGATCCCGATATCACTTCCATTACAGACGATTCGCGGCGTGTCGCGCCGGGCGCGTTGTTCGTCGCCTACCCCGGCGTAGCGGTTGACGGGCATCGCTTCATCCCCGATGCGATTGCGCGCGGCGCGGCAGCCATCGTCGGCGAGCAATCCCCAATCTCCACTCTCCGATCTCCCTATCTCCAGGTGCGCAACGGTCGCGAAGCTTTTGCCCAGCTACACGCGGCCTGGAATGGCTTTCCCGCCCGCCGGCTGATCCTGATCGGCGTCACCGGCACCGATGGCAAAACCACGACGACGAACCTGATCTACTCAATCCTCACGGCGGCGGGTAGCAAGGCCGGGATGATCAGCACGGTCAATGCCGTCATCGGCGCTGAGGTGCTCGACACCGGCCTGCACGTCACTACGCCCGACGCCGACGAGGTGCAGCGCTATCTCCGCCGGATGGTCGAAGCGGGACTGACGCACTGCGTGCTGGAAGTCACCTCGCACGGGCTGGCGCAGCACCGCGTCGACGGCTGCGAGTTCGACGTGGCCGTCGTCACCAACGTTACGCACGAGCATCTCGACCTGCACGGCTCGCTCGAAGCGTATCGCGCGGCCAAGGCGCGGCTGTTCGAAGCGCTGGCAACCGCCTACGACAAAGGCGTGCCCAAAACCGCGGTGCTGAACCTCGACGACTCATCTTACGGCTTCCTGCGCGAGCGTGTCCGGGGCCGCGTGTACGCTTACTCTGTAGCTGAATCTCACCGCCGAGACGCGGAGCATAATAGTGAAAACTCTGCGCGCTCTGCTCGCCTTTGGCGTCAGCGGTTAAATCACCCGAATATGTACGCGACCGACATCGTCTACGCGCCCGATGCGACGCGCTTCACAGCGGTCGTAAATGGCAACGCTGTTCCGATCGAGACGGCGCTAGTGGGCGAGTTCAACGTCTCCAACTGTCTGGCCGCGATCGCGGCGACGGTCGGCGCGCTCGGCGTCGATCCCGATGCCGCCCGGCGTGGCATCGCCGCATTGAAAGGCGTGCCGGGCCGGATGGAACGCATCGACGAGGGGCAGGACTTTTTCGCGATCGTCGACTTCGCGCACACGCCTAACGCGCTCGACCAGGCGATTGCCGCCGCGCGGACGATGACGACCGGGCAGGTCATCGTCGTCTTTGGATCAGCCGGGTTGCGCGACCGCGAGAAGCGCCGGCTCATGGGCGAGAATGCGGGTCGGGCCGCCGACAAGATCGTGATCACCGCCGAGGACCCGCGCACCGAGCCGCTCGACGCGATCATCGAAGCGACCGCTCGCGCCGTGGCTGCGCAGGGACGCCGAGAGGGCGTCGATTTCTGGCGTGTGCCCGATCGCGGCGAGGCGCTCGCGTTCGCGTGCGCGCTCGCCCGGCCGGGCGATGTCGTGTTGGCCTGCGGCAAAGGCCACGAGCAGAGTATGTGCTTCGGCGAGATCGAGTATCCATGGGATGATCGCGTGGCGCTGCGCGCGGCGCTGAAAGGCGCACCGCTCCAGACACTGCCCACGGCGCGGAAAACGTGAAGCGCCCCTTTTGGCTTACGCTTTACGATTGACCGTGTTACAATCCGCCCAAACTCCAAAACTCTAACTCGCCTTACGCAGTTTGCTCCCCGACCGCGTCCTCGTGGTCGGTTCGAAACCACCAACGCCCGCGTGGACGCGGGCTTAGAGCAGGATTTGACCGGTGGCTGCGTAAGGTGAAACTCTAACTCTAACTCTAACTCTATCGCCAAACCATGTTGGACCTCGGCATCGTCGTCGTCTCTTATAACGTGCGCGATCTGCTCCGCGACTGCCTGCGCTCGGCGCTCGCCAATCGGGGCCTTACCTTTTCAATCTGCGTTGTGGATAACGGCTCGCCCGATGCCAGCGCCGATATGGTCGCCCGCGAGTTTCCCCAGGTTCACTTGATCCGCAGCAGCAACAACGGCTACGCCGCCGGCAACAACCTCGGCCTGCGCCACTTCGGTTTTACGAACAGTAATCAGTCATCAGTAGCCGGTGAGCAGACTTCATCCTTCACCCCTCATCCCTCATCCTTGCCGCGTCATGCGCTTCTGCTCAACCCCGACACCCTTGTGCCGCCTGATGCATTTGCTCGCACGGTCGCCTACTTGGACGAACATCCGGACGCCGGGGTACTGGGCGTCAAACTGACCCGGGCCGATGGCTCGCTCGATCTGGCTTGCCGGCGGGCGTTCCCGACACCCGAAGTATCCTTCTATCGCTTCTCCGGCCTCAACCGGTTGTTCCCGCGCAGCTCGCGTTTTGGTCGCTATAACATGACCTTCCTGGACCCGGATCAGATCGCCGAAGTCGATTCGGTCGTGGGCGCGTTCATGCTGGTGCGGCGTGAGGCGATCGCGCAGGCGGGGTTGCTGGATGAGGCGTTCTGGATGTACGGCGAAGACCTCGATTGGGCCTGTCGCATCAAACAGCGCGGCTGGCGCGTAGTGTACTACCCCGAAGTCACCGTGCTGCACCTGAAGCGCGCGTCGAGCACGGGCAGCCCGCGCGCCCGCTACGAGTTCCAGCGCGCGATGTGGCTGTTCTATCGCAAGCACTACCGCGCCGCCACGCCGCGCTGGCTCGACGCGTTGGTGCGCCTGGGTCTGGGCCTGCGCGGCGGACGCCGTCTGGTCGCCGAAATGCGTGAAACCTTCCCGCCCGCTCCGCAGCCGGCGAATGGTTCCCAGCCGGGAGGCGTGCGATGACCAAGCGGCAGGTACGCGCCTTCTTCGGCATTACCCTGGTGTTGAGCGATGTCGTGATGGCGGCGTTGGCCTTCCTGATAGCCTACGCGCTGCGCCTGAACGTGGCGCTGCCCGTCCCGGCGGTCAACGTGGCCCCGCTCGACGCCTACTTTGGATTGATGGCGGTCTTCATCGGGTCGTTGCTGATCGTCTTCTTCTTCGCGCGCTTGTATCACCTGCCTCGCGCGGTCTCGCGCATCGACGAACTGTACACGGTGTTCGGCGCGGTCTCGATCGGCGCGATGATGTCGGTGGCGCTGTCGGTGTTGTTGTTCAAGAACAGCCTCCTCGAGCTCGACTTTCCGCGCGCCATGGTAATCTACGCCTGGCTGTTGACCATCGTGCTGGTGATGCTGGGGCGATTGCTGCATCACCAAATCCAGGCGCGCCTGCAGGCGCGCGGCGCGGGACGCGATCGCGCTTTGATCATCGGCGCAAGCGAAACCGGCCAGCTGGTGTTACAGAAGATCAAGTTGCAACCGCAGCTCGGTTACGAGGTCGTCGGCCTGGTCACGCGCAACCCCGACTTTGTCGAGAGCCAGGTATTCGGCGCGACGGTCCTGGGGTCTACCGATGATCTGCCGCGCCTGATCGACGAGCACCACATCGACGAGGTGATTATTGCGTTGCCGGAAGCCACGCACAACGAAATCCTCGACCTGCTCGCCCGCTGCGGGGAGCGCGCCTCACTCAGCGTCAAAGTCTTCCCCGACGTGTTTCAGATCCTCGCCAGCCAGGTCTCGATCGACGATTTGGGCGGGTTGCCGTTGCTGTCGATGCGCGATGTGCGGCTGCGCGGCTGGCACGCCACGCTCAAGCGCGTGATGGACCTGATGGTGTCCGGGCTGTTGCTGATCTTGCTCTCGCCGTTGCTGTTGTTCGTCGCGCTGCTGGTCAAACTCGAGTCGCCTGGCCCGGTGTTCTATGCGCAAGAGCGCATGGGGCTGGACGCGCGCCCGTTCATGATGCTCAAGTTCCGCTCGATGCGCAAGGACGCCGAGGCGAACGGGCCGGGCTGGACCACGCCGAACGATCCGCGTCGCACCCGCCTCGGCGCCATCCTGCGCCAGCTCAACGTCGACGAGCTGCCGCAGTTGATCAACGTGCTGGTCGGGCAGATGAGCCTGGTCGGGCCGCGCCCCGAACGGCCGCACTACGTGGAGCAGTTCAAGAAGAGCATCCCGCGGTACATGGAGCGCCACAAAGAAAAAGCCGGCATCACCGGCTGGGCCCAGGTCAATGGCTTGCGCGGCGATACCTCGATCGCCGAGCGCACCAAGTATGATTTGTGGTACATCGAGAACTGGTCGTTCTTGCTCGACGTGAAAATCCTCGCACGCACCGTCGTCCGCTTCCTCAGCGACCACAATGCATACTGACGGTAATCGGTTATCGGTAAAACGGTAATGACTGATTACTGGCCACTGCTCACCACTCACCTTACGCAAAAGACCCTTTCACCGCCGAGAACGCGGAGAGAATTTCCTAGCAAATCTCTGCGTCCTCTGCGCTCTCTGCGGTAAAATCCTGCCCGACTACGTAAGGTGAGTCACTATACACCGCCACCCCCATCGCGCCCGGCCCGGAATACACGGCCAAGATCGGCGGCAATTCGAAAACGCGCAACTCGCAGGGTGACCAGGTTGACTGCGCCCAGGCGCGGATCGATTCTGCCCGAACGACTTCACCCGCATGCGTAATCGCGACATGGAGTTGTTGTCCCTGTACCCGATCGACCAGCTCGCGCTTCAACCGTTCGATCGCCGCGTCGGCGCTGTTCGCGCTGAAGACGATGTGCGGCGCGCCGTGTTCGTGGCGCATGAGGGGCACGCGCGCGTGCGCCGCATCTTCGGCTTGCCACACCGGCTGATGTTGTTCGAGATTCGGCACACGGCCGGAGCGCGCCGCGAACTTGAGCGACGCCAGCACGATCCAAAACTCCATCCGTTCGACCGCCGCTTCGGCAGCTTTGACGACTGCATCGAGATCGCCGCCCGCATCGCGTGCGCGCGCCGCGGCCAGCACCACCAGCGCCTGCCCGGCCGAGACCTGCCGCGAGTCGATCAACGTGATCGGCAGCTCCGGGATGCGCGCCCCGGCCGATCGGGCGTGCTGATACGCGGAGGTCCGTTCGCGCGGCGGCAGGATCACCAGCGCCGCATCGACCCGGCCCAAGAGCGATCGGAATAGCGCGGCGAAATCGTCAGGGGTTGGCGCTTTGGTCTGCGGCAAATGGCGGCCATCGCGCAGCAAGCGGAAAACTTCGTCGCGCGAAATCTGGATGCCGTCGTGCAACATCCGTCCACCGGCCAGGATGTAGTAAGGCAGCACGTGCAGCTCGTGCCGCGCGATCAATTCCTGGCTCAACCCGCTGCTGCTGTCGGTGATGATGGCGATTCGAGACATAAGCGGTTCTCAATAAAGACAAAAGACCAGAGACGAAGGACGAAGGCTGCTTGCCCACGGGCCTCGGAAAGGGAGTTCGTCATTCGTCATTCGTCCTCCGTCTTTCACTTATCAGCTCAACCAGTGTCACGATCAGCGCGATCCCCATCGTGATCCAGGGCGCGGCCAAAACCGGCGGCGCGGCCCCGCGCGCGATCATGAGCGCGAACGTCAGCATCGCGGCCACGGCGGCGGCCAACGGGACGAATCCGATCAGCCGCAATACCGTCAAGCCGGTGACGCTCCCGATCACCATCTCCAGCGGCGCGAGCACCAGCATAAGACCGAAGGCGGTCGATACTCCCTTGCCGCCTCGAAAGCCGAGAAAGGGCGACGTGATGTGCCCCAGCATTGCGGCTACACCGACCCACACCACATCCCAATCGCTCAAGCCCGCCCGCCGCGCCAACAGCGCTGGCAGCACGCCTTTGAGCAGGTCGAGGATCGCCACCAGCCGCCCCCACCACCGGCCGACATACACCATCACGTTGTGCGCGCCGGGGTTTCTCGACCCAATCGCCCGAATGTCCACGCCGCGCGCCCGCGATACGAGCACTGCATACGGGATCGACCCGGCGAGGTAGCCCAGGCAGAGCAGGAGGACGCGCGCGGCGGCAACAGGCATCAATGTCAGATTGTAACGGGGTGGAGGACAATGGTCAACTGACCATTTTTGTCTGGATTAATTGCCTCACTTTACAACTGGTGCGAAAGTAGTTATAATGAGCGCAGCCGGGGGGACTGAGAGCGCACTCTCAGTCTTTGTATGTTTTGCACCAGCAACATCGCAGGTGCATTTTTTGACATAATCGCAAGTTCTACTCAAAGAGTCTCAATTTCACTCTCGCTGGGAGCTTTCACGTGAGCGAGCAAACAACCTATCTGACCCGAGACGGGCTTAAGAAGCTGCAAGACGAGCTCGAATACCTCAAGACGGTCAAGCGCCAGGAAGTCGCCGACCGTCTCCACGCCGCGATGGACGAAGGCGACATCGACGAGAATGCCGAGTATGACGAGGCCAAGAACGAGCAAGCTTTCGTCGAAGGCCGCATTCTCACGCTCGAGGCCATGCTGAAAAATTACGTCTTGATCGAGGAGACGCCGAAGGAGAGCGACGAAGTCACGCTCGGCAGTGTGATCACCGTGGTCGAGGGCGATAACCCGCCGGAGAAATACCACCTGGTCGGCGCGGCCGAGGCCGACCCGTCCAAAGGGCGCATCTCCAACGAATCGCCGCTGGGCCGCGCGCTCATCGGCCGTCGCGTGGGCGATACGGTGCAGGTCAGCGCGCCCGCCGGGTTACTCACCTTTCGCATTGCCTCTATCGAGTGAAGTCACTTGAAGCGCTAAATCGGTCCATGCGGCGAGCAATCGACGCATGGACTTTTTTCTACCCACCACTCCCTCCTGCGTCGCGACGGGGGAGGGCCGGGGAGGGGGCCGAACATGGACTTATCCGATCTCGAACTCGAACGACTAAGGAAGGTTGAACGGCTGCGCGAGCGCGGTATCGAGCCGTACCCGCCGCGCGTCCAGCGCACGCACACCACGGCCGAGGCTGTCGCCGCGTTCGAAGCGGCCGAGCCGAATCAGGCTGTAGTTCAGGCAACGGTTACCGGCCGGATGGCATTGTTTCGGGCGATGGGCAAGGCGTCGTTCGCGCACCTCGAAGATGGCGCGGGCCGGCTGCAACTCTTCTTCAAGCAGGATGTCGTCGGCGAGGATGCCTATCAAATGTTGCTGAAAGACATCGACCTGGGCGACTTTCTCGAAGCGACCGGCGCGTTGTTCCGCACCAAGACGGGCGAAGTCACTTTGCAGGTCGAGTCGTTCCGGCTGATCGCCAAGGCCATCACGCCGCCGCCCGAAAAGTGGCACGGCCTCAAGGATGTGGAAACGCGCCTCCGCCAGCGCTACGCCGATCTGTTAGCCAATCCTGAAGTGCGCGAGGTGTTTCGCACTCGCGCGAAGGTGATCGCCGCCGCGCGCCGGTTTCTGGACGCGCGCGGCTTCCTCGAAGTCGAGACGCCGATCCTGCAACCGATCTACGGCGGCGCGGCGGCCCGACCCTTTACCACGCACCACAACCAGCTCCACCAGGATTTGTACCTGCGCATCTCGTTCGAGCTGTATCTCAAGCGTCTGCTCGTAGGGATGTACGATCGCGTCTACGAGATCGGCCGGGACTTCCGCAACGAGGGCGTATCGTTCAAGCACAACCCCGAGTTCACCCAGCTGGAGTTTTACGCCGCTTATCTCGATTACAACGACGTGATGCGCCTGACCGAGGAGCTGATCGCTTACGTCGCGCTGGAAGTGCGCGGGACGACGCGGATTCGATCGGGCGGGCACGACATCGAACTGGCGCCGCCGTGGAAGCGCATGACGCTGCGCGAGGCCATCGTCGAGTACGCCGACATCGACTACGTGCAGTATCCCACTGCCGACTCGCTGCGCACCGCGATCCGCGCGCAGGGCGGAAATGCGCCCGGCGACGCCGCCTGGGGCAAGCTGGTCGATGGGTTGCTGGGCGACCACGTCGAGCCGAAGCTGATCCAGCCGACCTTCGTGTACGATTATCCGCGCGATATTTCGCCGCTGGCCAAACGCAAGCCCGGCGACGACACGCACGTCGAGCGGTTCGAGTTCTTCATCGGCGGGGTCGAGCTGGGCAACGCCTTCACCGAGCTCAACGACCCGATCGATCAGGAGCAGCGTTTCCTCGATATGCAACAGCTGTACGGCGCGGAGGACGAGGAAGCCCATCCGATGGATGAGGATTACCTGCGCGCGATGCGCTATGGCATGCCGCCCAATGGCGGCTTCGGCATGGGCATCGATCGGCTGACGATGTTGTTCACCGACAAGGACACGATTCGCGAGGTGGTGCTGTTTCCGCACTTGCGGTCGCGTGAGGCGTGACGTCGGCGCTTTTGTTTCCCGCGCCGGGAATGCACCGCGGAGTCGCAGAGGACGCGGAGTTTTCTGATGACTATAAATCAAGTCACTGAGTGCGTTATTGGTGCGGCGATTGAGGTTCATCGCGCGTTAGGACCAGGGTTGTTAGAGTCGGCTTACGAGGAGTGTTTGTGTCGGGAGTTGGCTTTGCGGCAGATTCAGGTTGAACGCCAGCGATCACTTCCGGTGGAATACCAGGGCCTACTATTGGACTGCGGCTACCGGCTCGATCTGTTGGCAGCAAACAGCGTTGTGGTAGAAGTCAAAGCTATCGAGAGCGTCTTGCCGGTTCACGCAGCACAGTTGTTGACCTACCTCAGGTTGGGCGGCTGGAAGGTGGGGCTGCTGATCAATTTCAACGTTGCGGTTCTAAAACACGGCATCCATCGGCGAGTCTTCGGCTTGAAGGAATAAAGAATTCTCTGCGCCCTCTGCGCCTCGGCGGTTAAATCTGAGCCATTAGGGAGGACACTATGTTCGAAGGAATTTACCCGCCCATCCCGACACCCTTTGACGCTGACGGCGCGCTCGCGCTCGATCGCTTGCGGATGAACGTTGAAAAGTGGAACCTGGCCGGGTTGTCCGGCTACGTGGCGATGGGTTCCAACGGCGAAGCGCCGCACCTGAGTCTCGACGAAGGGGCGCGGCTGGTCGCGGCGACGCGCAAAGCCGCGCTGCCCTCCATGAAAGTGATCGCGGGGACAGGTCAGCTCAGCACCTGGGCGACAGTTGAAGCGACGAAGCGCGCGGCTGATGCCGGCGCCGATGCGGTCTTGGTTGTCACGCCGTACTACTACAAGGGCGGCATGACAGCCGATGCGCTCAAGCGGCATTACTTCACCGTCGCCGATGCCTCGCCCGTGCCAGTGCTGCTCTACAACGTGCCGGCGAATACCGGCTACAACATTCCAGTTTCCGTGCTGCCCGAAGTGGCTGCCCACGACAACATCGCTGGCATCAAGGATAGTGCGGGCGATATCGGGCAGCTGGCTGAAATGGTGCGCTTGACGCGCGGCATGCGGTTTGAGGTGTTGAGCGGCAGCTTCAGCGCGTTGCTGCCGTCGATGGCGTTTGGCGTTCGAGGCGCGATTCTGGCCGTCGCCAACGTTGCGCCGAAAGAGTGCATGGCGCTGTTCGAAGCCGCACGCGCCGGGCGCATGAGCGAGGCCGGCGATCTGCATCTGCGAATATTGCCGGTTGCCGGGGCGGTGACGCGCCAGTTTGGCGTGCCGGGGTTGAAGGCCGCGCTGGATTTGCTCGGCTATTACGGCGGCGTCCCGCGTGAGCCGCTGCTGCCCGCATCCGAGAGCGTGCGCAAATCGATTGCGGAGATATTGCGTGAGGCGGAGTTAGTGGGAAGTAGCAAGTAAACAAGTAGAAGGTAGACAGGTAGCAAGTAGACAAGTAGAAGGTAGACAGGTAACAAGTAGACAAGTAAACAATCACCTGTATACCTGCTACCGGTCTACCTGTGTACTGAATAGGAGACTCACCATGTTAGACCTAGCTTATATCCGCGAGCATCCCGACGAAGTCAAAGCCGCGATGGAGGCTCTCGGCGCGATGGACGTGCCGCTCGATCGGATTTTGGCGCTCGACGGCGAGCGGCGCAGCTTGCTGACGCTGTCCGAAGAGTTGAAAGCCGAGCGCAATCGGGTCTCGAAAGAGATCGGCAGGATGAAGGCTGCCGCCGAGCGTGAAGCGCAGAAAGAGCGCATGCGCGAAGTGGGTGACCGCATCGCGGACCTTGATAAGCTCATCGCTCGCATCGAACAAGACCTGTACGATTTGATGCTCGCCGTCCCCAACCTCCCCGATCCTAGCGTGCCGGTTGGCAGAGACGAGAGCGAGAACCCCGTCATCCGTACCGTCGGCGAGCCGAAGCAGGCTAAAGACTTCGGGTTCGAGCCGCTGCCACACTGGGACTTGGGCGCGCGGCTGGGCCTCATCGACTTCGAGCGCGGCGTGAAGATCAGCGGCTCGCGCTTCTACCTGCTGACCGGCGCGGGCGCGCGCCTGCAACGCGCGCTGATCGCCTGGATGCTCGACGTGCACCTCCAGCAGGGCTACACCGAAGTCTACCCGCCATACCTGGTGAAGCGCGAGTGTTTGGTGGGGACCGGGCAGTTACCCAAGTTCGCCGAGTTGCAGTATTACGATCAGCTCGACGACCTGTGGCTGATCCCAACCGCCGAGGTGCCGGTCACCAACATCTACCGCGAGGAGATTCTCGACGCCGACAAGCTGCCGATCAACCACGTCGCCTACACGGCGTGCTTCCGGCGCGAACCGATGTCGGCCGGGCGCGACACACGCGGCATCAAGCGCGGCCACCAGTTCGACAAGGTCGAGATGGTCAAGTTCTGCGCGCCCGAAACGAGCCTGGACGAGTTCTACCGCTTGCTCGACAACGCCGAGGAAGTGTGTCGGCTGCTGAAGATACCGCATCGGGTGGTGCAGATGGTCACCGGCGATCTATCGTTCACGGCGGCGATCAAGTGCGACGTCGAATTGTGGGCGCCGGGCGTCGGCGAGTGGCTGGAAGTCTCATCGGTCAGCAACTTCAAAGACTTCCAGGCGCGCCGCGCGAGCATCAAGTTCCGCCGCGCGAAAGGCGCAAGGCCGGAGTTCGTCCACACGCTGAACGGTTCGGGTCTGGGGCTGCCGCGCACGCTGATCGCGGTGATAGAGAACTACCAGCAAAGGGACGGCAGCCTCGTCGTCCCGGAAGTGCTCCGGCCATACCTGGGTGGTTTAGAGGTCATCCGATAGGGCAAGGTTTTTTGGTTGAAACCCTTTCAACGCGCACTCGGCGCGGGTGAAGCAGCTGCTGCGACGGCTGAACGGGCTGGCTTGGACTTGCGGTTGACGATTACCGCGCCGCCGATGATCAGGACCATCCCGCCGATCAATGTCCAGTGGATCGACTCGGCGTTGAAGACCGCCCCGAGGATCACGGCGACGATCGGCGAGATGTACGTCACCATTGTCGTGCGCGTCGCGCCGATGCTTCGGATCAGCCCGAAGTAAAAGATGTAGGCCAGCCCCGAACCGAGCAGCCCTAACCACGCCACCGAGAACCAGGCGCGCGTGGTCACGTCGGCCAGAACCGGCCGTTCGATCAGAAACGCGATCGGCAGCAGCGCGAGCGAGCTCCAGGTCATCTGCACCGCGCCGAGCACGATCGGCGCGACGCCGGTCAGGACGCGGCGCGAGAAGATCGTGGCGATCCCGTAGGCCAGCGCGGCGGTGATGACCGCCAGTGCTCCTAACAGCCCCTGCTCTCCACCGATCCCGTTCAGGCGCGGCGACATCAACACCACCACGCCGGCAAACCCCACCACCACCCCCAGCACTCGCAGCAGCGTGAGGCGTTCATCTCTCAGGGCAAAGTGGGCGATCATCGCGGTGAAGATCGGCACGGCCGCGATCAACACCGCCGCCAACCCGCTGTTTACTTGCTGCGGACCAGGCGCTTCGGACCACGTGATCAAGGTGAAGGGGATGATGTTGTTCATCAACCCCATGAAGGCTAAGGCCGCCAGCACCTTCGGCGCGCGCGGCACGGGGATATTGCGCAGCCGCAGCACGAGTTGCAACGCCCCGGCGCCGATCAGCAGCCGGAACGCGACCAGCGTGAGCGGCGGCAGCGACTCGCCGCCGAAGGCGATGAACAAGTACGACGAACCCCAGATGCCGCTCAGCGCCAATAATGCGATCGTGTCTTTACGACTCATCATTCCCCTCCGACAGTTTTACCCTTCGCGTCGTCGCTGCTTTCTAATCAATAAAACAACTTACCGCCGCGTGTGTGAAATCGGCGGTAAACCTGCTGCGACTCCGGTGGGCTGAGAGGCTGTCTGAAAACCTCAAAGTACAGTGCTCTGTCCACCGCGTCCTTGCGGTGGACGCCCGCGACGGGAGCACTGCACCGCATGTGGACGCGGGCTTCGAGCAACTTTTCAGACAGCCTCTGACGCCGTGGAGCGCCGCCCTCATTTACGAACCTGTAACGGGGTTGCAACCCATACCCGCGCCTGCCCATGTTACCCTGTCAAGGCAGGCCGTACCGGGAATTTACGGCTGGATTTGCACATTTGCATCTAGGCGCACCAGCTGGACCCAGGTGATGCCGGGTTTCAGCGGAATCGGATCACCGGCCGCGTCGATGAACGCCAGCATAGCGAAGCGGCCGGGCCGGCTCCACTTACCTTCAAAAACCTGACCGTCGCGCAGGATTAGCGCGCGCCCACCGGGCAGCTCCGGGTTGCTGGGATCGTTCCAGATTTGAATCTGGATCGAATAACTGCCGGGTGACACATCCTCGCGATAGCGCACATCTTGGACATGGTTGACGTAGACGATGACGACGTTCGCGGCGCTCAGCTGCTGGCCATTGAGCGCGTCGGTGTGAGCCACGCCGCCGCTCCAACGCAGGTAACAACCGGCGCGGCTGCTGCACGTCGTCGAGGTGGGATTGTAGCGCCACTCGGCGTCGTCCCGATAGGGAATGATCGCCTGCGTCGCCGGCTCACCGGCTTCCAGCGGCGCGGTCGAGAACACCATGCCACCGAGGGCCTGCGGTTGATTGATGCCTCGCTCGTCGGCCTCCTCCCAGATCGCAGCCGGATCGACGAACATGTTGTGCCAGCCGGGCGCATCGGTGCGGAAGAACATGGGGCTGCCATCTCCGAAATCGGGCGAGAGGACCCGGTGCTCGGTGTGAAACTCGGTCAGCTCGATATAAAACATGCGCGTGCCCGGATGGAAGCCGGAGCAGGCCAGCAGCGATTTGTACATCGCCGGCAGGTCGGCATCGATGATGCGGCACGAGCGGTTGGAACCGACCCGCGCCGGCGTGTTCGTCAGGAAGATCGCCGTCCAGCGCGAGATACGGCCTTCGGTCTCGTGCTCGAACACGAGATCGGCGAGACTCACGCCCGATTGTGGGCGGACGCCCGTCTCGTTCGAGTTGCCGACCTTGATGGCGAGCGGTCGCCGTTGCAAAACAGCCGGGTCGCTCACCTGCTCGCCGGTCAGCGGGTTGACATCCGGCGCGAACGTCGTGATCAGGCGCGTATCGGCCGTCGGCGTCGGGGTGACGGGCGGCAGGGTCGGTCGGGCCGGTGTGGGACTGATTAAAATCTGCGGAAGAGGCGTGTGCGTCGGCGCGCGCGTCGGATCGGACGCCTGCGCCGCGCCGGGCGAGTTCTGGCAGCCCGATAATAGAATCGTCAGGCAGCCTAGACTGCCGGCGATAGCCAAGCCGATGGCCCGACGCGAGGTGAGCATGGGTCCTCCAACCGGAGCGAAATGGGGATCGGGAACCGATTATAACATAGGGCCGCAGGCAGGCGCGGAGGGGCCGTCGCGCGCCTAAATTGACTAGGGCATTTAGTAAAGGTATAATGCGCGCGATGTCTAAGCGGAATGCGCACAATGTGGAAGTGGTTTGAACGGACGCATCGCCGTCTAAATTCTGAAGTTCGTCACGGGATTGCGCAGCACCAAGGTGGGCAACTATGGCATTGAAGGGTAACTTGCGGGATTTCAGCACCACCCAATTGCTGAATCTGATCAACCTGGCGCGCAAAACGGGCCTGTTGGTCATCGAAAGCAAAACCGGGTCGGCGCAAGTCTACTTTAAGGAAGGCAAGCTGATCTACGCCCTGTATGGCGGGCAGGATGGCCGGCTTACGTCGATGCTGGTACGCTCCGGCAAGCTGACCGATGCGCAGGCCAGCAAGATCAACGAGCAGCCCGAAGCGCGCAATGATCGCGAGCTGGGCACGCTGTTGATCCAGGCCGGCCACCTGTCGCAAAACGATATCGTGGCGAGCGTGAAAGCCTACGTGCTCGACGTGGTGTACCGGCTGTTCGCCTGGGCCGAGGGCACGTTCCGCTTCGAACCCAGCCAGTTGCCGCCGAACGATCGGATCGAAGTCCGGGTCGATCTGGAAAACGTGATTATGGAAGGCAGCCGCCGCATCAAGGAGATCGAGCGGTTGCGGGAAGAGCTGCCCGACCTGGACGTGGCGTTGCGCTTCACCGATCGGCCCGATGCGCGTCTGCGCAACATTAACCTCTCCGTCGAGGAATGGCGTGTCGTCTCCTTTATCAACCCCAAGAACAGCATGCGGCAGATCGCTCAAGCCAATAACATGAGCGATTTCCAAATTCGCAAGATCATTTACGGCATGCTGCAAGCGGGTCTGGTCGAGCTGGTGACGCCGCAACGCCTGACGCTCCAACAGGCGGCGCAGGCGGCGCAGCCCGGCAGCGCGCCGGCCCCGGTCACCGTCACCGTCAAGCGGCCGGTCGTCGAGCGCTTGATCAGGTTCTTCGAGAGAAAGTAGACCGTGTCGGCTGGCTGAATTTATCACCCCCGATGTCGGGGCCAGGGTGAGAGGAATCCTATGCAGGCAGTGAAAATGGTCGTCACAGGGCCGTTTGCGGCGGGTAAAACGGAATTCATTCGCACCATCAGCGAGATCGATGTCGTTTCCACCGAACGAAAAATCTCCAGCGCCGCTGAACGCGTGAAGGACGCGACCACCGTGGCGATGGACTTTGGCCGCATCACGATCGATGACGATCTGGTGCTGTACTTGTTTGGCACACCCGGCCAAAAGCGTTTCGACTTCATGTGGGAAATCCTATCCGAGGGCATGCTCGGCTTCATCGTCGTCGTCGATAGCTCGCGCCCGGAGACCTTTCGCGAAGCGCGCTCGATCCTGGATACCTTCCGGGGCTACGCCTCGACGCCGTACGTGGTGGCCGCCAACAAGCAGGATCACGAAGACGCCTGGTCGCCCGAAGACTTGCGCATCGCGCTCAAGATCGATCACTCGATCAAGGTCTTGCCGTGCGTGGCCCAGGATCGTGAAAGCGTCAAGAACGCGCTGCTCGAACTCTTGTATTCTATTTTGGAGCGGATGGACCGCGAACAGACTTGAATCCGTTGACCCGGCGCGCCGTTTCCGTATGAGCTCCATCGTCACTTCGCAAGGCATCGTTCACTATGAGGCTTATGGCCGCGGCCGGCCGGTGATCCTGCTCCATGGCTGGATCAACTCCTGGGGGGTGTGGCAAGAGGAGATGATTCAGCTGGCCGAGCGCGGCGGCTACAAAGTGTACGCGCTCGATTTCTGGGGGTTCGGCGAGTCGGCCAAAGCCAAGACGCCGCCGTTCCGGGTGGCGTCGTACGTCGAGATGGTCGACCAGTTCATGGAGACGCTGGGCATTCTGCGCGCGCCGGTGCTGGGCCACTCCATGGGCGGCACGGTGGCGTTGCGCCTGGCGTTGGAGAAGCCGGAGCGGGTGACGCGGGTGGTCGTCGTCGGCTCGCCCATCGATGGCCGGTCGTTGAACTTCTTCTTGAAACTGGCCGGCATCAACTGGATCGCGCATACGGTGTGGCGCGCGCCGCTGCTGTTAAGGCTGGTCATCCTCGCCAACACGCTCGGCGATTCGGAGCGGGTGCGCAAGATGATCCTGCGCGACGTGGAGAAGACCAGCGTCGAATCGTTCTTCCGCAGTATCGGCGATTTGCACTACACCGATCTGCGCCAGCCGTTGCACCAGCTCGGTATCCCGGCGCTGGGCATCTACGGCAAGTCCGACAACATCGTCAACCCCAACCAGGGCCGGGTGTTGGTCGAGTCGGTGCAGGGGGCGCAGGTGCAGATGATGGATCGTTCACGGCACTTTGTGATGCTGGATGAGCCGGAAGCCTTCCATCACACGGTATACGAATTCTTGAAAAGTTGAGGCGGGGCCGTCTAATTCGATGCGCAAGTATATTATTGAAGACACCCGCCTCATTCCACCCTTCAACGAGCGGGCGCGCGAACTGCGGGTGCTGAATAAGCCCTTGTGGCTGGCCCAACGCGACGCCCTCGCGCCCTACACCCGCGAAGAGCGTGTGGTCCAGGCGTTGGAGCAGGTTCCGGCCGATCACGCCGAGACGATTGTTTACCGCGATAACCTGTTCTTCGACCACTCCTTCATCGACGAGTTCATCCGTCGCGCCCGCGAGCAACATAAGGCGTGCCGCGTCGCGTTTGCGCTGAACGATAAAGCGATCACGACGCACGCGCTGAACGTGCAAAGCGGTATCCGGCGCGAGGGCAACGTGTACGTGGCCGACCTGTGGTATTTCCCGTTCGGCCGCGAGAACCACGTCCGCCCGCTGGTGATCGATACCCAGACGCGCGAGATCGGGTATTACAACATACCCCGCTACATGGCGCCCAACCAGGGCGACTTGACGTTCCAGGTGCCGCAGCGCGCCTTCCTATCGATCGAGCACTGGACGCACCTGTTCGTCGCCAATTCACCCTTCGGCGTATTCGCCGAGGGCGCGCGCGCCGAAAAGCAGATCGAGAGGCTCCGCTTCAAACTGCGGGTGCTGTGGCGCGGGTTGGTCGAACGGCGCCACGTCCTGTCGTCGTCGGCGCTAGTCAAGAAGGGCCGCAACGTGCACATCGATCCCTCGGCCGTGATCCTGGGGCCGGTGACGCTCGGCGACAACGTGGTGATCCAGCCGGGCGCGGTGATCGACAATTGCCACATCGGCAACAACGTCACCGTGTCACACGGCTGCGTGCTGATGTTAAGCGTGATCGGCGACGGCTGCTTCCTGCCGTGGCGGGCGTCGATGTTCATGACCACGCTCATGGAGAACTCGATGGTGGCGCAGAACACCTGCCTCCAAATGTGCGTGATCGGGCGCGATACGTTCATCGGGGCCGGCAACACCTTCACCGACTTCAACCTGGTCGCCAAGCCGATTCGGGTGATGCACCACGATCGGCTCGAAGAAGTCGGGATGCCCGTGATCGGCGGGTGCGTCGGGCACAATTGCCGCATCGGGTCGGGCTTTGTGATCTTCCCCGGTCGTACGATCGAATCGGATGTGATGTTGGCCGCCAACCGGCCGGATCGCGTCATTGCCAAGAGCGTCACTTACGAAGAGAGCGATCACCACGCGATTCCGGGCGCGGACCAATTGTTCCCGGCCCAGTACCGGCCGACGACCCCATGAACAACTTTGCGTTCATCATCCACCCGATCGATCCCAAGCGCGACGTGCAGCGCAAGTTCCCACGCCTGGGCCGGGTGCTGCCGGTGCCGGCGATTAACTTCCTGTCGCGCTTCTTCCCGCCGGTGTATATCTCGCACATCACCGGCGCGCGCTCGGCGGCCAACGCGCAAGAGATCGAAGGCTGGTTCGTGGCCTGCCCGTTCACCGTGCAGCGGATGCTGACGCTGCCGGTGCAGACGGTCTACCGCAAGATCGTCAAGACCGTTAAATTGGCGCAGAGCAAAGGCGCGCGGCTGGTGGGCTTGGGCGCGTTCACCTCGGTGATCGGCGATGCGGGGCTGACCATCAGCCGCCAGGTCGATGTGCCGGTCACCACCGGCGATTCGTACACGGTGTCGATTGCGAACCAGGCGGTCCGCGAAGCGGCGCGGCGCATGGAGATCGATTTGAGCAAGGCGACGGCGGCCGTCGTCGGCGCAACCGGCGCGATCGGCGCGGTTAGCGCCGAGTTGTTGGCGCGCAGCGTCCCGCAGTTGCTCTTGATCGGCAAGCGGCCCGATCGGTTAGCGCAAGTCCGGGCGCGGTGCGAAACGGCTGGGGCGGAAATACAGGTCAGCACGGACCTCGCCGCGATCCGGCAGGCCGACGTGATCCTGGCCGTCTCGTCGGCGGGCGGCGCGATCATCCAGCCGCAGCACCTCAAGCCGGGCGCGGTCGTGTGTGATGTGGCGCGTCCGCGCGATGTGTCGCGCAAAGTCGTCGAGGAGCGCGACGACGTGCTGGTGATCGAGGGCGGCATGGTCGAGGCGCCGGGCGCGGTCGACTTTCACTTCAACTTCGGCTTCCCGCTCAAGCGGGCGTATGCCTGCATGGCCGAGACGATGGCGCTGGCGCTGGAGGGCCGTTACGAATCCTACACCTTGGGCAAAGACCTGAGCGTCGCGCAGGTCGAGACCATCGACGAGATTGCGCGGCGGCACGGCTTTAAGTTAGGTGGGTTCCGTTCATTTGAACGCGCGGTGACGGATGAGCACATCGAACAGATCAAACGCAATGCGCGCAGGGGTCTGGCAGCCGCGTAGGCAGTGACGCCGGAGGATGTCATGGCGAAAGGTCGCATCCTGGTCGTTGAAGACGATTCCGACATCTTGAACATGCTGCGCATCTACTTCACCTCGCAGGGTTACGAGGTGGTGGCCGCCGGGCGCGGCGGCGAGGCGCTCGATCGCTGTCGCCAGCAGCTGCCGAACGTGATCGTGCTCGACATCATGCTGCCCGATATCGACGGTTACGAAGTGTGCACCCGCTTGCGCACGAACCTGCGCACCAGCCACATCCCGATCATCTTCTTGACTCAGAAAGACGAACGCAGCGATCGTATCGCCGGGCTGGAGCTGGGCGCGGACGACTACATCACCAAACCCTTCGACATCGAGGAGCTGCGCCTGCGCGTACAGGGCGCGATGCGCCGCGCCGAGCGCGAGAGCCTGACCAACCCGACGACCGGCCTGCCTTCGGGCCGGCTGAACGAAGAGCAATTGCGCCACCTGATGCGCAAGCAGGACTGGAGCCTGCTCTACATCGGCATCGATGGGCTGGAAGACTTCAACAATGCCTACGGCTTCCTGGCCGGCGATGACGTGCTGCGTTTTGTGGCGCTGCTCTTGAGCGAGACGGTGGATGCGTTGGGCGCGGCCGACGACTATATCGGGCATGTCGGCGGCGACAAGTTCATGGTGATTTCCAAACCCGAGCGCGCCGGGGCGCTATCCGATGGGCTGAAGGCCAGGTTCACTCAAGGCATCCTCTCGCATTATTCCTTCATCGACCGGGATCGCGGTTACATCATCATCAAAGACCCGGATGGCAAGGACCGCCGCGCCCCCTTGATGCGCATGTGTGTGGGCTTGATCCTGTCTGAGGCGCAGCAGTTCACCGACATTCGAGAGATCACCGAAGCTGCGGCGGAGGCGCGCCGGCTGGATTGCGCCACGCCCGGCGGCGGCCCAGCATAACGTTTTGGACTCACCATGTTCGCCCGTGGCCGCCGATCCCTCTGCCTGACTCTGCTCATCCTCGCCGCGCTGTGGCTGCCGGCCTGCGGCCCAACCTCTGGTGGCCCGATCAAGTTGTATGTGTCGCTGCCCCTGCAAACCCGCCAGGGCGAGTCCATTCGCAAAGGGATCGAGCTGGCGGTGAACCAGGCGGGCGGGCGGGTCGCCAACTTCGAGATCGTTCTCGTCGCGCGGACCGATAGTCTTGAGTCGGGCCAATGGGATGCGGATCGGGAACAGGCCAATGCCTACGAGGCGGTCGCCGACCCCGAGGTGATGGCCTACATCGGCCCGGCTGATTCCGGCGCGGCGTTCGTCAGCATCCCGATCACCAACCGCGAAGGCTTGGCGCAGATCAGCCCCAGCAATACCGCCCCGGAACTGACGCGGGCCGGTTTCTATCCCGGCCGTCCCGGCGAGTTCTACCCGACTGGACGCCGCAATTACTTCCGCACCTGCCCGACCGACGCGGCGCAAGGCCCGGCGGCGGCGATTTGGGCGCGCGAATTGGGGTATCGCTCGGTATACGTGTTGGACGATGGCGACGTGTACGGTGTGAGCATTGCCAACTTGTTCGAGGAGAAAGCGCTCGATGTGCAGATCGCAGTGGCGGGCCGCGCCTCCATCGACAAGACCGCGACCGACTTCGGCGAGGTGCTGAATCGGGTTGAGCAGGCCGATCCCGACCTCGTGTTTTTCGGCGGAACCACGGAGAACGGCGCGCCGCTGGTCGTCAAACAGATGCGTGAGCAGGGCCTGCGCGCGCACTTCATGGTTCCCGATGGCGCAGCCGATTCCACCTTCATCGAACGAGCGGTGGGCGCGGCCGAAGGCGTGCTGGGCACGCAGATCGGCGAGCCGCCGCAGGCGCTCACGACTGAGGTCGGCGCGCAGTTCTATCAAGCTTACCGGGTCGCCTACGACGAAGAACCGGAGCCTTACGCACAATTCGGTTACGACGCAGCGCGGGTGGTGCTGGACGCGATCCGGCGCGCGGGCGTGAAAGACCGCCGGGCGATCCTGGAAGCAATCGCCAACATCCGCGACTTTCCCGGCACCGGGGGCGCGTTTCGGTTCGATCGTAACGGCGATACGACGCTGACGACGATCAGCGGCAATCAGGTGAAGGACGGCAAGTTCGTCTTCTTGCAGCCGCTCATTCAGCATTAGCAGTCACGACTGTGCATGGTTCGGACGGCAGTTGCACTGCCGCCCGCCGCAGTGCAACTGTGGCGGGAACAAGGATTGAGCGACTGCCCCACTCGCTGCATTGCGGGGTAGGTGAGTCGCTATGACCGGGTGGCGCTGGTAGTCACGACTTCAGGTGTAATTGAGCGACAGAATGGCGGAACGGGTAAAAGCTCGTCAAGCAATCGGGCGCATCGGTGTGCGGCTGTGGGTGCCGTTTGCCATCGGCGCGATCGTGTCGCTGATGGTTGTGGCCGTGATCTCCCTGATCAGCGCCGATGCCCAGCGCCGCCAGGTGGCCGAGCTCCAGCGCGAAATTGCCGAGGGCCTCAAGGCGCGGCTGGAAAGCTACGCCCAGTCGCTGCGCGATGAGGTTGCACCGCTGGCGCAGGTCCTGCCGCTCATGGAGGACGTGGAAGCGCAGCGCCTGCTGATGAAATCGACCGTCGAAAAATTCGATTCGTCGATCTACCAGTTGTGTACGGTGAGCCTGGAGGGCGCGGAGCGGGTCAAGGCGATCCAGCGCCGGCCCTGTTCCAGCCTCTACCCCGACCTCAACGCCGACCCGGCCATTCAGCAGGCGCGGACCGGCGCAGCCTACTTTGGGCCGGTGTACATTTCCGAGTTCGACGAGCCTTTCCTCGATATGGCCTTCCCCACCAGCGATGTGATGGGGCGCCCGGTCTCGATCCTCCGCGCCGAGATCGACCTCAGCCGACTGTGGGACCTCGTCAGCCAGGTGCGCGTCGGCGAGCGCTATGCGTACGTCGTGAACGAGCAGGGCCGCCTGCTCGCCTTCCACGATGTGCTGCGGCTGAAGCAAGCCGACCCGCGCGTGGCCGATCTGCCGCAAGTGGTCGAGGCGCTGAATGCGGCCGGCTCGACGTTGCTCGCCGGGCGCGAATACCCCACCGGGCTGGCAGGCGTGCCCGTGCTGGCGCACTACCTGCCGATCGATACCGAGCTCGGACGTTGGGCGCTCCTCGTCGAGCAGCCGCTCAGCGAGGCGTATGCGCAGGTCAACGTCATCGGGTTGATTGGGTTGGGCCTCTCGGCAGTTGCGCTCGTCTCGATTCTGATCGTCGGGCTGTATATCCGCCAGCGCATCGCCCATCCCATCCAGGCGCTGCGCGTCGGGGCGGCCGCGCTGGCCGGCGGCGATCTGAACTTCCGCATTCACATCGACACCGGCGACGAACTCCAGGTGCTCGCCGAAGAGTTCAATACCATGTCGGCCACGCTCCAGCAATCGCAGGTCCGGCTGGCGGCGATGGCCCGCGAACGTGAACGCCAGGCGGAAGACGCCCAGGCCCGCCTCCGCGAGATGACGGCGCTGATCCAATCCGGCCGCGCCATCACTTCGCTCGATCTCAAAGACGTGCTGGGCCGGCTGGCTTACGAGGTGGCCCGCGCCATCCAGAGCGATCGCTGCTCCATCTACGTCCTCGATCCCCGGCAACGCCGGCTCGTGCTGCGCGGCGAGTGGGAAGCCCCGCAGCCGGCGGCGGATGGCCGGCAGGAGCACGTGGGATCGCTGGCCTTCGAATGGAACGAAGGCATCATCGGCTGGGTCGCGCATGAGGACAAGCCGATCTTCCTGGCGAATGCCCAAGTCGATAAACGTTTTCTGGCTAAAGCCCCGAACGATCAGGAGATCGCCGCCCTGATCGCTATCCCCTTGCACAGCGACGATGCCGTCGTCGGCGTGCTGCAAGCCTCAACCCGACCCGGCACCCCGGCCTTCGATCCATCGGATCAACGCTTGCTCTCCACCTTTGGCCATCAGGCCGCCGCCGCCATCAAGAACTCGTTCTTATACGAGGTCGAGCGCCGCCGCGCCCAGGAAATGATGATCATCGCCGAGATCATCCGCACGATCTCGTCGTCGCTCGATCTGGACGCCACGCTCAACTCGATCCTATCGTCGGTGCGCCGCTTGATTTCCTACGACCTGGCGGAGATCACCTTGTGGGACGCGCACGACGAAGTGTTGCGCACGCGCGGGCGCGGCGCCGATCCCGCCTACGACGAATACAGCCGGACGATTGGAGGTGTCTATCACCTCGGTCAGGGCGTCACGGGCTGGATCGCCAGTCGGCGGCAGCCGCTGCTCATTCCAGACGCGGCGACGCACGAAGTCGCCCTGGCCGTCGATCTCGCCCGGTTCCCGATCCGCTCGGTGGTCGGCGTGCCGTTGATGTCGGCGCAGCAGCTGATCGGCACGCTCGAACTGGCGTCGTACCTGGTGGGCGCGTTCAACGAGGCGCACCTGGACACGCTGCGCACGATCGCGGCGCAGGCGGCCGTCGCCATCCAGAACGCGCAGCTCTACCTGGAGTCGCGCCGACGAGCGGAAGATGCAGCCGGATTGCTGCGCGCCGCCAGCATCGCCGCCTCGGCGCTGGAACCGCATGAGATTCTCCACCAGATCATGGCGGAAGCGGCCGGCTTGATGGGCGCGCAGTTGGGCCTGGTGCTGCTGTACAATCCCGAAACGCAGCGCCTGGAGGCGCATCCCACCGCGCTGTTTGGCGCGACGTATGCGCGCGTGGCCGATTTCCAGATCGATACCAGCCCCCCCACGTTCGCTGACAGCATTTTTCGCAGCGGCCAGGTGTTCCGCACCGACGATGCGCCGAACGATCCCCGTATCCTCAAGGATTATCGGCCCTTCGTCGAGCGCTTCAACGCGCGCCGCGTGATCTCGGCGCCGCTGTTGGTGCGCGATCAGCCCATCGGCGAAGTTCACATCCTCCGCACGCTGGGCAACCCGTTCAACCTGGACGATGAGCAGCGCCTGATGACGTTGGCGACGCTGCTGGGCGGCGTGGTGGAAACCGCGCGCCTGGCGAATGAGCGGGCCGAACGGCTGAACGAATTGACCGGCCTGTACGAAATCTCGCAGGCGGTGTCGGCGCTGACCGATCTGCAACAGGTATACTCGCAGATCACGCGCAGCATCGCCGAGCGGGTCGGCGTCGAGTTTGCCGGCGTGCTGCTGTATGATCCGGAGCGCGAGCTGCTGGTCAGCCAGCCGCCGTTCCACGGCGTTCCCGATGAACTGATCGAGCATTACGTCATCCCGGTGGAGAAGGATACCCCGGCTTACCGTATCTGGACTGAGAGCGATACCTGGATCAGCAACGACGTGTCGAACGATCCGCTGACCCTGGCGGCCGGGCTGAATGAGATGGCTCGCGCGGTCGGCGTGCAGCGCACGCTGTTGGCCGCCATGACCACGGGCACCCGCCGCACCGGCGTGATCCAGGTCAGCAACAAACTCAACGGCCAGCCCTTCGACGAGCATGACGCGCGGCTGATGTCGATCTACGCGACGCAGATCGCCAGCGTGGTCGAGAATGCCCGCCTGTATGCGCTGACCGATGTCCGCTTGCAGCAGCGCGTGGAAGAGCTCACCGCGCTGTCCAGTATCAGCCAGGAGTTGAACGCGACGCTCGACCGCGAGCGCATCCTGGATTTGGTGCTGGACGAGGCGGTGCGGTCCGCGGGCGCGGGGCGCGGCGCGATCGTTTTGGTCGATCCCAATACGCAGGGACTGGTGCTGAGCGCGCTGCTCGGCTACACCCCGGAGGAAGCCGAGCGCGGGCGCATGCTGACGCTGCGTGTCGGCGACGGCCTCATCGGCAAAGTGGTTGTGAGCGGCGAGCCGCTGCGGGTGGATAACGTCCGTGAGCACCCCGACTACGTCCAGATCGCGCCTGAAACGCAGTCCGAGCTGTGCGTGCCGATCCGGTATGCGCTGGAAGTCGTCGGCGTCATCAACCTGGAAAGCCCGCTGCTGGCGCACTTCACGGAGGATCACATCGCCTTCGTCACCGCGTTGGCGGCGCAAGCGGCGATCGCCATCGGCAACGCTCAACGCTACGAGGAGCAACTGCGCCGGGGCGAGCTGTTGCGCCGCCGCGCCGAGCAGCTGGCCAACCTGTTCGAGATCGGCCAGGCGTTCCGCAGCGACCGCCCGCTGATCGAAGTGCTCGACGACGTGGTGCACGCGGTGCAAGAGACCGCCGGCTTCAACGTGGTGCTGCTCAGCCTGTTGAGCGGCGATCCGCCGGCGCTGGAGCGCGTGGCGGCGGCCGGCCTGCCGGTCGCGGTATTAGAAGACATCAAGCAGGTGCGCCAACCGTGGGAGACGATCAGCGAGGTGATGCGCGATGTGTTCCGCATCAGCCAATCGTACTACATCCCGATGGAACACATGGTCGTCACCAGCCGGTTGGACACCTGGCCGCCCTATAGCACCGAGTTCCAGCCGCGCGCGTCCGGTCACTGGCACGAGCAAGACCTATTGTTCACGCCGCTGCGGGGATCGGGCGACCGGGTGCTGGGCATCCTCTCGGTCGACGAGCCGTTCGATGGCCGTATCCCCGATCGCGCCACGATCGAGACGCTGGAGCTGTTCGCGAACCAGGCGGCGATCGCCGTCGAGAACGCGCGCCTGCTGGAAGACCTGCAGCAGCGCATCGATAGCCTGACGCTGTTCAATCAAGTCAGCCGCACCATCAGCGCCCGCTTGGACCTGGATGGCCTGCTGGCCACGATCGTCGACGCCAGTATCGAGCTGACCAATGCTCACACCGCAACGATCTTCCTGCCCGATGAGACGACCGGACGGTTCGCGCCACGCAAGTCGCACGGCTGGGATGTGCAGCAGATCGCGCACCTCACCTGGGCCGAGGGCGAGGGCCTGGTCGGGACGGTGGCGCAGGAAGGGCGCGCGCTGATCGTGCCCAATGTCCGGGCCGAGCCGCGCTTCACCCCTGACCCGACCGACGCCAGTATTGCCGCGATGCTGCTGGTGCCGATTGCCATCGGCGGCAAGGTCACCGGCGTGTTGAGCGTCGATAAGATCACGCCGCGTTCGTTCTCCAACACCGACCTGATGCTGTTGTCCACGCTGGCCGATCAAGCGGCGATTGCCATCGAGAACGCGCGGCTGCTGGCCGCGACCCAGCGCCAGTTGCTCGAACAGACCATGCTGTACGAAAGCACGCGCGATCTCGTGCTGGCGCGTGACGCGCGAGGCGTGATCGCCGCGATTAGCGAGCGTATGGTGCGCCACCTGGGCGCGACTGCGCTGTGCTACTACAGCTACGATGAAACCGACGACACTATTCGCGTCGATTACGAGTATTGGACGCCGCAGGCGACCGAGCGCGAGCACCGCTCGGCGTTGGGCCAGGTCACGGCGCTGGCGGACTATCCACACATTGCCGCCGCCTTGCGCGCGCGCCAGCCGCAAACCCTGCGCTTGAGCGATCCGACGCTCACGCCGGATGAGCGCGAGAGCCTGCTGGAGTACGACGGCCAAAGCCTGATCGCGGTTCCTATGGCCGTGCGTGACCGCGTGCTCGGCTATTTCGAAGTGTGGGACAGCCAGCGCGAACGCGAGTATGACGAGGCCGATCAGCAACTGCTGCTCGCGTTAGCCACGCACGCCGCCATCACCATCGAGAACGCGCGGCTGTTCGAGCAGACCGTGGCGCGCACGCGCGAGTTGAGCACGTTGTTCGAAGCGACCACGGCGATCACGACCAGCCTGGCGCTGGATCGGGTGCTCGACGCCGTGGCCCAGCAACTGGTGCGCGCGCTCGACGTGCAAACGGTGACGGTCACCCGTTGGGATCGGGTCCACAGCCAGGTCGTCATCATGGCCGATCGCGACGTGGAGCAGGTCAGTCACACCGATGCGCCCGGCACGATCTACAACCTGAGCACTTATCCCGGCGTGGTGCAGGCGCTGGAAGACCCGCATCCGCGCGCGCTGCGCTTGAGCGATCTCGAAGTGGATGAGCTCGACCGGATCAACTTGCAGCGCCTGGGGCTGAAGGCGTTGCTGCGGTTGCCGCTGGTGGCGCAGGATCGCACCATCGGCATGGTGGAACTGGGCGAGCGCCAGTACGATCGGACTTTCACCGCCAGCGAGATTCAGCTGGCGCAGACGCTGACCAGCCAGGCGGCCATCGCCATCACCAACGCCGAGCTGTTCGCCGAAACCCAGCGGCGCGTCGCCGAGCTCCAATCGATCAATGCGGTCAGCCAGGCCATTACCGCGACGATGCCGCTGTCGCAGTTGGTCGAGGTGATCCGGCGCGAATTGGGCCGCGTCATCGATACGGCCAGTTTCTACATTGCGCTATACGACGCGACCGCCAATCGCATCACGTTCCCGATCTATTACGACCACGGCGCGCCAATCACGCCGGCGCCGATCCCGGTTGGCGCGGGCCTGACGGGCTATATCTTCACCATGCGCAAGCCGTTCCTGGTCAATACCGTGACCGAGCTGGAAGAGCTGGGGCTGGAGCTTTACGGCGATCTGCCGCAGTCGTATATCGGCGTGCCGATGCTGTTCGGCGACTTCGTCTCCGGCGTGATGTCGGTGCAGAACTACGAGCGGCCCTACGCCTACGATGAGGGTCACATGCGTATCCTCACGACCATCGCCGCGCAGTCGGCGGTGGCCATCGAGAACGCGCGTCTGTTCGAGGAAACGCAGCGCCGCCTGCGCGAGCAAGGGCTGCTTTACGAAGCGGGCCGCGCGATTTCGACCTTGCTGGACTATCACGCCGTGCTGGAGACCGCCGCCGATCAACTGCTGCGGATCACCAGTGTGCAGGGCGCGATCTTCTCCGATTGGGATCGCGACCACGATAGCCTCACGATCGTCTACTCGCACTATGCCGATACCAGCGCCGTCACCACGCCCGACGCCTCCGGCCGGACCTACGTGCTGTCCGAGTATCCGAAAATCCAGCGGGCGTTGCACGCGCGTGAATTGCTGCTGTTGCGCGCCGATGACCCGGCGCTCAACCCGCGCGAACGCGCCGATCTCGAACAGTCCGGTTTCCTGTATGTCTTGATGGTGCCGATGATCGCGCGCGATCAAGTGATCGGTTCGGTTTGGCTGGTCGAATCGCGCACCGACCGCGCCTTCATCGAAAGCGACCTGCACCTGATCGCCACCCTGGTCAACCAGGTCGCCAGCGTCGTGACCAACGCGCGCCTGTTCGATCAGGTGCGCCGCTTCACCCAGGAGCTGGAAGAGCGGGTGCGCAATCGCACCGACGAGCTGGCGATGGCGAACGCCGAACTGACGCTGGAGCGCGACCGCGTCGAGACGTTGTACCGGATCACCTCCGAGCTGTCGGCCAGTCTCGATCTGGATCGCGTCCTCAACCGCGCGCTGGCGCTGGTCAACGAAGCGGTGGGCACCCAGCGCAGTTCGATCCTGATGATCGATTCGGAAAGCGGTATCCTGCTCCATCGCGCGGCGCTGGGGCGCGTGGTGCAGCTGCCGCCCGGCGGTCGCCCGACGCGCTTGCGCCGTAACCAGGGCCTGGCCGGTTGGGTGATCCAGAACCGGCTGCCGGCGATCGTGCCCGATCTGCGCCTGGACGATCGCTGGCTGGAGGACGAAGAACACCGCACCGAGCGGCTCTATCGTTCCGCCATGGCCGTGCCGCTGATTGTGAGCGACGATGCGCTGGGCGCGCTGTTGCTGTTGCATGCGGAGGAGGATTACTTCGCGGAGACGCACTTGCGCCTGGTGGAAGCCGCGGCCAGCCAGGTGGCGACGGCGATCAATAACGCCGCGCTGTACGGTTTCATCCGCGAGAGCGCCGAGCGGCTGGGCACGATGCTGCGCGACAAGCAGGTCGAGGCGGCCAAGGCGCAGGCGATTCTCGAATCGGTCGCCGACGGCGTGCTGGTGGCCGACGGCGCCGACACGATCATCCTGTTCAACGCCGCCGCCGAGCGCATCCTGGGTCACACGCGCGCCTCGGCGCTGGGGCGCCCGGCCTCCGATCTGATCGGCCTGTACGGCTCGGCCGGCGCGCAGTGGGAAGAGCAGATCCAGCGCTGGCGCAACGAGCCGGAGACGCGCCGCAACATCCCGTCACTCTCCAACCGGGTTCACTTCGAGGACGAGCGGCGCTTCGTCAAGGTCTCGATCGCGCCGGTCACCGGGCCGGGCGACGAATTCCTCGGCTCGGTCTCGGTCTTCCGCGACATCACGGCGGAAGTCGAGGCGGATCGGGCCAAGAGCGAGTTCGTCTCGACCGTCAGCCACGAGCTGCGCACGCCGATGACGAGCATCAAGGGCTACGCCGATCTGTTGATGATGGGCGCGGCCGGCTCGCTCAACGAGAACCAGGAGCGTTTCCTGGCGATCATCAAGTCCAACGCCGATCGCCTGTCGATCTTGGTCGACGATCTCCTGGACATCAGCCGGATCGAGACGGGCCGGGTGGTGCTCGACTTCAAGCAGGTGAGCATGGTCGTCGTCATCGAGCAGGTGGTCACGTCGCTGCGCGAGCGCATCGAGCAGAAAGGCTTGACGATCAGCGTCGAGCTGCCGGAGCACAACCCGCTGATTGTGCTGGGCGACCACGCGCGCTTGATCCAGATTCTCACCAACCTGGTGGGCAATGCCTATCAATATACCCTGGCGGGCGGCGCGGTTACCGTGCGGGCCGTTCCGACCGAAGATATGTTGCGCGTCGAGGTGCGGGATACCGGCATCGGTATCGCGCCGGAAGATGCCGGGAAAGTGTTCGATCGTTTCTTCCGCGCCGACGCCCCGGTGGTTCAAGAATTCCCCGGCACCGGTTTGGGGCTGGCGATCGTTCACACGCTGGTCGAGATGCACGGCGGTCAGATTTGGGTCGAAAGCACGCCGGGCGTCGGCACAACCTTCTTCTTTACGACGCCGCTGGCCGAGACCGAACCGCCCTATGCGATCCCGGCGTCCCCAGTTTCGCACGCCGGCTTTGTTCGAACGCGCGCGACCGCTCCGCACGCGCCGAGTATCCTGGTCGTCGAAGACGATCCCGATATCGCCACGCTCATCGCGCGGAACCTGATGCAGGTGGGGTATACGGTTCAGACCGTGGGCACCGGCCAGGCGGCGATCGAGACCGTGAAACGCGAGCGGCCCGACTTGATCACGTTGGACATTTATTTGCCGGACATCGACGGGCTGGACGTCTTGAACACGCTCAAGACCGATCCGGCTACGGCCGACGTGCCGGTGATCGTCGTGTCGGTCATGCCGGATGGCAAAGAGAGCTTGCGGCGCGGCGCGATCGATTACCTGACCAAGCCGATCGATGCCGCGCTGTTGATCGAGTCGGTCAGCCGGGTGTTGGGCCAGGTCGGTTGCGTGTTGGTGATCGAGGATGACCTGGACACCAGCGATATGCTGACGACGGCGTTGCAGCGAGCCGGCTTCCGCGTGTTGGTGACGAGCAACGGGCGGCATGCGCTGACGCTGGCGAAAGACGAACAGCCGAACCTGATCCTGCTCGATCTGAAGCTGCCGCGCATGGATGGGCACACGGTGTTGCAGAACTTGAAGAAGGCGCCGGCGACGGCCAAGATTCCCGTGATCATCATGACCGGCAGCATTACACTCGACGAGGTCAAGCGGCAAGAATTTGTCGCGCTGGGCGCGGCCAATTTCCTGGCCAAGCCGTTTGACGTGCACGCCCTGGTCAATCAGATCGAGGCCGTGTTAACGCCGGCCGCCGCGTCCGCGCCCAGCGGCGTCCAGCCGAAGCTGACGCCGTAACCGGCTGCTCGCTCAACACCGGCGCTCAATCCGCGCCGGTGTTTTGTTTGCCTGACCAAAGTACGGGTTGCCGCGTCTGCGCCGGCTATGTTAAACTTGGCGCGGTTGTAAGCCCTTCAGCCCAACTCTCCCCCGCGCCAATTCGCGATACGTTTTTTGTCCACGAATCGACACGAATACACAAGTCCTGTCTTCGTGTTCCCTGCCGTTTCCGACTATTTACTAGTACCCCGACCACTTAATTTTGCGGGGTTCGGACGGCAGTTGGACTGCCGTCCGCCGCAGTTCAACTGCGGCGGGAACTACGCAACTTCAAGTTGTCGAAGTACTAGCCATTCAAAGGAGCGAGACCCCATGCTGCGACCTTTCATTCGATTGACGACGCTGTTGACCCTGGCCGGCGCGGCCCTGACGCTGGCGCTGCTGACCGTGGCGCCGGCGACGTCTCATGCGGCGCATGCCGCGCATAACGACCGCCCCGCGCTGCGCCAGGCGCGCTTTGCCGCCGCTACACCGTTCACGATCAATCTTCAACTAATCGACAACGGTCTGTCTGACCCGGTACACCTGACGCACGCGGGCGACGGCAGCGGGCGTCTGTTCGTGGTCGAGCAGGCAGGCCGGATTCGGGTGATCAAGAATGGCGCGTTGTTGAGCACGCCCTTCCTCAGCATCACGAATCGAGTCCAGTCCGAGGGAGAACAGGGCTTGCTCAGCGTGGCGTTCGATCCGGATTACGCGACGAACGGCGCGTTCTACGTGAACTACACGAGCAGAGTCGGGGTTGGCGACACCGTGATCGCGCGCTACGTCGTGTCCAACCCGGCGGCCGACGTCGCCAACCCGATCGCGGTCACGCACCTGATCACGATCGAGCAGCCGCAGGCGAATCACAACGGCGGCCAGCTGCAATTTGGCCCGAACGATGATTATCTCTACATCGGGATGGGCGATGGCGGCGGCGGAAGCGACTCGGGTTCGGGGCACGCAGCGGGAGGCAACGGGCAGTTTCCCGGCACGCTGCTGGGCAAGCTGTTGCGCCTCAACGTGCGCGGCGTTCCCACGTATACCATTCCGGCGTCCAATCCTTTCACCCAGACGATGGGTTACCGGCCGGAGATTTGGGCGCTAGGTCTGCGCAATCCGTGGCGCTTCGCCTTCGACCGGGCGACGGGCGATCTGTACATCGGCGATGTGGGGCAGAACTGCTACGAAGAAGTCAGTTACCAACCCGGCGGCAGCTCCGGCGGCGAGAATTATGGCTGGCGGCTGATGGAGGGTTTTCACCAATTCGACCCGGCCGATCCCGACAATTGCAATCGGCCGTTGATCACGCCGGCCGGCGTGACATTGCCGATCAGCGAATACGGCCGCAACCTGGGGAGCACCGTCACCGGCGGTTACGTGTATCGCGGCAGCGATTACCCCTGGCTGGACGGCGTGTATTTCTTCGCCGATTATGGCTCGGGCCGGATTTGGTCGCTGGAGCAGGTCAGCCCGGGCAATTGGGGGCGCACCGAGCAGCGAAATGAGTCGTTCGCGATCAGCTCATTCGGCGAAGACGAGGGCGGCGAGTTGTATCTGCTCAGGTACTCTGACAACGACAATGGCGCAGTCTATAAAATCACGTCGGCGGCGCCGGCCGATCTTTCGACCTCGCAGAAAAGCGCTTCGAATACTGCGCCGGCTTTCGGCGAGCGCGTGACGTACACGATCGTGCTGCGTAACACCGGCGCCCCCTTCTCCAACACGCTTCGCCTCACCGATACCGTGCCCGCCGGCTTGGCTTACCTGCCCGGCTCGCTGGGGGCGACTCGCGGCGCACCCGATGCGTCGGCGGCGCCCGCGCTGAAGTGGAGCGGGGTGATGTCGAATGTTTCCGTCGTGACCGTGACGTATGCCGTGACGGTGAGCACGGGTATCACGCAGACAATCAACAACACCGTCACCATCAACCCTGGACTCCAGGCGCCATTCACGCGCTCCGCCTCGATCCTGGTGAACGGTCTGCGCTGGTATTTACCGGTGGTCTTCAAGAATGGCTAGAAAAACCTCCCAGGTCTCAAAGACCTGGGAGGTTTACGCTAGATACGTCCATTGCGCGCGGCGGTGACCTGCGCGACCACCGCCAGCGCGATCTCCTCCGGGGTCTTCGCCCCGATGTCGATCCCAATCGGCCCTTGCAGGCGTGCGAGCTGCGCTTCACTCAGCCCGGCCGCGCGCAGGCGTTCGCGGCGCTGCGCCTGCGTGTTGCGACTGCCAAGCGCGCCGACGTAAAACGCCGGGCTGGGCAGCGCGATCAGCAGGGCGGGGTCGTCCAGCTTGGGATCGTGCGTGAGCATCGCTAGCGCCGTCGAGCGCGTCAAACTCAGCTGGGCCAGCGCCTCGTCCGGCCAGGCTTGTATCAAGCGATCGACGTGCGGGAAGCGCGCATCGCTCCCGAAGATCCGCCGGGGGTCGACGACAATCGTGCGATAGCCGAGGGTCTTGGCGAGCGCCGTCAGCGCAATCGCGATGTGCACGCCGCCGACGGCGATCAGGGTGGGCGCGGGGAGCATCACGTCGATAAAGATTTCGACCGGCTCGGTCTCGCTGCCAGGGCGGATCGAGTCGGGCAAAGCAACCCGCCGCGATTGCCCTGCGAGCAGCGCGGCGCTGGCCGCAGCGCGCGCCGGCTCGTCCAAGCCATCGCCCAATACGCCTGTCACCGATCCATCCTCGCGCAGCACCAACCCGCGCCCGATCGAACCAGCCGGGCCGCGCACAATCGTCACGCTCGCTGCGGGCTGTTCCTCGACGAGCGCCGCGCGCGCCGCCGCGTACAGGTTCGCGTTGAGCGGCTGCACAAACACGTCGATGCTGCCGCCGCAGGCCAGCCCGACTTCCCAAGCGGTCTCGTCGGCGACCCCGAAGTGCAGCAGTTGCGGTTGGCCCGTCTTCAGCACTTGCTGGCCGGTTTCAAACACCGCGCCTTCCACACAGCCGCCGCTGACCGAACCGGCGATCTCCCCGTCGGCCGTCAGCGCCATCTTCGCGCCGACGCCGCGCGGCGCAGAACCCCAGGTCTGCAACACGGTCGCCAGTGCGACCGCGCGATCTTGTTCACGCCACCGCTCGAGGTCGGACAATACTTCACGCATAGTCACTCCATTCCAGGCAGCAGTTGGAGTTAGTGAACTCTCGCGCCAGCTTGCCGGCGCACGTTCCGGCGCGCCTCCAAACCGGCGAGATGCGCGGCTAGGTCTTCCAGGCTGGCCAGACTGTGCGCCGGAAGAAAGTCGTCGATGTAGGGGAGCGCCGCCTGCATCCCACGGGTGAGCGGCTCGTACTGCGGCGAGCCGAGCAACGGGTTAAGCCAGATCAGACGATGGCAACTGCGTTGCAAGCGGGCCATCTCCGTTTTCAACAGTTCGGTGTCGCCGCGATCCCAGCCATCGCTGATGAGCAACACGATGGCGCCGCGCCCCAGCACGCGCCGCCCCCATACAAAATTGAAGGTTTTGAGTGTGTCGCCGATACGGGTTCCACCTGACCAGTCCGGCACGGCGCGCGCGACTTCGCGCAGCGCCCCATCGACGTCGCGCAGGCGCAGCTGCCGGGTGATGCGCGTCAGGCGCGTGCCGAAGACAAAAGCTTCCACCGGCTGGTCGAGACCGGCCGTTAGACCGTAGATGAAGTGCAGCAGCAGCCGGGTGTAGCGCTCCATCGAACCGCTGATATCGGCGATGATCACCAGCGGGCGCGGTTTGTGCTTCGGCTCGCGGCGCGCCCATTCCAGCACCTCGCCGCCGTACTTGAGGCTGTGCCGGACCGTGCGCCGCAGATCGAGCAGTGGGCCTCGGCCGGGTTGTTGCCGGCGAGTGCGCCGCGCGTCGAGGCGCCAGGTCTGTGCGGCGATCAGGCGTTTGATAGCCTCCAGTTCCTCGGCGGTGAGCTCGGCGAAATCCTTGCGCCGCAGCACCTCCTGCGCGCTGTAGGTGAGAGTGACTTGCACGATGGGCGGCTCATCGGGGCGCGCCCGATCGTTTGGCTCGTCTTCAGCCGAGGCGCGCGGTTTTCGGAGCGGGGGCGGCGTGAATAACGGCCGGCGCGGGCGCTGTCGCGCACCCAGCCCGCGCAGGTCGAGCGTCGTCCAGTCCGGGGTTGGCTTACGCCAGAATAAATCGAACGCCTCGTCGAACAGCGCGAAATCTTCATGCTGATGGACGAGCAGGCCGCGCACCGCGTAATAAAAGTCTGTTTTGCGCCCGAGGTCGATGTGCTCGAGCGCGTGGACGAGATCGAGGGTGCGGCCGGGGTTCACGTCGAGGCCCAGCCCGCGCAGCAGCCGGCCGAAGAGCAGGAGGTTGTGGAGGAGGTGGGAGTTAGAGGTGGGAGTTTGAGTCATTGAGAAGCTCGTACTCAGCGACGTCATCGCGTAATGTTCGGCCAGACTTTCTAATCTCTATCTCTTCTTTGACTGTCGCATCTATCAGGCCGGAAAGGATGGAGGCTAATGGTCAGTCCACTTGAAAGCGATGGGCCGTAGCCTAGCCCCCTGCTTGCGCCCCCGTGTGGGGTTGTGGGCGCCTTCGGCGGGCACAAGGCCCTAAGCTACCCATCAAAATCAACTGGACTGACCACTAGTGCTTCGTCCACTCAAAAGCAAGGGGAGTAGTGACGACTTTAGTCGTCCGAGCGACTGAAGTCGCTACTACGAGCCTCCATCAATTTCAGATGGACTGACTATTAGCTCGTCGCCCGCTCGATAAAACTGATCGAACTCGCCTTGTCCAATTTCCTTACAGCGGAAGGCGATGGCGAAGATGCTGATCTAACTCTAACTCCCCGCTCTAACTCTCTCCAGTATCGCCTTCGCGTTCTCGCCTTTCACTTTCTCCACGTCATCCTGATACTTCAGAATCACGCCCAGTGTATCCTCTACGATGCCGGGATCGAGCGCGTGCTGATCGAGGGCGACGATCGCCGCCGTCCAATCGAGCGTTTCGGCCACGCCAGGGATTTTGTACAGATCGACGCGGCGCAGCTCTTGAACGAAGCCGGTGATCTGCCGCGCCAGCTGAACGGAAGCCTGCGGGACCTTGGTCTGGACGATCTCGAACTCTTTCTCGAACGTCGGGTAGTCGATCCAGTAGTACAGGCAGCGCCGCTTGAGCGCATCGTGCACTTCGCGGGTGCGGTTCGAGGTGATCACGACGACGGGCGGGCGCTCGGTTTTGATCGTGCCGATCTCCGGAATCGTGATCTGGAAATCGGACAGCACTTCGAGCAGGAAGGCTTCGAACTCTTCATCGCTGCGGTCCAGCTCGTCGACGAGCAAGACCGGCGCCTTCTGGCGCGAGGTCTCAATCGCCTGCAACAGCGGTCGGGGCAACAGGAACTCCGGCCCGAACAATTCGGTTTCGTCGGCCCGCTCGCCGCGCGCTTCCATCAGGCGGATGTGCAACATCTGCCGGGTGTAGTTCCACTCGTACACGGCATGATGCACATCCAGCCCTTCGTAGCATTGCAGCCGGATCAGCTCGGTGTCGAGCAGGCGCGCGATGACCTTCGCCACTTCGGTTTTGCCGACGCCGGCTTCGCCTTCGAGGAACAGCGGCCGGTTGAGCTTGAGCGCGAGAAAGATCGAGGTCGCCAGACCGCGATCGGCAATGTACTGCTCCTCGCGGAGCGCGTTTTGCAAAGCGTCAATCGAGTCGATGATCAAAGTTGCCTTCCTGGGCGAAGAGTGGTGTGGAATATTCTATCACGTCCCTGGCGTTCATAGGGGCCTCCGAAAACCTCGAAGGCCCCTGTCACCTGACGGCGCGAACCGCCCGGATGTAAGACGCGACATCTCAGAGGTCTACTGCCACGGGCGCCTGCTTAGCCGCGCGCCCGCTCCACGGCCTTCAGCAGCGCGCGCTGCGCCATCACTTGCGCCAGATGTATCCGGTACTCGCCTGAGGCGTACACGTCATGCAACGGCTCGTGAAAAGCCCCGGCGACTTTGGCCGCAGCGGCCGAAATCGCTGCTTCGTTAGCCGGCTGGCCGTTCAACGCCTGCTCGGCCGCCTCGCAACGAATCGAATGGTGTGCGACGCCGCCGATGGCCAGGCGGACGTTTTCACATTTGCCGCCTTTGACCGACACGAGCGCCGCCACGCCGACCACCGCGTAGCTCGACGCCGGGTGGCGATGCTTCAGGTACGCGCCGCCCGTGCCCGAACTGTAAACCGGAACCCGGATCGAGGTGAGCAGCTCGCCCGGTTCGAGCGCGGTGGTGAACAGTCCCACAAAGCAGTCCGTCGCGGCGATCTCACGCTTGCCCTTGGGGCCGGTGGCCGTCAGCGTCGCCTCCAACGCGAGCATCAGGGTGGGAAGATCGGCGGCTGGATCGGCGTGCGCCAGCGAGCCGCCGATCGTGCCCCGATTACGCACCTGGGTATCACCGATCTGGGCGGCGGCCTCGGCCAGGATCGGGCAATGCGTTTTCACTACGTCCGAACCGGCGAGCGTGGCGTGCGTGGTCATCGCCCCGATCTCTAATGCCTGCCCGGCCAGCCGGACGCCGGCCAGCTCCTTGATGCGGCCGATGTCGATAAGCGCCAGCGGGGTGGCCGTGCGGAGTTTCATCGCCGGCAGCAAGCTGTGACCGCCGGCCAGCACCTTTGCCTCTGGATGTGTGCCCAACAGCTGAACCGCCTCGGCGACGGTTGAAGGGCGGTGGTAATCGAAGTTGGCGTTATACATAGTTATCCTCCCATCGCTCGCCACACACGCTCGGGTGTCAGCGGCATATCGATGTGCTTGATATCCAGCGGCGCCAACGCATCCATCACGGCGTTGACGACGGCGGGCGTCGAGGCGATGGTGCCCGTCTCGCCCGCGCCTTTGACGCCGAGCGGATTGACCGGGGAAGGCGTCTCGGTGCGATCGACCTCGAAACGCGGAAAGAAATCGGCCTTGGGCACGGCATAGTCCATCAACGTGCCGGTGAGCAGCTGGCCGTTTTCGTTGTACACCCCGTTTTCCCATAGCGCCTGGGCCACACCCTGCGCGATGCCGCCGTGCACCTGGCCGTCTACGATCAGCGGGTTGATCACCCGGCCCACGTCGTCGACGGCAATGTAGCGCAGCAACTTCACCTCGCCGGTATCCCGATCCACTT
This sequence comes from Anaerolineae bacterium, assembly GCA_035292585.1. Classification (GTDB taxonomy): domain Bacteria; phylum Chloroflexota; class Anaerolineae; order Fen-1058; family Fen-1058; genus DASSFZ01. The sequence continues at coordinate 26,324 of DATDPU010000001.1, read as the reverse complement.
CCACCACGGCGATGTGCGTGCCGAAGGGGTAGGTGCAGTTCGGTGGATCGTAGTACGCGGTATCGTCGAGGAAAGGCTCCATGCCCGCAGGCAGGTTGTAGGCCAGCGCAGCCGCGCCGGCGACTTCCTGGATCGTCTTGGCGCGATCGGGCGAGCCTTTGACGTGTATCTTGCCCGCTGCCGCGTCATAGACCATATCTTCGGGCGCGGCCTCCAGCAGATGCGCGCCGAGTTTGATCGCCTTGTCCTTGATGCGCAGCAAGCTGTTGTACACGGCGACCGCGCCCACGGCGGCGCTGCGACTGCCATAGCTGCCATAGCCAAACGGCGTGCCGAGCGTATCGCTGTGTTGGACGATGACATCGTCGATCGGCACGCCGAGTTCATCGGCGGCGATCTGCGCCATGGTGGTTTCATGGCCCTGCCCGTGCGATTGCGCGCCCGTCGTCACGACGACCTTGCCGGTGAGATGCACTCGCACGTTGGCGCTCTCCCACAGCCCCGCGCCCCAGCCCTGGCCGGGCAACCCGATCCAGGCCGACGGCGCGACGCCGCAGATCTCGATGTAGGAGGATAGGCCGATGCCCAGGTAGCGACCTTGCTTGCGCGCCTCGGCTTGTTCTTTGCGGAAGTTCTGGTAGCCCACCCTATCCAGCGCTTTGTCCAGCGTCTTTTCGTAGTCGCCATTGTCGTACTTCAGCCCGGCCAGAATGTTGTCGGCAGGCGCATAGGGAAAATCGCCCGACGGAATGAAGTTCTTGCGCCGCACCTCGGCCGGGTCGAGCTTCAGCTCGCGCGCCACCAGGTCCACCGCGCGCTCGACGACGTAGGTCGCCTCGGGCCGGCCCGCGCCGCGATACGCATCGACCATGCCAGTGTTGGTGTACACCCCCAGGACGTTGCAGTAGATGTGCGGAATCTTATACGCCCCGGAGAGCAGCCGGCCGTACAAGGTGGTGGGGATGCCGGGCGCGATCGTCGAGAGCGTGCCGCCGAGATTGGCGTAGGTCTTGACTTTGAGCGCCGTGATCGTGCCGTCGCGTTTCGCCCCTACTTCCAGGTCGGTAATGTGGTCACGGCCGTGCGTCGTGGCGATGTAGTTCTCGCGGCGCGTCTCCATCCACTTGACCGGCTGGCCCAGTCGCTTCGCCAGCGCGGCGACCAGGCAGTACTCCGGATACAGGAAAATCTTGGAGCCGAAGCCGCCGCCCACCTGCGGCGAGATGACGCGCAGCTTGGTTTCGGGGATGCCGAACACGAACGCTGTCATCAGCAGGCGCATCACGTGCGGGGCCTGCGAGGTCATCCACACGGTGTATTCTTCCGAGGCCGGGTTGTATTGCCCGATCGCTCCGCGCGGCTCCATCGGGGTGGGGATCAGGCGCTGGTTGATCAGATGCTGCTTGACGACGATATCGGCCGCGCCGAGCGCCTGATCGGTCGCCGCCTGATCGCCGCACGACCAGTCCATAACGATGTTATTCGGCGCATTCTCGTGCAGTTGGGGCGCGCCGGGCTGAGTGGCCTTCTCGGCGTCCACCACCACCGGCAACGGCTCGTAGTCCACGTCGATCAGGTGCAGCGCATCCTCGGCGGCGTAGCGATCGGTCGCCACCACCGCCGCCACGCCCGCGCCGGTAAAGGTCACTTTATCGATCTCCAATATCCGTGGCGTATTGGCATTGTTCTTCACGCCGCCGGCCTGCCAGGCGCAAGGCAGCGCGGGCAGGTCTTTGAAATCCGCGCCGGTGAACACGGCCACCACACCGGGCGCCTGTTTGGCCTTCTCAGTGTCGATGCGCGCGATCTTCGCGTGAGCGTACGGGCTGCGCAGGATGGCCGCGTGCAGCAGGCCCGGCAGTTGAATATCGTCCAGGTATTTCGCCTCGCCGGTGATCAGGCGCGGGTCCTCTTTGCGTTTAATCGACGCGCCAAAAACTCGGGTATTCATCCTCGCCTCCTACTGCGCCATGCTCTCGGCGGCGTGCTGCACCGCGGCCACGATGTTCTGGTAGCCCGTGCAGCGGCACAAGTTGCCTTCCAATCCTTGCCGGATTTCCATCTCGTTCGGGTGCGGGTTGCGCTGAAGCAGGTCGTAGACCGTGACGATCATGCCCGGCGTGCAATAGCCGCACTGCACCCCGTGCTTTTCCCAGAATGCGGCCTGAACCGGATGCAGATCGCCGTTGCGCGCCAGCCCCTCGATGGTCGTAACCTGGCTGCCGTCGGCCTGCACGGCGAGCACCGTGCACGACTTGACGGCCTGGCCGTCCAGCAGGACGGTGCAGGCGCCACACTGGCTGGTATCGCAGCCGATGTTTGTGCCGGTCAGGCCGAGCACCTCGCGCACGTAATGCACTAACAACAGCCGAGGCTCGACCTGATGCGTGTGCGTGACTCCGTTGACGGTGAGAGAGACAGACTGTTTCATACGGTTTCCTCCTTCCGAATGGATTGGAGCCGGTGGCTAACCGGCGCGAGAGAACAAAACTCCAGCTCGAAAGGCGCAGCTGGAGTTACCTACACGTGGGATAGGGTTGAAGGCAGCGACGAACGGTCGGTTGGCCCGTGATGAAATGGCCCAACTTGGAGTGAAGGTGAGAGTGTGTGTGGTTGAATGCTGTACGCCATCCGGCCCCCGCCGCGCAGCACCACGTCGATACTGTACGCTATCCTGTGGTGAAAGTCAACATTGAGAAATGAGGGACGTATTAAACCAAGTCGTTCTGCCACCTCACGTCAGTTTGCTGCGCGGCATCGGCCGTTCGGGCGCGTCTTCCAGCAGGCCGCCGTGGCCAAGCGCAACAATTTCCTCGCGCGTGAGTCGATCGCCGATCAGCAGGCGGGGCAGCACCCAATCGACCACGTTGACTTTGCGACTGCGCGCGCAGCCCGGCGCGCCGAGGATGGGGGTTTCACCCAGGTAAGCCAGCATCAGCAGGTTGCCCGGATCGACCGGCGCTCCGAAACATTCCACCTGCCCGCCCGCGCGCTCGATGGCGCGCGGCACGATGTCGCGCCGATCCATGATCGCCGTCTCCCCGGCCACGACGATCAGCCGCGCGCCGGCGGCTTGGCGTCGCTGCAACAGGTCGGCCAGCGTCGCTTCGCCCGACTCGTCTTCGAGCGAGACGTAATCCGAACCGGCGATGATCGAACCTAGCGCTTCCACCCTCTCGCGCAGCGGGGCAAAATCTGCCGCGAGCTTGTCGCGGATGGACGACGACCCGGAGAAAATGAGGTTGACTGGTTGGGGCTGGAGTTGGTCGACGCGCACCAGGGGGACGGGTTCAACGCCGATCGCCTCGGCGGCGCGCAGCACCGTCTCCGCTACGGCGAAAGGGATGATCTTGATCGTGGCGACGATCTGTCGCGGGCGAACGGCGCTATGGGCGGGCAACGTCGCGAGCGTGATCCCCTCGTAGGCATTGAGCGCAGCCAGCCGTCGCGCATCGACCCGCAACACGCCCTGAACTTCTGCCAGCAAATTCACCCGGCCCGAAGCGGGGCCAATGGGGCGCAGGCCGCTGCCGATGACGGCTGCGGCAATCCGGCGCGCGGCCAGGTCTTCGCCCACGTCACCCGGTTCCATCTCCGCAACGTACACGGCCGATCGGCCGATCTCGCGTAATGCTGCCAGGCTCTCACGGGTCAGCGCTTTGCCTTTGCGCAGCACGCGCCGCCCATCGCGCCCGGCGATGTTATGACCGAGGATTTTGCCCTCGGCTTCTTCGAGTGGGACAGGACCGAATTTCACGCTTCGATCTTGCTCTTCACGCAATTGAAAAATGTGCCGACCAGTTCTTGAGTCACGCTGCCCATCAGCCGCGCGGCCAGGCTGGCGATCGTGCCCAGTACGACGATGTCGGCGGTCCACTTCAAATCCGTCGCGCCGTTCGGGGCCTCGTGCAATATCATCTCACTGGTAATATCGGTCGCGCTGCCCGGCGCCGAGCCGTGAGCCTTCATCCTGGCCCGCTGCGGCGCGTCGAGTTCGAGCCATTCCACGTCCAGGGTGAAAGTTACTTTGACCGAGCCAAAACCGGCCGAGACGACCGCCCGGAATTTTTTATCCGGCGTGATGATCTCGACGGATTCAAGCCCCGGCGCGCATTGACTGACGGTGTGCGGATCGGTGAGGAAATCCCACACCTTCTCGCGCGGCGCGCCGATTGGCACGCTGCCCTGGAAATGCATGTCTGGCCTCCTTCAAACTGGGCGATGCTCAACATTATACTCGAAAAGATCGTCTTGATCGCAACTGAAGCGCCCCGCGCGCGCTGATCATCATCATTCATGGCGCGAGTCGCTTGTCTTATTTTTCAACTTAGGCCATAATCGGGTTGAGTGTGCGCGCGAGGGCCAGGCGTGCGCAGAACCGCTCGCTTCAATTTGATTCCACCCCCGATCGATCCACACGACCGGCGTCGGCTGAGGGCCGGCCTGGACAAAGGAATGGCGGTATGAAACCACCGGCATTTGAGTACGCGGCGCCCGATTCGCTTGAGGCGGCGCTGGCGCTGCTGGCCCAACATGGCAGCGCGGCAAAACCGTTGGCCGGCGGACAGAGCCTGGCGCCGGCCCTCAACTTTCGAGTGGCGCAGCCGGGGCTGCTGGTGGATTTGAACCCGTTAGCGGAGCTGGATTACATTCGCCAGGCAGACTCGGGGGAGTTGCGCATCGGTGCGATGACGCGCCAGCGCCGTGTGGAACGCGATCCGCTCATCGCGCGGGCTGCGCCGCTGCTGCACGAAACGATGCCTTACATCGCGCATCCGCAGATTCGCAACCGGGGCACGATCGGCGGTAGCCTGGTCCATGCCGATCCGGCCGCCGAGCTGCCCGTCGTCGCGCTCGCGCTGAATGCCCGCTTTCGCGCGAAGAGCGCAGCGCGCGCGCGTTGGATTTCGGCTGAAGAATTCTTCCAGGGTATGTTTACCACCGCCTTAACGCCAGAAGAAATCTTGGTGGAGATCGCTTTACCGGCGCTCCCACCCCGCACCGGTTGGTCGTTCATGGAATTTGCCCGGCGGCACGGCGATTACGCGCTGATGGGTGTTGCGGCGCTCGTCACGCTGGACGAGAACGACGCCTGCCAACAGGCGAAGCTGGTTTACCTCAACGCCGGCGATGGGCCGGTTGAAGCGCGACAGGCCGCTCGACTGCTGCACGGCCAACCTCATTCGCCGGAGGCCCTCGAGGCGGCCTCGGCGCTGGCGGCCGAGAACGAGATCATGCCGGTGGGCAACGTTCACGCCTCGCCGGAGTATCAACGCCATCTGGCGCGCGTGTTGACTCGCCGGGCGCTGGCGCAGGCGTTCGAGCGAGCAGCGCCGGACCAAGGACGATAGACAAAGGACGAATGACCAAAGCCAGCGTCCTTCGTCGTTGGTCATTCGTCTCACTGGAGCCGAACTGTGATCAAACCCCATACCATCACCCTCACCGTCAACGGCCAATCTTACGAGCGGCAGGTTGAGCCGCGCCTGCTCTTGAGCGATTTTCTGCGACACGAGCTGGGCCTGACGGGCACGCACGTCGGTTGCGAGCACGGCGTGTGCGGCGCGTGCACCATTCTGTTTGACGGCCAGCCGATCCGCTCGTGTCTCACGTTGGCGGTGCAGTCGAACGGACACACGCTCACGACGGTTGAAGGTTTAGCCAGGAATCAAAACGAGCTGCATCCGCTGCAGCAGGCGTTCTGGGAAGCGCATGGTCTACAGTGCGGCTTCTGCACGCCCGGCATCCTGCTGACGCTGCTGCCCTTCCTCGAAGAAAACCCCGACCCCACCGAGCCGCAAATTCGCGAAGCATTGTCCGGCAACCTGTGCCGCTGCACCGGCTATCAGCACATCGTCGCTGCGGTGCTCCTGGCGGCGGAAAAGTATGCAAAGCGTGATCAGTAGACGTTCTCTGCAATAGGGATTTATCCACGACCCCCACAGGGGGCAGGCGTAACACGAAGGGCACGAAAACGGCTGGGAACTTCGTGTTTCTCGCCGTTTCCGGCTCTCCAGCGGAGAGCCGGCGGCGCGCCAGGCGTCGTGTGGCTTCGTGGATCAGGTTTTTGGGGCCAAGTCTCGTGATTACGTGACACGTGAACACCGGAGAACATGAACATAGAAGTGGATTTACTGGATCAAATCGATCGGCTAGAAGCTCACTTTAACGCGCGCGAGCCGAAGGTGCTGGCCTTCGTGCCGGAAGCCGCTCGTTTCGATCGACTGCGCCGGGAGGCTCGGGCGCTGCTCGATCGGTATCGGCAGCCCGATGCCCGCCCGCCGTTGTTCGGCATGCTCGTCGGCGTCAAGGACATCTTCCACGCCGATGGATTCGTCACGCGCGCCGGAAGCCGGCTCCCGCCCGAACTGTTTCAAGGCCCCGAAGCCGAAAGCGTCACTCGTTTGAAGCAGGCGGGCGCGCTGATTTTAGGCAAGACGGTCTCGACCGAGTTTGCCTATTTTGCGCCCGGCCCGACGCGCAACCCACACCGACCCGAACACACGCCCGGCGGATCGAGCAGCGGCTCGGCGGCGGCAGTGGGGGCAGGGCTGTGCCCGTTGGCATTGGGGACGCAGACAATCGGATCGATCATACGGCCCGCGTCGTTCTGCGGCGTCGTCGGTTATAAGCCGAGCACTGAGCGCATCTCACGGGCCGGTGTTATCCCGCTCTCGCCTTCGCTCGATCACGTTGGCGCGTTCACCACAAACCTGGCCGATGCGACGCGGGCAGCGAGTGTGTTGTGTAGAGATTGGAGACTGGAGATTCCGAGTCGTAAACCTATTCTGGGTATCCCCGAAGGCCCATACCTGCGCCGCGCGGCTGAGGAAGGGCTGGCCCATTTCCGATCGGTGCGCCAACGCTTGAGCGAAAGTGGATTCGAGGTCAAGCCGGTTGAGGCGATGCTCGACTTCGACGAGATTTATAATCGGCACAACCTGATCGTCGCAGCCGAGGCGGCGCGTGTCCACGCAGGATGGTTCAATCGCTACGAAGCGCTCTATCACCCCAAGACCGCCGACCTGATCCGGCGCGGCCAAGCCGTCTCGGACGCAACGCTCGCTCAGGCGCTGCACGGGCGCGCGCAACTGCGCGCCGAGCTGACTGCGCTCATGGACGACCACGGCATCGATCTGTGGCTTTCACCGGCTGCGCCCGGCCCGGCGCCCGAAGGTCTCGCCAGCACAGGTGATCCGGTGATGAATTTGCCGTGGACACATAGCGGGCTGCCGACGCTCAACCTACCAGCGGGTGCGAACGAGGCCGGCCTGCCGCTGGGTCTGCAAGTTGCGGCTCGCTGGCAGGCGGATGAGGCGCTGCTGGCGTGGGCTGATAAAATAGAACGAGTATTATGACCACGGATATCACGGATTACACAGATAAATTCGTATAGGCTCTGAAATCAGTAGACCTTACCGGGGATAGGGTCTTAGCCACGCAGCTACACGAAGCGGCACGAAAACGTCTTTTTTCTTAGTGTGTCTTCGTGTGCTTTCGTGGAGGGGGCTTTTTTACAGGTTAGCCAGGGAGGAGCTGAGCCATGAAAACCGTCAACCAGTTGTTGCAAGCCAAGGGGTCAGACGTGTGGTCGATCGCGCCGGGTGCATCGGTCTACGAGGCGCTCGCGCGCATGGCTGACAAGAATATCGGGGCGCTGCTGGTGCTCGATGCCGGACGGCTGATCGGGATTTTCTCCGAGCGCGATTATGCGCGCAAAGTTGTCTTGAAGGGCAAAGCGTCTAAAGACACGCCGGTCAAGGAGATCATGACCTCGCGCGTGGTGTACGTCCGGCCGGAGCAGAGCATTGAAGACTGTATGGCGCTGATGACAGATAAGCGTGTCCGTCACCTGCCCGTTCTGGAGGGCGAGCGCGTGGTCGGTGTGATCTCGATCGGGGATGTCGTCAAGAGCATCATCTCCGAGCAGAGTTTCATGATCGCGCAACTGGAGAATTACATCACCGGCGAGCGGTAGCCCAGCCCGGTCTGGGTGAAAACCTCCCGAAGGCATAAACCTTCGGGAGGTTTCTGAACGGTGTGCTACTTGCCGGCTGCGCCGGGTGCCGTGACCGGCTCGGCAACTGCGCTCACTTCACCGGGTTTGAAGATCAGGAAGATGACATTCAGCAGGATGCCGAGCACCGCACTGGCGGCGATGGCCGGCAGCCCGTTGGGGAAGATGCTCGGCAAGATCGGGATGGGCAGGAAACCGTTGTATCCGATGTGTCCGCCGACACCGATGACGAGAATGGTCGCGCCTATGGCCAGCTGCCTGGGATCGAACATATTGACCTTGTTCTCGATCATCAGCGCGATGCCCTGCATGCCGATTACACCGAACAGGTAGATCGCCAGGCCGCCGCTGACGGCCATGGGTACACTCTGTACGACGCCGGCCAGCGTGCCGACGAATGCCAGCAGGATCGCGATGACGCCCGCCGTGAGCAGCGCCGGACCGGAGTAGTTGCGGGTGATGGCCATCAGCGAGTTGTTCTCGCCGTAGTTGGTGCCGGCCGTTGCGCCCACCAGCCCGTGCAGGATGTCGCCGACGCCGTCGAGAATCAAGTTGAAGCCGATGTGCTTGTCGAGATGATACTTCTCGCGGCCCAACTCCTCGGCGGTGCGATCCACGTATAAGCTGATCTGGTACAGGTGCGCGGTCGATTCTGGAATCGTCGCGAGGGCCATGATGGCGATGCTGAAGATAGCGGTGATCGCCAAACTGCTCGTGAAGTTAGGCAGCGTGACGTGGGGCGCTCGAATGAATTCGGAGCTGGTGATCGGGGTGAAATCGACCAGCCCCAGTGGAATGGACACCCCGTAGCCGACGATCGCGCCCAACAATATCGGCAGCATGCCGATGAAGCCTTTCCCGCGCAGGTACACCGAGAAAACGACGGTGGTGATCAGCGTGATGAGGGCGACGAGCACGAAGTTCAAATCAGCGATTTCGAAGCCCGCGCCTCGGGCCGTGCCGGTGGCCAAACCGAGCGCGGCAAAGCCCAGCGCAAAGCCAATGACGGCCGCCACCGAGCCGGTCACGACCGGCGGCAGCACTTTGTCGACGTTGGCTTTGCCCACGGCCCGGATGATGAAACCGACGACGACGTTCAAGACGCCGGTGGCGATGATGCCGGCTTGCATCGTCGAGATCAGTTCGTCGCTGGCCGGCGTGCCGAACGTTGCATTCGTGATCGCCAGGTAAGCGGCGATGTAACTGAAACTGGAACCGTAGTACAGCGGGATGAACTTGCCGATGCCGGCTTTCGACAGGAGCAAGGCGACGACTGTGGAGATGCCGGAGCCGAGCAGGACGGTGCTGACGTGGAAGCCCGTCAACAAGGCCACAAACACCGTCGCCGGGAACATGGTCAGTACGTGCTGCAAGCCGAGCAGCACCAGTTGCCCCGGCGGAGGTACGTCGTTGGGTAAGTAGGCTGTCTGTGTTCGGTTGGACATGGCTCTCTCCTCATTAACACGGGTTGAATAGTATTACAGCGCAAAGTCGGGCTAATTGCCACCATATCTGGCGTGTCCGGCAACGCGAGAGCACCAGATGTGGGCCAGAATGCGGCAACTTTGCGTTGTAATAATAGTTGTCAGAACGAATGAGCACATGGGGCGGATTGGAAAAATGCGAAGCTCGATCGAGCACGGCTACAGATCGTGTGCCGGTCCCACCTCCTTCCGCCCGCGCCCGAACCCGCGCGGGTGTTCAAGTGAAACTCTGTTCAATTACGAAGCGCCATGTAGGGAAGATATTGGAGCGCCAGACGCACAGCGCGCCGGCAGACTTGGCTGATCTAACACTGGCGGATACGTTTAGCTACGCCCGGCGGCGGATTTCTTACTAGTACCCCGACCGCCTAATTCTGCGGGGTTGGGACGGCAGTTGCACTGCCGTCCGCCGCAGGCCACGGGGCGGCTTCGCACTGCAACTGCGGCAGGAACTATGCAACTTCAAGTTGTCGAAGCACTAGTGCTCCGCCACAGTGATTTTGATGGGTGTAGCGTAGGGCCTTGTGCCCGTCAGACGCCCACAACCCCGCAAGGGGGCGCAAGCAGGGGGCTAAGCGACCCGTCATTTTCCCTGTGGTAGGGCACTAGCCGGGTTCGGCGTATGCACACAACCGTTGTCAGTTCCTTAGACCTGCGAGGTTTATGCGGGCGTTATCGCCGTCACGCGGTCTGAACAAAACCTCGCAGGTATTGCCGCCTGCCGAATCTCGCTTGAGTGTTATATAATCCTGATCACACCAAGGCCATGCCTGTCACCCGGAACGAAATCCGCAAGGGCGCGTATTACGATTCGGTCGTGCTGATGCAGTTGCAGCGCGGCCTGTTGGGATTGCCCGGTGTGCTCGACGCCGGCGCCGTGATGGCGACGCCGGCCAATTGCGAGTTGCTGGCGGCGAGCGCGCTGCTGTCCGATTCGACGCCGGCCGGCCCCGACGATTTGCTCATCGTGGTGAAGGCCGAAACCGAAGCGGCAGCCGCCGAGGCGTTAGCGCAGATCGAACCGTTGCTGGCCCGCCGCCGTCCAGCCGCCAGTCAAGCGTTTCGTCCCCGCAGTTTAGCGGCGGCGATCAAGCAGCTGCCCGAAGCGGGCTGGGTATTGGTATCGACGCCGGGGCGATACGCCGCAGGCGTCGCGCGGGAAGCGCTCGAGCTCGATCGGCACGTTTTCTTGTATAGCGACAACGTCTCGTTGACCGACGAAGTGGCGTTGAAGCAGACGGCGCGGGCGAAGGGCTTACTGGTGATGGGGCCGGATTGCGGCACGGCGATCATCAACGGTATCGGGCTGGGTTTTGCCAATCGAGTTCGGCGCGGCGCGATCGGATTGGTGGGCGCATCGGGCACAGGCTTGCAGGCGATCGCCAGCCGCGTCCACGCGCTCGGCGCGGGTATCTCGCACGCGATCGGCGTCGGCGGGCGCGATCTCAAATCGGAGGTCGGCGCGATCACGGCGCAGCAGGCGCTGGATGTGCTCGGACGCGATCCCGATACGCGCGTCATCGTGCTCGTCTCCAAGCCGCCCGACCCGCAGGTAGCGATCCAACTGTTGGCTGCTGCACAAAGAATCGGCAAACCGGTTGTAGTGGACTTTATCGGTTACCCGCCACCGGCGCGGAAAATCGGGGGGGTGCATTTTGCTGCAACCTTGAGTGAGGCGGCGGAGATAGCAGTGGGACAGTTATCAGTAGCCAGTGATCAGTTATCAGTTATCAGTGATCAGTTATCAGTGATCAGTGATCAGTCACTCATGACTGACTCACTGGTTACTGGTTACTACTTACGAGGGCTTCTCTCCGGCGGCACGCTGGCCTACGAGGCGCTGCTCGGCTTGCAGGCTGCCCTCGCGCCCATCTACTCGAACGCGCCGATCAGCGACGCGCAACGCTTGCCCGATCCCCTGCGTAGCCAGGCGCACACGATTATCGATCTCGGCGCGGATGAGTTCACCGTGGGTCGGTTGCATCCCATGCTGGATAACGATTTGCGACTGCGGCGGTTGCGCCAGGAGGCGGACGATCCGGAGGTTGGGCTGATCCTGCTGGACGTGGTGCTGGGCGAAGGCGCACATCCCGACCCGGCGAGTGAGCTGGCGCCCGCGATGGCTGAGGTGAAACGCGCTAAGGACGTGAAGATTGTAGTGATTGTGATCGGGACCGAAGATGATCCGCAAAATCTCACATTGCAGGTTGAGCGGCTGACGGAAGCAGGCGCGATCGTGTTCCGCACGGTGACGGAGGCGGTGGAGTATGTCAGCCGGCGCCTGGCGCCACATCCTTTTGTTGTGCAGCCCTCCGTCGCGCTCGATCGATTTACGCAGACGCCGCTGGCCGCGATCAACGTCGGGCTGGAGTCGTTTTATGATAGCCTGCAAGCGCAGGGCGCGCAGGCGGTGCACGTCGAGTGGCGCCCGCCCGCAGGTGGGGACGAGAAGCTAATGGCGATTCTCGCAAAGATGAGGAAAGGAGACGTGAAGCGTGAAACGTGAAGCGTGATCACGTATCACGTTTAACGTTTTTGCAGCGCTTCACTTTATGGGTTTATTGACATGCAAACAAGGAGGAGCGCATGACTGAGTTGGCAAGACCTGTTGGCCTCGGCCTGGCTTCGCGAGGCTCGGTATCGGATATGGTTGAATGGGTGAGTGATGCGCGGCGCAAGGGGCTGCATTCGGTGTGGTTGCATGACAGCCTGTATGAACGCGATGCGGTCACCTACGCCGCGGCGATTGCATCGCACGTGCCGGATATTCGCGTGGCGCTCGGCGCGTTGAGTTCGTACACGCGCCATCCGGTGTTGACGGCGATGACGATCAGCGCGTTGGATGACATCGCGCCGGGCCGCATCATCCTGGGGCTGGGCACGGCGCTGCCTTTGCGGCTGGCGCAGATGGGTATCCCGTATTCGCCGGAGCAGGGCGTCGAAAGCGTGAGCCAAGCGATCGACACGGTTCGCGCTTTGTGGTCGGGCCAGCGTATTCCATCGGCCACGCCGAACCTGCCGCCGATCCAGCCAATGTTCCCGCCGGTGCATCGCGTGCCGGTTTATATCGCCGCCTACCGCACCGACTTCCTGAAACTGGCGGGCGCCAAGGCCGATGGCTACCTGGCGCGTCCCGCCGAGTCCATCGCCAATCTACGCCGCTTGCTGCCCAAGCTGCGCGCCGCTGCCGTTGCAGCCGATCGCCCGGAGAACGCCGTCGAGACGGCGGGTTATCTGCTCACGCACGTGGACAAGTCGCGGCGTGAGGCGTTGAACCGCGCCAAGCGCGAGCCGTTCGTCATCTACATGATGAGCGTGCTGTCGAACTTCTCGCTGCAACAGGCAGGCTTCGAGGCGGAGCTGCGCGATCGGATCGCCGCCGCCTGGCGCGCCGAGGATTATCACACGGCTGCGAATATGATCCCCGACGACATGCTCGATGCGTTTATGCTGGTGGGGACGCGCGACGAAGTGGCGGCTGGGGCGCAGCGTTATAACGCGGCCGGGCTGGACACCCCGATCCTCCAACCCGTCCTTCAGCAGTCCGACCAGCTCGACGCCGTTCTCGACGCGGCGGCCTTGTATGGCGCCGTCGCCGTGTCCAAAGTGACCGAGATGGCGCGTGACGAACCGATCGCCGTTGCGCCGCTGGCCGATGCTGCGCCGGTGCGCGCTCGGCTCGCCGCCGACCGCCTGAATCTAGTTGAGCGCATCGGGCGGCGGTTGGGCGCCTGGTTCGAGATTGCGCGGCCGTTCAGCCTGACCGCTTCGACGGTTCCGGTTGCAGCGGCGGGCGCGCTGGCGCTGTTCGACGGCAAGCTCTCGCTGCCGCTCTTTCTGGCTGCGCTGATCGGCGCGGTCTTGTTGCACCTGGGCACCAACATCACCAACGAAATCTACGACGTGCGCCACGGCATCGACACGATTACTTCGCCGGGGGCGAGTCACGCGCTGCTCAAGGGGCGCGTCAAAGAGCGCGAAGCCTTTATGTTGGTGGGCGCGTCGTTTGCGCTCGCGATTATGATCGGGGTGAGCTTGATCCTGGTGCGCGGCTGGCCGGTAGCGGTGCTCGGCGCGATCGGTCTGTTGGGCGGCTTCGGCTATTCCGCGCCGCCGCTCCAGTATAAGTATCGCGCGCTCGGCATCCCGCTGGTGTTTGTGTTGATGGGGCCAGTGATGGTGATCGGCGCCTATTACGTGATTACGGGCGAGTTTAACGCCCAGGCATTGATCGTCAGCCTCCCCGTCGGCCTGCTCGTCGCGGCGATCTTGCAAGGCAACGAGTGGCGTGACGTCAGCGACGACGCGCGCTTCGGCATCGGCACGCTCTCGACGTTGTTGGGGCGCCGGGCGGCGCACGTCGGCTACGTCTCGCTCGTCGTCGGCGCGTATCTGACGCTGGCGGTGGGCGTGTTGATCGAGTTCCTGCCCACCAGCAGCCTGCTGGCCATGCTCTCGCTGCCGCTACTGGTCAGGGCGATCCGCGCGTCCGAACTCGGCGCGCTGGGGCAGCAGCGCGCGATCGCGAAGCTCGATCTGGAAACGGCGCAGCTGCACGCGGCCTTTGGCCTCCTGCTAATCCTGGGGCTGGCGCTGCCGGGCCTGGCGTGAAGCAACTGCGACGACATGTGCCGGAGCCGCTTGTGACGCTCGGGTTGGGCCTGGCGTTTGTGTTTTTCGCGCTCACCTTTCGCGGCCCACGTTCGCGTTTCTGGCAGCGGATGACAGGGACGGGTCTCGCTCTGGGCGGCCTGGCGCTGGCGGCTGAACCGCGCTTGCGCCGTACCCGCTTCGGCTGGCGCGATCTCCTCATCGGTCTGGGTTCGGCCGGTTTTCTCTACGGGGTGTTTCAAATCGGCGATCGGCTTGCGCGCCTGATCCTGCCGAAAGGCGGAGCCGAGATCAACGCGATCTACGGGCTGGAATCGTTGCGACCGCGAAACGAACTTGCGGCGCGTCTCGCCTTGATCATCGGCCCGGCCGAAGAGCTCTTCTGGCGCGGTTTGATCCAAGAGCGTCTGATGCGGCGTTACGGGATCGCCGCCGGTTATGCGCTCGGCGCGGCGGCATATGGCGGCGCACATCTGGTGACAGGCAACCTGACCCTGATCGCAGCGGCCACCGTCGCCGGAGCGTTCTGGGGATTGCTGGCGGCGCTTGGCGCGCCGCCTGGCGCGCTGATCGTGAGCCACTCGGCCTGGGATGTGTTCATCTTTCTTGTCGCGCCGACGGTGAAAAGCGCGGCGAGTAGAGAGTAGAGATTCCAGGAGTACGCTATGGACATCGATAACGCCAATGCCACGGCCGTCGAGCGGATGATGGAAGCGCGCCCGATGCTCATCGGCGCCGGAACCGCGCGTGAGGTGATTCCAGGCATGCGCGATGACCTGCTGCTGCACGCCGGCCCGCCGATCGAGTGGGCGCGTATGTCGGGGCCGCTGCGGGGAGCGCTGATCGGCGCGATGCTGTTCGAAGGATTGGCCAAGGATGAAACGGAGGCGATCGGGCTGGCCGAGCACGGCGAAGTTGAGTTCGCGCCGTGCCACCATTATGGAGCCGTCGGCCCGATGGCGGGCGTGACGTCGGCCTCGATGAAGGTTTACATCGTCGAGAATGCCACGCATGGCAATCGCAGCTACTCGAACCTGAACGAAGGTTACGGCAAGGTGCTGCGCTATGGCGCGTACAGCGACGGCGTCTTGAAAAAATTGCGCTGGATGAACGATGTGCTAGGGCCAGCTCTCGCCGATGCTTTGGCGCAGACCAATGGCATCGATCTGCGCGCGCTGATCGCCGAAGCGTTGCACATGGGCGATGAGGGTCATAACCGCAACAAGGCCGGTTCGTTATTGTACTTGAAGCAACTCGCGCCATTAATCGCTAAGACGGCAAAAGATAGCGCTGTCGCCGCCGAGGTATTGCAATTCGTCGGCGATAATGCGTTGAGCGTACTCAACCCGGTGATGGCGGCGTGCAAGGCGATGACCGATGCCGCGCACGGGGTCGCGGGCAGCACGCTCGTCACGACGATGGCGCGCAACGGCGCCGACTTCGGTATTCGCGTGAGTGGGTTGGGCGAGGCGTGGTTCACGGCTCCCGCCGAAGTGCCCGTCGGTCTGTACTTCTCCGGCTTCTCGCAAGCCGACGCCAACCCCGATATCGGCGACAGCGCGATCACCGAGACGGCGGGCATCGGCGGCTTTGCGATGGCGACCGCGCCGGCGATCGTGACCTTCGTCGGGGGCACGCCCAAAGACGCGCTGAACGCGACGCTGGAGATGTACGAAATCACGGCGGCCGAGAGTAAATACTTCACGCTGCCCGCGCTCGACTTTCGCGGCACGCCGACCGGCATCGACATTCGCAAGGTGGTCGAGTTGGGCATCACGCCGCGCATCAACACCGGCATTGCGCATCGGCAGGCCGGCATTGGCCAGGTCGGCGCGGGGCTGGTTCGTCCGCCCATGGCGATATTCGAGCAGGCGGTGGCGGCGTTTGCGGAGCAGTATGAACTGTAGTAGATGGTAGCCAGTGAACAGTGAACAGTGAACAGTGAACAGTGAACAGTGAACAGTGAACAGTGAACAGTGAACAGTGAACAGTAAGCAGTAAACAGTGAGCAGTGAGGAGGGCAATGGTGGCGAACCTGCCCCATGCAAGGAGTTTCCGCGACCTGTTGGTTTATCGGAAAGCGCGGGAGCTGGCGCGTGAAATTTTTCGATTGACGGCCGAGTTTCCGAAGGACGAGATGTTCTCGCTCACGTCCCAGATCCGTCGCTCGTCACGCGCTATCGGCGCGAACATCGCCGAGGCCTGGGCGAAACGGCGTTATGCCAAACATTTTATCAGTAAGCTAAGCGATGCCGATGGCGAGCAATATGAAACACAGCACTGGATCGACACGGCGATTGATTGTGGTTATTGGACGGTGGAAACCGGCGCAGCGTTTACGCGCACATGTGAGGAGATCGGGCGATTGCTTGGCGGCATGACTGCCAAGGCCAGCCTGTTCTGCGGCGAGCCTCCCCAGGCCCTGCACGAGCTTGCTCCCGAATATCTCGTCAACGACATTCCATTGCCAACGACTGATCACTGATCACTATTCACTTTTCACTGCCAGCTGTTCACTGTCAACTGTTCACTTTGACTCATCTCATTCGCCAACGGAGAACCCCATGAACATCCACGATCTCTCTCAACCGCTCAACCAGGACTGCTCGTTCTGGCCGTTTTACCCGCCGTTCGAAGTGAAGTACATCAAGCGCAAGGCCGAGCACGGCGTGAACGCGCAGTACATCATGACCTCTAATCACATGGGCACGCACCTCGACGCGCCGCGCCACTTCGTCACCAAGGGCAAGACGATCGATGAAATCCCGATCGAGTGGTGCTACGGCCCCGGCGTGATCGTCGACTTGAGCGATATGCTCGACGATCTGGATGTCTTCCGGCCGGAAGATATCGAGAAGCGCGCGGACGTGCGCGCGGGCGATATCCTGTTCATCCACACCGGCTGGCACCGCTACTCGTTTCTCAGCCCGGAGGGCGACGAGGAGCGTTACATTCACCGGCATCCCGGCCCGCACCACAGCCTCTGCGACTGGTTGCTGGAAAAGCAGATTCACCTGTGGGGCGTGGACATGATTTCTACCGACCACCCGATGAATCTGCCGATCGGCCGCTTTCTCGGCAAGGGCGGGCTGGAGCACTGGCAGAAGGTGCGCCGCAAGTGCGAAGAGAAGTTCGGCGCCGATCGGATCGACGAACTCTTCCCGGAGTCGGCGTATCAGCTGACGCACAACGCGCTCTTCCCGCGCGATTGCATCCACGTCGAAAATCTCGGCGGCGACATCGGGCGGTCCGAGCTGCACAACAAGCGCATCGTGCTCGGCGCGTTCCCGTGGAAGTTCAAGGGCGGCGAGGCGGCTTTCTGCCGGGCGGTCGCTTTTACGGAATGATATGGGAGATGGGAGATTAGAGACTATAGCCCCCGAAGCGCAGCGGAGTGGGGTTGGAGACTGGAGAATAGAGATTAAGGATTGGAAGCGACCATGACGACACAATTCTTCGGCGAACGCATCACCCGCAACGAGGACCCGCGCCTGCTGACCGGGCAGGCATTATTCGTGGACGACGTCGAGCTGCCCAATCTGGCGCACGTCGCGTTCTATCGCAGCCCGTACGCGCACGCGCGCATTCGGGCCATCGATGTTTCGCGGGCCAAAGCGCGCGTGGGCATCCTTGCCGTGTACACCGCCGTCGACCTCGGCGCTTATTGGAAGCCGGGGCCGCTGCTCGTGTCGCCGCCGCCGATTGAAGGCATCGTCTTCAACGAGCGGACGCAGGCGCCGCTCGCCAAAGACAAGGTGCGGCATGTGGGCGAGCCGATCGTCATGGTGGTCGCCCAAAGCCGTTACCTCGCCGAAGATGCGCTGAACGACATCGCGGTCGATTTCGAGCCGCTGCCGGCGGTCGTCGATGTGGAGCAGGCGCTGGAGCCAAACACCGCGCTCGTTCACGAAGATGTCGGGTCGAATATCGCCGCGCACGTCGTCCAAAAGAAGGGCGACTATGCCACCGCTGCGCAACAAGCCGAGGTCATCATCAAGCGCCGCTTCGTTTACGATCGGGGTGTGGCGGCGGCGATGGAGAACCGAGGCGTCGTCGCGCAGTGGGATGGGCGTACGCAACGCCTGACCATCTGGGACACGACCCAAGCCCCGATCCCGATCCGCAATTTCCTGGCCGGGATGCTCGACCTTTCCGAACAACAAGTGCGCGTCATCGCGCCGTTCATCGGCGGCGGCTTCGGCCCCAAGATTATGATGTGTTATCCCGAAGAGGTGCTCGTCCCCTGGGCGGCGCTCCAACTCGATCGACCGGTGAAGTGGATCGAGGATCGGGCGGAGAATTTCGTCGCCACCACGCACGAGCGCGGCCAGGTTCACGAGGCCGAGATCGCTTTGACGCGCGAGGGCCGGGTGCTTGGCGTCCACGATGTGTTCCTGCACGACTCCGGCGCGTACGACTCGTATGGCCTGACGGTGGCGCTCAACAGCCAGTGCACGTTGCTTGGGCCGTACCACATCCCTCATTACGATAGTGAGTTCAAAGCGGTCTTCACCAACAAGACGCTCGTCACGCCGTATCGCGGCGCGGGACGCCAGCACGGCGTATTCGTGATCGAGCGACTGCTCGACATCGCGGCGAAAGAGCTGGGCCTCGAGCGGACCGAGATTCGCCGGCGCAACTTCATCCCGCCTGATGCCTTTCCATACGACAACCAAATCATCTACCAGGACTTCACGCCGCTGGTGTACGACAGCGGCAATTACGAACCGATCTTGAAGAAGGCGCTGGACATGATCGGATACGAGCAGTTCGTCAAAGACGAACAGCCGCGCCTGCGCGCCGAGGGACGGCACGTCGGCATCGGCGTGGTATGCTACGTCGAGGGCACGGGGATCGGGCCGTACGAAGGCGCGCGCGTGCAGGTGCAGGCCAGCGGCAAAGTGTCGGCAGTGACCGGCGTCGGCACGCAAGGCCAGGGGCACTTCACCAGCTTTGCGCAGATCGTCGCCGATCAGGTCGGTGCCGATGTGCGCGATGTGGAGGTCGTCACCGGCGACACCGACCAGTTCCATTGGGGCACCGGGACGTTCGCCAGCCGGGGCGCGGTCGTCGCCGGCAATGCCATCAACGAAGCGGCCAAAGGCGTGCGCCAGAAGATCCTCAAACTCGCGGGCGAGCTGCTCGAAGTGGCTGAAGACGATCTCGAAATCGTCAATGGCGCAGTGCGGGTGAAAGGCGCTCCGACCCGATCGATTTCACTCGGCAAACTGGCGCAAGAGGCCAACCCGCTGCGCGGCGCGGTCAAGCCCGGCACTGAGCCTGGCCTCGAATCGACCAACTACTTTGGGCCGGCGCACGGCGCGACGGCCAGCGGCGCGCACGCGATGATCGTCGAGGTCGATCCGGAGACATTGAACGTCGAGGTGAAGCAGTACGTCGTGGTGCACGATTGCGGGCGTGTGATCAACCCGCTCATCCTGGAAGGGCAGGTGCAGGGCGGCGTGGCGCAGGGCCTGGGCAATGCCTTCTACGAGCAACTGGTGTACGACGAAAACGGGCAGCTGCTCAATGCCTCGTTCATGGACTTTCTCGTGCCGACCGCGCTGGAAGTCCCGCGTGTCGAGGTGGGGCACGAGGTCACGCCTTCGCCGCTCAACCCGCTGGGCATCAAGGGCGCGGGTGAAGCGGGCGCGATCCCGGTTGGGCCGTTGTTCGTCCAGGCGGTGGAAGACGCGCTGCCGGAGTACGATTTGGAGATTCGCGAGATTCCACTTAGCCCCAGCCGGTTGTGGGAGCTGGTTGAGGAGAAGCGAAGGCAAATGAACGGATAGCTGTCAACGGACTCTTAGCGGACAAACGGATAAAAACGGATGGGGTATCCGCTGATATCCGCTTATCCGTTTCCAGTCCGTTGGCCGTTTTCTCTATCAGCTTGCGCAGCGGCAGCGGGCATGTTAGACTTGCGTCGTACGGGCCGGTGGCGAAAAGGCAGACGCAGGGGACTTAAAATCCCTCGCCCGCGAGGGCATGGAGGTTCGAATCCTCCCCGGCCTACTATGCAAAACCTCGCGCGGGTTATGCACCCGTGGGAGGTTTCCGTTAGGTCAGCGCCTCGAACGGTACAGTCGGGTCTCGGTAACGCGCCTCGTCCTGCACCACCGGCACACCTGCGACCAGTTTTTCTGCGGCAGCGCCCTGTTCTTTCGTCGGATCGACAAGCAATACCGCCTTGAGCCGATCGTCTTTCAGGTAGAAATAAGCCAGATTGTTTTTGTGCGAGCCGCGCACGAGGGTTCGGTTCCAGTCGTACATATCGCCCCACGCTTGCAGGTCGAGGTCGAACACGTCCGAATAGAAATACGGCACATGCTCGAAAGGTCGATCCGCTCCGGCCATGTTCAACCCGGCCTGCTTGCCCTGCTGAACGGCGTTGTCCCAGTGCTCCAGCCGCATTTGGCGGCCGTAGCGCGTATCGTAGTAATAGGCAATATCGCCCGCCGCATAGATGTCGGGTGACGATGTGCGCAGGTATTCGTCGACCATCACGCCGTGCTCGACCCGCAACCCGGCCGCCGAAGCCAGATCGGTGCGCGGCGTAATGCCAACGCCGGCCACCACCGTATCTGCCGGTACGGTTGCGCCATTCGCCGTGTGCACAGCCTGTATCTGCCCATGGCCGGTGAAGCCGTTGACGGTCTGGCCGAGTTCAACCTTAACACCTTTATCCCGGTAGTAGGCGAGCAGAAACTCCCCTGCCTCGCGCCCGACCTGCCGTTTGAGCAAGACATTCTCTTTCACGATCATAGTTGTGTCGACGCCGGTCTGCGCGAAAGCCGACGCGACCTCGGCGCCGATAAACCCGCCGCCGACGATCACGGCTTGTTTCGCGGCCAGCATCGCGGCGCGAATTGCATCCGAATCGGCCAGCGTGCGCAGGTAATAAACGCCGCGCAGATCGCTCCCCGGAACTTTCAGGCGGCGCGGCTCGCCGCCGGTCGCCAGCAGCAGCTGCTCGAAGCCGAGCGTAACGCCATCGGCCAGACTCACGCTTTTCTGCGCTGCATCGATTGCAGTCGCTCGGCGATTAGTCCACACCTCAACTTTATGCTCCTCGTAAAACGAGGCCGGCTTCGCGTACACTTTCTCCCTGGGCCGTTGACCCAGCAGATAAGCCTTTGATAGATGCGGGCGGGTGTAGGGCAACTCTGGCTCATCGCCGATGAGCAGTATTCGGCCTTCGGTGTCGCGCTCACGAATACCGCGCACGGCGTGATGCGCCGCCAGCCCGGCGCCGATGATCAGGTAATGAACACGTTCCATCGTATAACCTCCCTGGGCCTACAACTGTAGTAACGACTTCAACCGTTACTGACTTGAAAAATGCGCTAAGTGTTCACCCTCACCCCGGCCCACTCCCTCGAGGGAGCGGGAGCGCCTCCCCTCTCCCCACCGGGGAGAGGCCGGGTGAGGGGCAGCTCACGGTTATTTTCATCCGTGGTGGTGAACGCCATTCATGCCGACTATTTTTTCAGAATCATATCATGTTGTACGGCCCGGCGTGTCGCTGTGTTTGCCTCGCGCGCCTGTACGATGGGACAGGTTAGGCCGAAGTCCTGTTATAATAAGCCTTATGCTGGCGACAGGGAACGGCCTTATTTGCCTGGAAACTTCGCTCAGGTGTGGAACAAGCGCCGCGTAGGGCCGCGTGCCCGTTGATGCCCACTCACTTGTTCTGAACCTGAGCCGGAAACTTTACGCGGCGGGTCCGCGGTGAGGGAACCTTATGAGAAGACGAATAGCAGTGCTGACAGGCGGCGGCGATGCGCCGGGCTTGAATGCTGTCGTGCGCGCCGTGGTGAAAACGGCGATCGGCGAATATGGCTGGGAAGTGCTGGGCGTCATCGACGGCTTCGATGGTTTCATCCGCGATGGCGGTGTGCTCCAGATGACGCTGGCCGATGTGGATGGAATCCTGCCGGAAGGCGGCACCATTCTGGGCACGGCCAACCGTGGCAATCCCTGGGTGCGCAAGCAGACCGGCCCCACGGGTGAAACGGGATACGTCAATATTCTCGAGGATATGGTGCGGCGCATCGGCGAGCTGGGTGTAGATGGCATTATTGTCATCGGCGGCGATGGCACCCTGGGCGCGTCGATGGAACTGGTGAAGCACGGTTGTCCGGTTGTGGGCGTGCCAAAGACGATCGACAACGATCTGGGCGGCACCGACCAGACCTTCGGTTTTGACACGGCGCTGACCACCGCGACCGATGCGGTGGACAAGCTCCACACGACCGCCGAGTCGCACCGCCGGGTGATCGTCGTCGAGGTGATGGGTCGGGAGGCGGGCTGGATCGCAATGGGCGCCGGGTTGGCTGGCGGCGCGGACGTGATCCTGATCCCGGAGATGCCGTTCAAGGTCGAGGCGGTGACCAAGAAGATCAAGAACCGCAGCACCTTCGGGAAGAAGTTCAGTTTGGTCGTCGCGGCGGAGGGCGCCATGCCGGCGGGCGGGCAGCCGGTTTATAAAAGCGCCGGCGATACCATGTATACCGCCCGGCTCGGCGGCATTGGCGCTTACGTCAGTGAGCAGGTCGAGAAGACGATCGGCCAGGAAACGCGCGTGGTGGTGCTGGGGCACTTGCAGCGCGGCGGCCGGCCCACGCCTTACGATCGTCTGCTCGGCACGCGCTATGGCGTGGCGGCCGTGCAGGTGCTGGCGGATGGCAAGAGCGGGCACATGGTCGCGCTGCGCGGAAACGAGATCACCTCGGTGCCGATCGCCGCAGCCGTGGCTACCCCCAAGCGCGTCGATCCAAACGGCGAGCTGGTGCGGGCGGCGAAGGGCCTCGGTATCTCGATGGGCGACGAATGACGCGGGCGCTGGTATTGGGCGCGACCGGCTTCATCGGCGGGCAGATCGCGCGGGCGGCGGTCGAGCGCGGCTGGCAGGTGCGCGCCGCCCGGCGTCGCGCCGACTTCTGCGGCGCAATCGAGGCGGTAGCGGTCGAGTGGGTGCGCGCCGATCTGGAAGAGGCGCCCACGCTGCTCGCCGCCATGCGCGAGGTCGACGTGGTGTTCCACGCCGCTGCGCGGTATGCCCATACGACCCGTCACATCGAGCGGCACGTGGCCGCCGCGCGCGCTGAGGTTCGGCGCGTACTCGCGGCGGCGCGGCAAGCTGGCGTATCCCGGCTGGTGTACACCAGCACGCTGACGACGATCGGCCCGGCGCTCGAACCCGGCCAGCCGGCCGACGAGCGCTCGCCGTATGTCCCCGGCAGTGCGCAAGATGCCTATCACGAACTCAAATGGATCATGGAGCAGGATGTCCTCGCCAGCGGGCTGCCGGTTGTGGCGCTGTGCCCGACGGTCGTCTTCGGGCCGGGCGATATCCATCTGTCGATCAGCGGGCCGTTGTTGGCGATTGCACGCGGGCAGGTAAAGTTCAGCCTGAGCGGCGTGGTGAACGTGATCGATGTGCGCGACGTGGCGGGCGCGCACATTGCCGCGGCCGAGCGCGGTCGGATTGGGGAGCGCTACATCCTCGGCGGGCGCAATCTAGCGTTTGCGGAGTTGATCGGATGTGCGGCGCGCGTGGCCGGCGTCGCGCCGCCGCGCTGGCGAATTCCTGAACCGATCCTGGACGTCGTTGCCGGCTTGAGCCGTGGGTTGCCCGGCGACCCGGCCTCGGCGTTGCGGGTCAGGCATCTGCTTCAGCCGTTGAGCCATGCCAAGGCGGCCGCCGAGCTGGGGCTGTCGCCGCGCCCGCTCGAAGAAACGTTGCGCGATGCGTTCGACTGGTTCCGGGCGTATGGCTACCTCAAATCGAGAGTGGTATAATCTTGAGCGATATGCCGTAGAGTCGATCTTCAGAACCTGGACAACGCAATGAATATTTCTGAACCCGAACTGATCACCATCGTGGAAGGGCCCCCGCCCGATTTTCACCTGGCGCACGAGTTATGGCCGTTTTCTTTGTGGGAAGGCAGCGTGGCGCAGGTGGTGGCGCTGGCGCAGATGCGCACGCTCAACGGCCCGGCGATGCTGGAACGCTGCCTGCGGGCCTGGGCCGAGGCGCGTCCGGTGATGCTCGATTTCCCGCAGCTGGATGGGCTGCGCCGGAAGGCCGAAGTGCTGGCGGCGCGGGTGACGAGTATCGACGAGGGCGAGGTGCTCAACCTATGGGTGGCGTTGCCGGCCGGTGAGGTGGCCGAGGACGAGGAGTTCGACGACGGCGACAACGCTGCGGACGATGAGGGGCTTGAGTCGAATTTCTGAGAAATGACTCTGACAGACCTCCGAGGTCTCACACAACCAGAACATCGCAGGGTTGACTTTGTGAGACCTCGGAGGTCTGATGCTTTAGAGCTGCCTGGTGCTCAGTGGTGAAATCACACCCATCGGGAGACCAGCCTGTGTCGGATGCGTTAAGCGCGTTTATCCAAGCGTACACTACGCAGGTCGAGCCGCTGTATCAAGCCCTCAACGTGGCCTATTGGAACTTCACGACGACCAGCGACGCGGCGGCGGAACAGGCGTATACGCAGCTGGTGACCGAGGCGCGCGCGTTACACTCCGACCGCGCGCGCTTCGAGCAGCTCAAACAGCTCCGGACTTCCGCGAATGGCGATGAACTGCTGGCCCGGCAGGCCACGCTGATCCAAAACACGTTCCAGGCCAACCAGCTGCCTCGGGAGCTGATCGAGCAGATCACGGCGCTAGAGACGGAAATCCAGAGCGAGTTCAATGCCTTCCGCGCCGAGATCAACGGCCAGAAGGTCACCGACAACCAGTTAAAGAAGGTTCTGCGTGAAGCGACGGCTAGCGCGGAAGTCCGTCGCGCCTGGGCAGCCAGCAAGCAGATCGGCGTGCAGGTCGCCGATCGGGTGCGGCAGCTAGCCCGGCTGCGCAACCAGGGCGCGCATCAGAGCGGCTTCGAAAACTATTATGGCATGAGCCTGGCCCTGGATGAGCTCGACCAGGCCGAGCTGTTCAACCTGTTCGAACGGCTCGATGAGTTGACTCGGCCGTTGTTTGTCGACTATAAGGCGGCGCTCGATCGCCAGTTGGCGCAGCGCTTCCACATCCCGGTCGAACAGCTGCGACCGTGGCACTACGGAGATCCCTTCTTTCAGGAGGTTCCGCCTGATCCCGCGCTCAATCTCGACGCCTATTTCGCGGGCAAAGACATCGTCGCGATCACCCGCCGGTTCTTCCAGATCATCGGCCTGCCGGTAGACGACGTGATCGAGCGCAGCGACCTGTACGAGCGCGAAGGCAAAGAGCAGCACGCCTACTGCACCGATATCGATCGCCGGGGCGACGTGCGCGTGTTGGCCAACGTCCAGCCCAACGAGCAATGGATGGCGACCATGCTGCACGAGTGCGGCCACGCGGTTTACGACAAGTTCCAGGATCGCTCACTGCCGTACCTGCTGCGCGCGCCCGCGCACACCCTCTCGACCGAAGCGATTGCGATGTTGATGGGCCGGCTGACGACCCATCCGGCGTGGCTGGTGCGGTATGCCGGTCTCACGCCGGCTGAAGCGAAACAGTTGGGCGCGCGCCTGCATGCCCAGCTGCGGGACCAACTGCTGATCTTTACGCGCTGGTGCTTGACGCTGTGCAATTTCGAGCGGGCGATCTACCGCGATCCTGAGCAAGACCTGGAAAGTCTGTGGTGGTCGCTGGTGGAAAAGTACCAGATGCTGCGCCGCCCGGAACAGCCGCCGGCCTCGGCCTGGGCGGCGAAGATTCACATCGGCGCCGCGCCGGTGTACTACCAGAATTACTTGCTGGGCGAGATGAATTGCTCGCAGCTGACCGAGTACATTTTGTCGCACGTCGTGCGGGGCGACACCGATCGCTTCGTATCCGATCCAGCGGTGGGTCGTTTCCTGGTCGAGCGCTTCTTCCGCATCGGGGCGCGTTATCCCTGGAACGATGCGCTGAAACACGCCACGGCAGAACCCCTTAAGCCAGAGTATTTCGTTAAACATCTACACTAAGTAAACTCACAGAAGTTCTGCTGGATATTTTAGCGCTCTTGGCCCGCGTCCCCGCGGGCCGTCCGCGAGGACGCGGTCGGGAAGCAAACTGCGTAAGGTGAGTAGATAAGCTTCTCAATAAGGGCATGAGGCGGACTTTAGCTAGGTGTCCAGGTGGAGTGGAGTGTCAGTAAGCCATGCGGCATTCAATCTGTCGATTGACTAAACCGGCGACGGCCACGGTGCGCGCGGTATGGTCTC